>NZ_JAIQZA010000013.1 GCF_020164485.1 Salegentibacter tibetensis
TAGAGATTTTTGATGAAAATCTGAACTTAAGTCTGAATCGAAGTATGAATTTGTAAATTCTGAGTGTCTTTAGGGTACTTAAGTTCAGCTCTCTTCTTTTAATTTAGCTTAATATAAATATATTAATGCAAGTCTAAAGGAGTGGTCCCGATGCAATCGGGATTGTATCGAGAAGTGGTAATCGTATTCCTAACCTATTCTCTATACAGTGCTATTTCGCTAAGAATCAAACCCTGCTACCCAAACTGACCTACTGAATTTTTGAGGCAGGTTATTTATTTTATTACTTTCATCTCAATTTTATATTTTTAGCCTTCAGATATAAACTATGGGTGCGTCAAATCTTAACCAGGATAAAAATAAACTTCATTACGAAAAGCTTTATGCCAACTACAACATAAAGAATATCCTCCATTGGATCAATAATCTTGACGGTTTTCTTGCTTCGGCGACCACTACCGAAACCAGCTGGTTCGCACTTTATCAAAGAGAATTTAAGGAAAGAATAAAAGGAAAGAAAGTTTTAGAAATGGGCTGCGGCGATTGTGTAAATGCAGCGGTAATGGCTGCTCTTGGCGCTGAGGTTTATGCCAATGATATAGCAGATTCCAGCGGTAAGATCGTAGAGGCTTTAAATGAAGCCTATAAATTTGAATTTTCTATTCGCTTTGTAAGTGGGGATTTTTTAGAAAATAACCTGGATTCAAAGCAATTCGATTTTGTGGTGGGAAAAGCTTTTTTGCATCATTTAGAATTACCGGTGGAAGAACAATTCTTAAAAGAAACCGCCCGACTCTTAAAAGAAGATGGGGAAGCCCGGTTTTTTGAACCGGCGGTAAACTCAAGATTACTCGATGAGCTTCGGTGGTATATTCCGGTTAAAAACCGGCCATCAAAATTTTATAAAACCGACTTTGCTGAATGGAAAAAAAACGATCCACACCCCGACAGAAGCTTTAGTTCAACGCATTTTGAAAAAGCAGGCAGGAAGTTTTTTGCTGAAGTCGAAACCATTCCGGTAGGGACCCTGGAACGCTTTAGCCGGTTTTTTAAATGGGGAGCGCCAAAAAATAATTTTAAAAAGTGGGCTTTAAAAACGGAAACCAAACTCCCTCGAATCATAAACAGACCCCTAACCCGCAGTCAATTGATTATCTATAAAAAACCAATATCGTTCTAAATTAAAAAGTGGCGCTTGAAAAATAGTTAGTACGGATTGTATCCTAAGTGTAGTTTTATAAGGGAATAACTCAGGTTCTTTCAGATCCTATTTTGGGATCTCTTTTCGTATGTAGTACAGCGTGTATAAAAACCAAATTGTTTTCTATGGTATAGTAAACTGCAAAAGGAAAATTTTTAGTAAAGAGAAGCCTAACTTCATTATACCTTTTTTGAAAATGTTCAGGATTATGCCTTAGTAATTCAATGGCATTGTCAATTTCCTTAAAAACCGTTCAGGAAGATGAGTAGCACGGGTGTGGTACCAATCAACAGCTTCAGTTATGTCCTTTTCTGCCATTGGTTTTACAATAAGCTTATAGCTCATATTGTTTTTTCAAAGTGTCCTGTATTTCCTCCCAGCTCTTTCCTTCATTTGGATTTTCCTGATGGTATTTTAAACGTTTGTCTAAAACTTCTTTATGGGATTGTGGCAATTCATTCTCATCAGCTTCTATGATTGCATTAATAATCATCAACATACGCTCATCAGCATGTTCAATATATTTTTGGATCCGGTTCTTTATTGCTATTGTATCCATTTTATTACTGCTTTCTTTCAAAAATACAAAATTGTTCTATGCTTTATTATTTTTTAGCTGAAATTAGGTATATACTCTTTACCATATATATGCCTCTAGGATCCTAAATTAATTACAAAACCCCATCTTAAATCTGGACTCCTGAATCTTACATGTTTTAAACCTTAAAACCTTGAACTGACAACTGACAACTGACAACTGACAAACCAACCAACAGACCCCAAACAATAAACAGGCTTAAGCCTAAACTATAGACAAAAGACCCTTTTAGAGTAAACTGAGAACTCCGGAAATAAAAATTCTTTTATCTTGGGCAGGTATTTACCGGTTTGGTTCCGGAGAATAGAAAAAGGATGAAAAAAGCATTAATAACAGGAATAACCGGTCAGGATGGAGCTTATTTAAGTGAATTTCTTCTGAAAAAAGGATATGAAGTACATGGAATTAAACGCAGATCTTCACAGTTCAATACCTCCAGGATCGACCACCTTTACCA
Organism: Salegentibacter tibetensis; assembly: GCF_020164485.1. Classification (GTDB taxonomy): domain Bacteria; phylum Bacteroidota; class Bacteroidia; order Flavobacteriales; family Flavobacteriaceae; genus Salegentibacter; species Salegentibacter tibetensis. The sequence goes on from NZ_JAIQZA010000013.1 coordinate 2,257, forward strand.
GGATCCTCATGAGACAAATAGAAATTTTATTCTCCATTACGGAGACATGAGCGATAGTACAAACCTAATCCGTCTCATCAAGGAGATCCAGCCCGACGAGATCTATAACCTGGCTGCGATGAGTCATGTACAGGTTTCATTTGAAATTCCGGAATACACGGGCAATACCGACGGACTCGGCGCTCTCCGGATTCTCGATGCGGTGAGATTACTGGGACTGGAGAAAAAGGTCAGGGTTTACCAGGCTTCCACATCTGAATTGTTTGGGAAGGTTCAGGAAAGTCCGCAATCGGAAACTACCCCTTTTTACCCCCGCAGTCCCTACGGTGTTGCAAAGCTTTACGCATACTGGATCACGGTTAATTACCGTGAGGCATATGGCATGTTTGCCTGTAATGGCATCCTTTTTAACCATGAATCCCCTTTAAGGGGAGAGACTTTTGTAAGCAGGAAGATTACCAGGGCAGCGGCAAGGATTGCTTTAGGGATTCAGGATAAATTCTACCTGGGGAACCTGGATGCACAAAGAGACTGGGGGCATGCAAAAGACTATGTAAGAATGATGTGGATGATCCTGCAGGCCGAAGAAGCTGAAGATTGGGTAATCGCTACCGGCACCACCACCAAAGTAAGGGATTTGGTTAAAATGGCTTTTTCAGAAGTGGGAATAGAACTGGAGTTCAGGGGGGAAGGAGTAGAGGAAAAGGCCCTGGTGAAATCCTGTAAGGATGAGCGTTTTCAGCTTGAAAAAGGAAAAGAAGTTCTGAATATCGACCCGCGATACTTCAGGCCAACCGAAGTTGATCTGCTGGTAGGTGATGCGTCAAAAGCTCATAAAAAGTTAGGCTGGAAACCGGAATATGATTTAACCGAATTGATAAAAGAAATGATGGAAAGCGATCTGATGCTGATGCAGAAGGAACAACACCTGAAAAAGGGAGGCTTTACCACTTTAAATTATTACGAGTAAATGAAAATAGATTACACGGATTAAAACGGATTAAAACGGATTGCACGGATTAAATGGATAGAAATAAAAAAATATATATAGCAGGTCACAGGGGAATGGCTGGTTCGGCTATTTGGAGAAAATTGTCAGGGGCAGGATATACCAATCTTTTAGGGAGAACCTCAGGGGAACTTGACCTCAGGGACAGGATAGCCGTAAACCGGTTTTTTGAAGAGGAAGGTCCGGAGGTGGTGATTCTGGCTGCGGCAAAGGTAGGAGGCATTTGGGCCAATAATGAATTTCCGTATGAATTCCTTATACATAATCTGCAAATACAAAATAATGTTATTGATGCGGCCCACAGCTATGGTATAAAAAAGTTTATTTTCCTCGGAAGCTCCTGTATCTTCCCCAAATATTCTCCTCAACCCATTAAGGAGGAATACCTGTTGTCTGGCGAGCTGGAACCTACCAACCAATGGTATTCCCTGGCAAAGATCGCCGGGATTAAAGCCTGCGAGGCTTTGCGCCGACAATATCAAAAGGATTTTATATGCCTGATGCCGACAAATTTATATGGCCCGGGAGATAATTTCGACCTGAAAACCTCGCATGTGCTTCCGGCAATGTTGAGGAAATTCCATGAAGCAAAAGGTCGGGACCATGCCCCGGTAAAGCTATGGGGAACGGGAAGTCCTATGAGAGAATTTATGCATGTAGATGACCTGGCCTCGGCGGTTTTGTTTTGTCTGGAGCATCAGCTGGAAGAAACTATCTATAATGTGGGAACCGGAAAAGACCTTCGAATAGATGAACTGGCAGTTATGATTCAGCAGATTACCGGCCACAGCGGAGAAATACTCTGGGACGCCTCCAAACCCGACGGCACTCCCCGAAAGTTACTCGATGTCGAAAAGCTTAAAAACAAAGGTTGGCAGGCAGGGATAGCACTGGAAGAAGGGATTAAGCAGACTTATAAGTGGTATCAGGAATCAGTTTAGAAGTTGTTCCCTGATTAATGTAAACTCTTTCTTATATAAATACACACGTTGACTTCGAGTGTTTTTTATGAAGCGGTAGCAGAATAAAAAATGTATCGAGAAGTCTTTTTTAGTTCGTACTCTTAACCTGTTCTCGATACAAATTCAAAATTGCTCCCGCATTTTGAATTCACCCGCCTGTCGGCCGGGCAGGCTCGAACTCAACGGGCAGGATTTAAACTAACTCAAAATCTTCTTTACTTAATTTTAAATTAGGGTTGTCTATTTTTTTAATAGAGGATCTTATTTTTACTCTTTCATCCTGGGGAAGGAATGTAGGAACAAGTTTAGTTAAATCAATCTTTAATAATCTATTTATTACTATTATATCTCTCAATGAAAATGGTCTAACTCCATTCATTAATTCAGAGATGTATGATTTATTTTTATGACCAAGTAAAACTCCAAAATCTTGTTGAGTAAGACCTATTTTTTTAAGTTTTTCAAGAATTATATCTTTTCTTCTCTGAATGAATTGTCTTTCATTCTCAGCAATTGATTCAGCAACATCACTTTCTAATATTCTCTTATTAGAAATTTTTAAGTCTTGAGACCAATTTTTTGATTCATACTTTTCAATTAAATCTCTTAACTTAGATCTAAGCTGCTTTAAAGAAGGATCTTTTTTTGATAAGATTCTAAGTTTTCTATCAGCAATTAAAGCTCTTTCGACCTCCAATTCATTTTTAATTTCTCCTTTTTTAATGAGTTCTTTTATGTCAAATTGTGTTTCCATATTATTCAATCCAATCGTTTGATTTTAACCAGGCTTTAATAGTGTTTTTGTTGTTCTTAAAAGCTGTAGTGTAATCGTTGTGATTCCCTACCCATATTACAGTTGCTTCATTGTCATCAAATTCTATTAATATCATTGTTCTGTCTGCACGAGTAATATCAAAAAAATAAAACCCTACATTATGAACACAATCAGCGTCAATTCTTGTTTCAGTTAATTCAAGTCCATTCTTCCAGTTATTCGATTCAATAGCATCAATTAAATCAATAATTCCTTTAGAAAGGATTTTGTTGCCTCTATTCTTTCTTTTGAACTTCTCTAATTTCTTCTTGTTGATTAGTCTCATTAGTAAGACAAAAATAACAAAAGTTCTTATATAAACTGAACTTTATTCTTTAATATTCCTGTCGAGGTCTGGCCTAATGACCAGTGGCGCTGTCTTAGGAAAGCCTACAACTTAACAGAGTATGTCTTCAGCTTAACCGTAGTTTCTTCTAAGTTTCTTCGTTTCTCCCCCGTAAATACGGACTTTTTACGGAGAAACTTCGAAGAAGTTACGAGGGAGTTATGGAGAAACATAAAGCAAAGTCAAATGCTGAAACGATTAAAATCTAACTTAGGCATAATTACTAAAGGTGAAAAATTATCTATTTTACCGCAAAAATACTACCGCCTAACGACTGACTCATAAAACCCAATATTCTCCTCCACAACAACCTCCGTAGAAAACCTCTCAACAACTCTTTTCCTCGCTGCTTTCCCCATCTTTTCTGCAAGTTCATTATTCTCAAGAAGTTTCAAGACCTTATTTGCATAAGTAGCGTGGTCTTTAGGATCTACGGTATATCCTGTCTCCCCATCAATCATCACTTCCTTTGCCCAGCCTACATTGGAGGTTACCAGTGCTTTCTCCATTGCCATTGCTTCCAGCCAGGTCATAGGTAAGGCTTCAGCAAAGCTGGGAAGCACAATCACTGCCGCTTTGGAGATTTGTGCTTTTATTTCTTCGTAGGGCAAACTCCCCGTCCAGGTAACTTTTTCCCGACTCTCATCATCCAGGATGTCTTCAAACAAGGCACGGGTAGATTTTTCGGTTTTTATATCGAGTACATCCCTGCCGGCCATGATCAAGCTGGTACTGGGATTTTCTTTATTGATGAGGTTAAAGATTTCCGCCAGCTCCAATACCCCTTTTTTTCTGATGACACTCCCAAAATAAAGAATGCTATCTGGCAGCACCTTTTCTCCTGTTGGTTTAAAAACCTCTACATCTACCGAGTTAGGGATAACCTTTATTTCCTTTTTTAGTTCAAAAATCTCTTTGGTTTTTTTAGCTGTAAATTCGCTGACTGAGAGCAGGTGATCTGCATCTTTTAAAGCCAGTTTTTCAAACCAAAAATTTTTCTTTTTCTGCGGCCGACTCTCCAGCCGACAAAAATAGGAGTCGCTGCCGTTCATTCTTATTACCAGCGGACACTTCAGCTTCATAAAAGCACTTATCCCTGTCCAGTCCGGGGCTTCGAGAGCATCTATTTTCTGCTCTTTTATTACCTTATTAATATAGAATTCCAGGTATTTCCTGTACCGATACCAGCCAAAGAAACTATAATGCAGCTGCTTGATAAAATGAAAGCCTATCCCGTTTTTTTGAAAGACCTGATCTTTTTCCTGTCCGTAAACAAAAACCGTGATACGCACATCCCTTTTTACCAACTGATCGGCCAGGTTTTTAATACTGGTGCCAAGACCGCCGGAAGGGGTGGAGTGGGGGTGGGGGTATTCGGGAGTAAGGAAGGATACATGCATATTAATTAAGTATCAAGTCTTCTGTAATGATTTTTGTAAATTCTTGTGCTCCTTCTTTATTCAAATGACCACAATTGAAATAATTTTCTTCTTTATTGTCAAAGATTGAAATATAATTTTTCCAATTGGGAAGTCGCTTTTCAAGAGAATGGATAATATGACGGTTTTCTACTTCATCGCAGTATGGAGCGGTAAAAAAGAGTAATTTGGTGCCACTTTTTTCACTTAAACTAATCATTTTATCTAAATCATTATTATTTCTCTTTAATTTTGAAGGAAAACTTCCTGATACAGCAGTTCCCTGTCCAATTTTAGGGGTAAAACCTAGTGAAAAATCAAGATTATTTTTTCTATTCATTAAAGAAGCTATTAATTCTCTTGTTCCTAAAACTTTATTATAAATTAAGTATCGGTAAAAAGGAATTTTAAAGTATGCGTCTTTTCTGTCTTGACTTGGAATTAAACTTCTAATATCCGATTTATTAATAAATGGGATGATCCCTGCTTTAAAGAAATTTGTTAAGCCAGTATGATTATAATTGTAATCAATTTGCATAAAAGCTTTATCAAATTTTATGTTGTTTAATTCAGCAAATTCCATTAAGATATACATATCCGTAATTGAAGCACCTGATATCCCTAAATTGATACAGGATTTACCTGTGACTCTTTCTACCAATTCACAATCTATATGATTTTCTGTACGAGAAGATCCAAAAAATGCCACATCGTAATGTGTGTTTTTTAACTGTAAAATCTTCTGAACTTTTAAACGTGGTTTCGAGTTCTGATATATATATGAATAAATATGATCCAGACTTACTGCCAGCACAGTGATTAGAATAAGAATTTGCGCAATATATTTTAGAAATTTTCTCATCTAAAATTGAAAATAAATAAATTCCTGATAATCAGAAAATACTCCCAGGCTTAATATCAATAATAGGATAAGGATGATCTTCAAAAATTTAAATCGACCAATAAATGGATGCTCTTCATTTCTTTGAAACCATTCAAGAACCACGAATAAGAAGATTAATAATATAAGTTCAATATTATACCTTTCAATAGATAAATACTGTAATTTAAAATTTTCAAAAGCTATGATTCGCTTGAGGTAATTAATTGCAGTGGAAAATGAGTCAGCACGAAAAAAAATCCAACCTATACTAACTATTCCAAAAGTATAGAGCATTTGAAATGTCTCTTTGATACCTGGTAAGTATCGATTTTTACCCGCAGTGTCCAGATACTTTCTATTTCTGCTTACCAGCAATATAGGTATAAAAAATAAAGCGTGTAGTCCACCCCAAACTATAAAGGCCCAATTTGCACCATGCCATAAACCACTGACCAGAAATATCACAAAAACATTTCTAATAGTATGAATGCGATTATTTCTGGAGCCTCCCAAAGGGATATATAAGTAGTCCCTAAACCAGGTTGAAAGAGAAATATGCCACCTCCTCCAAAATTCTCCAATGTTTCGTGAAAAGTAAGGATAATTGAAATTTTGCATTAATTTTATTCCAAATAAGCGGGCAGTTCCAATTGCCATATCGCTGTATCCTGAGAAATCCCCATAGATTTGAAATGCAAAATAGACTGCTCCTAAAATCAGGCTTAGCGAATTCATGTCTTCATGGTTATCGAATATTTCATTTACATAAATCGCACAACTATCGGCAATTACTACTTTTTTGAAAAGTCCCCAAATAATTAAATGTACACCTTCCCGGGCCTGATAGAAATTAAAATTTCTTTTTTTATTTAATTGTGGCAAGAGGTTTTGAGCTCTTTCTATTGGGCCTGCAATCAGTTGCGGGAAAAAGGCAACATACAAGCTGAAGTTGAAAAAATTCCTCGTAGGTTGCATCCTTTCTTTGTAAACTTCGATGGTATAACTTAAAGTCTGAAAGGTATAAAATGAAATCCCAACCGGGAGGATGATACTCCAGCTTGAATAGTTCATTTCGAAGCCCATTTTTGACCAGGCCTCAGTCCAACTTTCCAGAAAAAAATTAAAATATTTAAAATAAGCAAGTAAGCCTAAATTGGAAATTAAGCTTATTCCTAACCAGGCTTTGCGGGTTTGTTTTCTGGTGCTATGAACGATTTTTAAACTTAAGGTGTAATCTACTAAGCTACTAAAAATGATTAATCCCAGAAACCTGTAATCCCACCAGGCATAGAAAAAATAACTTGCTGCCAAAAGCAGGTAATTTTGAAACTTAGCAGATTTTGTGAATACCTTCCAGTATAGTATAAAAACGACTGGTAAAAATATTAAATAGGGTATGGAGTTAAATAGCATCCTGATTTATTGATTACCGACCACCTTAACAAAATCCCATATCCTTACCGAAGCCTTATCGGCCGGTTCCTGGTTTATTCTATTAAACCATTCCAGAGCTTTTTGTGCTTTCTCGTTTGGATCTTTTAAGGCCTCTTCTAATTTAGACGGGATTTCATCTTTTGAATTCAGCCAGTAAACCTCCTCCCTGATAGGCATCGATCTAAAATGCACAAATTTATAGACCTTTTTGGGATTCCAGTCAACCTGGATTTTTTTTGTTACCTCATAATTAAGATATAAACAGGGCTTATCGAAGATCGCGAAATCGAAGACCATTGAGGAACCTACATTGACCACGGCTTCTGAGTGAAAAATAGTATTGATCTGTAAGCTCAGATCTTCCCTGGTGGGAAGAATGGTGTTCCATTGTTCGCCGGCCTTTTCCCACTTTGGTGTAATTGGGGTTATTAGATTTTTATATTTTTCTAATACTTTATCATATCTATCGGAAAAATCTACAGGACAACGCCTAAAAATAATCCCCAGCTTATGTCCTCTGGAATTTAGGTGCCTTACAGCTTCCGCCAGGTCTTTAAGGTATTGTGGGTCGTGTGGGGAAGTAGTGATATCATCCCCGCTAAAACATATGTATTTTTTAGAAAGCTCCAACCCATGCTCTTTAAAAAATTCTTCCCGGCTATGTCTTAAACTAAGATCGTAATGCGGTTCGAACTGAGGACTCCCGCTTGTAAAAACCTGTTTCTCATAAATATGTGGATAGTAGGTAAGTAATTCCTTTTTCATATAATCGCTCCAAACAAAATAGTGATCGGTTTCCACTACCATTGTGGCTTTTGGCAGGTTATCCCAGGAAAAAATAAAAGAAGCGGTAGAGATACCCAGGTCCTGTGCAGCAGTCAAAGGAGCGATAGCATTAACCGGGCGTTGATTCGTACAAAATACTAGGTCGGGTTGCTCTTTTTCCAGCACAGCTTTGCAATCCCTATAGAGTTCTCCTTTTCTTTCCGAAAGTCTCATCTTTTTTCTAAGTCTCTGTAAACCAGATTCTCCTTTATGAGTTTTAGTCAGGGACCTGACAATCGTATTTTTAACAATGGCTTTAAAACCTTTTTGGGAGTTAGGAAATTTATAGCTTTGGTAAACCGGATCATTAAACTTCTGGCTAAAATGATCAAGTTCTACTTCTATTTTTGCTCTTTTAAGCAAATCGGTTTGAGACCTGGGTTTTCCTTTTAGTTTTATTTCCTTATAATCTAAACCGGTAAGATCAAAAGGGGTATGATTCCAGAATACTACCTCCCAGCCCAATTCTTCTCCTATTTTCACAAAAGAGGTAAAAGCGAAATTCCTAAGGCCAACGCCATCGGGAAGGAGGATAAATATTTTTTTTAGTTTCAATTCAGAAGTTAATGTTAGGTATTTCCAAATATATCAATTTTGAATTGACCCGAGGTTTGAGAATACTAACCTTTTAATGAAAATAATTTATTTTAAAGATTGGCTGGACGTAAATCCAGTCATTTTTTTTATCATATCATTTATTACAAAGGCGATAAAAAGTAATTCAAGACCCACCTGAGGCATTCTAAATCTAAACCCGGAATAAGTTAGAATGGTAATGCCTACTGTAGATAATATCAGGCCAATAGCAAGAGAATATATGAGTTTATTTCTGGTAAAAATTAGTATATATAACAATGCTAATAAAGCAAAAAACTGGAAAAGCCACCTGCCAGTTTCGAGTATGCCAGGCTTTTCGGTTTCAGGAAAGGGGTTAAAAGCACTAAGCAATTTCTGACTTATGATGGGGAAAATTAAGTCTAGATTTGATTTGATAAAATGAATAGTCGCGTTTTTATATAATTGCATTCTTTCTACCTCACCGTAATTTTTTCTCCTGTCATATTCATAATCCAACAACACCAACTCCTCATCTGCAAGATCGCCTTGTGTATTAGTATGTTCTTCCGAAACTTTTGGATTCCAGCCTTTTGCCAGAACCGCCCCAGAGGAAGTGGTAAGAACAATCTCATTGGTCTCCAGAATCACCAAATTCCTGATGATCCAGGTTGAAACTATAGAAGCACAAATAAGCGATGACAGGATGAATATTTTTAATTTAACCTCTTTTTTAAGGTACAATACCATCCAGATAGAAAACGGTAAGAGAATATAATAGGGATGAGATAAAATAAGCACACCTCCTACCACTGCCTGGGGTAAAAACCCGGACTTATTTCTTGCAAATCGTATTAATAAATACAGCCATAAAGTAATAAAGAAAAGGGTAATTGGTTCTGAAAGGAAAACCCGGGAATAAAGCTGCCAGGCGGGGCTTATTCCATATAGAAAACTTGCCGCAATAATAACTGCCTCCTGAAGTTTTAATAATTTAAGAGTCTTATAAAATATGTATAATCCAAGACTGTGTAGTAAGAACTTAAAAATTATAATATAAGTGAGATTATAACCAAAAATGAGAAATATTCCTGAAATTATTAGTGGCCAAACAGGAGGTCTAAAAGCAGTGGAATTAGTGAAAGAGTAATTTTTGGTATTTATCTGGCCAAGTTTAAAATCTTCCAACAGTGAGTCTCTTGATGCATTTAAATGACCGTAATTACCCGTTTTTGCCAGAGTTAGGCCCAGATGAATATAATCCCACGGATCTCCACCAGCCTCATATTTATAATCATTGGCTATTTTAAAATTATACAATAGTAAGATCAGAAAAATAGACCCTAAAACGATTTTTAATATTAGACTTTTCTTCAAGGGAGATTTTTATAATCTTTTTATTTTCTGCCTACTACTATTGTAGAAAGACCTATCCTATTTTTTAGAAGCCTGTCTACTCTTTTCCATAAAGGCACAAGCTTATTATAGATTCTCATTTGGCTAGATGGGATCGTGTCTTTTTTTAACAATCCTCCACTTATATACCATCCAAATACTCCTATAAAATTAAAATATTTCTTATGAATTATTTCTATTCCATTTTTTTCAAAAAGATCTGAAAGGGTTTCTATAGTATATCTTCTGAAATGCCCCAGTTCTTTATCAAACCTATTATAAAGTTTCTGATAAGACGGAACTAAAATTATTAAATGACCACCTTTTCTTAATAATTTTTTGCAATTGCTTATGGCTAAATCGTCATCCTCAATATGTTCAATGACATTCAAAGCAAAAACGGTATCATACTTTTCCAGGTGATTGCTGTAGGCTTGTTCAAATTCCGGATGAATTAAATTAAGTTTATCAATACCCAGTAGATTTTGTTTGGAGCCAAATTTATGCTGAAGAGATAAACAGTATTCTTCCCGAAGATCGGTGAGCATAATTTCATCTTCATTATTTATGAAAAATTCAGAGATATTCCCCAGGCCACTTCCTATTTCTAATATTTTACCAGTTGAAAACGGGTAGATGGTTTGGAACATCCACTTATTAAAAAGATCTGCTTCTCCAACTACATCAAGAGTGTTTTTACCCACTTTATCTGTCACAGGATTTTTCATTATTTAATTAAGTTGTATCTAAAGACGCAATAGATTGCTTTTACCCCATCTTTCCAGTTTATCTTTTTGCCTTCGGCATAAGTTCTTCCATAATAAGAAATTCCAACTTCATAAATTCTTATCTTGGGAATTCTGCAAATTTTTGCTGTTACTTCCGGTTCAAAACCAAAACGCTTCTCCTTTAAGTTTAAACTTTTTAGAATATCTGCTTTAAATAGCTTGTAACAGGTTTCCATGTCGGTTAGGTTAAGATTGGTAAAGGCATTGTTCAAATTAGTAAGGAATTTGTTTCCTATCGTATGCCAATAAAAAAGCACCCGATGCGGATTTCCACCCATAAAACGGGAGCCATAAACCACATCTGCCCGACCGGAGATGATAGGTTTAAGCAATAAATTATACTCCTCTGGATCATATTCTAGGTCGGCATCCTGGATAATTATATAATCTCCGGTAGCTAACTCAATGGCTTTATGAAGTGCTGCTCCCTTTCCCTGATTGAATTCCTGCCTGAAATAAATAATAGGTAGTTCCGGATTTCTATGAATAAACTCTTCAATTAAATCACCTGTTTTATCACCAGAATGATCATCAATAATCACAATTTCTTTGTTCAGGTGAAAGTTAAGTTTTAAATCTTTTAAGGTTTTTAAAATAGGAATGATAGTTTCCTGTTCGTTATAAGCCGGAATAAGGATAGATATTTTTTTCAAGGATTGGTTAACTTTACTTCAAATATATCTTTTTTATAAATACTTGAAATATTAATTTTTTTTACTCTTTTAAATTATCCATTCAGTTTGCAATTTTTCATTAAGAGTATTTACAGATGCTTTTTGGCCCGTTGTGAAGGTGGAATAATTGCTTACAAAGTTTTAATCTATTAATAGATTTCAATTAAACTTCAGAATATCGTAGTGGGAATTCTATTGAGCAAAAGCTGCCCCTACCAACATAGTTATTAGGTAAATGATGAACTGTAGCCTCGTGTGGCGTGATATAACCTTCAGTATCTTCAAGTAAGGGTACTATGGTTCCTTTATATCTATTCATATTTTTCCCATGCCATCCTATAGCAGCTTTTTCTCTAATACCGTAGGCATCGAATTCCAATTTCCATTCCGGGCTTTTAATGAATGCTTTTAATTCCTTCTTATCCATTATCCAGAAGCCGCAATATGGATTATGTCTATTCAATAAAAATTTTTGTCCCTCGAGCTCTATAATTTCTGTAAGTGGCCTGGTCACGTCAGTTAATAACCTTCTGTTTTTTTTATCTATTTCATGCCTGAAAAATCCTAACTTATAATTATTAGACAGAGCTTTTTTATTGAACTTCAGCCAATATTCAAAGTTTTCTTTTTTAAACTCGATATCATCTTCGAGGTAAATTTGAATATCATAGTCATCAACCATTCTTTCAATATAATTCCGGTTTTCCCAGGCCAAATAAAAAGGATGAATAAACCACTTAATTCCGATCTTATCTAAAAAGCTTTTTTTTGAAAATCTAGATATGAGTGATTTTCTATAAGTGAAAATTTTTAAGTTGATATTAGGGATATTCTTATATAAGAGTATTTTTTTATTTGTATAGATATAGATATCAATCCTAGAGTCAATTTCCAGCAAAGCCTCAATAACTTTTTTAAGGTATTGCAATCTCGAGGGATTATAAAAAAATGTTATATGTGCTGCTAATTTCAATAATTTTTTTTGGGGACTAAAATTACAAAATATCTAGATTAAAACTTAAGGTATGACCTTTTTCCACATAAAACCGGAACACATAAAAGCAGAGGGTAGAATGCTGAGCAAATAATTGATTAACCTTATCCAGTTTGTTTTAGCATGAAATAGCGTTTGCAAATAAATTGGAAGGAATATTTTTTACCAGCTTCTAACACTAAAAAAATTTCTTAATTTCACACACTAAATTCATTTTTGCATTGAAACAACCGGAAGATGACTGGCTTTACGAAATAAGTCCTAAACGCAAATTTATATACCTAAATTTTAAAGAGATTTGGGATTACCGGGATTTACTAATCCTATTTGTAAAGCGTGATATTGTTACGGTATATAAGCAAACTATCCTTGGGCCGCTATGGTACTTTATTCAGCCGCTTTTTACCTCTGTGATCTTTACGTTGGTGTTTAATAACATTGCAAATATTCCCACGGGAAATGTGCCACCTTTTCTCTTTAACCTGGCAGGGATCACCGCCTGGAATTATTTTAATCAAAGCCTCACTCAAACTTCTAATACTTTTACTGCCAACGCGGGAATTTTCGGGAAGGTCTATTTTCCACGAGTGATCATGCCTCTAAAAACAGTAATTTCTGGCTTGTTTAAATTCGGAATTCAATTAAGCATCCTGATTGTCTTTTATATTTATTTCCTATTTCAGGGCTATGATTTGCGGCCTAATTCTAACCTCTTACTGTTTCCAGTTTATGTTTTGATGATGGCACTTTTAGGTTTGGGGGCAGGGATGACTATATCGGCTTTTACTACTAAATACAGGGATCTTACGGTTATGGTGGGTTTTGCCACCTCTTTGTTAATGTATATTTCTGCGGTGCCTTATCCTTTAAGTGAGGTGTCTGAGAAGATTCCTGAGTTGGCATGGTTGGTAAAATACAACCCTTTGGCACAAATTATTGAAGGTTTTAGATACATGATTCTAGACACTGGAATTTTTACCTGGAGTGGTTTTTTCTATACCATGACTTTTTCTATTGTCTTATTTTTGGTCGGCCTTGTGGTTTTTAATGGTACTGAGAAAAACTTTATCGATACAGTTTAAATTAGTTTATTAAACAATAGTCGATAATCCGGGAATCGTTAATTGGTTAATTCGGAAGTGTAAAGGCCAGGTGAATGAAATTATAGAGTCTGAACCTGTCAACCGCAAAAAAAAACCATAAAATTTTCTTATTTTTCCGGCGTCAATCTTAGACCGTCAACTGCTTACTTAAATACTGCGTACTAAATCATGAGTGTAATCCTAAAAGCCGAAAACATTTCCAAACAATACCGCCTGGGTACTGTAGGAACCGGTACGCTTAGTCATGATCTAAATCGCTGGTGGCACATGATTCGTGGTAAGGAAGATCCTTATTTGCAGGTGGGCGGAGTGAACGACCGTAGCGCTGTGGCTACTGAAGACTATGTGTGGGCCTTGAGGGATATTAATTTTGAAGTGAAACAAGGAGAAGTACTTGGCATTATTGGTAAAAACGGGGCTGGAAAATCTACTTTACTGAAACTGCTTTCACGAGTGACAGCACCTACTACAGGGACTATAAAAACTAAAGGGCGTATTGCCAGTTTGCTGGAGATAGGCACCGGCTTTCACCCTGAACTCACCGGGCGGGAGAATATTTTTATGAATGGGGCGGTTTTAGGTATGAAACGGGCTGAGATAAAAGCTAAACTTGAGGAGATTATAGCCTTCTCTGGCTGCGAAATGTATATAGATACCCCTGTAAAACGCTATAGCAGCGGGATGACGGTTAGGTTGGGCTTTGCCGTTGCTGCCCATTTAGAACCGGAAATCCTGGTGGTAGATGAGGTGCTGGCAGTAGGAGATGCCGAATTTCAAAAAAAGGCAATTGGGAAAATGCAGGATCTTTCTATGGGGGAAGGTAGAACGGTACTATTTGTAAGTCATAATATGGGTAGCGTGAGATCTTTATGTACCAGGGGTATTGTTCTAAATAATGGAGAATTATTCTTTGAGGGTGAATCCTCAAACGCAATTGACTTTTATTTGAATCAGGATAGTACAGAAGTAGGTTCTGGTAGAATGAATTTTACGAAGGAGAATTTAGGAAATAAAGAACTAAAGCTTTTAGAAGCCTCTATTACTGATAAAATAGGAAGAGTAAGAACTACCTTTTCCCAATCTGAGGGTATAAGAGTACATATTAAATTTGAAGTTTTTAAATCAATTATTGGAATGCGTTTCAATCTTAAAGTTAAAACTACTAGTGGTGAAGATGTTTTTGTGACAAGTTCTCATTTCGTGACAAAAGGCGGTGTAGAAAAAGGAGTTCATGAACTTCAACTTGAAATACCTGCTTTTTTGCTGAATATGAAGAGGTATGTTTTTAGTTTGAATGCAGGGATTCCTGGACATAAAATAATTATCGAACCGATTGATACACTTTTTGTTGATATCGTTGGTGAAAATGCAGGAGGATCTGATTTTGTTGAAAAATGGCCTGGAATAGTTTCACCTAAAATAAAATGGATTTTAAATGAGAAGAATTAAAAAATCTCTACAAAAATTATTGCGACTAGAAGAGCAAGCTAGTGCGATTTCACTAGAAACATTAGCAAAAGAAAAATTTACTCCAATTATTGAAACAAAAGATCATGATATATTTATTATAGGTTATCCAAAATCAGGAAATACCTGGATGCAAAATTTAATTGCAGGAGTACAATATGGCATTGAAACCTCCCTATTACCAGATACACTTACACAGGAATTAATTCCTGATATTCACGGTAAGTATTATTATAAACGATTCTCTGAATGTATGTTTTTTAAGAGTCATAACTTACCTCAGAAAAATATGAAACGTGTTATTCATTTAGTGAGAGATGGCAGGGACGCTATGGCATCATATTATGCGATGAACAAAGCTATGGGTAAAAATACTACCCTTGAAGAAATGATAGTTTACGGGAAAGATATTTACCCTTCAAAGTGGCATGAACATACTAGACAATGGATAAATAACCCTTATAATGCGGAAACATTAATTGTTAAATATGAAGATTTAATAAAGGATCCTTTTACGCAAATAAAAGCTGTGCTTGCATTTGCTCAATTGGACCGTTCAGATGAGGTTATTAACAAGGCAATTCATGGTAATTCCTTTGGTCAAATGAAAAGAAAGGAAGCGGTATTTGGGTGGAACAATAAAAACTGGGATCCTCAACAAGATTTTATTAGAAAGGGAAAAATAGGCACCTATAAAAAGGAGATGCCGGAAAACTTAATCCACATTTTTGAATTAGAATCAAATAAAGAATTAGAATATTTTAATTATTTGTAATATTAAACAAGAAATAAATGATTATTTAAGACTCAAATAATAACTGATGTTTTGATAAAATTGAAAAGATTTATTGCGCCTGAAATTAAAAGATTTATAAAACGAAAATTAGGCTTGTTAGATAAAAACCTACAAAAAGATTCTTTTGAGGAATTGAAAAAGATTCCTCGTTACACTAAAACAAAACTGCAGTTTAAGAAAGGAGAATTAATTATTCCGGACAGTGCTTCTTTCCTTTTTATGCAAAAAGAGATTTTTGAACAACATATATATAAGTTCCAATCGGAAAACATCAAACCTTATATAATTGATGGGGGTGCTAACATAGGTCTTGCGACAATTTATTTAAAACTTTTATATCCATCTTCTACTATTTTAGCTTTTGAACCAGATGCCGAAATTTTTAATATTTTAAAAAAGAATATAGAGTCCTTTAATTTTAAGGGGGTTGGATTAGTTCAAAAAGGGCTTTGGAATGAAGAAACAACCATTTCGTTCAAGTCTGAAGGTGCAGATGCTGGATTTATTTCCACATTAGATGAAACTGTAACCGCAACAAATTCAATAAATGTTGTTTCACTGAAACCGTATTTAAATAGGACGATAGATTTTTTAAAGTTGGATATTGAGGGGGCTGAAACAATAGTTTTAAAGGATATCGCGAATGATTTAGGAAAGGTGAAAAGAATTTTTGTCGAGTACCATTCTTTTGTGGGACAAGTTCAAACACTAAATGAAATTATCAATATACTTACAAAAGCAAATTTTAGAATTTATATGTCTATCCCAGGAAATAATTCTTTAAACTCTCCTTTAATGGGATTGAAAAGTTATAATAATATGGATTTTCAATTGAATATATTTGGATATAAAGAGGGCAATCAATGAAATTACTCAACTTAGGTTGCGGTCAGAACTATCATAAAGATTGGATAAATATTGACTTTGTTTCCAGTAGTGACTATGTTGTACCTCATAATCTCCTGGAAGGTATTCCGTTAAATGATGAATCTGTGAGTGTAGTTTATCACTCCCATGTTTTAGAACATTTCTCGAAAATGGATGGATTAAATTTTATGAAAGAATGTTTTCGAGTTTTAAAACCTAACGGAATTATAAGAATTGCTGTTCCAGATTTGGAAACGATAGCTAAAGAATATTTAAGGAATCTTGAATTGGCAAGTTTAGGGGACATAGGAGGAAAATATAATTACGAATGGATAAAACTAGAACTTTTAGATCAAATGGTTCGAAATGAAAGTGGAGGAGAAATGAAAGAATATTTATTCCAATCCTCAGTTCCAAACGAAAAATATATTTATAGTCGTATTGGATTAGAAGGCAAAACAATCAGGCAAGCTTTTTTGAAAAATCAAAATTTAGTTTCCACACAAATAAATATAACAGCGCCGAAGACATCCCTCCTAAAACGTTTTATGAACAGAATAAAAAAATATATTTCCAATAAATTAAGAAAATCAAAAAACGAAATTTTAACCGTAGAACAAAGAAGAGCCCTTCGTATTGGTAAATTTAGATTGAATGGAGAGATACATCAATGGATGTATGATAGGTACTCTCTTACAGAACTTTTAGAGAAAGTAGGTTTCAAGGAAATTATACTGTGTTCTGCTTTTGAAAGTCAAATTGATAATTGGGAAAAATATCAATTGGATGTTGTTGATGGCGAAATTAGAAAACCAGATTCTCTTTTTATAGAGGCGAAAAAGTCATGAAAATACTCATTGTAAATTCTATCGATAAAGGAGGGGCAGCAAATGCTTGTTTAAGATTGCACGCTGGTTTATTTCAAGAAGGTATTGATTCTAAGGTGCTATTAAGAGAAAAACAAAAGGAAACACTGCACACTTATACTCTAAAGCCCCAACAAAAAAAAGTATCCAAATCTCAAAAAATAGTAAACAAGTTTATAAAAATTTTAAGATCATACGGAATATTAAAAAAAAGACCAATTCCTGAGAAACTGTCCTTTTTAAAAAACAGGGAAAAGGGATTGGAATTTTATAGCTTTCCAGATTCTTCTTTTGATATTACTGCCTCAAAACTGTATAGGAAAGCAGATATTATAAACTTCCATTGGGTAGCTGATTTTCTTGATTTTCAATCATTTTTTAAAAAAAACACTAAACCGGTAGTGTGGACACTACATGATATGAATCCTTTTACTGGCGGTGAGCATTATAAAGAGGAATATTTGGGGATTGACAATACTGGGCGGCCACTTAAGAGAGAAGTAACCAAAGATGAAAAAATTAGATCTGAATCGAATCTTGAATTGAAAAAAGAAGCCCTAAGTAAAATTAAAAATATGAATATAATTGCTCCCTCTCGATGGCTTGCTGATGAAGCAAAAAAAAGCGAACTTTTTAATGCATACCCTGTTCATCACATACCCTATGGTTTGGACTCCCATACTTATAAACCGCTAGATCAAACTTTTGCCCGACGCTTACTGAGTATTCCAGAAAATAAAAAAGTAATTTTATTTGTTGCCGATTCTATAGATAATCAGCGTAAAGGGTTTATTTATTTAAAAAGAGCCTTTAGACAACTTTCTGACAAAAAAGACCTGGTTTTATGTGCAATTGGAAAAACCTCTGAGACTATAAGTGATGATTTAGATATTATAAATTTAGGAGTCATCAAGGATGAGCGGCTAATGAGCGCTGCTTATAATGCAGCAGACGCTTTTGTTATTCCTTCTTTAATGGATAATTTACCAAACACCGTTATTGAATCTTTAATGTGTGGTACACCTGTAATTGGATTTCCTGTGGGAGGTATACCCGAAATGATCAGAGATGGTGAAAATGGTTTTGTGGCAAAAGAGATAAGTGTAAACGCATTAGTTGAATCGTTAAAAACATTTTTAAATACTATGGATAACTTTAATAGGAAAAATATACGGACAAAGGCAGTAGAAAAATACGATTTAAAGATTCAAGCAGGGTCATATATTAAGTTGTTTGAGAGTATATTAAAGTAATATAACTTATAAGGTATTCAGCTAATCATGAAAAAAGCAATAATCACTGGAATCACAGGACAAGATGGTGCATAATTAGCTGAATTCCTTTTAAAATAGAGATATATAGTTCAAAGGATTAAAAAGGAATAGAAAAAGTGTAAAGAGAAAATATCTATAAAGATGCAGGAGAAGCCACAATTGTCAATCATCACGGTAAACCTGAATAATAGGGAAGGGTTAAAGAAAACCATGCAAAGTGTTTTTGAACAAACCTGGCAGGAGTTTGAGTTTATCATTATTGACGGCGGTTCCACTGATGGGAGTAGGGAATATATTGAGCAACATAAGGAAAAATTAAGCTATTGGGTGAGCGAGCCTGATAAAGGGATTTATAATGCGATGAATAAGGGGATTGATAAAGCAAATGGGGAATATCTTTTGTTTTTAAATAGTGGGGATAGTTTTAATAATAAAGAAGTTTTAAAGAATTTTAGTTTACTTAAACCTTTTGAAGATATAATTTATGGAAATTCCTTAATTATATATCCAGATAGCGAACCAGAATTAAAGGTCATGCCTTCAAATTTAGAAGGAATGACAATTTTTTATAGAACACTTAACCATCAATCTGTATTTCATAATAAAAGAATTTTCGAGAAAGGGAAAAGATATAATGAAGAATATGAAGTTTTGGCAGATTGGGTTTTATACAATGAAGTGGTTTTGTTTGAGAATGGGAGCTATCGACATATTGATTTAGTAATTGCAGATTATGACTTAAATGGTTTTAGCAGTAAACCTGAAAATAAGGCTGTAATGCAAAGAGATAGAAATAAATTTTATGCTGCAAATATTGATTTTTTCATAAACCACTTAATTCAAAATTATGAAGATTTAAAAGGTAAGAACAAAATAGCCAAATCAAATTATAAAAGCAAATATTATAAAGCCTTTGTTTTGTTTAAAAAGTCATTAAGAATGATAATAAAGGGTTATTAATATAGAAATAGTATTATAATGCATAAAGGCGTTTCCATAATCATCTGCACCTATAACGGAAAACCCACTTTGACCAAAACCCTGGAGCACCTGACACACCAGAAGTTTCAATGTGCTGTAGAAATTGTGTTGGTTGACAATGCCTCGAATGATGGCACCAAAACCTTTGCAGACGAATGGTGGAATTTACACGGAACGGAAAAATTAGGATATCGCTCTTATATTCAACCTATACCTGGCAAATCTTATGCTCAGGAATTGGGTTATAATAAAGCAAGCTATGAATATCTACTGATTTGTGATGACGATAATTGGCTCAGCCCTCATTATGTTCAAACGGCATTCGAAATTATGAATTCTTATGCCGAAATTGGTGCTTTGGGCGGTTGGTGCGAAGCAAAGTTTGAAGGCAAAAAACCGAAATGGTTTGATGGTTATAAAAAATATTTTGCCGTTGGAAAACAATCAGATATATCTGGAGATATTACTAAAAAAAAAGGTTGTTTATATGGAGCCGGGATGGTCATTAGAAAAAGCCATTGGGTATATTTAAAAGAGTTGGGATTTAAACCCCTTTTGACTTGTAGAAAAGGGGATTCCCTCAGTTCCGGTGGGGATACAGAATATTGTTATGCATTAAGATTATTAGGTTATAAAATATGGTATGATGATAGGCTACATTTTTTCCATTATATGTTGGCAAGAAGGGTAAATTTGGATTATGTATCTAAAGTAAGGAAAGCAATTTCATTTTCTAATTTTGTTTGTGAAGCTTATTTGGATGAATTGGCTGGGAAAGAAAACAGTGTGAATACATTAAATAAAAAGATTAAAAAAGAATTAAAAAACGATGTTTTCAGAAAAACTAAAAACATAATAATAGGAGATTTTGAGGCAAAAGAGAAAAGTAAAGAATTTTTCAGGAGGTTTTATAATTTAAAATTTAGGCAAGTTGAGTATATTGAAAACAGGGGTTCCATTAAAGAATGGTTGTAAAAATGAACCTTTTCGTTTTTGAAACTTATGTAATCAAAACAATATGAGATTAATAAAAAAAATACTTATCAAAACCAAACTTAAAGAACCCTTTAAAAAATTACTTGGAATTAAAAAATCCCCAGATGGATTTGCAGGATCGAAAATATATTGGGAGAACAGATATTTAAGCAACAGAGATTCAGGTCCTGGAAGTTATGGTCGATTAGCTGATTTTAAAGCAGAAGTGCTTAATGATTTTGTAATCAAAAACAACATCAAAAGTATTATAGAGTTTGGATGTGGAGACGGAAATCAATTGTCATTGGCAAATTATCCTAAATATATAGGTACAGATGTTTCAAAAACGGCAATTGAGCTATGTAAATCCAAATTCAAGACTGATACTTCAAAAAGTTTTTATTTGCTAAAAGACTTTAATGGGGAAAAAATAAAAGCAGAGTTGGTACTTTCATTAGATGTCCTTTTTCATCTTATTGAGGATAGTGTTTTTGAAATCTATATGGAAGATCTATTTAACACATCTACGAATTACGTAATTATTTATTCCAGTAATTATGAAGGAAATATTGCTCCACATGTTAAATGCCGAAAGTTTACCGATTGGGTGGATAAATTTCAAATGAATAATTGGGAGCTAAAACAAACCATTAAAAACAAATACCCATTCAATTCTGACGACCCTAATCAAACATCAATGTGTGATTTTTATATATTCAAAAGAAAACTTACGTAAAATAGATATAAAAAACACTCTAAGTTTAAAAAAAAGATAAATTTTAAGATTAAATTTAAAAAGCTATTAAGGGAAAATTTCTTCTTTTAAAGAGAATTACTAAACTTAGCCTCCAGTTTTTTATGAAAATCCGGAAGAAGTTACATATCAGGTATTAGAGCAAGAAAGAAAAATTTGTGAATTTCTAGCTTTTATTAAAGCTTTTGATAAGTACATAAGAAATAAAAATCAGGTAACACATTTAAGGGCTGAGCATAAAGAATAATAGGATGACCAACCTCAGGATCGCATTTTTAGTAACAACTTTTCCCACGGTTTCTGAGACCTTTATTGTAAATCAAATAATAGATTTAAAAAAGCGTGGCCATGAGGTGAAAATTTTTGCTTTTCAGAAGAATGAGAAGGCAATCGCGCATCGCTTAATTCCCGAGTATAATTTATTAGATCACGTTTATTATCAAAAAATACCGGAATATGGAAAAATAGAGCGCTTTTTTAAGCTTTTTGGTTTTCTTAAACGGAAATCACTACAGATAGATTTTAGCAGATTTCTAAGAATTTTCAATTACAGCAAGTTTGGTAAAAAAGCACTTAATCTAAGTTATTTTACCCGGTATAAATGGATTCTGGATCATGATTTAGACATAATCCATGCACATTTTGGTCCTAACGGAGTTTATGCGGCCGAAATGAAAAATTTCGGATTTTTAAAAAAAACAAAACTTGTTACCACTTTTCACGGTTATGATATTCATCCTGCACGAATAGCATCTTATCAAAACACCTATAAAGATCTTTTTAGGTTTTCAGACGCCATTACCTGTAACACTAAATATACTGCAGATCTACTAGCGAAGTTTGACTGTTTTCAAGAGCCTATGATTCTTCCAGTAGGTTTAGACACAGATTTTTTTAAAAGAGGACATTTTCTAAAATCTTCTAAAAACATTCGTTTAATTTTTATTGGAAGATTAATAGCTTTAAAAGGAGCTGAAATTTTAATAAGCATTTTTTATAATTTATATTCTACAGGCTATAAGGATCTTGAATTGGTGATTATAGGCGAGGGGCCTATACAAAAAAAGCTAGTTGAAAAAGTTGAAAATTTAAATTTAAAGAATAAAGTTTCATTTCTGGGAAGTCTTACACAAGAAGAAATAATAGAAGAATTAAGTAAGGCAGATATTTTTGTATTGCCGGGGATAGTGGATGAATCAGGTCGGTCAGAAACACAAGGTTTGGTAATTCAAGAGGCGCAAGCAATGGAGTTACCAGTGGTAGTTTCGGATGCAGGTGGAATGAAATATGGTTTAATCAACGGTGAAACTGGCTACGTTATAGCGTCAGGGAATATTAGTCAATTTTCTAATAAGATTGAGGGTTTGCTTGAAAATTCTGATAAGCGGGAAAAGATGGGGAAAGCCGGAAGGAAATTTGTTGTTGAAAATTATCATTCTAAGATTCTGGGAGATCAACTAGAGAAGATTTATAGAGATCTATAAGATAATTGATGCTTTATACTATTAAACAACTTTTGGAAGTGCTGGAGCATTTTTACTAAAAACGAATGCCTTTTTCTGTCAAAAGATCTTAAATTGGCGGAATAAATCAGCCTTCATGCAGCCCTTTGTATCTATCATTATACCCACTTTTAATCGGGTTCAATTAATTGGAGAAACCTTAGATTCGGTGCTCGCACAAAACTATACGAATTGGGAGTGTATAGTGGTGGATGATGGCTCAACTGATTATACTGATGAGCTGATGGAGTTTTATTGTAACCGAGATTCACGTATTCAATTCCACTACCGGCCTAAAAACTGCCGCAAAGGGGCTAATGCTTGCAGGAATTATGGTTTTGAGATGAGCAAAGGTGAGTATATTAATTGGTTTGATGATGATGATATCATGTTGGAGGATTTTTTAAAGGTGAAAATTTCCAGTTTTACAGATAAATCCAATATGGTAATTTGTTCAGGGTATTATGTAAATGCAGTTTTATTAAACAAAGATCCTATTTTATTAAATAAAAAAATGGAATTGTTTAAAGACTATGTAAGGTGGAAACAACGTATTTTAACTCCATCGGTTTTATTTAGAAGAAGTTTTTTAGAGCAGGATGAATTATTTTCTGAAGTCCTTACAAGAGGACAAGAGGTTGAACTTTTTTCAAGATTGTTTTTTAAAATATCAGATTCAGATTTTATATTAATAAATGACCTGTTGTTTTTATATCGTCAGCATTTAAATTCGAAAACATTTAGGAATAAAAAATTTCGAAGGAATTTTGTGTACTCCCAATCACTAAATATGGCGGAAAATTATAAACGGGGGATCATATTAAGAGATACTGAAGTTATTGAACATTGTTATAAATATTTAATGAAATTTTTTTTTAGTGCTTTAAAAAATAATGATCGAAAAATTTCATTTGATATTTGGATTAAAATTCTGAAGACCGTTCAATACCAAAAATTAATATATTATTTAGAAGTATTTACAGGTGGACTCTTTCTTATTTTTATTAGGAGATCAAGTGTTAAAGTTGAAAAAAGATGGAAAAACTTCAAAGCTCACAATTTTAAATAATCAAAAAATAAAATTTAAGGAGCAGTAATAGTTAATTATGGTGAAGTAAAGCTGGAAAATAGGATATCTGGTTTTGAGGACAAAACCATTCCTAATGTTTCAAAGGTGTATGCGTGTTAAAAGGGATGAGGGAAGAATGAGACTTACACTAAAGAAGTTTAAACCCAATACCTAAATGGGTAGAAGCTGCGAAACAAGGAGTAGAACAATTTTCTATATATCAAATTCAAATAATAGATAAAAAAGTTAGTATAGGGCTTATTTGATCGAAATTATGAGAAAAAAATTAAAGGAAATATTACATCTGTATAGATTTGGAAAGCGGGTTAAAAATGATCTTTTCCATAAGATGGGGAATGACCTCATAAGGTTAGAATTAACAAAAAGACCATCAAGAACAGATGTTATAAATTATTTAATGAGTATTTCAAAAAGAAATGCATTATATCTTGAAATAGGAGTACGTTTTCCAGAAGAAAATTTCAATAAAATAGGTTATTCGAATAAGTATGGTGTGGATCCTGGCTTGGAAAATAAGACAAACCCAGTAGATTTTAAATTAACTAGTGATGATTTTTTCGAAAAAATCAGAATGGGTGATATTTTGAGGAAATCTATAAAATTTGATGTTATATTCATTGATGGCCTCCATCTTGCAGATCAGGTTGATAGAGATATAAAAAATTCCTTAGAGTTTTTAAAGGATGGTGGTTTTATTGTTTTGCACGACTGTAACCCGCCGTCCACTTTCCACGCAAGTGAAATCCATGATTATAAATTATCACCAGCCAAAGGTTATTGGAATGGAACTACATGGAAAGCTTTTTTTAAATACAGGCAATATAAGAATCTCTTTTCCTGCTGTATTGATTCCGATTGGGGAATTGGAGTGATTTCAAAAAAAATAAATATTGGCGAGCCAACCAGAATTGAAAATCCTTTTTTTGAATATAAAGTATTGGAAAAGTATAGAAAGGAAAGCTTAAATTTAATGTCATTTGAGGAATTTAAAAAAGAAATTGCTAAAAGTAGGGTAGAATATTAGAATTAGAAACAACTTGAAACCTTCACAGAAATCAAGTAATTTACCGTAAAACTTAAAATTTGATAGACCTTTCCATCATATACGTAAATTTTAATACAAGAGAATTAACATTATCCTCAATAGCTTCTGTATATTGCTATACGACTCAATATCGTTTTGAAATCATTGTGGTTGATAATGCATCAAGAGACAACTCCGTTTCTGAAATCCAACAAAAATTTCCGGAAGTAAGAATAATCCAAAATAAAAAAAATATTGGCTTTGGAAGAGCAAATAACAAAGGTCTTGAAATAGCAAAAGGGAAGTATGTTTTATTTTTAAATACAGATACCTACCTTGAAGAACCAGCGATTGATGGCCTTCTGTATGAAATGGAGAAAAAGGAATACCAAAAGGTCGCGGTTGCCGGCGCTAAACTTACAAAACCTGATGGCTCATATAATATTTCTTCGGGGCTTTTACCAAGTTTTCAACACTTCATAAAGGGTTCCTTTTATAAAGTGTTTTTTAAGCCTTATTTTTATGAAAATTTACCTGAACGTACTGTACCCATAGATAATAAATCTTATAAAGTAGATTATGTTTCCGGAGCTGATTTTTTAATCAGACGAAAAGTACTAGATAAAATTGGAGGTTTCGATCCCCGCTTTTTTTTATACAATGAAGAGTCTGAATTAACTTTTAGAATTTACAAATACTTTCCGAAGATGATTTCAATGATTTTTCCACAATACAAGATTGTTCATATCAGCCAGGGGTCAAGTCAAACTGATAAATTAGGAAAGAAATTTAAGCACCGCCAGATTAAAAGCAGAGCTATTTATTATAGTATTACCAGGAATAAATTATCTGGTCTAATTTATTATATAACAAGTGTCAAACGCTTGTATTTAAATTGAGGAGGTTTTTAATAATTCGTTCGCCTGCCTTTCCCTCCCATAAATCTGGCATTTCACCTTTTTTCCATTTATCTAAAAAAAGCTTTTCTAAGGCTTCAGTAATATTTTTAGGATCAGTGCCAACAATTTGATTGGTTCCCAGGCTTACGGTTTCGGGACGTTCCGTATTTTCTCTTAAAGTAAGGCAGGGCACACCCAGTACAGTTGTTTCTTCGGTTATCCCACCGGAGTCGGTGAGGACAGCTTTAGCATTTTGAACGAGGTAGTTAAATTCCAGGTATCCCAGGGAATTAGTTAAGTACAGATTATTAGCCTCGAAGTTTAGTTTTTTTAAAATTACTGCGGTTCGGGGATGAACCGGAAAAATAACAGGTAGGTTTCTGGAGTTTTTTATGATAGCATCTATTGTGTTTTTTAATTGCTTCTCTTCATCTACATTACCCGGCCTGTGAAGAGTAAGGAGCAAATATTGTTGCGGTTTGAGATTGAGGTTTTTCCAGATTTCAGTAGTTCTAAATTTGGATTGAAATCTCAGGAGCGAATCTATCATTGTATTGCCTACAAAATAAACCTGATTTTTATCTTTTCCAGAATCAATTAGGTTCTTTGAAGCTCCAAAAGTAGTTGTAAAAAAATAATCAGCTATACTGTCGATAAGCACCCGGTTGACTTCCTCGGGCATTGACCAGTCATAGGAACGTAACCCGGCTTCCACATGAGCTACTTTAATTCCCATTTTTTTAGCGGTTATGGCGCAGGCCATGCTGGAAGTGACATCGCCCACCACCAGGCATAAGTCCGGTTTTTCATGCCGTAAGAGATTTTCATAGGCCAGCATAATCGCTGCCGTTTGTTCAGCCTGACTCCCACTACCCACCCCCAGGTTAAAGTGTGGTGCTGGAAGTTGCAGGTCTTTAAATATATTACCGCTTAGAGTATCGTCATAATGTTGACCGGTATGAATAAAACGATATGTAATTCCATTTCCATAATTCTCAATGGCGTGAATAATAGCCGCGATTTTTACAAAGTTAGGCCGGGTCCCGGCGATAAGGTCAAGTTGCATAGGGCTAAGGTAATAAAAAAGGGGGAACGCGGGTGCTTCGACAACGCGCTTCGGCAGCGTTTGGACAGCGCTTCGACAGGCTCAGCGTGACAGTAGGTTTTAGAAAGTATGTTTTACCCTTGTTGTCAGGCTGAGCCCGACCAGCGGGAGGAGATGTCGAAGCCGGTTTTATTAGTAAAATTTTATATGAAAGTAGTTAAAGGTGATAATTGTACTGCTCTAGCGGCGCTTCGACAAGCTCAGCGAGACAGCTGTATTCAAAAATATTAGAAAGGTATACTTTCTTTCAACATTACTGTCAGGCTGAAGCCGACGTGAGGAGGAGATGTTGGAGACCTTGTTTGTGGAATAAATGGACTTTGATAGGGCCTGCCAGTTTAGATTAATTAGAAAATTGTAACAGCGCTTCGACAAGCTCAGCATGACAATAATTGTAGAGGAGAAAAAAGGATGTTTGTTTCAATTTTACTGTCAGGCTGAGCCCGACCAGCGGGAGGAGATGTCGAAGCCCGTTTGTTTTAAATTCCTTAAATTTAATTATGAAAACGTATTTCGTGTACATTCTTGAGTGTTCTGATCAATCATTTTATACAGGAATCACCAATAATTTAGATAGAAGATTATCAGAGCATAATTCTGGTTATGATAAAAGTTGTTACACCTATTCAAGAAGGCCTGTGAGTCTACTATGGAGGGAAACATTTACTGATGTAAATGGAGCGATTCAAGCAGAAAAACAAATTAAAGGTTGGAGCAGGAGAAAAAAGTTAGCTTTAATAAATGGAAACTGGGATGATTTAATTAGATTTTCACGTAATTATACTGATTTTGGTAAACCGGAGGAGTAGCGCTTTGGTGACGCTTCGGCAGCGCTTCGACAAGCTCAGCGTGACAGTAAGCAAATCCTTGGTGTCAGGCTGAGCCCGACCAGCGGGAGGATTCAGCCTGACCTGAGCCTAGCCGAAGGATCGAAGCCCGGTTTTTTTAGTAAAACTTTCCTGGTAAATTTTTATATCCATATCTAATTTTAGGTGAAGTTTTATATAAAAGTAGTTCGGTAATAGTTGTATTACTTTGGTAGCGCTTCGACAGCGCTTCGACAGGCTCAGCGTGACATTTCTTGCTTTAACCGCGCTTCGATTCTTCGAGTGCTTTGCGTTCAGAAAGGCGGCTCATCTTGACATACCTGAAAACTTTGATTAGTACTTAAAAAGAAATCAGTTGCAAAACTTTAATCAAAGTAATAGCTTTACCGCAAAGCCCGGCCAATTTGGAAAACAATTCAATTAAAAGAATACTCGTAGTTACTGAATCCATAGATGTGGAAGACAGTAGCGGCACCAAAGGAAGGGTAGCTCTTATCAAAAACCTTCAGAAAGCGGGCTTTGAGCTACAGGTATATCATTACACACGAAAGGATATTAAGCTTCCTGGGATAACTTGTTATTCTCTTAAAGAGAACAGACGCGGCCTTTTATTTTTTTTAAGCAGGCTAGAAAGATATATGAGGTACTGGCTAAAAATTAATCCGAATAAATTTATTGAAAACCAGTTCGGATTTTCATTTACATTTTTTAATGACAGTAATAGCATTGCAGCCGGATTAAATAAAATATCAGATTTTGATCCCGACCTGGTATTGACACTGAGTAAAGGCGCCAGTTTCAGGCCTCATCATGCTCTTTTAAAAATTCCGAAATGGCATTCCAGATGGATGGCATATATACACGATCCATATCCTTTTGCCTGTTACCCCCGTCCCTATGATTACGTAGAGTCTGGTCATCAGCAGAAAAGGGACTTCTTTTTAAAAGTAGCCAGGAAAGCAAAATATGTGGCTTATCCAAGTAAACTGCTTGCCGAGTGGATGGAAGGTTATTACAGGCCATTGAAGGGTAAAAGGATAATTATTCCCCATCAAATTGATGAGGAATATACTTCGAATGCATCCCTGCCAGAATTTTTCAGGCCTGAAAAATTCAATATTCTTCACGCGGGCACATTATTATGGGGCCGTGACCCGATGGGACTAATTAAGGGGTTTTTACAATTTTTAAAAGAAACTCCCGGAGCAAGGGAGAATGCAAAATTGCTATTGATTGGAAATAAAAACCATTATTCAAAGGAACTTGAGAAAATAAGTGAACAACATCCTGAAATCTATGTAAGTGAAGACTATATTTCCTTTGATAGTACGCAATTATTGCAGAAAAACACTTCTGTAAATGTTATTCTGGAAGCAAATGGACCTATTAGTCCGTTTTTGCCCGGAAAGTTTCCGCACTGTGTGCAGGCTAAAAGACCAATTTTGTTATTAGGGCCTTATTATAGTGAAAGCAAAAGAATTTTAGGAGAAAACTATAAATACTGGACTGAGATAGATGACATAGAGGGAGTCGCAAGAAATCTGGAAACTCTTTACAATACCTGGTTAGATGAACCTGATAAACTTTATTTGAAGAAACCTGATTTGGTTGATTATTTGTCTTTGGAGCATTTAAAAGAAACCGTAGCTAATTTATAGAACAAAAAATGAAAATTTTAATGATTTCAATGTTCTCTAATCATTTTTTTAGGTGGACAGAGCAACTGAAAAAATCGAATTATGAGATTTATTGGGTAGATGTTTTCGATTCTAATACTAAAGTAAAAAAAATTGACTTTGTAAATCAAATTATTGGCTGGCGTAATAAGGTTAAGTATCCGGGAAAATATTTTATTAAACAAAACCTACCAGGGGTTCACAACCTAATTATTAAAATAAATCAGCGTGATCTATCGACTACTGTTGAAAAAATTATTAATGAAATTAACCCGGACGTAGTTCATAGTTTCATAATGCAATCTGCCACTACGCCACTTATTGAAACAATGAGGAAATTTCCGGAGATTAAATGGGTGTATTCTGCCTGGGGGAATGATTTGTATTATCGACAACAAAACAAGCAAGATCTGGAGAAAATAAAAAAAACACTTCCTGAAATTGATTACATGTTTGCTGATTGTTTAAGAGATTTTTATGTTGCTAAAGAATTCGGATTCAAGGGAACATATTTAGGTACATTTCCTACAGGAGGAGGATATGAATTTGATATATATGATCCATATATAACACCAATAGAAGAGAGAACCACTATCCTAATTAAAGGTTATCAGGGTAAATTAGGGCGGTGCAATTCAGTTCTAAGATCAATAATACCATTACGTAATGATCTAAAAAAGTATAATATTATTGTTTTTGGGGCAACAAAAGAGGTTAGTGATTTTGTGAAAAAAACTGAACTTAATCACTGGAGCAATTTCAAAATGCTGCTCAATATTTCGCATTTGGAAGTACTCAAATTAATGGGACTGGCAAAAATCTATATCGGAAATAATATTTCTGATGGTTTGCCAAATACTTTGCTTGAAGCAATAATAATGGGTGCTTTTCCGATACAATCAAATCCCGGGGGGGCATCAGAAGAAATTATAAATGAAGGAGTTAATGGTTTTCTTATATCTAATCCTGAAGACAGTGAAGAAATTAAAATGCAGATAATTAAAGCTGTCAACCTGCAACAGGAATTGATTAGTGCTGTTAATTATAATTTAGAAAATATTAAACCGAAATTAGAAAGGGAGAGAGTTAAGAACGATGTTATTAAAAAATATCAGCTGATAGAGAACAGATTATGATTCAAGTGGAATTGCCATCCTTACGTGAAGAAAAGAATTGTGTATTTATCACTTCTGAAATTATTGTTAGTGGAAGCCCTTTTTCATTATGGTATAAATTTCCTTTGAAGCTTAAAAATTTTTTAGTAACTGAAAATTTAGATGCATTTCTTGTCGCTATCTTAACTCTCGGATTAAAAAAAGGAGAAGATATTTATCTCAAGGGAGCGTTATCGGCCAGATTGAATTACAGTTTGAATCATTATCTTATTCCAGCTTTGTGCTTAGCAAATCCTAATTTTTCAAAGATCCGAATTTTTACAGAAGATTTAAATGAAGAAGATTTAAACGTGGGTAATATCGCAGGGACCGGTCTTTCATGTGGAATAGACTCCTTTGCTACATATTTTGATCACATAAATGAAAAAGGAGCTTATAAAATAGAATACTTCACCTTTTTTAATGTTGGTTCACACGGAGATTTTGGTGGAGAGAATTCCCGAAAATTATTTCATCGTCGCCTGAAGTCAGTAAAGGAATTTTCTGAAAAAGTAGGTAAAGAAATAATCGATGTGGATTCAAATTTAAGTGAAATTTTAAAAATGAACTTTCAAGAAGCTCATAGTTTTAGAAATATTTCATGCGCTCTACACTTACAAAAACTTTTTAAGAACTATTACTATGCATCTGCATACAGGTTAGACCACTTTCGCTTAAATTTCGCTGATACGAGTGATTCAGATTTATTATACCTTAGTTTTCTTTCTACAGAATCCACTAATTTTTATTCCTCCGTATCTCAGTATTCAAGAGTAGAAAGAACCAAGCTTATTTCTCAATATACAGAAACCTATAATTATTTAAATGTCTGCACAGAACCTAATGAGAATAAAACTTTTATTAATTGTTCAAGGTGTTATAAATGCCTACGTACTCAACTAACCCTTGATCTATTGGGTAAACTAGACTTTTACAGTAACGTCTTTAACCTTAGAGAATACCAAAAAGCTAAAAATAGTTATATTGGTGACATCCTGGAGAAAAATTCTAAATCGCCTTTAGATATTGAACTTATTGAATACTTAAAGAACACAAAGAGTTTTAATGCTTTTTCTGTTGTGCTCTATACTTGCAAAGCGTTTATTAATCTCAGAAAAAAAGCTCTGAGAAAGTTTTTAAAAGTTAAATTTGGTAGGAAATGAATAAGTTTCAAAAGAAAATCATTAGTCGTGTAATTCAAAGGATTTACAAACATTTCCCCAACGATAGATTTCGACTTTTCTTAACGAATTTAAGTGCCAAATTAATAAGTAAGAATAATAGTGTTGAGTATGATTCGAAGGAAAACTTATACTGGCTGAAAGCCGGAAACAAATTTCTCTTTGCCGTGGAAACTCCGTATTTTGATTTCCATAGAAAAAAAATGGATTCGGTTTATGAAGATATATTTTGTTGCCATTACAAGCCTAAAGAAGGTGATACAATTGTAGATGTTGGTGCAGGTATAGGAACAGAATTAAATTATTTTGTAGAACTTATACAAGGTATGGGAAAATTTTACGGGATTGAAGCAAGTCCCAAATGCTATAATAAATTAGAACTTTTAAGTAAAAAAAACGGTTATGATAATGTATATAACTATAACATTGCCCTCTCAGGCATCAATGGCGTACTATGGATTGAGGAACAAGAAAATTACAGGATAAGTCAAATTAACAATAATTCTAAGGGAGTAGAAATCCCTAGCTATACATTAGACAGGTTTGTTAGTGAAAATCAAATTTCCCAAATTCATTTCCTAAAGGTAAATATAGAAGGTGCAGAATTTGATATTATAGACGGGATGAAAAATTCTATCCAAATTATAGAGAATGTAGCAATTTCATGTCACGATTTCCTTTTTTCTAATGGAAATTATAGAATAAGATCGAAAGTGTCAAAATTTTTAATGACAAATAATTTCGAAATTTACCGAAAAGAAAGCGGTAATGAAATTATGGATAGTTGGATTTATGGAAAAAGAAAAAAATAGAAGTTTAAATGAAGAATTCACTATCGATTATTTATCCGTATAGAAATCGGGAATTAGAACGCGTGAAAAGATCCTTGAATTCTCTACAAATGCAGGCTGTGAAAAATTTCACAGTGCTGTTCGTTGACTATGGATCCGAACCTGAAAAGGCCATTAAAGCTAAAGAACTTTGCTCAAACTTTAGTTTTGCAAATTATAATTATCATCCAACAAGATTTCAACCCTGGAATAAAAGCAGGGCATTGAATTCAGTGATAAAAAACCTTACCTCCGATTTTTGTTTTGTAGCCGATGTGGATATGATCTTTCATCCCGATTTTGTTAAAAACGCCGTGAAACTTCAGCAACCTGAAACAACGGTTTATTTTCAGGTTGGATTTTTAAGTCCGGAGGAAGGAGTGGAAGGAAAGAAATATAATGAATTTACTAATTACCGAAATAGTACCTCAGAGGCTACCGGATTAAGTATGTTTCCGGTTAAGGTTTTACAGGAGTTAAGAGGCTTCAATGAGTTTTATCATTTCTGGGGTGCAGAAGATACCGATATGCACATCCGTTTGAAAAATGCTGGTTACCCGGTTGAATATTATGATAAAGAAATTTTAATGCTACATCAATGGCACCCATCTTATAGAAGCAAAGAATCTAAAAAGCTGACTGAAAATCTTCAAATTAACGGGATAGTCCAGTTAAATCATCAACATCTTAAATTTACAATCGAAAATAAGATCAGGGAAACAAATATCAGGAAATGGGGAGAAATCATGTCAGAAACAGATGAGATCGAACTGGAAAATACATCTGTAAATTTCAGAATTCAAACCGAAAAAAGACAGGTGGATGATTTCCTCTACGGACAGTTGCCTGCTTTAAAGAATAAAGTTTTAAAAGTTGTAATTGAACCCGATCCGTTCCAAAATTCTAAGAAATTTCTTGCCAAAAAACTTTTTAAAAAAAAAGTGCCTGTTTATTATAGTTTAAAGGAAGTAAATGATCTTGTGCTTTTACACCTTATATCCTTTTACCGGGATAAAGCTTATATCTATAAGGTTGAAAGTGTGAAAAAGCAAATTATCCTGGGTATTAAATTATGAATAAACAGGAGCAAATTTTATCTGAATATAAAGAGTTTTGTAATGCCGAGGGCAATCAGCATATCGCCAGTGAATATGCCATTCTAAAGTTACAGGAAATAATAGAAAAATTTGGGACTGAAAATGTCCTTGAAGTAGGTTTGGGGATCGGAGCTATCGCCGGCAGCCTGCTTTCGACTAATTCATATCTGGAATATTCGGGAACCGAGCATAATAAATTTTGCCTGGACGCCCTAAAGACGAACCTTGGTGCAGATTACAGGAAATTAGGAGTGTTTTCTAAACTTGTTAAAGTGCCTCAAAGAAAATTTGACCTGATCATAATCGACGGAAAAGACCCAGACCTTGAAAAAATTCAACAGCTGGTTATGGATCGGGGAATTATCGTTATAGAAGGGGACAGGATACCCCAGCAGGAATTGCTAAGAAAGTATTTTCCCGGTCATAAGTATGTTCACTCGATCAGTAACAAAAAAAATGCCTCCTATAGCCCTTTTCCTCTGGGGCATTGGCAGGGAGGTTTGAAGATTATTTTTGTGAACCCTGATTCCAAGCAATTATTATGGTGGGGTAAGGAAAAAATGAAAACTAAATTGAAATATCATTTCAGAAAATGAAGTAGAGTTAATCTTTAGTGGCATAAATCTTAAGCTAAGGATTTATATCTTACAAAAATTAATTTGATATGTCCTTGAAATTAAGACTTAAAGAACGCCTATTCCTCATCTTAGATCTGCTCCCTGAAAAACAGGGTTTTTATTTTTATCATAAAATTCAGGACACGATAAACGGGGAAAATATGTCACAGCGCGTAAAAACCAACGAGCAAAGCTTTGAAGTTTTAAAAAGATTATTACAGCAAAAAGACTTATCCATAGAGGGAAAGAATATTTTAGAGATCGGTTCAGGTTGGGTACCAATAATGCCATATTTCATGCTTTACCGGGGGAAAGCGAAATCAATCTCCACCTTCGATCTCAACCGGCATTTTAGTAAGAATAAAATCAGCAGATTGAATGAAGTCTTTCAATCGGAATATGGGATAAGGGTAACTCAGGATTCAACAAATCCATACCGGTTGCCAAAAAAAATCACGTATTATCCAAATACTGATTTGATTAATGCCGATTTACCGGAAGCAGAGCTGGTGTTTTCCCGCTTTGTGTTGGAGCACGTAAAGCCGGATGATCTTGCTCTGATGCATGAAAAATTCAAAAGAGAATTGAAGCCCGGCAGCCTAATCGTGCACCTTATTTCCCCAAGCGATCATCGCGCTTATGTGGATAAGAATTTGAGTCTGCAAGACTTTTTACAATACAGTGAAGCTGAATGGAAAGGGAAACAAACCAAATTCGATTATCATAACCGCCTGAGACTTCCGCAATATTTGGCTATATTTAAGGCTGCGGGGCTGGAGCTCTTACATGTGGAATACGATAAACCCGGTGCTGATACATTTAAGAGGTTCAGCTCTGTGCCAATTCACGAAGATTTTAAGAACTTTACTGATGAAGAATTGACGGCCGGATCTATTAATGTGGTTTTAAAGCTGTAAAAGCCCTCCTGTTGTGAAAACAGGACATGCTCCGAAGTCTGACTGCCGACAAGGCTGAGGAAAGATAAATGTAGTACTCAAATAAAATATAGAAAATATGTTTTTAATTGCCGAGATTGGTCAGGCACACGAAGGAAGTCTGGGTTTGGCTTTATCTTATGTAGAGGCCCTGGCCGAAACCGGGGTGGATGCTGTGAAATTCCAGGTGCATATAGCAGAGGCCGAAAGCAGCGAGCATGAAACTTTCCGGGTGAAATTTAGCGAGCAGGACAAAACGCGTTTCGATTACTGGAAGCGGATGGAATTCAGTCTGGAACAATGGAAACTCTTAAAGCAAAGATGTGATAAAAAAGGGGTGGAATTCCTGGCTTCTCCTTTTAGCAATGCTGCCGTTGATCTGCTTGAAGAAGTTGGGGTAAATCGCTATAAAGTAGGTTCTGGAGAAGTGAGTAACTTTCTATTACTGGAAAAAATAGCAAAGACCGGTAAGCCGGTGATCCTTTCTTCCGGGATGAGTTCTTTGGAGGAACTGGATAAAACGACAGAGTTTCTAAAAAAACGCAAAGTGGAGTTTTCAATTTTACAATGTACCACAGCCTATCCCACAAGGCCGGAAGACTACGGATTAAATGTGATTAAGCAGCTTAAAGATCGGTACCTTGTGCCGGTGGGTTATTCCGATCATTCCGCCCGGCTTGAGACTTGCATTGCCGCCACTGCTCTGGGTGCTGAGATCCTGGAATTTCACGCGGTTTTCGACCGCCGCAGCTTCGGTCCCGATGCTACTTCTTCCCTGGAGATCGCTGAGATAAAAAACCTGGTGCAGGCGGTAAAAAGCATTGAAACCTCCCTTCTAAATCCCGTTGATAAATCTGATAACTCACGCTTTAGTGAACTAAAGAATATCTTTGAAAAATCCCTGGCAATAAATAAAGATCTTCCCGCCGGCCATAAACTGACTTTCGAGGATCTGGAAGCAAAAAAACCTAAAGGCTATGGGATTGAAGCTTCCCACTTTGAAGAGGTGCTTGGTAAGGTGTTGAAAAGAGATAAAAAGCAGTGGGAGTTTTTGAAGGAGGAAGATGTTGTTTAGTTGGTCGACTTTGAACACTGTCATGCTGAGCCCGACCAGAGGGAGGAAAGTCGAAGCACTTAGAAGTTTAAATGGCACTACCTCAGTACTACCTAACACTTCGATCCCTTCGACTAAGCTCAGGGCAAGCTCTTCGACTCCGCTAAAGCTGTGCTCAGGGCAGGCGCATCGTCTGCTACCGCCGCCTCCTCAGTGTTACAGCGCGTTTTAAAAGAATATTTATGAATAACCAACATTGTCAGGCTGAGCCAGTATAACCGGCCGGGAGGACGGTTTTACTGATGGTCGAAGCCCTTATTTAAAACTTCTGCTTATTCTTTCGACTTTTTATCGGTCTTTCCAAACCTGCTATAATTGCGTGAAAATTTAATTAAGTCATCCCATTCTTCATTAATCAAGGCCTGTTTTTTCCTTCTACTCCAACCTTTTATCTGCTTCTCTAGCATTATTGCATAATTCGGATCCGTAAATTCTTCAAACCATTTTAATACTACTGGTCTTCTGGTATAGGTATATGATTTTTGATCTGAACCGGAATTATGTTCGGATAACCTTCTATTTAGATTGTTGGTTATACCTGTGTAATAGCTAGCATCGCTACATTCAACTATGTATACATAATATAGTTACATACTTCAATTTAATTAATAAAGACGAATATGGAAAAGGATTTTCTAAACTGCTTACATAGTGGCTGCTTACTACCAAGCACTTCGACCATCGCTTCCTTCGTCAGCGGCTCAGTGTGACTCCGCTTTTTAAAATAATTATCAATAAACCAAGAACCAATCTCCAATCCCGTATTAACCAATTCCCAATCTAGGACTACCAAAACATCAATTCTCGTCTCAAGGTCTTGAGTGGCCAGAAACTAAAGACTAACAACTAAAAACTACCGACTAATCTCTAATTTATTTACATTTGTTTAAACCCAAAATACTTCCATGATCCTCATCATTCATCAACATGCTAAAAAGCTTGTCCGCGTTAGCTACAAAGGGGATGAGCTGAAGGTGAAGGAAACTAATCTATGCCGGGTTTTCTGGAAACTGGCTGAAGAATATCCTGATGAGATCATTGCCTGGTGCGAAGAGCAATTTGAAAGTGATATGAATCTGGATTACTGGAATCAGGTTTTTCATCATGATCTAATTATGGCTTCTTACGCATTAAAGACAGATTATTTGCCTAAAACCATAGGATATATTGACCAACTACCATTTGTAAATGTCAACCGTGAAGTAAAATATCCTACCTGGAGAATGAGTACAGATGTTGGCGGTATAAAAGGCAGGGTCTTGTTTCAGTTCCAGGAGATGTTTGGGGTAATCAGGAATTTTGGCTTTTTGCTTAATTCAATTGCAAAATTGGGTCAGCAGAACGGGCTGTTTTGTTATTCAGTACCGGGACTTGTAAGGGAGGGGGGGCTTTCCTTCGACTTACGCTCAGGACAGGCTACTCAGCCTGACATTCTTGGACTGTTGCTTTCAGGGGAAGCCCAGCCTGATCTAGTAAAAAGTGGGAATAAGGAAGGGCTTCGACCATTGCCTTCCAGGCAAGCTCAGCCTGACAATGGGGAAGGGATAAAAATCGCAGCTTCAAAAGAGGAATTGTTCTCTTTTGTTTACGCACATTATAAAAGCATACGGCTCTGGTTGCTGTTCTGGTGTTTTTTGAGATATGAGAAGGAATTTCCAATTGTAGCCTTTATTACTGCCCTTTTTCGGAAAAAATATTTTAAGAAGAATATAGACCTTTCCGGAATAGAATTGCAATCGAATAGCGCCGGAAACCCGGGTAATTCCATAGATGTGATTATTCCCACGCTAGGACGGAAACCGTATCTGCTGCAGGTGCTGGAAGATCTAAAAGTACAGAGCTTGTTACCAAAAAGGGTGATAATAGTGGAACAGAACCCTGATTCCGAATCTCAAAGTGATCTCCCTGAACTACAGACACAATCCTGGCCTTTTAAAATAGTGCATCATTTTACCCATAAGACCGGAGCCTGTAATGCAAGAAATATTGCTTTGGAAGGAGTGACAGCAGGGTGGATATTTTTTGCCGACGATGATATAAGATTTGAAGCAGATCTGCTGCAAAAAAGCCTGGAAGAATTAAAGAAACTGGGCGCAGATTGCCTTAATATTAACTGTAAGCAGGAAGGAGAAAAAACTGTTTTCCCTAAAACTAAACAATGGGGTAGCTTTGGTTCGGGAACCAGTATAGTAAATGCCAATTACTGTA
This sequence comes from Salegentibacter tibetensis, assembly GCF_020164485.1. Lineage (GTDB taxonomy): Bacteria > Bacteroidota > Bacteroidia > Flavobacteriales > Flavobacteriaceae > Salegentibacter > Salegentibacter tibetensis. The sequence goes on from NZ_JAIQZA010000013.1 coordinate 40,696, forward strand.
AACATTTGAGTTTCGATGAGGTCTTTGAATATGGTTTTGGGGAAGATCAGGATTACGGGATGCAGCTTCGCAATAATGGTTGTGATATAATCTATCATCCTCATATTGACATTCTGCATTTAAAGGCTCCCCGGGGTGGATTTAGGGATTTAAGCTTGCCTCCCTGGGAGAAGGACAAACCGAAACCTTCCCCCACTTTATTGGTCTACGCAAAGAAATACTATACTGCGGAGCAATTGAAAAGTTATAAGAATGAGCTTTTCCTCAGGTATTACTCTAGACAGCAAATAAGGAATCCTATTAAATACCTTAAAACTATGAGGAAACGTTGGCGAAGAAGCGAGGAGTGGGCAGATAGGTTGATGCGAAATAGTGTGGTGAAAGATAGAGTGGATCGGAGAAGAGAGAATAAAGAAGAGAGAGAGAAAAGAATCAAGAATCAAGATCATCCTCATGACTTTTAGTCTTATAGTATGTACCTATCAGCGTCCTAAGGCTCTACTTAATTTATTAAATTCGGTGGCACAACAAAGCCTGTATCCACATCAAATATTAATAATAGATGGTTCTGTAGATTCTGCGACCAGGGAATCTGTAAACCAGAGAAAATTCCAAAATCTTGAATACTTTAAGGTAACCGAGCAGGATAGGGGACTCACCCGTCAGCGGAATTACGGGATTAGTAAAACTGCGAAAGATGTTGAAACTATCTGTTTCCTGGATGATGATATCATTTTGGAGCCAGATTATTTTGAAAAGCTAATCTCTACTTATTGCACTTATCCCGATGCCATAGGGGTTGGTGGTTATATAACCAATGAAGTGACCTGGAAAGAGAGTGATAATACACCGTCCTTTGAAGAATTTAAGATGGATGGTTATTTTCGAAACCTGGGCAGTAGGAACCTACTTCGGAAAAGGCTGGGGCTATTAAGCGACCGGGCACCGGGAGTAATGCCTGAATTTTCTAACGGGCTTTCCATCGGCTTTTTACCCCCTTCGGGGAAAACATACCCGGTGGAATTCTTTATGGGTGGGGTGGCTTCTTACCGAAAAGGCTTGTTTCAAAACATAGGTTTTTCTGAATATTTTGAGGGTTACGGACTTTATGAGGACATGGATTTCTGTTTACGCACATCCCGGCAGGGGCAGTTATATGTTAACACCGCTGCCCGGGTGGAGCATCACCACGAACAGTCCGGGAGGCCCAATAAATTTAAATATGGCAAAATGGTGATAAGGAACGGTTGGTATGTTTGGCGTGTTAAATATCCCCGTCCCGATTTAAAGGCGAGGTTAAAGTGGCATGGCATTGCATTTTTATTAACTTTAGTGCGACTAGTAAATGTGTTCACAACGCAAAAACGAAATGAGGCATTTACCGAAAGTCTTGGCAGGATTGCCGGATGGTGGAGCCTGCTGCTAAATAAGCCCACACATGGAGTCTGAAAAACGTAAACTTGTAAATGCGAGGCAGAAAGAATTCTACGACACCAAGCAAAAAAATGTTGCTACCCGGCTGTGGTCTTATTTCAGAAATGGGGCTTTAAACCGCATTAAAAAAAACATTGGGGTTGAGCGGGATATTTACGAGCTTCATAAAAACTGGTTCGGAGACCTTTCCAAAAAGAAAGTACTCGACCTGGGCTGTTATGCGGGGAACTCCCTGAGTTTTTATCTGGCACAAAATGCTAGAGAATACCTGGGAATAGACTTAAGCCCAAAGGGTATTAACGATCTGAGCCGGAGACTGGAGAAAATCTCCGGAGCAAGGGCAGAGGTTGTGGACTTCCTTTCAGAGGAGTTCAGGGAAAAGGATTTTGATTTGATATACGCCTATGGTGTCTTACATCATTTTAAGGATGTGGATGAGCTTATAGTAAAGCTTCAGGAGAAACTGAATGAGGGCGGGGAGATCGTAAGTCACGATCCCCTGCAAACCAGTCTACCTATAAAATTTATCAGAAGCATCTATCGACCCTTTCAAAGTGATAAAGCCTGGGAATGGCCTTTTTCCGAAAAAACTTATTATAAGTTCGCAGAAGCCTTTGAGATAAAAGAACGCAGGGCGGTACTGGGTAAGGCTAAATGGAGCGCATTTATCAGTTTTATTCCGATTTCTGAAGAGAAGAGATTGCAAAAGGCTAAAGCATGGCACAGGGATGACTGGGAAAAATCGCTAAAAGAGGATGAGAAAATGTTCGATTGCATGCATTTAAGTCTTTTAATGCAAAAAAAATCTTAGTGATGCGATTCGCAGTATTTACCCACGTGATCCACCACCAACAGGAAGGCAGATTTTATGCCTACAGCCCTTATGTGCGGGAGATGAATTTGTGGATTAAGTATGCCCAAAAAATTGAGGTGGTTGCTCCTTTGGAAGAGGGAAGAATTGGGGAAAAGGAGATGAGGGAAAAAGGGGAGTTTTATGAGCACCCTTGTATTACTTTTACTAAGATTCCGTCTTTCCATCTACTGAATTTACCGGCAGTTTTAGATTCTTTTATAAAGATTCCGGTTATATTTTTTAGGATTTTGGGTGCGATGCGCAGGGCAGATCATTTACATTTAAGGTGTCCGGGGAATATAGGTTTACTGGCGACGATAGCCCAGATTTTTTTTCCGAAGAAAACCAAAACCGTAAAATATGCTGGAAACTGGGATCCCAAAGCTAAGCAGCCATGGACCTATAAACTTCAGAAGAAAATATTAAGCAATACTTTCCTCAGTCGAAATATAAAAGTTTTGGCATACGGGGACTGGCCGAAGCAGTCAGCTAATATATTGCCATTTTTTACCGCAAGCTTTTCAGAAGTAGAAAAAGAAGGGATTCTGAAAGATTTTAAACCTCCATACAAATTTATTTTCACCGGAAACCTGGTGGAGGGGAAAGGAGTTTTTAAAGCTATCAAACTTATCGAAGCTCTTAATAGCAAAAGAGTGAATTCAGAACTTGAGATCTATGGAGATGGACTTTTAAAAGATGACCTTAATAATTTTATTCAAAAGAAAGACTTACAAAAGTTCGTAATGCTAAAAGGCCGAAAAGGCCTGGAAGAATTAAAAGAAGCCTATAAAAAAGCCCATTTTGTGATTCTGCTCTCAAAAAGTGAGGGCTGGCCAAAAACGATTGCTGAAGGTATGTGGTATGGCTGTATTCCGGTGGCTACGGCTGTAAGCTGTGTGCCGTGGATGTTGGGAAATGGAAGCCGTGGAATAATATTCGCTGATGCAGAAAAAAGAAAAGAGAAAAAAGAGAAGAGAGAAGAGAATAAAGAGGAGGGAGGTATTTTACTGAATGATGAATCTCAGAAAAACCTGTTCTCGATACATCCCGACTCCCGTCGGGACACTCGAACTGACGGTTTTTCTGAAACAGATATTAAAAGAATAGTTAGCCTTTTGAAAAATCCCGTAAGACTAGAGGAAATGTCCAGTGCCGCGCAGGAATGGAGTCAGGAATATACTTTGGAGAGGTTTGAAATGGCGATTCAGAATGTTCTCACGCCTTAGCTGAAGAGGGTTCAACTGTCCCGTTCTTGGTTGAAGGTTTGTATAGATTTATTTTTTCCAGCCTCCCTTTAGGGTTGGGGTAAAGCGGGAAAAATTTTTTCAATACCACCCTGTAAAATGAATTAGCTACCTTTTAGGATATAAGGTGTGGGATGGTTTAATTTTATAAATTTAGTGTGATTATAAAAAATTGGTTATGGCTAAGGTTGAGCATTTTGAGGATTTGGAGGTTTGGCAACTTGGAAGGGAAATTTGTAGTGATATCGAAGAGCTTTTTTTAAATACGACACTCGGAAAACGATATAAGCTAAAGGATCAAATGGATAGTAGTTCGGGGTCTATTATGGATAATATCGCGGAAGGATTTGGAAGGGGAGGAAATTTGGAATTCCGTAATTTTCTAAGTTATTCCCGTGGTTCCTGTGCCGAGCTAAAATCGCAGTTGTATCGGGCAAAGGATAAAAACCTTATATCAGAAAAAGAGCTTAAAAATTTATCTGAAAAATGTGAAAAGGAAATCGCCAAAATTACTTCTTTCATTTCATTTTTAAATCGATCGCAATATAAAGGATCAAAATTTAAGAAATAAAGATGTTCAAGGTTCAACGTTTAACGTTTTTTGCAGTTCGACAGCACGTTAAACATTAAACGTTAAACGGGGAACAAAAGAAACGGGGAACTAAAATAAGAAATAAAAATGTTCAAGGTTCAATGTTCAACGTTATTTGCAGTACGTTATCACATTGAACGTTAAACTTTAAACGGGAAACTAATCAAAGAAGTAAAAGTGATCAATTACCAAAAGAAAAATTTACGAATTATCCAATTGGTCGATAGTTTAAACCCCGGCGGAGCCGAACGAATGGCCATAAACCTGGCGAATTCACTGTTGGGAGAAGTAGAGGCATCATATCTATGCTGCACCCGATATGAAGGAATGTTAAAAGAAGAATTGAATGAGAAGGTAGGGTATTGTTTTTTAAACAAAAAACATAGTTTAGACTTTCGAGCCCTTAATAAATTGAGATCTTTTATAAAAAAAGAACAGATAGATCTGGTACATGCGCATGGAACTTCCTGGTTTTGGGGAGTATTGTTGAAGATATCGGGTTTAAAAATAAAACTGGTTTGGCACGATCATTATGGAAATAGGCTTAAGAATAAAAGCAAAAATTTTGCGTTAATACATTCTTCGGCATATTTTGACGGGGTTTTAGTATTAACTGATGAACTACAGAAATGGGCATTGAGGAAACTAAAATGTCAGAACATAATTAAACTTCCAAATTTTATAGTTGATAAGAATAGGGTATCTTTTAAAAGTAAAGATAAGCATAGTCAAAAATTTCTGATCGTAAATGTGGCGAATTTAAGAAAACCGAAAAATCATCTGAATCTACTTAAGGCCTTTAGGGATTTTTCAAAAAAGAAACCCAATGTTTACCTTCAATTAATAGGAAAGGACTATAATGATAAGTATTCTGCAGAGCTTAAGAGATTTATTAAAAATAATTCACTTAGCAATAGAGTGGAGATAATATCCGGAATCACCAGAGTAATGCCTTATTTAAATAATGCCGATTTAGCTGTTTTGTCTTCCGATTGGGAAGCATTACCGCTAAGTGTACTGGAATATGGCCTGTCTGGCCTGCCTGTGGTAGCTACTAATGTTGGGGAATGTTCTCAAATCCTAAAAAACAGGGGATTATTGGTTACTCCGGGAAAAGTGGGAGAATTAGAAAAGGCTATTAGTGAGTATTATACCAATCCACAAAAAAGGAAAGATGACGCTTTGGCTTTACAGTCACATATAAAAAATAATTACACCCGCGCCGCGGTTTTACCAGAATTGATAGAATTTTATTTTAATGTAAGAGGAGAGAAGGAGTATGGCCACAAGTAAAAAATATAGATTTAATTATATTGAATTGCTTCTCATTCATTTTGGAATAGCGTTGGCTATTTATCTTTATCGCCCGGCTTCCCAGTTTATTTTGTTAGGGGTACTGATATATTTTACTTTCCTCATCATAATTAAAGAAAATCGCAATAATGAAGCCTTAATGGCCGCGGCATATATAGCCGGTGCCGAAGTTTTTTTTAGACAAACCGGAGGAATGGTTTTCTATGAAACCGGGAAATATATGGTGATAATTTTCCTGGTGATAGGTATGTTTTTTAAAGGCACTTCTAATCGTACGGTACCATACTGGACTTATCTTCTTATCCTTATCCCTGGCATTGTTGTAGCTTCTATAACTATGAGTTATGAAGCTGAATTCCGAAAACAAATTGCATTTAATCTTAGTGGTCCAGTCGCCTTGGGTGTCTCGGCACTTTACTGTTATTATAAAAAGATAGCAAAAGAAGATTTTCAAAGGGTGATCTTGATGCTTCTCCTGCCATTGCTGGCTCAGATGTTTTTTTTATACCTCTTTACCCCCAGTATGAATGATGTAAAAATTAATTTACAGGGAAACTATTCAGCTACAGCTGGGTATGGGCCAAATCAAATTTCAACGGTTATGGGGATGGGAGTTTTTTTGGTGGCTACAAGATTATTTACCATTAAACATAAGTTTATCAATGTTATAGATTTGGTTTTATTAGGGATGATAGGTTATAGGGCTTTAATAACTTTTTCCCGGGGAGGAGTTTATACAGCAGTAGTATGTGTAATAGCTTTTATAATCATTTACTATTATAAACAGGGACCAAAAGCACAGACAAAACTAAATTTTAAAATTATTCTTTTAGGGATTGCCAGTCTTGGAATATGGTTTTTTTCTCTTATTCAAACCGGAGGTCTATTAAGTAACAGATATAATAATCAGGATGCAGCGGGAAGATTAAAGGAAGATATCACTACAGGAAGGGTGGAATTGTTTACTACCGAATTAGAGGCCTTTATACATCATCCGGTTATAGGTATTGGGGTTGGTAAGGGCAAAGAATACAGGCAGGAAAATATGGGTTTAGAAATCGCTAGCCATAATGAAATTAGTCGTTTGCTTTCTGAACATGGGCTACTTGGTTTAGTTTCATTATTCATCCTTATCTTAGTGCCCATAATTTTCTGGACAAAGTTTAAGAACAATTATTATTTTTTGGCGTTCTTAGCATTTTGGTTTTTAACCATAAATCATTCGGCTATGCGAATTGCCCTCCCGGCTTTCGTTTATGGACTGGCCTTATTATATATAGTAGATGACAAAAAGCCTCCTGTACATAGGAAACGACTTACAGATTAACAGCTTTACGGCTACCTATATCTCTTTTTTTAGCAAAATGTTGCGCAAGGAAGGTTATAAGGTAAAGACAGCTTCTACCCGAAGCAATAAAGCCCTACGCTTAATCGAGATGCTCGGGCTTATTGTGCGTTATCATAAAACCACCGATATTGTTCTTATCGATACGTATGGGGCTATGAATTTCTACTATGCCTACCTGGTGGCAAAAACCTGCCAGGCCTATAAGGTAGAATACATTCCTATTCTCCATGGCGGCAACCTGCCGGAACGTTTAAGCGCTACCAAAAAATATAGTCAAAGCCTCTTCGGAAAGGCAAAAGTCAATATAGCGCCTTCTGAATTTTTATATAAAATTTTTCAGGCAGAAGGTTTTCATAACACCCGGATTATTCCGAATGCGATTCAGATGGAGAATTATCCGTTTAAAAAGCGGGAGAATTTTCAGCCGAAATTGTTATGGGTAAGACGATTTCAAAGACGCTACAATCCGGTAATGGCTTTGGAAGTGCTTTTATTGCTAAAAAAGGATTATCCCGATGCTGAACTTTGCATGGTTGGACCCGATAAAGACGGTACCATGAAAACCTGTAAAAAGTTTGCTAAAAAACATGAGCTTAACCTCAAATTTACGGGAAAGCTAAAGAAAAAAGACTGGGCGAAACTTTCAAAAAACTACGATTTCTTTATCAATACCACCAATATAGATAATACGCCAATTAGTGTGATTGAAGCAATGAGCCTGGGACTGGCCGTTATTTCCACTAATGTGGGCGGGATGCCGGTGCTGATTAAAAATGATTCCGACGGAGTCCTGGTGCCGGTTAATAATGCTAAAACTATGGCTGCTGAAATTGATAACCTCATAAAACATTCTGAAAAAGCACGATCCCTTACCGAAAATGCCCGCAACAAAGTAGAAGCTTTTGCCTGGGAAAAAGTGAAAACCGACTGGAACAGGGTTTTAAACTCATAAAACCAGCATGATGCCGGACTCGAAAATTGGCAACACATAGTAGCATGATTATAAGCCTGTGTCTAACTCCCTTTTTGAGATAAAAATTATAAACAGATGAAAAACCTGCTTTATATTGGCAATAAACTGGAATCAAGGGGCGGCGCACCCACATCTATAGATCGATTAGCTCCCTTATTTAGACAAGAAGGTTTTGAAGTAAAAACTTCTTCCTCGAAGAAAAGTCAGGTGTTGAGGTTATCTGAGATGCTGAAGGCTATAATTATAAATAAATCCTGGGCAGATTTGGTGCTTATAGACACTTACAGCACCCGAAATTTTTGGTATGCCGTACTTACGGCAGAACTTTGCAATCAATTGAAGTTGGATTATATACTCCTGCTTCACGGTGGTGATCTCCCGGATCGGTTAAAAAAGAACCCACAATTATCAGCTTCTTTATTTAAAAAAGCAAAACTGAATATTGCGCCTTCGCGTTACCTATTTGAAGTATTTCAAAAAGCAGGATATATTAATCTTAAGTATATTCCAAATTCCATTTTCCTGAGAAATTATCCAATTAAATCCAGAAGGGCTTTAAAGCCAAAATTGCTTTGGGTACGTGCTTTTGCTGAAATTTATAATCCAATGCTCGCCTTAAAGCTTTTGGAAGCGCTATTAAAGGAATATCCCGAAGCTGAACTATGTATGGTCGGTCCCGAAAAGGATAAGTCTTTTGAAGAATGTGTGAATTACGCTAAGAAAAATAAGTTACCGGTCAAATTCACCGGGAAACTTACAAAATCTGAATGGATCGAGCTTTCAAAAGACTATGATATTTTTCTCAATACTACCAATGTAGATAACACCCCGGTAAGTTTAATTGAAGCCATGGCTTTGGGATTACCAGTCGTTTCCACCAATGTTGGGGGAATTCCTTATTTACTTCAGCATAAAAAAACCGGCTTGCTGGTACCGCCGGATGATAGTGGTACAATGCTAGCTGCCCTAAAACATTTACTCCAACACCCGGATTCAGCTGAAAATCTAAGCCAAAATGCCCGTGACCAGGCAGAAAAATACGATTGGGAACTGGTAAAGCAGGACTGGAAAAACATTTTGCTTTCTGATTGAAGTTTTAATAAGCCGTTCCTCTGGCTTCTGTTTGACAAAAGGAGCGTGTCTGAAAAGATAATAAGGCGTCATCCTGAATTTATTTCAGAGCCTGTCCCGATCTTTTATCGGGGATCTAAGCTGTTATAAAGTAATTACATGTTAGAAGCTGAACCAAGTTCAGCTTGACGAAGATCTGTTTAACAAGAATTTGATTCACTCTACTGCGCAAAAGTCGGAGGGGTTTTTCCATTTCAAGGAAAAACATAAAAAATATTAGTGTATTCGTGGCCCTTGGCTCATCCTTGTGAAATTAACCCCGGTTTTTTAATTCAATTCCGCTCCTCTGGAGCTCTTCTCCTCTAACACTTATTTTTCACTATAAATATATCGCCTTTCTGAGGCTGACAATTTTAAAAGCTTCTCACCTTTCAAAGGGGAGCCCGCCTGAAGGATAAAATCATGATTTTAAAAGTTGAGATTTTTTTTAAACCGTCATCCTGAACTTGTTTCAGGATCTAACATGATCTAAATTAATATCACCCTAAAATCTAGTACGATTACCTCTCGTCTCTACTCTTCATTACGACTAAGGAGCATGGTAATCTTTTGATTCCTGTTTCTGGTTATCAGTTATCATTTCTCTGTTTTGGTTTTTTTTTTGAAGTATTAATAATTTTTACAATTATCGAATTCACAAAAAAGAACCCCTCCGTCTTTTCGTTTTGCAAACGAAAATCCACCTCCCCTTGAAAAAAGGTGAGGAGCTTTTACTTTGCTAAGACCCGTTAGATCAAGCTACCGTTTAAAGACTAAGGTCTACCGACTAAACAAAAGTGTGATAATCTTTGCTCAGAAAGTTTTTTGGACTTGAACAGATTGCTTCAGTCGTTCCTTCTTCGCAATGAAGAGTTTAGTAGATGTTAGAGCTTATTTTACAAATGATTACCGTCTAATCCATATTAACGAATTAACGAACTCCCAACTCACGAATTAACAGAAAAGAACCCCTCCGTCTTTTCGTTTTGCAAACGAAAATCCACCTCCCCTTAAAAAAAGGTGAGGAGCTTTTACTTTGAATAGGCCGGTTAGATCAAGCTACTGTCTAAAGATTAATATCTACCGACTAAGCACGAGCGTGGTAATCTTTGCTCAGAAAGTTTTCGGATTTAAACAGATTGCTTCAGTCGTTCCTCCAATGACGATTTTTTCGTAATATCAGTTTGAAGAATGAAGAGTTTAGTAGATGTTAGAGCCTATTTTACAAATGAATACCGTCTAATCCATATTAACGAATTAACGAACTCCCAACTCACGAATTAACAGAAAAGAACCCCTCCGTCTTTTCGTTTTACAAACGAAAATCCACCTCCCCTTGAAAAAAGGTGAGGAGCTTTTACTTTGCTAAAACCCGTTAGATCAAGCTACCGTCTAAAGACTAAGGTCTACCGACTAAGCAAAAGTGTGATAATCTTTGCTCAGAAAGTTTTTTGGACTTGAACAGATTGCTTCAGTCGTTCCTCCATCCAATGACGGTTTTTTTGTAACCTCATTTTAAAGAAGTATTTGAGGAAATACAAGCAGTTAGTCGTTAGAAGTATTAAACAAATGACTACCGTCTAATGGCCCCGATTCCATATTATCAAATTAATGAATTAACGAACTCCCAACTCACGAACTAACAAAAAAGAACCCCTCCGTCTTTTCGTTTTGCAAACGAAAATCCACCCTGCCCGACTGCGTCATTCAGGCGGGCTCCCCTTGAAAAAAGGTGAGGAGCTTTTACTTTGAATAGGCCGCCTATAGTTTTTCTTACTTCCAACTGGGATTGCACATAGTAAACCAGAAAGCCACAAATTCACGAATTCTTTTAGTCTTTTCTCTTGATTCTTGTCTCTTTTTATTTTACTGCAAACCGGGACTGCGCACTGTAAACTGAAAAGCCATGAATCCACGAATAACTTTAGTCGATAGTCTTTAGTTGTTAGACGTTAAATCTATAAAAAAATAACTACCGGCTAATGACTAAAGACTTTTTCAACAAAGGTTTTCGCTACGAATCCACGAATTTTTTTAGTCTTTTCTCTTGATTCTTGTCTCTTGTTTCTTTTTATTTGAATCGGCTGTTTTTAGTTTTTATTTTACTGCAAACCGGGACTGCTCACTGTAAACTGAAAGGGCATGAATCCACGAATATTTTTAGTCTTGAATCTTGTCTCGTGAATCTTACCTCCAATTTGAAAACCCACCCGTATTTTCCTCTATTAAAAATTGAATAAATCAAAAAAATTCTATCTTTAACCCGTAAGTAGGTAACCTATGACACAACGGCCACTTCTACATTTTGAAATCTCTGAGCGTAAGATATTGTTGCGTTTGTTAGATTCTTTGTGTATCCTAACCTGCCTTAGCCTGATAGGGATTATCTTTAAATTTGATTATTTTAGAATAGATTCTCAAAACTGGCATTGGACGCTGGTATTACTCCTGTATTTTAACCTTTTTTCCAGTATTTTTGAACTTTACGATCTTCAAAAGGCTTCCAATTTTGACAGTGTTTTACAAAATTCGATATTAAGCTCCGGGGCTACGGTTTTGTTCTATATGCTTACCCCTATATTAACCCCCAGTCTTCCTGAAAATCGCTTGCAAATTCTCTTTTTCTTTCTTGCTATTTTGATTCCATTGCTTTTGTGGCGATTTATCTATATTACTTTAATTTCTTCCCCGCGATTTTATAAGCGTGTTCTGGTGGTAGGGAATTCTTTTGACATAAATCTTATAAGTTCCGATCTTCAGAAATCTGATCCTAATTATATGGTGGTGGGTTATATTAAAACTGAAGACAGGATCCAGTCAGAAATTACCGAAGACAACTTAATAAGGTTTGAGGTGGGGGATCTCAGGGAGGCTATAAAAGAACATCATATCAACGAAATTGTGGTGGCCAGCGGATACAAGAAGGGTTTAATGTTGCCTTTATATAATCAACTTAGTTATTTACTGAAAGCCGGCTTCCCTATTAAGGATTATAACCAGGTTTACGAGGAGGTTACCCAGCGGATCCCCGTGCAACACGTAGATAAGGATTTCTACAGGTATTTTCCGTTTAGTCGAAGCAACAAAAATAAATTTTACCAAATTTTCTTTAGAATATTCGATGTTGTTATCGCTTTAATAGGAATGGCTTTTTTGGTTTTGATCCTACCTCTCATTTTAGTCGCCAATTTCCTTGGAAACCGGGGGACTCTTTTTTACCGGCAGGAAAGAATTGGCAAATTTGGAGAGGCCTTCAGGATCTTAAAATTGAGAACCATGGTGAAAGATGCTGAACCAAACGGCCCTCAATATGCCGAAAAGAATGACCTGCGAACTACTCGCTTCGGAAAATTTTTAAGAAGGTCCCGAATAGATGAAATTCCTCAGTTTTATAATGTATTAAAAGGTGAAATGAGCCTGATAGGACCAAGGCCGGAAAGACCTGTTTTTGTTAGTGAATTATCGGAAATGATCCCCTTTTACGAAACCCGGCACGTGGTAAAACCGGGACTAACCGGCTGGGCGCAGGTTAAAGCCGATTATGGAAATGGCCATACTGATAGCCTGGTAAAACTTCAGTATGATCTCTATTATATAAAACACCGCGGCATCTTTCTAGACCTGAATATTATTCTGAAAACCTTAAGTACCGTCATTTTCTTCCGAGGGCAATAGTTCAGTTGGCAGTTTTCAGTTTGCAGTGGGCAATAGCAGTTGGCAGTTAAAAATTACTGGTTGTTTCCTTAACCTTTAGACTTTGCTCAAAACAGACCAGGCCGGAGGGTTAAACATAAACGTCTCGACTGCGCTCGACGTGACATTTTTTGTTAATTTACCTTTTGCAGCTCTATAGAAAATATTTAAGAGGGCCTGTTTCGCTTATATTTCACCACAGCAAATAAGAAAATAAACAAAGCCAGAAATTGTGCGACTCTCGCTAAATAATCTCCGTATTGCACATAGAAAGTTTTCTCTGAATTCAGGTGAATATCAGCTTTGATACTGCCTTGCTTTTCATAAGCCAGACTTTTGGTAACTTCTCCTTTTTGATTGATGAATGCTGAAATACCTGTATTGGCACTTCGCACTATATCGCGACGGGTTTCTATAGCGCGTAATTTCGCATAACTGAGATGTTGCTGGTGGCCCTGAGTGTCATCCCACCAGGCGTCATTGGTGATAATACTAAGAAAATCGGCGCCGTTTTCTACATAACCGGTTACGTATTCTCCATAGACAGATTCATAGCATATTATAGGACCTGTAGCCGAATTGTTATTTAAGACAAAAGCTTCCCGGTCTTCCTGCGTGGTTTTCATCGCTACGGTGCCGCCAAGATCTATCATAACATCTCCTAAAATAGGTTTTAGGATTTCCTGGTATGGAAAATTCTCCACGCCCACCACGAGTTTAGATTTATGGTAAAGCTGCGGAATGTCTTCAGAATTCATTAAAAAAGCCGAATTATAATCGTCATACCAGTCGTTGGGACCTAACTGATTGCTTTGTTCCCGCACTTTGTCCGGATCCTGAAATCTTTCGTAAAACGAAATTCCACTAAGGAAATTCGTTTGGGGATAGCGATTGATTAATTGCCTTGCGAAGAAAGCGGCTTCAGATTTTTCAAAATTTGGCAACACCGTACCATCCGCAAAAACGGTCTCGGGAGCTACAATAAGTTTGGTGTTTTCACTGACCTTCTCTTCACTTAATTTCAGCAGTAATTCCCCAATCCGGGTATCGGTGGTATTGTATTTTTCGGTATACGGATTAATATTTGGCTGCAGGATCATCACTTCCATAGTCTCTCCTTTTTCCTCTACCTGGCTTAGAATGATGTAAGAAGTCCCTATCGGAATTAAAATCAGTAATCCCATTTTAAAGATTCCGCGGTAAATTAAAGTTTTGTCTTTGAATTCCCTGTAAAGCAATATGGCTTTAAAACAAGCGATGTTGACAAGCCAAATCCAAAGTGTGCCGCCAAAAGTGCCTGTATATTCATACCACTGCACCCAGTTTTGAAATTCAGAAAAAGCATTCCCCAGGTTTAACCAGGGCCAGGAAAATTCCCAGGCAAGGTGCAGTTTTTCAAAAACCATCCAGATACTGATCAAAAAGGCGGATGCCGCACTAAATCCGGTACGTTTTGCTACAATATGATACAGCAAAAATACCAGTGCCATAAGCAGGGAGTTTACCAGCACGGCAAATGCGCCGCCAAAAGCAGTAGAAAAATAGAGCCAGTAAGTCGTGATGAGATTCCAGAGGAAAAAACTTAAATAAGCCAGCCCGAAAATCTTCCATTTTATATACTTCTTTTTAGAATTTCTTATTTTAAATTCCGCATAGAGTAGGGGAACAAAAGCAAAAAATAAAAGTAAAGGGAAGCCATAAGTTGGCCAGGCAAGTGCCAGTAACAGTCCACTTGAAATTGCGTAGAGAAGGTTTTTCATACTCAGGAAATTCTGTTCAAAAATAGCAAACTATTATTTTTTAATGGAATTTCATCAATTTCTTTGAAGTTAAAGCTTTTGTAATTATTTATGCCTGAAACAAAAAACCGGGTTTTATAGTTAAAGAGTCTAGAAATTATATTAGTTCTAGTTTAGAGTAGCTATTGCATTTTAAGATTTATTCTTATCTCAAATTAAATCGTCACCCTGAGACCCGTGATAAAAAATTTTATCTAGCGTAGGTAAATGACGTTTCGAGCATAGCGAGTTTTAAACTCCGTGTGTGAGTGTAGCAAATCAGCAGCGTTAAAAATTTTTGAAGCCCTGGAAAAAATTTAGCTGCTGATTTGCGATTTTTTGGCCTTGTTGCCAAAAAAACACCTCCACATAGGACGCCTTTTTTTGTTTCGTTTTTTGGGCGAGCAAAAAATGAAAAGGAAACTTCCAAACCAGTCAAGTTTCTTTTTGAATTATAAAAATATAAAAAACAAGCCTAAATATCAGGGTTTTAAAAATACGTCAATGGTAACTTGTTTCAGTGCCTGCCCCGATTTTTATCGGGGGTCTAAGTTGAACTGAAATACTTTCATGTTAGATGCTGAAACGAGTTCAGCATGACGTTCTCAATAATCTGTGTTTAACCTATAATATCATTGCCAGATTAAACTAAAGCCATTATATTTTAATTTCGAGGCATCACTGCTGTGTGTCTAAATCTCGATTATCGAGAAAAAAACTTGTAGAAACAAGCGGTAATTGATTAGTTTAGTATTTCAGAAATCCAACCTATGAGTATAAAAAGACATATTCCGAATTTAATCACGCTTTTAAATCTTCTTTGCGGAACCATCGCGGTAATCTTTGCGGTGCAGGGAAGTCTCATTATGGCTGCAATTTTTGTAGCCGCCGGAATTTTCTTCGATTTTTTTGATGGACTGGCTGCCAGAAGTCTGAAAGTATCCAGCGAGATAGGTTTGCAGCTCGATTCCCTGGCCGATGTGGTAACCAGCGGTGTGGTTCCCGGGATTGTGATGTATCAGTTGCTGGATAACGCCCTGCCCGGAAGTTCGGGGGTAGAGAATACCGGCTGGGAGGTTAATCCCCTTTGGTGGGACTGGAATTTCAACCCGCTTGCCTTAATTGGTTTGCTAATTTGCCTGGCCTCGGCATACAGACTGGCAAAATTCAATGTAGATGATCGCCAAACCGATTCTTTTATAGGCGTTCCTACCCCGGCAAATGCAATTTTAATTCTGAGTTTTCCGTTAATTCTGACTTTTCAGCCCGATAGTTTTATCACCGGTCTAATATTAAATGAATGGTTTTTAATCGCGATAACAATATTAAGCTGTTACTTGCTGAACGCCGAAATAAAACTTTTTGCCTTAAAATTTTCAAATTGGGGTTTTGCCGATAATAAGCTGAGGTATTTCTTTTTGCTTTTATGTCTGGTGCTAATCCTGGTGTTTCAGTTTGTAGCTGTACCGCTTATTATTTTAAGCTATGTAATTTTATCGGTAGTTTTTCCGAAGAAGGAGGAGGCGTGATAAACACAAACCTCACAGGTTTTTGAAACCTGTGAGGTTTAGTAATTACTTAAACAATTTTTTTCCTAAGCTCGAAGTTTTATGCGGAAATTTAAATTCGGCTAAACTAATTCCTTTTTGTAATCATATAGGAATTCAGGAGCAAAGTCGGCGCCATTCGGCCATTCTATGGTAAAGTGATTTAAGTTGAATTTCCTGAAATAGTCTATATCTTTTAAGGGTTCAAAGATTTCCCCATAGAGTTCTTTCTCCAGATCAATTTTCTTTTCCAGACCATCATTAAATTTCACTTTAATTTTATAGTCTTCGAGATATTCCGCTGCTATTACTCGAATTGTTTTCATTTTTAATCCAGTGGTTCTATTTTAGAAAGTGGTTTTCTTAACGTCATCTTTGTCCAGTTTTCCATAAGTTCATTTTTATGTAAATCAAGCCACTCATAAATCATTTTTAGCGCTCTTCTCGGAAGCTGTCCCGTTACCATACCATTCTCTGTTTCGATTATAGCATCATATCCCTGATAATTCACATGAAAATGAGGTGGGTTATGATCATTGAAGAACATGTAAATAACTATTCCATAAAATCTACTGATCTCTGGCATAGTCTAATATACGAAAAAAGTAAAAAAATGATGAAATTCAATATGCGTTATTCTTATAATAATTTGATGAATTTTTTGAAATGGGAACTCAATGAAAAAACCTCACAGGTTTCTGAAAAGAATTTTTAGGTGGTAGTTTAGAGTAACTATTACCTTTTACAAATTATTGTAAACTTAAGTTAAATCGTCACCCTGAACTGGTTTCAGAGCCTGCCCCGATTTTTATCGGGGGTCTAAGATGAGCTTAAATACTTTCATGTTAGATGCTGAAACAAGTTACCATTGACGTATTTTTAAAACCCTGATATTTAGGTTTGTTTTTTTATAATTCAAAAAGCAACTTACCTGGTTTGGAAGTTTCCTTTTTCATTTTTTGCTCGCCCAAAAAACGAAACAAAAAAGTGCGCCCTATGTGGAGGTGTTTTTTTGGCAACAAGGCCAAAAAATCGCAAATCAGCAGCTAAATTTTTTCCAGGGCCCTTCGACTCCACTCAGGACAAGCTTTCAAAAATTATTAACGCTGCTGATTTGCTACACTCACACACGGAGTTTAAAACTCGCTATGCTCGAAACGTCATTTCCCTCCGTTAGATAAAGCTTCTTTATCACGGGTCTCAGCATGACGTAATCTCATGCTTCCCTTTCAAAAGTTACGATAATTGCAGGATTTAAGTAGTGCGAGTATTAGAGTAAGTTCTAATTTCTATTTAAACAATTTCTTTTTTCTTAACTCAAAATTCTGGCCCAGGTAAACTTTTCTCACCATTTGGTCTTCGGCGAGTTCCTCGGGTTGGCCATGTTTTAGGATACTTCCTTCAAACATCAGGTAAGTTCTGTCGGTAATAGCGAGGGTTTCCTGCACGTTATGATCGGTAATAAGAATTCCGATATTCTTGTCCTTTAACTGCGCAACAATTCTTTGAATATCCTCTACCGCAACCGGGTCTACTCCCGCAAAAGGTTCATCAAGAAGTATAAAATTAGGGTCGGTGGCCAGGGCACGGGCAATTTCTGTACGCCGTCGCTCTCCACCACTTAAAAGATCACCGCGGTTTTTCCGAATATGGC
The DNA here is from genome assembly GCF_020164485.1 of Salegentibacter tibetensis. Taxonomy (GTDB): domain Bacteria; phylum Bacteroidota; class Bacteroidia; order Flavobacteriales; family Flavobacteriaceae; genus Salegentibacter; species Salegentibacter tibetensis. Next base: position 58,236 of record NZ_JAIQZA010000013.1, read on the forward strand.
TTAATCCAAATTCTTCGATAAGGGTCTCCATTTTATGGTGGCGTTCCTCTTTAGAAAGATCGGTAAGTTCCAGCACGCTCATAATATTGTCTTCAATACTGAGTTTCCTGAAAACAGAAGCTTCCTGCGCAAGATATCCAATTCCGTGTTGAGCCCTCTTATACATAGGGTATTTGGTGATATTAACCTGGTCTAAAACAATTTTTCCGGAATTTGGTTTTATAAGTCCCACGATCATATAAAAAGAAGTGGTTTTGCCGGCACCGTTTGGGCCCAGTAAACCAACGATCTCTCCCTGGTTAACTTCCAGGGAGATCCCTTTTACAACTTCTTTTCCTTTGTAGGCTTTAACTAAATTCTCGGCGCGTAATTTCATTCAAAAAGCATTTTAGAGCTAAGTTACATTTTTTATGCCAGCCTGTTAATTGCTGGCATTCTCTAAAGCTTCCCAGTATTCGTGAGCTCTCCTAAGATGAGGAATAACAATTGTTCCGCCTATTAAAGTACCAATACTTAAAGTTTCCATAACCTGTTCCCGGGTTAATCCTTCTTTATAACTGGATTCTAAATGGTATTTTACACAATCGTCACAACGTAAAACCAGCGAGGCAACAAGGCCAAGTAATTCTTTGGTTTTTTTGTCTACAGCGCCCTCTGTAAAGGCATTGGTATCTAAATTAAATATCCTTTTGAGCACTTTATTGTTCTCGCCCAGGATCTTATCGTTCATCTGCTGACGGTAAGCATTGAATTCGTCAACTTTATCAATCATAGCTATCTTTTATTTAATTTTCTTTGTTCTTGTTTGTAGATTACTTTTGAAATAAAAATACTTACCTCATAAAGTATCAGTACCGGAATTGCCACAATTATCTGGCTAACAATATCGGGTGGTGTGATTATAGCTGAAAGAATCAGTACAATAACCAATGCGTATTTTCGGTATTTCTTCAGGAATTGCGGAGTTACGACACCAACCCTGGTAAGGAAATAAATTACGATGGGTAATTCAAAAATAAGTCCGCTGGCAAGGACTGAAGCCCTAACCAGGCCAATATAACTACTCAGGTCAAAATCGTTAAAAACGGCTTCACTAACCTGGTATTTTCCGAGGAAATTAATTGATAATGGTGTTACCACGTAGTATCCAAAAATCACTCCAATAAAAAACAATAAGGAAGTTATAAATATGAATCCTTTGGCGTGTTGCCGTTCATTATCGTGCATTGCAGGAGCCACAAACAGCCAAAACTGATAAATCACATATGGGAATGCGATAATAAAACCAGCTGTTATGGATGTCCAGACGTGTGCAGAAAATTGCCCGCCCATAGTTCTACTTTGAATTCTAAAAGGCATTTCGTCAAAACAAAATCCGGCGTCCAGACCAAGCGAAGTGGAAATTCGGCACAGCATATCGTAGGAGAAAAAATCGCCTCTACTGGGGCCGAAAAGTAAAACGTCAAAGATAAATCCCTTTAAAAGAAAAGCGATAGACCCGGCAACAACTATTGCGACAACCGACCTTATTAGGTGCCATCTTAAATCTTCTAAGTGGTCCAAAAAGGACATCTCTGGTTCAGGGGTGCCAATTTGCTTCATTATAAAATTCCTTCTCTAATTAGGTTATGGATATGTACGACACCCGCATAGGCTTGGTTTTTCAGTGCCAGTAATTGCGAAATTTTGTTTTCTTCCAGCATTTCCAGAGCATCTACCGCCAGGGAGTCCTGGTCTATAGTTTTTGGCGTTGCGCTCATAATATCCCGTGCAGTAAGATCTTTAAATTCGGTATTATTTTTAAGCATTCGCCTAATATCTCCATCGGTGATTATACCTATGATCTTATCATTTTCAATTACTGCTGTTACTCCAAGCATTTTTTCTGAAATTTCTATAATCGCATCGGTAACCGAAGTTTCCGGAGCAACTTGCGGTTTCATGTTTTGAGCGGTGATATCGCTTACCCTTAAATATAACTTTTTGCCCAGAGAGCCACCGGGATGATATTTTGCGAAATCCTTTCGGGAAAAGCCTTTAAGTTTTAAAAGGCAAATTGCTAAAGCATCTCCCATTACCATTTGCGCGGTAGTACTGGTTGTAGGCGCAAGATTATTGGGACAGGCTTCTTTTTCAACATAAGAATTCAATACATAATCAGATTCCTTCCCCAGGAAGGATTCTTTATCGGCTGTAATTCCGACAAGCAGATTTTTAAAATCTTTTATGTAAGGCACCAATACTTTAATCTCGGGACTATTTCCACTTTTGGAAATACATATTACTACATCATCTTTTTGTATGGTTCCAAGATCGCCGTGAATAGCATCTGCAGCATGCATAAAAATTGCGGGTGTACCCGTAGAATTTAGTGTAGCTACTATTTTTGTGGCAATCACAGCACTTTTTCCAATACCGGTTACAATTACCCTTCCTTTAGCTTTATAAATTTTTTCTACGGCTTCAGCAAACTCACTATCGATAAAATTTTCCAGGTTTGCAATTGCTTTGGCCTCAATGGAAATCGTTTCTTTTGCTGCAGTAAGAATTTTTTCCTTCAGTTTCAAATTTAGATAAAATTAAGGATTGTGAGTTTAAAGAAATATGTATCTTTAGTTATGCAAATGTATGTAAAATTGTAACACAATTGAATGAGTTTGACGGAAATTGATTTACACCAACAACTTAAGAAGTACTTTGGCTTTAGCCAGTTCAAAGGGCTTCAGGAAGAGGTGATTACCAGTATTGTGAATAAGAACAATTCCTTTGTGGTAATGCCTACCGGAGGAGGGAAATCCCTATGTTACCAACTCCCTGCGTTGATTGAAGAAGGAACCGCAATTGTGGTATCGCCCCTTATCGCTTTAATGAAAAACCAGGTAGATGCTATACGTAGTATTTCCGAAGAGCACGGGGTAGCCCATGTGCTCAATTCCTCATTGAATAAAACCGAAGTTAGGCAGGTAAAAGAAGATATCACCAATGGTGTGACCAAGTTGCTTTATGTAGCGCCCGAATCACTAACCAAAGAAGATCATGTTGAGTTTTTAAAGCAGCAAAAAATCTCTTTCCTGGCTATAGATGAGGCACATTGTATTAGTGAATGGGGCCACGATTTTAGACCGGAATACCGTAATTTGAGAAGCATTATTAAGCGGATTGGAGATAATATTCCTATTATAGCGCTTACAGCCACGGCCACTCCAAAAGTTCAGGAAGATATTTTAAAGAATCTCGGAATTCCCGATGCAAATACATTTAAAGCGAGTTTTAACCGACCGAATTTATATTACGAGGTACGTCCAAAAACAAAGAATGTAAATGCTGATATTATTCGTTTTATAAAACAAAATCATGGTAAATCTGGGATTATCTATTGTTTAAGTAGAAAGAAGGTTGAAGAACTCGCGCAAACGCTGCAGGTAAACGGAGTAAATGCCGTGCCTTACCACGCAGGGCTGGATGCTAAAACCCGAAGTAAACACCAGGACCAGTTTCTTATGGAAGAAATTGACGTGGTGGTGGCGACTATCGCTTTTGGGATGGGAATAGACAAGCCCGATGTTCGGTTTGTAATTCACCATGATATTCCAAAAAGTATAGAAAGTTATTACCAGGAAACCGGTCGTGCCGGCAGGGATGGTGGAGAAGGCCATTGCCTTGCTTTTTATTCCTATAAAGATATTGAAAAGCTCGAGAAATTTATGAGTGGCAAGCCCGTGGCCGAACAGGAGATTGGGCACGCGCTGTTGCAGGAAGTAGTGGCTTATGCTGAAACTTCTATTTCCCGAAGAAAATTCATCCTTCACTATTTTGGAGAAGAATTTGACGGGGTAAATGGAGAAGGAGCTTCAATGGATGATAATGTAAGGTATCCTAAAAAACAACACGAGGCCGGAGAGGAGGTAGAATTGCTTTTAAAAACCATAAAGGAAACCAAGCAGCTTTATAAGTCTAAAGAGGTGGTGAAAACGCTTATCGGTAAATCTAACGCGGTTATTTTATCACATAAAACCGATGCCCATCCGCTCTTTGGAAAAGGTAAAGACCGGGATGGGAAATACTGGATGGCTTTAATTAGACAGGCCCTGGTTGCCGGTTTACTAAAAAAAGATATTGAAACTTACGGTGTTATAAAACTAACCTCTAATGGAGAGGATTTTCTTAAAAATCCTGAATCGTTTATGATGACCGAAGATCATATTTTTGACAGTACTACTGAAGCTGTTCCTACTGCAAGTCAATCTGGAGGCGGTGGTATAGATAAAACGCTGGTGAAGATGCTGAAAGATCTTAGGAAAAAAGTGGCTGTAAAAAATGAAGTTCCACCTTTTGTGGTATTTCAGGATCCTTCACTGGAAGATATGGCTATCAAATACCCTATAAGCATTGAAGAGCTCACTAATATTTTTGGGGTAGGGGAGAATAAGGCCAAAAAGTTTGGAAAAGAGTTTATAGAGCTTATTCAGCGTTATGTTGAAGAAAATGAAATTGTAAGGCCAGATGACCTGGTAGTAAAATCTACCGGGGCCAATTCGGCTTTAAAATTATATATCATCCAGAATGTAGACCGAAAATTGCCTTTAGATGATATTGCTTCTGCCAAAGGAATGGAGATGAAGGAATTTATAAAGGAAATGGAAGCGATTGTTTACAGCGGAACTAAATTAAATATAGATTATTGGATCGATGATATTTTAGACGATGACCAGCAGGAGGAAATTCACGAGTATTTTCTGGAAGCTGAAACCGATAAAATAGATGAGGCTATTGAAGAATTTGACGGCGATTACGACGATGAAGAACTTCGGCTCTATAGAATTAAATTTATCAGTGATGTAGCGAATTAGAGGATGAAGTGGTTAAGAGAAATGTCTTTTTAACGTCAAGCTGAACTAGTTTCAGCTTCTAAGTCGTTTGGAGTTGTAACAATAGGTTAGATCCTGAAATAAATTACCATTGACGTATTAAAAAACAACCAGACAGATTCTTCCGACTTGATTAGAATGACGTCCAAAAAACAACAGATTCTTCTAACCTGATATTGGGTTATTACGATTTGAAATTTCGTACCCCGTACTTCAAACCTTGTACTTTAGAGAACTATCTTCCCCCGGCGGCTTGCAGGTCTCTGATGCAATGTGAGCCTAAGGCAGGTACGCGGCCACCTTCAATTTCATCAATAATTCCGCTTCCAAATTCAATTGAAGCACGCATCAGGCAATCCTCAATATTGCAATGCCCTGCGTTATCTTCATCTTTATGGTCAGATTGTGGTTCAATGCCAATATCTACCAGGCCAAATAAATGCCCAAATTCGTGGTTTAAAACTGCGGCTTCAATATCGCTTTCACTTGGTGCATTGGGTCTTGCAGCAAAATCCTGTATAGTTTTTGCGTAAATAACCATAGATGTATTTCTAAATGCTGAACCTAAGGTGAACTTATTATCTTCATCTTTTTCACTGCTTCCATCAGCTATATAAATATAAACTGCAATTTCATCTCCCGCGTTATAAATGGTTCGGGTTTCTTTTTCTATTTCCACAATATCTTCTATAGAAAATTCGGTTTTACCCGAAGGTGAAACCGCTCTTAGGCTAATATTAATACCATCGGGTTTAAAAGTGCGTTCTTCCAGAAAATTTTTAAAATTGGCCAGGGCTGCTTCGTTGGGTGCATAACCATTAACATAAACTATTTCGATATTCATTGATGTGAAGCTCACATCGCTTAAAAGATCCTCTGCTGAGTCGCCAAGTCCCTGTAAATTGGCTGTTTTGTCTATACCGGGCTCTACATTATCTTCTTCATTTTCTGAGGAACACGAAACACTAAATACCGAAATAAGGAATATGAGGAGTGCGTATTTATATTTGACCATAAAAAGCGATTTTTTGTAAAAATATAAATTTATTATTTCAAAGCTTGTAATTCAGCTAAATAATCGAAATGCTCCCCTTCTTTTATGCGTTTGCAGCTAAAATTATTGGTTTCAGCGGCAAATTTTAAGGTTTGAAAATCTATGTAGAGCCAGTCAAAAAAGTCAGAACTTTCGCCTTTATAACTCACCTTAAATTCCAGTTCTCCGTAATAAGCAGCTTCAGAATCTATCCAGATTCCGCCATCTTCATCACGATCAAATAAATAGCTTAAATCTGAAGAATCTAATAACAGTTTTCCGCCGGGATTTAGCAGTTCTTTAATTTTTTTAAAAAATTTATCGAGGTTATGGAGCTTTCCAATTATTCCGGTGCCATTCATCAGCATTAATATAGTATCTAATTTTTCTTCTTCTAATTCGAAAAAATTAATGTTTCGGGCGTCTTCAATTCCGCGTAGACGGGAAACCTCTACAGCTCCTTCTGAAGTATCAATAGAAGTAACTTCAAGTTTCTTCTTTTCCTGAAGATAAAGTGAATGGCTTCCAGCGCCACAGCCTACATCTAAAACCCGGCCTGTAGCAAGTTGCAAAGCTTTCTGCTCTAAAGGCGGCATTTCAGCATAACTTCTGAATAAATAGGAAACAGGGATTACATCGTCATCAAAATCGGGGGAATGTACCTGAATATCGGTAATATCTTTTTCGTGATAGTAAGTTGAAATCGCTTTTCCAAAAATGTCTTTTACTGAAGTTTGCTGATTCATTTATGCGGTGTAGGTTCGTTTTATATCTTTGCCCAATGGAAGAAATCCTGAAAAATCTACCTGAAAAGGCCAAAGATAAGCATAAGGAAAATAAAAAGTATTTTGCGAGGCTTAGAAAAAAGCCGCCTAAAGATCTGGACCGTGAGATGCAGGAAATGCACGAAGACGAGTTCTCCAGGACTAATTGCCTGGATTGCGCAAATTGCTGTAAAACTACCGGACCGCTTTTTACCAATAAAGATATAGAGCGTATCAGCAAGCATTTAAAACAAAAACCACAACAGTTTATTGAACAGTATTTGCGAATAGATGAGGATAATGATTATGTGCTGCAGCAAGTGCCCTGCACTTTTTTAGCAGCAGATAATTACTGTTTAATTTACGATGTGCGCCCAAAAGCCTGCCGCGAATTTCCGCACACCGACCGAAAGGATTTTCATAAAATTTCTAATCTCACCATTAAAAACACCGCGATCTGCCCGGCTGCATATAATATCGTAGAGGAGATGAAACGCAGGGTCAAAATCTAGGGCCGTTGCCTGTAATGTCTCAACTTTCTCTTTATAAGATTTACTTTCTTATATTCCTTTATGATTAAGAAATATAATATAGGTCCGAAGAAAGGTAGAAAGACTATGATAAGGACCCAGATTAACCGATGACGACCTTTTAAATTTTCCCTTAGTAAACTGGCAAAAGCCAGTACCGGAAGCACAATTAATGCCACCATAAAAGCCGAAAGCCAAAAGCTGGATGTTTCTAACTGGATCATAGGGAAAATTTTCCCTTAATATAATAAATATTTTTCTCGTTTTTCTGAAAATTTTGCTAATCCCGGCTTCCAGTTTTCCCTTATTTTTTCCGCAGATAGACCTTCCTCTATTTGGGATTGTAATTCTTTAGTACCTGCCAGTTTTGTGAAAAAAGCATTGAAGAATTTATCTTTATCTTCTGTATTTTGATAGGCTTCAATTAACCATTTTAAATTAATTTTATTTAGCCTGTCTATTTCGCTAAGGTCTCGTCCATAACATTCTTTTCCTAAATGTTTTGGACTTTTTGCTCCGGGTTTAGATTCCGGGGTATAAATGAAATTGAAATAATCTTTATTTAAAAACGGTGAGCCAAAAACCTGGAATTGTTTATTGGTTCCACGACCGGCATTTACATTGGTTCCTTCAAAAAAACACAAGCTGGGATACAAATTTATAGATTGAACGTTTGGCAAATTTGGCGAAGGCTTTACCGGAAGATCGTAAGCTTTAGAATGATCGTAATTTTCCATTTCAATTACTTTTAAATCACATTGAATTCCTTCCTTTAACCATTTTTCGCCATTGATCATTTTTGCGTATTCCCCCATCGTTAATCCGTGGACCGTGGGAATGGGATGCATTCCTACAAAACTTTTAAATTCGGTTTCTAGAATGGGGCCGTCTATATAATGCCCGTTTGGGTTGGGGCGATCAAAAACAATAAGTTGCACATTGTTTTCGGCACAGGCTTCCATTACATAATGTAGAGAAGAAATATAAGTGTAAAACCGTGTTCCAACATCCTGTAAGTCAAAAATCAATACATCAAGATCTTTTAGTTGTGCTGCTTTCGGTTTTTTATTGTCGCCATATAGGGAAATTACCGGCAACCCGGTTTGCGCATCTTTGCCATCTTCTACAGCTTCACCGGCATCAGCAGTACCGCGAAATCCATGTTCGGGAGCAAAGCCTTTTACCAGGTTTACATCTAAGGCAAGTAACGAATCTACTACGTGGGTAAATCCGCCATCTTTATTTTTCATGATTGAAGTCTGGTTTCCTACAATGCCTACTTTTTTGCCTTCTAGCATTGGGAGATAAGCTTCAGTGCGATTGACTGCCAGAATAATCTCTTTAACCGCCGTTTCCTTTTGATTATTTACTGCAATTTCTTCTGAAGATTGCTCTTTCTTATTTTGGTTTCCGCAGGAAAGAATACCTATAAAAGCGAATAAAAATGTACTTTTGAATAACCTTTTAAGCATCGTGTTAATTTGAATTTCGAATTTTTTGTTGTTAAACGCCTCATTGGCGGTAAGAGCCATAAAAGTAGCATTTCTGCACCTATAATAAAAATAGCGATTGCAGCAATTGCGATTGGGGTGATCATGATGCTGGTTTCTTTTGCCACTGGCCTTGGTTTGCAGGAAAAGATTAGAGATAAAATCGCGGCCTTTAACGGGCATATCAATATTTCCAACTACGATAATAACAGCTCCCAGGTCACGCTAACCCCTGTTGATAAAAACCAGGATTTTTACCCCGAATTTAATTCGGTTGATGGTATTTTCCACGTGCAGGCGGTAGCTACAAAATTTGGGATAATTAGAACCGAAACCGATTTTGAAGGAATTGTGGTGAAAGGTGTGGGAACCGATTACAACTGGAGTTATTTTGAAGAATTTTTAGTTGAAGGTAAACTTCCTGATTTTGATGATAAACTGAATGATGAGGTTTTAATTTCAGCATATTTGGCGAACAGGTTGCAATTGAATGTTGGTGATAAAGTGCCTACCTATTTTCTACGGGAAGGGAGCGAAAGGCCTTTAACCCGTGGTTTTGTGATCACCGGCATATATGATTCCGGATTTATGGAGTTTGATAAACTTTATTTGTTAGCCGATATTAGACATATTCAACGACTTAATCGCTGGGAAGATAACCAGGTGGGGAATTTTGAGGTTTTTCTGAATGATTTTAAGAAAATCGATAAAAAAGGCCAGGAAGTTTATGAGAACACCGGTTCGTTTTTAGATACTCAAACCATTAATCAGAAGTACTATTCAATTTTTGAGTGGCTTGCGCTTTTCGATTTTAATATCGCACTCATAATTGGGATTATGATCCTGGTAGCCGGTATAAATATGATTACCGCATTGCTGGTTTTAATTTTGGAACGTACGCAAATGATAGGTATTTTAAAGGCCCTGGGCGGAAACGACTGGAGTATTAGAAAGATTTTTCTTTACAATGCAGGTTACCTTATTATTAAAGGACTTTTCTGGGGGAATTTAATCGGATTGGGAATTTTATTGCTTCAGAAGTATTTTAAACTCATTCCATTAAATCCTGAAACCTATTATGTGACCGAGGTGCCGGTTTATTTAAGCTGGGATTATATCCTGGCGGTCAACCTGGGAACATTGATTTTATGTATGCTGATGCTGATAATTCCGTCAGTAATAATTTCAAAGATTTCGCCTTCTAGAGCAATTAAGTTTGAATAAAATATACCTTATCAGGAGTTTTTGGTATTTATGTTGAAATAGATTCAAATTTCTACCTTTGCAACTTCAAAAATAAGACAATGGATTACGTAGAAAATATATTGGGCACTATTGGGAACACCCCAATGGTAAAAATGAATAAAATTACCAGCGAAATTGATGCCCTGGTACTGGCTAAATACGAAACTTTTAATCCGGGAAATTCGGTAAAAGATCGTATGGCGGTCAAAATGGTGGAAGAAGCTGAAGCCAGTGGGAAGTTAAAACCCGGCGGAACTATTATTGAAGGAACATCCGGAAATACCGGGATGGGTCTCGCGCTTGTTGCAATTGTAAAAGGTTACAAAATGGTTTGCGTGCTTTCAGATAAACAGAGCAAGGAAAAAATAGATATTTTAAAGGCGGTGGGTTGCGAAGTAGTGGTTTGTCCAACCGATGTTGCTCCCGATGATCCCCGATCTTACTATTCAACTTCTAAAAGAATGGCTGATGAAACTCCAAATTCCTGGTATGTGAATCAGTATGACAATTTAGCGAATACCAAAGCTCATTATGAAAGTACCGGCCCTGAAATTTGGGAACAAACCGACGGAAAAGTAACCCACTTTGTAGTAGGTGTAGGCACGGGTGGAACCATTTCTGGAGTTGGGAAATATTTAAAAGAGAAAAACCCCAATATTAAAGTTTGGGGAATTGATACTTATGGCTCTGTTTTTAAAAAATACCACGAAACAGGCGAATTTGACGAAAAAGAGATCTATCCATATATTACCGAAGGAATTGGAGAAGATATCCTGCCTAAAAATGTAGATTTTAGTGTGATAGACGGATTCACCAAAGTAACCGATAAAGACGCGGCGGTTTACACCAGGAAACTCGCAGAAGAAGAAGGCTTTTTCCTAGGAAATTCGGCTGGAGCTGCGGCAAAAGGTTTACTTCAGCTAAAAGAACATTTCACCAAAGATGATGTGGTAGTGGTTTTATTTCACGATCACGGGAGTCGTTATGTGGGGAAGATTTTCAATGATGAGTGGATGAAAAAACAAGGCTTTTTGGATTAAGAATAAGCTTGATAAATTTACTGAGGCTGTCTAAAAATTTTTTATCTCGTCATCCTGAATTTATTTCAGGATCTAACATGTTAGAAGCTGAAACTAGTTACCATTGACGTATTTTTAATACCCTGTTATTAGGTTTGTTTTTATATTTTTATAATTCAAAAAGAAACTTACCTGATTTAGAAGTTTCCTTTTTTATTTTTTGCGTGTATTCCTCTCACTGCGTTCGTCGGATACAGGTAAAACGAAACAAAAAAAGGCGTCCTATGTGGAGGTGTTTTTTTGGCAACAGGGCCAAAAAATTGCAAATCAGCAGCTAAATTTTTTCCAGGGCTTCAAAAATTATTAACGCTGCTGATTTTCTACACTCACACACGGAGTTTAAAACTCGCTTTGCTCGAAAACGTCATTTTCCTACGCTAGGTAATTTTTTTATCACGGGTCTCAGCTTGACGGCGTTAGAATTTTTTAGACAGTCTCTTTTTATAAACAATCTCAAGGAAGCCTTTGCAGAAAATAAAAGAGAAAACTTCCAATTAAATAAAGTAATACATCAATAATATCGGCGGTATATCTCCAATGTAAAGGAGGGAGTATAATTTCAAAATAAATAGCATACATTACAAATACGGAAAGTACTGTAATAAGATTTAAGCGTAAAGCTTTGTCTTTTTTGAGATGCTGAACTATAAAAAGACAAATGCTCAAAACGATTGGCATACAAAGAAAATTTGCCAGGTAGAATCTAATAAAATCGGGTAGTGGTTGATCTAAATAATAAAGTAGTTGAAGAGCGACGAAAAGGAGGCAAAAAACAATAAATACTGTTTTAAGACTCTTCATAATACTAACAAGGAGACCAGAAAGGCAATTACACCGCCAATTACCATAACTGCAATCCAAATTGAATAACCTACATTAGAAAAGAATCGCCCCGCGGCAGTTTTGGATTCTTCCTTATCTCCGGGGGGGGTGGAAGTGCTGGTTTTTTTATTTCTAATTTTATTGTTCTGGTTAGATTCCATATTCGATTTCCTAATTCAATTAAAAAAGATAAACAAAAAATTCAAAAAGAAATTTCTGTTTCAAGTTTTAACCTGAATTTAGTATAGCCTTAAAATAAATATGAATCTACTCATCTTCCCAACCCCAGGGAGCATCGGGAGTCTCTACCGGATTTGAGAGATCAAACTCTACCGTAAAATTATTTTTAGAACCTATTCTTTTTAGATTGTAACTAAATATTTCTTCATCCAAAGTGATCCACCACACGTTGGTTGCTGCTGCAGGAATAAGTTCAGCCGTTTCCTCATCTGCAGGAAAAACCTGGATGCTTGCCAGGCCGGTATTAGAAGATGTTCCTCCATATTGAGTGATTTTATCTTCATTTCCATCGGGTTGGCGATGATCGTGCTTAAGCTGAATTTTATCTTCTTTGAGCCTTAAGATCCAGGTTCTTGATTTATTTTCTCCCACAAAAAATGGAATTTTTATCTCGTTCTCATCACAGGATCTTATGTGCATTAATAACTTTTTACCATCAAAATCATCATTTTCCATTCCCTCGGTTATATTGCCTTCATAAGATTTTCCACAATGTTGCTGGAGTTGACTCCAAAAAGTTTCTGCCGGAGTTTCCTGGGCGAATAAGGCGGAACTTAAAAAGAATAAAATGTAGTGTAATTTCATATCCTAAATGCTGTAAAAGTTTTAAATTGCTGCAAAATACACTATTTATCCCCTTTAACAGATTTTGAATGAAAAATTTATACTTGCTTTTATTTGCCTTTTCTTTAATTGGCTGTAGTTCTTCTAATTCTATAACCCGAACTACCGAAACCGATAATCCATCGGGTATGGATTATAGCTATCTCGCGCTTGGAGATTCTTATACTATAGGTGAAAGCGTAGCTGAAAGTGAACGCTGGCCGGTGCAAATGGTGGCTCGTTTAAATGAAGATGGCTACAAAGTTGCACCCCCTAAGATTATTGCGGAAACCGGGTGGACCACGGGAAATCTTCTAAGTGCCATGCGGGCTGAATTAAATTATACCCGCAAATTTGATTTGGTCTCTATTCTTATCGGGGTTAATAATCAGTATCAGGGAAAAAGTATTAATGATTATGAAAAAGAATTGCGGGAAATCTTTAAACTGGCGCTTAATCATTCAAAACTCAGAGAAAAAGGAGTTTTTGCATTGAGTATTCCGGATTATGGCGCAACTCCATTTGGAGAAGAAGACGCGGAAACCATTGGAGAGGAAATTGATGAATTTAATGCTGTTTTTAGACAGGTAGCTACTGAATTTGAAGTAGATTTTTATAATATCACTCCAATTTCAAGGGAAGCAGCCCGGGATGAAGCACTTATTGCTGAAGATGGTTTACATCCCAGTGCATTGATGTACCGCTATTGGGTAGATGAGATTATAGATGAAATCCCCCAAATGTTACCGCAATAGCTGAAATGCTTAAGAATGCATCGCATTTTTTTAATTTTAAAAGATGCGTGAAGACTTTTTACATTACCTCTGGAAATACAAGAAATTCGATTTCACCAATGCTGAAACCACGCAGGGAGAAAAAGTACTTCTTATAGATAGCGGAACTCATAATTTTAATTCTGGCCCCGATTTTTTTAATGCCCGTTTAAAAATAGGGGAGCAGGTTTGGGCCGGGAACGTTGAGTTACATATTAAGGCTTCAGATTGGTATTTCCACCAACACGAAAAAGACAGGAATTACGATAATGTTATTCTACACGTTGTGTGGGAAGACGATGTGGAGGTTCAAAGGCCTGATAAAAGCCAAATTCCTGCTTTAAGCTTAAAAAATTTGGTTGATAAAAACCTGATTAAACGCTACCGGCAACTTTTTGCTTCTTCTCAAAACTGGATTAATTGCGAAAAAAACTTTAAGGATATTGATGATTTTACCTTGCGTCACTGGCAGGAACGTTTATACCTGGAGCGTTTAGAAGAAAAATCGGTGCTTATCCTGGATTTATTAGGAAAGTCTGGGAATGATTGGGAGGCTGTTTTATTCCAGCTGTTGGCTAAAAACTTCGGACTAAATCTTAACGGGGATGCTTTTTTAAGTATGGCGCAGAGTTTAGATTTTACGATTGTTCAAAAAGCTTCCCAGAATAATTTACAGCTGGAAGCTTTACTTTTTGGGCAATGTGGGTTACTGGAAAAACAACTCAATATTTCTTATTTTAATCAACTGAAGCAAGAATACTCTTATCTACAACACAAGTATAACCTGGACAATACCGGCATTATTCGTCCGAAATACTTTCGGTTAAGACCAGATAATTTCCCTAACATCAGGCTGTCTCAATTAGCTTCTCTGTATTTTATTCACCAAAATTTATTTTCAGTGCTAATTGCTTCAAAATCTTTAGATGAGGTCTACGAAATTTTAAACGTAGAAACTTCCTTATTTTGGAGAGAACATTTTACATTTCCGAAGAAACATACAGAGAGACAAAAAAGCTTGAGTACTGCATTTAAAGACCTTGTGTTAATCAATACAATTATCCCTCTGCGATTTTGTTATTCGCGAGCCCGGGGCAATGATGGGGTGGATGACCTGCTTTTTTTGATTGAACAAATACCTTCAGAAGAAAATAAGATCATTCAAAATTTTAGGAAACTTCGAAAAAGTTGTGCTGAAAATGCACTGCACTCCCAGGCTATGGTGCAACTAAAGAATACCTATTGCGAAGCTAATAAATGCCTGGACTGCGCCATTGGGGTGAAATTACTGCAGCAAAAGACTTAAAATGCTATATTTGTAGGGATGAAAAAAATGGTTCACAATATTCGTTATTTTTTCGAGAGACATGGTTTTTATGTGTCTTCCCGTGTAGCCGATAAACTGGGAATGCGTGCTAAAAGTGTTCGCCTGTTTTTTATTTATGCCTCTTTTTTTACCCTTGGGTCCTGGTTTATAGTTTATTTAATCCTTGCTTTTTGGTTGAAGCTTAAGGACTTGGTCTACACTAAAAGAACTTCAGTTTTTGATTTATAAGCGGCTTTTAGCTGCATTTTTATTAAAATAAATGGGGGTTAGGGGAGTTTAATCAAATTTAATTTAACAATACCTTTACAATTTAACTCCCAAAAATTTGAAAAAGCCTAATTTTTTAGCATCTTGCTTCGCGGAAATAATCAATCTAAATTAAACAACCAATATTCTATATGAGAAAGTATCTGCTTTCAGTGTTCTTTTTGTTTTCAATTTTAGCGATTAATGCACAAGAACTGGATGTCCAGGCCAAAGTTGGCAATCCTTCAAATGTGATTAATAATGGGTTTATTGACCTCGAAGTAACGGGTGGTGTACCTCCCTACAAATATCAATGGTCAGATCCTGGAACCTCATTAGATTCTTCCCGGGCTGAAGGCCTTACCGAGGGTATTCCTTATGAAGTTACTGTAACCGATAGTCAGGGGAATTCTGTAACGAAGAGTTTTGAGGTAAAGGCAGAAGCTATTACCGAACATTTTAATGGTACTTTTGTCCCTGTAGTAGAAGCTATGACAGCAATACTTTTCTGGGATCCATTTACCGCTATGGGTATCTACGACCCAAAGGTATATGCTGAAAAAGAATACGTTCCCACTCCCAGTTGGACTGCTGATGCAGAAGACAAATTTACTTTAAAAGAGTGGAGAGTAGAAGAAGGGACTCATGTTGATGAAGGTGACCTTATAGCTATTGTAAGTTCGCAAAACAGTGGTGAGTTAGAGGTTTTTGCTAAGGCTAACGGAACAGTCAATTATTTGGTGGGTGAAGGTGAAATGATTTGGGATTATGAAAATAGTTCAGACCTCATTGAAACAAACGCCCATATGCTGGCTCATATAGAATATGATGAGCCGCAATTGTTAACGAACCCTAACGGGACTCCACAAACCCATAATATTCCTTTTATCGTTGTTTGGCTAATTTTTGGTGCTGCTTTTTTTACGGTAAAAATGGGCTTCATTAATTTTAAAGGATTTAGACACTCTATAGACCTTGCGAGGGGAAAATATGACGAACCTAACGCGCCGGGTAGTATTACTCACTTTCAGGCTTTGGCTACAGCAGTTTCTGCAACTGTTGGTCTTGGTAATATCGCTGGTGTTGCTGTGGCAATTTCCCTTGGTGGTGCAGGAGCTACATTTTGGATGATCATTGCCGGATTATTAGGAATGGCTTCAAAATTTGTAGAATGTACCCTTGGTGTAAAATATCGTTTTATTAATTCTGAAGGTAGAATTTTTGGAGGTCCTATGAATTATTTGCGATACGGCCTTGAAAAAAGAAATATGCGCGGTTTGGGTAAATTCCTTGCTGCTTTCTTCGCTATCCTTGGTATTGGAGCCTCGTTTGGAGGAGGAAACATGTTTCAGGCCAACCAGTCTTTTGAAATCCTTTCCGGCCAGTTTGCTTTCTTAATCGGCAATGGTTTTTGGTTTGGGCTTGGAGTAGCAGTTCTTGTAGGGATTGTAATTATTGGAGGTGTTCAGAGTATTGCTAAAGTTACCGGTAGGGTAGTGCCTTTTATGGCAGTAGTATATGTACTTGGTGCTTTAACAGTAATATTTATAAATATTGAGAACATTGTTCCTGCATTTGGAGCTATTTACGATGGAGCATTTAATGCAACAGCGATGAAAGGTGGAATTATTGGGGTGCTTATTGTTGGTTTCCAACGTGCAGCATTCTCTAACGAAGCCGGTGTAGGTTCTGCAGCGATTGCTCACTCGGCCGCGAAAACAAATCACCCGCCATCTGAAGGTTTTGTTGCCTTGTTAGAACCTTTTATAGATACAGTAGTTGTTTGTACGTTAACCGCATTGGTATTAATATTTACCGGAATGCACGAAGTTGATGGCGTAGGTGGAGTTCAATTAACTTCAGATGCTTTTGCAAGTGTTGTTTCCTGGTTCCCATATGTACTGGCAATGGCCGTTTTCTTATTTGCATTTTCTACAATGATTTCCTGGTCTTATTATGGAATGCGTTCCTGGACTTATTTATTCGGAAAGAGTAAGAAAACAGAGTTGGTTTATAAGGTTCTTTTCCTTGTATTTGTTGTTGTTGGGGCTTCTGTAAGTTTAGGAGCCGTGCTGGATTTCTCTGATATGATGATCCTGGCAATGTCTTTTCCTAATATTATTGGGCTTTATATTATGTCTAGCGAAGTTAGAAGGGATCTTAACGAATATTCCAGAAAGCTAAAAGCAGGAGAATTATTCAAGAAACAACGAGAGGCAAAAGCCAGCTAATCTTGTAATAGATATGAAACCGATAAAATCCCATTTTGTGTTCACAAAGAGCCAACAAAATGGGATTTTTCTTTTGGTATGCATTATTATCATACTTCAGGCAATCTATTATTTTTCTGATTTTTATTCTGAAAATTCAGCTGAAGGTTTAACTCAGGAGGAAATTGAAGGTTTTCAGTCTCAAATAGATTCAATAAAACTAGCCAGGGCTGAAGCAGATTCGGTGAAAATCTTTCCTTTTAACCCAAACTATATTACGGATTTTAAAGGCTATACTTTGGGAATGAGTATGGAAGAAATAGATAAACTTCATCAATTTAGAAACGAAAATAAATGGATTAATTCTGCAGAAGATTTTCAGCGGGTTACCGGGGTTTCAGATACTTTACTTGGCGAAATTTCCCCTTATTTTAAATTTCCAGATTGGGTGATTGAAGCTGCAAGAGAAAAAGCTGCAGCCCAAACTGCAACAAGGGTCTTGGTTTCAGATTTAAATAAAGCAGAAGCAGAAGATTTACAAAAAGTAAATGGAATAGGTGAGGTTCTGGCAAATAGGATAGTTAATTACCGGACTAAAATTGCAGGATTTAGAAGTGAGATTCAGTTAAAGGATATTTATGGTTTAAATTATGAAACCCGGGAAAAGCTGGAGCAGCAATTTCGCGTTTTTAAAAACGAAGAATTCAGTTTAACAAATATTAACGAGGCGAAAGTTTTAGACCTTGTAGAAGTACCTTATATTGAATATGAACTTGCCCGGGAGATTATAGATTACCGCCAACTACACGAAGAGATCAACTCTTTTGAAGAATTATCAAAAATAGAAAGTTTTCCTTCAGATAAAATCGATAGAATTCAATTATATTTGAGCTTAGATTGATTATTCGGAAAATTTGTTAATTAAAATATTAGCTAACCGAATAAGCATAGATTTAAAAATTGATTTTATTTTAGTAAACTGGGAGTCTGCTTCCCTTCAGAATAAAAAAAGAAATTAGCATGAACACAATGTATTTTACAGAGGAACATGAACTTTTTAGAAAAAGTTTTCAGGACTTTTTACAAAAAGAAGTGGTACCGCATATTGATAAATGGGAGAAATCTGGAACAATAGAACGCTTTATCTGGAAGAAGTTTGGTGAGATGGGGTATTTTGGCCTTAACCAACCGGAAGAATACGGCGGGATGGACCTCGATATTTTTTATACCGTCATTTTCCTTGAAGAACTTCAAAAAATTAATAGCGGCGGTTTTGCAGCTGCTATGTGGGCACACGCTTATTTAGCGATGACGCACGTAAATAAAGAAGGTGACGATGGGATTAAGACAAAATACCTGACGCCTAGTATTGAAGGCGATAAAATAGGTTGCCTTTGTATTACCGAACCTTTTGGTGGCTCTGATGTTGCCGGAATGCGAAGCACAGCAATTAAAAAAGGAGATAAATACATTCTAAACGGTTCCAAAACCTTTATTACAAACGGGGTTTATTCAGATTACCTGGTGATAGCTGCTAAAACTGATCCCGAAAAGGGAAATAAAGGAATGAGTATTTTTATAGTAGATAGGGATACTCCCGGAATTTCGGCTTCAAAGTTGGATAAACTTGGCTGGAGAGCATCAGATACGGCAGAGCTTGCCTTTGATGATGTTGAAATTCCTGCTGAAAATCTAATGGGTGAAGAAGGAAAAGGTTTTTCTTATATCATGCAGCACTTTGCTTTGGAGCGTTTAATTATGGGGATCAATTCCCACGCGCGAGCAGAATATGCCTTAGATTATACGTTAGGCTATATGGCAGAAAGGGAAGCTTTTGGTCGTACCATAGATAAATTTCAGGCTTTAAGACATTCGGTTGCTGATATGGCCAGCGAGGTAGAGATGAACAAGGAATTTAATTATTCCATCGCTAAACGCCTGGATGATGGACAATATGTGGTAAAAGAAGCAAGTATGTCTAAATTGCTCTCTACCAAAATGGCTGATAAAGTTATTTACGACTGCCTGCAGATGTTAGGTGGTTATGGTTATATGGAAGATTATCCTTTAGCCAGAATGTTCCGTGATAGCCGTCTAGGCCCAATTGGTGGAGGAACTTCTGAAATCTTAAGAGAGATTATCGCTAAAATGGTAATCGACAAGAAAGAGTACAAGCCGGCGGCAAAATAGATTGAATAATAATTAAAATATTAATTGTAGGTTCTAAGATTTAAATTATCTTTGCGGCCTAAAGAAAGGAGGTGATGACACTATGTTAATAATACCAGTAAAAGACGGAGAAAATATAGATAGAGCGCTAAAGCGTTTTAAGCGAAAATTCGATAAAACCGGAACAATGCGCCAGCTGAGAAGCCGCCAGCATTTCACGAAACCTTCTGTTGCGAAGAGAGCTCAGCATCAAAAAGCCGAGTACATCCAGCATTTGAGAGATCAGGAAGATATCTAGAATATCTTTAATCATTTCCGCAATCTGTACTGAATTTATTTCAGTAAAGGCGGAAATATTTGAACCTGATAATTCTCTTACAGATTCAGAATTAAATCCAGGACAGCTTTGTTTCTTGGTAGTGCAATATAACTGTTGATAGATTAAAGTTTGCTAACTTTGTCTATCAACAGTTTTTTTATGCCCTTTTCACAGTTTTTAGATTACCTGCAGTTAGAGAAAAAATATTCTCCCAATACCCTAACCGCCTATAAAACCGATTTAAAATCTTTTTCAGAATTTATTTTTTTTGAATTTGAAGAAAAAGATCTCAGTAAAGTGCATTATTCCCAGATACGGAACTGGATTGTTGCCTTGGTAGATCAGGGTGTTTCTAACAGGAGTATAAACCGAAAAATTTCTTCTTTAAAAGCTTATTATCGCTTTCTGCAGAAAACCGGGGATATAAAATTTTCCCCTCTTGCAAACCATAAAGCTTTAAAAACCGCTTCTAAGATTCAGGTTCCATTTTCTGAAGCTGAAATCACCCAGGTGCTAGAGCAAATCGATACTTCAGATTTTGAAGGATTGCGTGATCGGTTAATCGTAGAGCTTTTTTATACCACCGGGATTAGACGGATAGAACTTATTGCGATCAAACTTCAGGATGTAGATCTGGCCGGGAAGTACATAAAGGTGCTTGGTAAAAGACAAAAGGAAAGAATTATACCGCTTTTGCCGGGTGTGATTTCTAATTTGGAAAACTATTTAAGCAGACGTGCAGATGTAATGGTAGGCGAGGAGGTGTCTTATCTATTTGTCTCTCAAAAAGGTATTAAATTATACGAAAGTCTTGTTTATAGAATTATAAATAATTATTTTAGTAAGGTGTCTGGCAAAATAAAAAGGAGTCCGCATATCCTGCGGCATTCATTTGCGACACATTTATTGAGCCAGGGGGCTAACCTAAACGCTGTAAAAGAATTGCTTGGGCATTCCAGTCTTGCTGCCACGCAAGTGTATACCCATAATAGTATCTCAGAACTCAGTAAGGTGCATCAAATGGCGCATCCCCGGAATAAAAAGACCGACTAAAATATTGTTTAATTTAATTCTACAGAAGATGAAAGTAAATGTGCAGTCTGTTAACTTCAACGCCGATCGAAAATTAATTGATTTCATCCAACGAAAAATGGATAGGCTTGAAAATTATTATGATAAAATTATCTATGCTGATGTCTTTTTAAAAGTTCAAAATACCAGCGGAAAGGATAATAAAATTACTGAAATTTTATTGAGTATACCGGGCGGGGATATCATGGTTAAAAAAACATGTAAAAAATTTGAAGAATGCGTAGACGAATGTGCTTCATCACTACAAAGACAGTTAATTAAACGCAAGGAAAAATTAAGTGCGCACGTTTAAATATTTTTTTTGCAGAATTGTTTTGTGAAAGGAATAATTTATATACATTTGCAGTCCGTTAGAAATAGCGGACTTTTTTATGCTAAAAAAGTAGCGTAAAGGCCGATGTAGCTCAGCTGGCTAGAGCAGCTGATTTGTAATCAGCAGGTCGTGGGTTCGAGTCCCTCCATCGGCTCTTGAAATTTTGAAGTAAGTATTTTTAAGCTTAAGAAAATTAAGCGGCTAAAAGTTTTATAGAAAAATTTTTAAAAATGCTTTGGATGGTGCTGTAAAATTACGTTTATTTGCAGCCGTTAAAAAAAACAAACCATCATAAAGCTTAGCTGGTGCGCCGGCTACGGTTCTATGAAATAGTGGAAAAATAAATTTGGGGAGATACTCAAGCGGCCAACGAGGGCAGACTGTAAATCTGCTGTTTTCAACTTCGCAGGTTCGAATCCTGCTCTCCCCACAACATTTAAAGTTCAAGATTCAAGGATGTGAAAATTCGGAACTTTAAATTTGAAAGCCTTGAATCGATAATGCGGGAGTAGCTCAGTTGGTAGAGCGTCAGCCTTCCAAGCTGAATGTCGCCGGTTCGAACCCGGTCTCCCGCTCTTAATTGGAGAACAGGAAGTTTTGCTTCTTGTTTTCTTGATTTATTTTTCCGGTTTAAGTAACAATTAAACATCCCCGTAAACCAATGTTGGTTTATGGTTTTTCTTGTTTGAACCGGTGAACCTTGAAAGTGTGAACTTTCGGCTTGCCGACGTAGCTCAGGGGTAGAGCGTTTCCTTGGTAAGGAAGAGGTCACGAGTTCAATTCTCGTCGTTGGCTCTAGATTGTATTAAATTGAACACTAATATATAACTAAGATTAAATAAGTATTAATTATGGCAAAGGAAACATACGATCGTTCCAAACCGCACCTTAACATAGGTACAATTGGACACGTAGATCACGGAAAAACGACTTTAACAGCAGCGATTACTAAAGTAATGGCTGATGCTGGATATTCAGAAGCTAGTGCTTTTGATCAAATTGATAATGCTCCTGAAGAAAAAGAAAGAGGTATTACAATTAACTCTTCTCACGTAGAATATCAAACTGCTAACCGTCACTACGCACA
This sequence comes from Salegentibacter tibetensis, assembly GCF_020164485.1. Lineage (GTDB taxonomy): Bacteria > Bacteroidota > Bacteroidia > Flavobacteriales > Flavobacteriaceae > Salegentibacter > Salegentibacter tibetensis. Next base: position 80,446 of record NZ_JAIQZA010000013.1, read on the forward strand.
CGTTGACTGTCCTGGTCACGCCGATTATGTAAAGAACATGGTTACTGGTGCTGCTCAAATGGACGGTGCAATTCTTGTAGTTGCTGCAACTGATGGACCTATGCCGCAAACTCGTGAGCACATTCTTCTAGGACGCCAGGTTGGTATTCCAAGAATCGTTGTGTTCTTGAATAAAGTTGACCTTGTTGATGATGAGGAGCTTTTAGAGCTGGTTGAAATGGAAGTTAGGGATCTTCTTTCTTTCTATGAATATGATGGTGATAACGGTCCTGTAATTTCAGGTTCTGCACTTGGAGCTCTTGAAGGTGATGAGAAGTGGTCTAAAACCGTTCTTGATTTGATGGAAGCTGTTGATAGCTGGATCGAATTACCTGAGCGTGATGTAGATAAGCCTTTCTTGATGCCTATAGAAGATGTATTCTCTATTACAGGTCGTGGTACTGTTGCAACTGGTCGTATTGAGACTGGTGTTGCAAACACAGGAGATCCTGTAGAGATTATTGGTATGGGAGCTGAAAAACTTACTTCTACTATTACTGGTGTTGAGATGTTCCGTAAGATCCTTGATAGAGGTGAAGCTGGAGATAACGTTGGTATCTTGTTAAGAGGTATTGAGAAGTCTCAGATCTCAAGAGGTATGGTAATTACCAAGCCTGGATCTGTAACTCCTCACGCTAAGTTTAAGGCAGAGGTTTATATCCTTAAGAAAGAAGAAGGTGGACGTCACACTCCATTCCACAATAACTACCGTCCTCAGTTCTATGTACGTACAACTGATGTAACAGGAACAATTAGTCTTCCTGATGGAGTTGAAATGGTAATGCCTGGTGATAACCTTACAATTACTGTTGAGCTTATCCAGACTATTGCAATGAATGTTGGTCTACGTTTCGCTATCCGTGAAGGTGGTAGAACTGTAGGTGCTGGACAGGTTACTGAAATTTTAGACTAATTACAGTTTAGATATAAAAAGATTTCCCGCCTTAGCGGGAAATCTTCCTTTATATTATATTTACGGGTTTAGCTCAGTTGGTAGAGCACTGGTCTCCAAAACCAGGTGTCGGGAGTTCGAGCCTCTCAACCCGTGCAGATAAAGCGAGGCGAGAAGCTTGTCCTGAGCATAGTCGAAGGAAGCCTCTGAACCCGTGCAAATACCTTTAGAATCACATGGCAGGAATTGGCAATTATATATCAGAATCTTACAACGAATTAAGAAACCACGTTACCTGGACAAGCTGGCCCGAAGCGCAAAGGCTTACCATTTTAGTAGCGGTTTTTTCTATAATTTTTTCTCTGGCTATTTGGGGAGTAGATACCGTATTTAGTTCGGCTATCGAAGAATATTTCAAATGGATTAAATCTTAAAAATATTAAGATGGCAGAAGGAAAAGAAAAAAAGTGGTATGTAGTTCGTGCCGTTAGCGGTCAGGAAAACAAGGTTAAAGACTATATTGAAAAAGAAGTTGCTCATCTTGGGATGGAGGACTATCTAGATCAAATCTTAGTTCCTACCGAAAAAGTTATCCAGATTAGAAATGGTAAGAAAGTAAACAAAGAACGTGTTTATTTTCCGGGTTATGTAATGATTCAGGCTAGCCTTGACGGTGAAATGCCACACGTGATTAAAAATATCAACGGGGTTATTGGGTTTTTAGGAGAAACTAAAGGAGGAGATCCTGTTCCGCTTAGAAGATCTGAAGTGAACAGAATGCTTGGTAAAGTAGATGAGCTTTCAGTAAAAACCGATAATGTTGCGATACCTTTTACTATTGGAGAAACCATAAAGGTTATAGATGGTCCGTTTAACGGTTTTAATGGTACAGTAGAAAAGATTAATGAAGAAAAGCGTAAGCTTGAGGTAATGGTGAAAATTTTCGGAAGAAAAACACCATTGGAATTAAGCTATATGCAAGTAGAAAAAGTATAAAGATTTTAGTTACATATTTTTTGATGGTTTTTTAAAGCTTCCACTCTAATAAACCATCACCTTAAAAATTTAGAAAATGGCAAAAGAAGTAAGTAAAGTTGTAAAACTACAAGTTCGCGGAGGTGCTGCTAACCCATCACCACCAGTTGGACCTGCTTTGGGTGCTGCCGGGGTAAATATCATGGAATTCTGTAAGCAATTCAATGGTAGAACTCAGGATAAACAAGGTAAAGTATTGCCGGTTGCGATTACGGTTTATTCAGATAAGTCTTTTGACTTTGTGATTAAAACTCCTCCAGCTGCAGTACAATTGTTGGAAGCATCTAAAAATAAAAAGGGTTCAGGAGAACCAAACAGAAAGAAAATAGCAAGTGTTTCTTGGGATCAGATTAAAACTATTGCAGAAGATAAGATGCAGGATTTAAACGCCTTCACCGTAGAATCTGCAATGAAAATGGTTGCTGGAACAGCTCGTTCAATGGGAATAACTGTAAAAGGTGATGCACCGTTTTAATCCAAAAAGAAATTAAAAATGGCAAAATTAACTAAAAAGCAAAAAGAAGCCCAATCTAAGATCGAGAGCAATAAAGCATACTCGGTTGCAGATGCTTCAGCTTTAATTAAAGAAGTTGCTAACGAAAACTTCGATGCATCTGTGGATTTAGCGGTTCGTTTGAATGTAGATCCAAGAAAAGCCAACCAAATGGTGAGAGGTGTTGTAACCCTTCCACATGGTACCGGTAAAGATGTAAAAGTACTTGCGTTAGTTACTCCAGATAAGGAAGAAGAGGCAAAAGAAGCCGGAGCCGATTATGTTGGTCTTGATGAATATCTAGACAAGATAAAAGGTGGATGGACAGATGTAGATGTAATTATCACTATGCCTAGCGTAATGGGTAAATTAGGACCTTTGGGACGAGTACTTGGACCAAGAGGGCTTATGCCTAACCCAAAGACAGGAACAGTAACTATGGATGTTGCAAAAGCAGTATCTGATGTTAAAGCTGGTAAAATTGACTTTAAAGTTGATAAAACCGGTATTGTTCACGCTGGGATTGGAAAAGCATCTTTTGAAGCTGAAAAAATTGCTGGAAACGCGAGAGAATTATTAACTACTTTAGTGAAGTTGAAACCTCAGGCATCTAAGGGTGTGTATATTAAAAGTATCCACATGTCTTCTACAATGAGCCCGAGCGTTCAGGTTGATACTAAAAGGTTCACTGAGCAATAATAGTATAGATTATGACAAGAGAAGAAAAATCAATAGTAATTGAAGATTTAACTGCCCAGTTAACAGATAATTCTGTGGTTTATTTAGCAGATATATCTGGCCTTGATGCCGGAACAACTTCAAACTTACGTAGAGCTTGTTTTAAAGCTAACGTACAGCTGGCTGTAGTTAAAAATACCTTGCTTGCTAAGGCGATGGAAGCTTCGGATAAGGAATTTGGAGACCTTCCTTCGGTATTAAAAGGTAACACTTCCATAATGTTTTCTGAAACCGGTAATGGACCGGCCAAAGTGATTAAAGAATTCAGAAAGAAAAACGAGAAACCACTACTTAAAGGAGCTTTTGTTGAAGAAGCAGTTTATGTAGGAGATGATTACCTTGACACACTTGTAAATATCAAGTCTAAAGAAGAGGTTATTGGAGATATCGTTGGACTATTACAATCACCTGCTAAGAATGTTATTTCAGCACTTAAGTCTGGTGGCGGTAAAATATCTGGAATCCTTAAGACACTTTCTGAAAAGGAAGAAAAATAGTACGCACTTTTTAACAATTATAAATTAAAGAACTTTTTAAAAACGATAGAAAATGGCAGATTTAAAAGAATTCGCAGAACAATTGGTTAACTTAACCGTAAAAGAAGTAAACGAGTTAGCAGATATCTTGAAAGAAGAATATGGTATAGAGCCTGCAGCTGCTGCAGTAGCTGTTGCTGGTGGCGGTGCTGCTGGTGATGGTGAAGAAGCTGAAGAGCAAACTGAATTTGATGTAATTCTTACAGCTCCAGGTGGATCTAAACTAGCAGTTGTAAAACTTGTAAAAGAACTTACAGGTCTTGGTCTTAAAGATGCTAAAGCATTAGTAGATGGCGCACCAGCTCCAGTTAAAGAAGGAGTAGCTAAAGACGAAGCAGAAGCACTTAAAGCACAGCTAGAAGAAGCAGGAGCTGAGGTTGAGCTTAAATAAGCTTGCCAACAGCAATATTATTTAGGTTTAGACCTCAGGATTCGCTCCTGAAGGTCTAAACCCTTTTGCGTATATAGGGGATTAACCTCTTGCGCGCCCGTTTTTTTATAAATTATAATCCGTCCATTGATGTTAGCAAAGCAAACTGAAAGAGTGAGTTTCTCTTCTGTAAAGAACAGACCTGATTACCCGGACTTCCTGGATATCCAGATCAAGTCTTTTCAGGATTTCTTTCAACTAGAAACCAAATCAGAAGAGCGGGGAAATGAAGGTCTCTATAATACCTTCCTGGAAAACTTCCCAATTACGGACACCCGTAACCAATTTGTACTAGAATTTTTAGATTATTTTGTGGACCCGCCAAGATATTCCATTCAGGAGTGTATAGAGCGTGGTTTAACGTATAGTGTGCCTCTTAAAGCAAGATTAAAACTATATTGTACCGACCCTGAACACGAAGATTTTGAAACCATCGTACAGGACGTTTACTTAGGAACTATACCTTATATGACTCCAAGTGGTACTTTTTGTATCAACGGAGCTGAACGTGTGGTAGTTTCTCAGCTTCACCGTTCACCAGGAGTTTTCTTTGGACAATCGTTCCACGCAAATGGAACAAAACTTTATTCTGCCCGTGTAATTCCTTTTAAAGGTTCCTGGATAGAATTTGCTACCGATATTAACAGCGTGATGTACGCTTATATCGATCGAAAGAAAAAATTACCTGTAACCACACTTTTCCGTGCCATTGGATTTGAGCGCGATAAAGATATTTTGGAAATTTTTGACCTTGCAGAAGAGGTGAAAGTTTCAAAAACAGGACTTAAAAAAGTATTAGGTCGTAAACTTGCGGCCCGTGTATTGAATACCTGGTATGAGGATTTTGTAGATGAAGATACAGGAGAGGTAGTTTCAATAGAACGTAATGAGATTGTTTTAGATCGTGATACTGAACTTGAAAAAGAGCATATAGAAGAAATTCTTGAAACCGGAAGTAAAACTATCCTTCTTCACAAAGAAGATAACTCTACCGGAGATTACGCTATTATTCATAATACATTACAAAAAGACCCTACCAACTCTGAAAAAGAAGCGGTAGAACATATTTATCGTCAACTTCGTAATGCAGAACCGCCAGATGAGGAAACTGCTCGAGGAATTATCGATAAGTTATTCTTCTCAGATCAGCGTTACAGCCTTGGAGAAGTTGGTCGATACAGAATGAATAAAAAATTAGGTCTTGATGTTGCTATGGATAAGCAAGTGCTTACCAAAGAAGACATCATTACCATTATTAAATATTTAATCGAGCTTATTAACTCTAAAGCTGAGATTGATGATATTGACCACTTGTCTAACCGTCGTGTTAGAACTGTAGGTGAGCAATTGTCTCAGCAATTTGGTGTTGGTCTTGCTCGTATGGCACGTACCATTCGTGAAAGAATGAATGTTCGTGACAACGAGGTGTTTACCCCGATAGATTTGATTAACGCGAAGACACTTTCTTCAGTGATCAACTCTTTCTTTGGTACCAACCAGTTGTCTCAGTTTATGGATCAAACCAACCCGCTTGCCGAAATCACGCATAAGCGTAGGCTTTCAGCATTAGGGCCAGGTGGTTTATCTAGAGAAAGAGCAGGTTTTGAGGTACGTGATGTTCACTATACACACTACGGAAGACTTTGCCCAATTGAAACTCCTGAAGGTCCAAACATTGGACTTATCTCTTCACTTTCAGTTTACGCTAAAGTGAATGGAATGGGCTTCATTGAAACACCATACCGTAAAGTTGAAAATGGAAAATTAGATTTTTCAGAAGAAGCTGTTTATTTAAGTGCTGAAGAGGAAGAGGACAAGAAAATTGCCCAGGCTAACATTCCGCTTAAAGAAGATGGCACTATAGATTCAGAAAAGGTAATTGCCCGTATGGAAGGTGACTTCCCGGTAGTAGATCCAAAAGAGGTTCATTATACCGACGTTGCACCAAACCAGATTTCGTCTATTTCGGCGTCGTTAATTCCGTTCCTGGAACACGATGATGCGAACCGTGCCTTGATGGGATCTAACATGATGCGCCAGGCATTGCCATTGTTACAAGCCGATTCCCCAATTGTTGGAACCGGATTGGAGCGCCAGGTAGCTACAGATTCTCGTGTATTGATTAATGCTGAAGGAGAAGGTGAAGTAGAGTATGTAGACGCCAAAAAAATTATAATAAAATACGACAGAACTGAAGAGGAGCGTATGGTTAGCTTTGATAGTGATTCAAAGTCATACAATCTTATTAAGTTCCGTAAAACCAACCAGGGTTCTTCTATTAACCTTAAGCCAATTGTTAGGGTAGGGGATAGAGTAACTAAAGGTCAGGTTTTATGTCAGGGATATGCTACTGAAGCCGGGGAACTTGCTTTAGGTAGAAACATGAAGGTTGCCTTTATGCCCTGGAAAGGTTACAACTTTGAGGATGCGATTGTAATTTCAGAAAAAGTGGTTAGAGAAGATATCTTTACTTCTATCCATATTGATGAATACTCGCTTGAAGTTCGTGACACTAAATTAGGTAACGAAGAATTAACCAATGATATTCCTAACGTTTCAGAAGAGGCTACAAAAGACCTTGATGAACACGGGATGATTAGAATTGGTGCCGAGGTAAAACCTGGCGATATTCTTATTGGTAAGATTACTCCAAAAGGAGAAAGCGATCCAACACCAGAAGAAAAATTACTTCGTGCCATTTTTGGAGATAAAGCAGGTGATGTTAAAGATGCATCGCTTAAAGCTTCTCCATCTTTAAATGGTGTGGTAATAGAGAAGAAACTCTTTGCCCGTGCTATTAAAGATAAGCGTAAGAGAGCTCAGGATAAGGAAGATATTTCAGCGCTTGAGAAAAAGTACGATGCTAAATTCGCCAATTTAAAAGCTGAACTTGTAGATAAGTTATTCGCTATTATAGGCGGAAAAACTGCTCAGGGAGTTCAAAACGATCTTGGAGAAGAGGTAATGCCAAAAGGGAAGAAGTATACGTTGAAAATGCTTAACGCAGTAGACGATTATACTCACTTAACTCACGGTACCTGGACTACAGACGATCACCTGAACACTTTGGTTGCAGACCTTATTCACAATTATAAGATTAAGGAAAACGATCTTCAGGGTAACCTAAGAAGAGAGAAGTTTACCGTCTCTGTTGGAGATGAGCTTCCTTCTGGAATCCTTAAGCTTGCTAAGGTTTACATCGCTAAGAAACGTAAACTAAAAGTTGGTGATAAAATGGCTGGACGTCACGGTAACAAAGGTATTGTTGCAAGAATCGTTCGCCAGGAAGATATGCCATTCCTTGATGATGGTACACCGGTTGATATCGTGTTGAACCCACTTGGGGTACCTTCACGTATGAACATTGGTCAGATATACGAAACTGTACTTGGATGGGCAGGACAAAAGCTTGGTAATAAATATGCAACTCCAATTTTTGACGGAGCTACCATAGACCAGATTAACGAGCTTACCGATGAAGCCGGAATTCCAAGATACGGGCACACCTATCTTTATGATGGTGGCACAGGAGATCGTTTTGACCAACCTGCAACTGTAGGGGTAATCTATATGTTGAAACTAGGACATATGATTGAAGATAAGATGCACGCCAGATCTATTGGGCCATATTCGCTTATTACACAGCAACCACTTGGTGGTAAAGCACAATTTGGTGGACAGCGTTTTGGTGAGATGGAAGTTTGGGCGCTTGAAGCGTATGGAGCTTCAGCAACATTGCGTGAAATCTTAACAGTGAAGTCAGATGACGTGATAGGAAGGGCTAAAACTTACGAGTCTATCGTAAAAGGAGAGCCTATGCCAGAACCCGGCCTGCCGGAATCTTTCAACGTACTAATGCACGAATTGAAAGGTCTTGGTTTGGATATTAAATTAGAAGAATAAAATACTGTTTATAACGGGGTGTTACGGCACCCCAAAAACAGGTTTTTCACAATAATTATAGCAGCAGAGTTATTATGGCTAGAAATAATGATAAGAATACAGTAAAGAGATTTGATAAAATCTCTATCGGTTTGGCTTCCCCGGAATCTATCCTCGCAGAATCTCGTGGTGAAGTTCTAAAACCGGAAACTATCAATTATCGTACGCACAAACCCGAACGTGATGGTTTGTTTTGTGAGCGTATTTTTGGTCCTGTAAAGGATTACGAATGTGCCTGCGGTAAATATAAAAGAATACGTTACAAAGGAATTGTTTGTGACCGTTGTGGGGTAGAAGTAACTGAAAAACAAGTACGTAGAGACCGTGTTGGGCACATTAATTTGGTAGTTCCTGTAGCACATATCTGGTATTTCCGTTCCTTACCTAACAAAATTGGATACTTGCTTGGTCTTCCATCTAAGAAATTAGATATGATCATTTACTACGAACGTTATGTAGTAATTCAGGCAGGTATTGCTAAAAACGAAGAAGGAGAACCAATTAAGAAAATGGACTTCCTAACTGAAGAAGAATATCTAAACGTTTTAGATAGCCTTCCGCAGGAAAATATGTATTTGGAAGACAGCGACCCAAATAAGTTTATCGCTAAAATGGGGGCCGAATGTCTTATTGAAATATTAAGAAGAATAGATCTTAACGAACTTTCTTACGAGTTAAGGCACAAGGCAAATAACGAAACTTCAAAGCAACGTAAAACTGAAGCGCTTAAGCGTCTTCAGGTTGTAGAAGCTTTCCGTGATGCTAACAACAATCGCGAAAACCTTCCCGAATGGATGATTATGAAAGTGGTTCCTGTAATTCCACCAGAATTACGACCTCTTGTGCCTCTTGATGGTGGACGTTTCGCGACTTCAGATTTAAATGATCTTTACAGAAGGGTTATTATTCGTAACAACCGTCTAAAAAGATTAATGGAGATCAAAGCTCCTGAAGTAATTCTACGTAATGAAAAACGTATGCTTCAGGAATCAGTAGATTCATTGTTCGATAACACAAGAAAATCTTCAGCGGTAAAAACAGACTCTAACCGTCCGTTAAAATCGCTTTCAGATTCCCTTAAAGGTAAGCAGGGACGTTTTCGTCAAAACTTACTTGGTAAACGTGTAGATTATTCAGCACGTTCGGTAATTGTTGTTGGGCCAGAATTGAAAATGCACGAATGTGGTCTTCCAAAGAATATGGCAGCTGAGCTTTACAAGCCTTTTGTAATTAGAAAGCTAATTGAAAGAGGAATTGTAAAAACAGTAAAATCTGCCAAGAAAATTATAGATAAGAAAGAGCCGGTAGTATGGGATATCCTGGAGAATGTTCTTAAAGGTCACCCGGTATTACTTAACCGTGCTCCTACGCTTCACCGTTTAGGTATACAGGCTTTCCAGCCAAAACTTATTGAAGGTAAAGCGATACAATTACACCCATTAGCATGTACGGCTTTTAATGCCGATTTTGATGGTGACCAGATGGCGGTTCACTTACCGCTTGGGCCAGAGGCTATTTTAGAAGCGCAGCTATTAATGCTTGCTTCTCATAATATTCTTAACCCAGCAAACGGTTCACCTATTACAGTACCTTCTCAGGATATGATTCTTGGTCTTTATTATATGACCAAGTCCAGAAAATCTACAGACGAGGTTACGGTTAAAGGGGAAGGACTTACTTTCTATTCTGATGAAGAAGTGGTAATCGCTTACAACCAGAAGAGAGTAGACCTTAATGCCGAAATCAAGATTCGCGCAAAAGACTTTAATGAAGCCGGGGAATTAGTTAACCAAATTATAGATACTACAGTTGGTAGAGTACTGTTTAACCAAGCTGTACCAGAAAAAGTAGGTTATGTGAATACAGTATTAACCAAGAAAAACCTTAGGGATATTATTGGTGATGTACTGGCTAAAACCAGTGTTCCAGAAACCGGAGAATTCCTTGATGCTATTAAGGAAATGGGGTATGGATACGCTTTCCGTGGTGGACTTTCCTTTAGTTTAGGTGATATTATTATCCCTGAAGAAAAGCAATCTATGATTGATGAAGCTAACGAACAGGTTGAAGGTATTGTAGGAAACTATAATATGGGTCTTATTACCAACAACGAGCGTTACAACCAGGTTATTGATATCTGGACATCTACCAATGCCGGTCTAACCGAATTGGCGATGAAACGTATTCGTGAGGATAAACAAGGTTTCAACTCTGTGTTTATGATGCTAGATTCTGGTGCTCGTGGATCTAAAGAGCAGATTCGTCAGTTAACCGGTATGCGTGGTCTTATGGCCAAGCCTAAAAAATCTAACTCAGGTGGAGGTGAGATTATTGAAAACCCAATTCTTTCTAACTTTAAGGAAGGACTTTCAATTCTTGAATACTTTATTTCTACTCACGGTGCACGTAAAGGACTTGCCGATACCGCACTTAAAACTGCCGATGCAGGGTACTTAACCCGTAGATTGGTAGATGTTTCGCAAGATGTTATTGTAAATCAAGAAGACTGCGGAACTTTAAGAGGAGTAGAAGTTAAACCACTTAAAAAGAACGAAGAAATTGTAGAATCTCTTGGAGAACGTATTTTAGGACGTATTTCTCTTCACGATGTTATTAATCCTTCAAATAATGAAGTTTTAGTAGCTGCGGACGAAGAAATTACTTCAGAAATTGTTACTAAGATTGAAAACGCTCCAATTGAAAGTGTAGAAGTAAGATCTCCACTAACTTGCGAAGCTAAAAAAGGAATTTGTGTAAAATGTTACGGAAGAAACCTTTCTACTAATAAACTGGTACAAAGAGGTGAAGCTGTTGGTGTTGTTGCCGCGCAATCTATTGGAGAGCCGGGTACACAGTTAACACTGCGTACATTCCACGTTGGAGGTATTGCAGGTAACATTTCAGAAGATAACAAACTTGAGGCTAAATTTGACGGTATTGCCGAAATTGAAGATCTTAAAGTTGTAAAAGGAGAGGCTCCTGATGGTAGCCAGTCAGATATCGTGATTTCACGAACTGCCGAGCTTAAAATTAAAGACAAGAAAACCGGGGTGGTATTGAGTAACAATAACATTCCTTACGGTTCTCAAATCTTTATCGATAACGGTGCTGCAGTTTCCAAAGGTGATGTAATTTGCCAGTGGGATCCTTATAACGGGGTGATTATTTCAGAATTTGCCGGTAAGATCAAGTACGAAAATATTGAGCAAGGTGTAACTTACCAGGTAGAGATCGATGAGCAAACAGGATTCCAGGAAAAAGTAATTTCTGAATCCCGTAACAAAAAGCTTATCCCGACTTTACATATTTTAGGTAAAAAAGATGAAGTAATTCGCTCTTATAACCTTCCGGTTGGTGCCCACCTTATGGTAGACAACGAAGATAAGATCAAGGTTGGTAAGATTTTGGTTAAGATTCCGCGTAAATCTTCTAAAGCAGGGGATATTACCGGTGGTCTTCCAAGGGTAACAGAATTGTTTGAAGCTCGTAACCCATCTAACCCAGCTGTTGTTAGTGAGATTGATGGTGTTGTTTCCTTCGGAAAAATCAAAAGAGGTAACCGTGAGATTATCGTAGAATCTAAATTAGGAGAGGTTAAGAAATACTTAGTGAAGTTATCTAACCAGATCCTTGTTCAGGAAAACGATTATGTTCGTGCAGGTATGCCACTTTCTGATGGATCTGTTACTCCGGAAGATATTCTTAATATCAAAGGACCAAACGCGGTACAACAATATCTTGTGAACGAAGTTCAGGAAGTTTACCGACTGCAGGGTGTGAAGATTAACGATAAGCACTTTGAGGTTGTAGTAAGACAAATGATGCGTAAGGTTAGGATTCAGGATCCGGGAGATACTATTTTCCTTGAAAACCAGCTTGTTCATAAATCAGATTTTATCGAGGAAAACGATAAAGTCTTCGGAATGAAAGTGGTTGAAGATGCAGGAGAATCTGAAAACTTAAAACCAGGTCAAATCGTTTCACCAAGAGAGCTTAGAGATGAGAACTCATTGTTAAGACGTGAAGATAAAAACCTTGCTACTGCAAGAGACGTAACCGCTGCAACCGCTACACCGGTTCTTCAGGGTATTACTCGTGCATCGCTACAAACAAAATCGTTTATTTCTGCGGCTTCCTTCCAGGAAACTACCAAAGTATTGAACGAGGCTGCCGTAAGCGGTAAGATCGATAAACTTGAAGGATTGAAAGAGAATGTAATTGTAGGACATAGAATTCCTGCAGGTACAGGTATGCGTGAGTACGATAGCATTATCGTTGGTTCTAAAGAAGAATTTGACGAAATGATGGAACATAAGCAAGAAGTTAATTATAATTAATGCTTATAAAAGAGGCTGTCTAAAAAGTCTAATTTCGTCAAGCTGAACTTGTTTTCAGCTTCTAACATGTTTTGATTATTAACATCTTAGATTCTGAAATAAATTCAGAATGACGGGTTAAAAACTTTTCAGACAGTCTCTTTCTTTTTATAATATCAGGAATCCCGATCTAAAGTCGGGATTTTTTGTACTTTTATATTACACGCTAACCAAGATACTCCGAAGACTGCTTCGGAAACTTTTAAATAAAATTCAATCTAATATTATGAGTGAAGAAAAAAAGAAACCTAAAAAAGGTCAGATAAACATAGAACTGGATGAAGCTGTAGCCGAAGGAACTTATTCTAATCTGGCTATCATTAACCATTCTGTTTCAGAATTTGTGGTAGATTTCGTGAATATTATGCCGGGCAGACCTAAAAGCAAAGTAAAATCCAGGATCATTTTAACGCCACAACATGCTAAGCGATTATTGAAAGCTTTAAACGATAATATTCATCGGTTTGAAAAAGCCCACGGTGAAATAAGGGATTACGAAAAAGCGCCAATGCCATTAAACTTTGGTCCAACCGGCCAGGCTTAATTTAGCCGAAAAAAATTTTAAAAACCCCATAGATGTATAATTCTGTGGGTTTTTTTATTGCTTTTTATTTCGACTTTATAAACGCTGTAAAATTTTTTAGGAAATATTACCTAACTTAGAAGTATAGCAATCTAGACTGATTTTTTCTTCAGCTTAAAATTTTATATACGATGACCGATAAGGCTACCGATTCTGAACCTAAAAAACGAATAGCAGCAATAGACCTTGGAACTAATTCATTCCACGCGGTATTGGTAGATATTTATCCCGATGGCAGTTTCCGTACGGTTAATAAACTCAAGGAAATGGTTATCCTGGCCGAAAAAGGCCTGGAAGACAGGTTGAGCCGGGAGGCAATGGATCGCGGATTGGAAGCGCTTAAAAGGATTAAGTTTTTATGCGATAGCCATAATGTGGAAAATATTCTTGCTTATGCAACTAGCGCAATTCGTGAAGCAGAAAATGGGGGTGATTTTATTAAAGAAGTGGGGGAGCAGGTTGGAATTAGGGTACGGGCTATTTCAGGAAAAATGGAAGCAGAAATGATTGGTCTTGCCATAAGGCATAGCATCGTTTTAAACGAAGAAATGGTGCTTATGGCGGATATTGGAGGTGGTAGCGTTGAATTTATTATTGGTAACGATAAAGAATTTATTTATTACAATAGTTTAAAATTGGGAGTTGCCAGGATGGCTGCTGCCTTTGTAGAAACAGATCCTATTGAAGAAAAAGACATTAAAAACCTACAAAAACATTTTGAGAAGGAACTGGCAGAAATAAAAAAGCTGGCCAAAAAACATAATGTAAAAACGATTATTGGTTCCTCCGGTACGATGGAAAATATTGGGGAAATGATAGCGGGTAGAAAATCACTTACTGCTAAAATGAGCCTGAATGAACTGGAAGTCGGCGCAGATGATTTTAATGAGTTATATTCTGATTTTATTAAACTGAATAAAAAGAAACGTCTTAAAGAAAAGGGTTTAGAGGAAAAACGGGTTGATATTATAAATCCCGGGATGGTTTTAGTGAAATTTCTGGTAGATAAATTTAAAATTGAAAACATTAAAATTTCTGAAGGCGCACTTCGGGAAGGAATGATCCTGAATTATATCAATAATAAAAAGGAACAGCTTAACCTGGACCTTGTCGCTAATTTTAAGGATCCACGTCGTAGAAGTATTTATGAATTATTGCGAAAGTGCAATTGGCCGGAAGCGCATTCCAAACACGTCTCTAATTTTTCCTTGCAGCTTTTTGATGAATTTAAAGAAGAACTAAAACTAAAAGAATCTGACAGGGAATTGCTGGAATATGCGAGTTTACTACACGATATAGGTTATTATATTTCATACCGAAAACATCATAAACACGCGCTCTATCTTATCAGGAATTCCGATTTACTTGGCTTTAAGGAAGATGAAATAAATGTTATGGCTAATGTAGCGAGATATCACAGGAAATCTATTCCGCATAAGCGACATACACGCTATAAACAATTGAGTAAAAAAAACCGAAAAAGGGTTAAAAAGCTTTCTGCCCTGTTAAGGGTTGCCGATGGTTTGGACCGTAGCCATTATCAAAACGTTCAGAAACTGGAAATCAATAATAAAAAGGAAAATATCAATCTGCTTATCACAACACAAGCCGATCCTGAATTAGAAATATGGGGAACTTTGCGTAAAGGAGAATTACTAGAAAAATTAACCGGCAAAAAATTAAAGGTTTTCAAGGTATTAAAGAAAAAGAAAGCCAAGTCTGAATAGTCGAAAATTAATCTTTGTATTTTTTAAAATAAATTCTTGCAGCCTTCATTACACGGGGAGCAAGAATTAACGTTGAGATCATTGTTGGGATGGCCATTAAGGCAAAAAAACCATCAATGAGATTAATCATCATGCTTAATGAAGTAGTAGCTCCTAACAGTATGCTTACGATATAGAAATAATTGTAATAGTGTTTGTTTTCTGCACCGGCCAGGTAAGAAAGGCATTTTGTTCCGTAGTAAGAAAACGAGAACAGGGAAGAAATACTAAAAGCCGCAATACAAAGCAACAATAGATAATCTCCAACATAGGGGATAGAATCTTCAAAAGCGGCTGCGGTTAAGCTTACCCCGTTTACATCTGAAGTTTGCCAAATTCCCGTAACCAGGATACAAAGTGCTGTTAGGGTACATACCACTAAAGTATCAATTGCCGGCCCCAACATCGCAACAAGTCCTTCCCGAACAGGTTCTGAAGTTTTACTGGCTCCGTGAGCCATTGTCGCAGTTCCTATACCCGCTTCATTAGAAAAAGCACCTCGTCTTACTCCAAGAATAATCAAGCCACCCAGTACGCCGCCGAGCATAGGTTCGCCTTTGTAGTTTTCAGCAGCAAAAGCATCGGTAAAGATTGTAGAGAAATAGTAAGGAACCACATCATAATTGACAATCAAAATAATAATCACCGAAATAAAATAAAGAGCTACCATCGCAGGCACTAATCTGGAAACGGTTTTACTTATGCGCTGTAAGCCTCCAAGGATAACTATCGAAGTGAGGATAACTAAAATAATCCCAATAATAAGATTTGTTCCGAAACCGGTGGGAATATTATTCGGTTCCAGCAAAATGAAGTTTATAGCCTGGGTAAGTTGATTTACATTGAAAACCGGCAAGGCGCCAATAAGCCCTGCGACGCTAAAAAAGACCGCTAAAAACTTCCATTTCTTACCCAGGCCTTCTTCAATAAAATACATCACCCCGCCCTGAATATTCCCCTGGGTATCTTTACCACGGTACATAACAGCGAGGGTATTGGTGAAAAATTTAGTGGCCATTCCAACCACCGCGCTAACCCAAAGCCAGAAAATAGCACCCGGGCCACCTAATGCTATAGCTACGGCTACACCAGCTATATTTCCCATTCCTACGGTAGAAGAAAGGGCAGTTGAAAGCGACTGAAAATGGTTTATTTCACCGGGATCGTTGGGATTATTATATTTTCCGCGTAAGAGATCTAAGGAATGCCCTAAATATCGAAATGGAAGGAAATTAGATAAAATTAGGAGATAAAATCCGCCGCCAATTAATAAAATTACTAAAGGAAGTCCCCAAACCGCCGAGGCGAATTGGGAAACAAATTCATCTAATTCATTCATAAAATCTCAATTATGCTGAAAATATATGAAATTAAGGACTATTAAACACAGCGCGCTATTAGGTTTCTTTTGGCCTAAGCATTATTAGCTTAAAACCAGAAACTTAAAATTCTGAAGTGAAATGGAATTTAATCGAACGATATTTATCCTGGGTCATTTGCAATGAGAATTGCGAATCTGCCAAAAATACCAATTGCCCTTTTTTATCCTTCGCCAGGAACTTTGATTTTAGTCGTTTAAAATCTTTAAATTCTTCACTCTTTTCATCTTCGGCTTCTACCCAGGTGGCTTTGTAAACGTTTAAGTTCTCGTAGGTACATTTAGCACCATATTCGTGTTCCAACCTGTATTGAATAACTTCGAACTGAAGCGCTCCCACGGTTCCTATAATTTTTCTTCCATTTAGTTCCAGGGTAAACAGCTGCGCCACCCCTTCATCCATCAACTGGTCAACTCCTTTGGCGAGTTGTTTTGATTTCATTGGGTCGGCGTTATTGATATACCTAAAATGTTCAGGCGAAAAACTTGGAATTCCACGGTAATTTAAATTTTCTCCTTCGGTAAGGGTATCCCCGATTTTGAAATTCCCGGTATCGTGAAGCCCTACGATATCTCCGGGATAGGAAATGTCTACAATTTCCTTCTTTTCGGCGAAAAAAGCATTCGGACTTGAGAATTTCAGGTTTTTATTATGTCTTACGTGTAAGTATGCTTTATTCCGCTCAAAAGTTCCAGAAACAATTTTTATAAATGCCAGCCTGTCGCGATGTTTGGGATCCATATTGGCGTGGATCTTAAAAACGAAACCTGTGAATTTATCTTCGTCAGGCTTTACCAAACGCTCTTCACTTTGCTTAGGTCTTGGAGTAGGAGCAATATTTATAAAGCAATCCAACAATTCCCGAACCCCAAAATTATTTAAAGCTGAACCAAAAAATACCGGTTGCAACCTTCCTTCAAGGTAAGCTTCTTTATCGAATTCAGGATATACGCCCTGAGCGAGTTCAAGTTCTTCTCTTAAATTATCAGCTGAAGTACTTCCAATGAGTTCATCTAATTGATCAGAAGATAAATCGGAGATTTCTATAGTATCTTCAATATCTTTTTTAGGGTCACCGGTAAATAAGTTTACATTCTTTTCCCAAATATTGTAAATCCCTTTAAAATCGTAGCCCATTCCAATGGGGTAACTTAAAGGTGTTACGGTAAGATTCAGTTTTTGTTCAATCTCATCAAGTAATTCAAAAGCATCTTTCCCTTCCCGGTCCATTTTATTGATAAAAACGATCATCGGAATGTTTCGCATTCTACAAACCTCTACCAGTTTTTCGGTTTGTTCCTCCACACCTTTGGCAACATCTATAACTACAATAACACTATCTACGGCAGTAAGGGTTCTAAAAGTATCTTCAGCAAAATCCTTGTGACCCGGAGTATCCAGGATATTGATTTTTATGTCCTTATACTCAAAACCTAGAACCGAAGTCGCTACCGAAATTCCCCTTTGGCGTTCAATTTCCATAAAGTCACTGGTAGCACCTTTTTTGATCTTATTAGATTTTACCGCCCCGGCTTCCTGGATAGCACCACCAAACAGTAGCAATTTTTCGGTAAGCGTGGTTTTACCCGCATCGGGGTGGGAAATAATTCCAAAAGTCCTTCTTCGTTTTAGTTCTTTTTGAAAACTCTTCATCTATAAAAATATTAATGGGGTCTTAGTCTGCTGTACTTATTATAATGCGGAATCCTTTTTGCTAAATGTAAATCAATAGCTTTTAGGCCAGGTAATTCAGCGCTGCAAAAGTACTATTATTTTGAGGAAAATTAAGGATAATTTAAAAGCTCCTTTTCCTGAACTGGCTCCAGGGTTTTAGCAAAAATCTGTTAAAAACCTCTGGCTGTGAAAACATTCAGTAATTTTACAATTATGGGGCAGTATCTAATAAGATTAATAGTATTTTGGAGTGTGTTGCTAACAGGCTTTGATTTCTTTGCGCAACCCGGCGAGCAACGTATAGCTCCCGGAGCCTATGTAATTAATATGGGCGTAAATCCTCAAACCGCAGAAAATACTTTACAGGCTTACGGGTTGGTCTATGAAATGCTGAAAAATGAAAATATTGAAATTAAATGGGCCATCAACCCGAAGAAAATAAAAGATGGGGCAGATTTCACCTACCGCGATAAAACTTTTAGGGGGAGTGCGTTTATTATCCCGGTTTCTTATTTAACTGAAGATATAAAGAAATTAATTACCTCGTGGGAAGAAAAGGGAATTGTGGGGCTTTATTTAGAGGAATCGATCAGCGTTCCGGTTTTCACCAACTTGTCGGTAGCGCCACGATGGACTTTAGACCGGGAAAATGGCTTTATAGCTTTGCCTTTTTTTAAGGCTGCTGCAATCCCGGAAGACGCTTATGGCGGAAGTAATAAAAGAAATTGGAAATCTCCAGAAGATCTTGGGGTTTGCGATGATATTTTTGTGATGCCTCACGCCGATCCCGGGTTTAACACCCATAAAAACCTTTATCGATGGAATAAAAAGTATAAGGGAGCAATTTGGGCCGGTTGTCATGCAGTGAGTAAATTAGAAAACCTTACAGGAAATATTAAACTTCAGGATAGCGATAGTACAGAATTTATTCAGTTAAACTTTTTGAGTTCCGGGTTTCCGGGAGCACAGAGTGCGGGTCTAATTCCCTTCCGGGAACACCGGCACGGTACACCACCATATCAAAATTTGCTACCTGGAGATCCTGTTGCGCAATATATTGGCAGTCCGGATAAGGCACATTTAAACGGGTCAGAAAGAATTTTCCTTCCGAAGAAAATAAACCGGTGGCGGAAAGAGACGAAGAAAGTTCTAATAGATGAAGATGCACCGGATATCCCTAAAATTGCTGAAGATACAGCTGTTGTTACCGCCTATGGTCATGCTTACGGAAATCTGGATAACGGATTAATAATGTACCAGGCAGGACATAGCATTTACGGGAAGGATCCTCAGAATATTTCTGCTATGCGGGCCTTTTTTAACTGGAGCTTTTATGCTGCAGAATTAAAACGGAGAAAAAACGAGCTGGAATTTGAAAACCTGGAAGGCTTCCCGGTTGTGGACGCTAAAGTTGGTGATGAGCTTACCGGTGTACTTAGGTTAAATCCAATTCATTTTGACATTGATAAAGCTGAAATTAGGCAGGGAGATAAACCGGCCCTGGATAGTATTGCGGCTTTTATGCATAAACAGCCGGCACTTTTGCTTGATATTAGATCTCATACCGATAGCCGTGCTAACGATGCTTATAATCTGGAACTTTCAGAACGAAGGGTTAAGGCAACGATTCAGTATTTAACGGAAAAAGGAATTTCAGGTTCAAGGATTACAGGAAGAGGTTATGGAGAAACCGAATTGGTAAATAATTGTGGCAATAATAGCAAGTGCACTGAAGCCGGGCACGAAAGAAACAGGCGATCTGAATTTATTCTGGCTATAGATTGTGATTTGTATTCACAGGAAGAATTATAATATAAGTGACCTTTATTCGTGGTAAATAATGAAACATAATTTTAGGAAATGTCGACTTGTAAAACCCGCGCTTCATTTCGTACATTTGACATTCAAAAAAGAAAATGGGAACAGATCAGGTAATATTAGTTAACGAAAAGGACGAGCAAATTGGCTTGATGGAGAAAATCGAAGCTCATGAAAAAGCCTTGTTGCACCGGGCATTTTCAGTATTTGTCTTTAATGAAAAAGATGAGCTAATGATCCAGCAGCGGGCGCACTCTAAATACCATTCTCCGGGATTGTGGACCAACACTTGTTGTAGCCACCAGCGGGAAGGGGAAAGCAATGTTGCCGCCGGAAAAAGAAGACTTCAGGAGGAAATGGGCTTTAGTACGGAATTAGAAGAAATTATGTCTTTTATTTATAAAGCTCCTTTTGATAACGGACTTACCGAGCACGAATTCGACTATATTATGATTGGGAATTATGAAGATGATCCCAAGCCCAACCCTGATGAAGTGTCTAACTGGAAATGGATGAGCCTGAATGCGATAAAATCTGATATGGAAGTGAATCCTGGAGTTTATACGGAATGGTTCAAAATTATTTTCGATAAATATTATTCAAGTATTCAAAAATGAGGCTAAGCGTACATAGAAAAGCTCATTTTAATGCGGCGCATCGACTGTATCGCAAAGATTGGAGTGATGAGAAGAACCTGCAGGTTTTTGGAAAATGCAGCAATCCACACTATCACGGGCATAATTATGATCTGATAGTGAAGGTGACCGGCGAGATAGACCCTGAAACAGGTTTTGTTATGGACCTTAAACGGCTTAAAGACCTCATCTACGAAGAAGTGGAAGTACCTTTTGATCATAAAAACTTAAATGAAGAGGTAGCTCCTTTTAAGGAACTTAATCCTACGGCTGAAAATATTGCGGTGGTGATTTGGAATAAAATCAGGGAGAAATTAAAACCTGAGCTCGACCTGGAGATCACTTTATACGAAACTGCTCGTAATTACGTAACCTATAAAGGAGAATAGATGGCACTTAAAATTGGCGATAAATTACCGAGATTAACTTTAAAAGATCAGGATGGAGATAACTACCAATTTTCAAGAGTAGAAGATAAAGCTTTGGTAATATTTTTCTATCCAAAAGATTTTTCTCCGAGTTGTACCAAAGAAGCCTGTAGTTTCAGGGATCATTATGAAGAATTCCAGGATTTGGGTGCTGAGGTAATTGGGATAAGTACAGATAATGAAAACTCTCATAAAAAGTTTGCTACTAAACACAAACTTCCGTTTGTGCTACTTTCAGATAAAGAAAAGCGCGCCCGTAAAGCTTTTGGTGTAAAACCGGGATTACTTGGCCTGCTTCCGGGAAGGGAAACATTTGTATTTGATAAGGACAAAAAATTAATCCACAGATTCAATAGTATGGGAGCTTCCCAGCATATTCCCGAAGCGCTTAATTCACTTAAAGAGATTCAGGAAAAATAATTTTTAAGCATGCTGTAATTTGTATTAAAAAATACTCTAAATTCGCAGCCGAAATTTAAGTGATATGGCAAGTAAGAGATTATTAAAAAGAGATGTTAATTACGTAATGGGAGACATTATTGATGCAGCATACATACATCAAATGGCTAACCCTGAAGACGCATCTAAAACTGAAGCGATTGTAGACGAAGCCATTGCAGAATTTGATGAATTGATCACTAAGATCAACCAAAAGGATGTAGAAAATAAAAAGCAACATTTTAAAGCGGTAGAAAAGGAGCTGGAAGTAAAAGCTGAAGCCCTAATCGTAAAGATAAACGCTTTATAGAGATTACTGGCCGATGTAGCTCAGCTGGCTAGAGCAGCTGATTTGTAATCAGCAGGTCGTGGGTTCGAGTCCCTCCATCGGCTCTAAAAAAAACCTCTCAATTTTTTGAGGGCACTGAAAAACTATCTCCTTTGAGGTAATTTTATGAAGGCGATCAAGCAAAAATATATTTTTTGACTTGGTCGCTTTTTTTATTGGTGATTTTTAAGGTGTAGATATTTTTATTATTCTATG
>NZ_JAIQZA010000130.1 GCF_020164485.1 Salegentibacter tibetensis
GGTACTTATCTACTAAAATCGAAGCCAGGAGTCCGGCTCCCGGGATTCCTTTTTCAATCACCCGCTCAGGAAGTTCCCCGATGATCACTCCTTCTTTATTCTTGGGAGCATACTTATAGCGGATGTAACGTTTGATATAGTATTTAGCAGGCTCGTATTCCAGTTCATCGGTCACTTCTTTGCCGATACAAACCATATCGGTAAGATCTTCCTCTGGATAGATCTCGATCTCTTTTACCTCAAGATGCTCCGGAAGGGCCATTCTTCCTTTGTGGTTGGAAGTTCTTTTGCGACGCTGGTCACTGAGCTTTTCTTTTAATTCGGATTCTTGTGCTGCTGCCT
>NZ_JAIQZA010000131.1 GCF_020164485.1 Salegentibacter tibetensis
AGGCAGCAGCACAAGAATCCGAATTAAAAGAAAAGCTCAGTGACCAGCGTCGCAAAAGAACTTCCAACCACAAAGGAAGAATGGCCCTTCCGGAGCATCTTGAGGTAAAAGAGATCGAGATCTATCCTGAGGAAGATCTTACCGGGATGATTTGTATCGGAAAGGAAGTGACCGATGAACTGGAATACGAGCCTGCTAAATACTATATCAAACGCTACATCCGCTATAAGTATGCTCCCAAGAATAAAGAAGGAGTGATCATCGGGGAACTTCCTGAGCGGGTGATTGAAAAAGGAATCCCGGGAGCCGGACTCCTGGCTTCGATTTTAGTAGATAAGTACC
>NZ_JAIQZA010000132.1 GCF_020164485.1 Salegentibacter tibetensis
TCCGCATCCCACGGAAATAACCTGCTCGTAGTCAATTGCTTTCATCCCAATAAGTTTTTACATCACTTAAATTTAAGCAAAAAACTCATCGGTGTTTGCGTGGGCTAAATCATGGGTATTTCATATTTTTAAATAGGAGTTTTTAGAATACGAATTTATTTAATTAATAATTTTATCTTTTCTAAATGATTGCATAGTGCCCAACGTAGATCTAACTGTTGTAGTCGCATTTTCGCGGCTATTGCAGTTAGATGGTGTTGTCTGCTGTTTATCTTATCGGCTACGATCAGGTTAACAGGGACTGTTGATTGAAGCGCAACAATAAAAA
>NZ_JAIQZA010000133.1 GCF_020164485.1 Salegentibacter tibetensis
AGGGGCCGATGAATATATTCATACCGTAATAGATCAAATGTATGCGGGGCAACAATTTACTGTAATTCGTGATGCGGTACATATTCATCCAACCGTAAGTGAATTAATCCCTACGATGCTGGAAAATTCAAAATCAATTGAAGAATAAGACTATTTGGATTTTCTGTAATCAATTTTGTGAAAGTCCAATCGTTTAAAATTCATGGTATAGATAAAGTTTAATTAAAGCTACTTATAAATCCCCATTAATCCCGGTTGTGCATAGTACAGGCAATCTTATAAGTGAACCCGAAAAACTATTTAATATCTAAACGAGG
>NZ_JAIQZA010000134.1 GCF_020164485.1 Salegentibacter tibetensis
TATTAATAATAAATAAATAACATTATCTATAAACAAAGTGTACTTATATGTGAAAGATATGGCTATTAAAATTGCACAAAATAAACCAATTATGAAAAGTCTAAAAACCTTCCTGTACTGTTTGCCTGCTCTTTGCTTCTGAGCAAATTGTTTATTAAACCTCTTTTCAATCCTGCCTAAGAGAACCCAGGATAGGACAGGAAGCAAGATACCACCCCACCAATTAGAAATTGCAGGTAATTCTTTTTTGTTTAAAATATGATGACTTGCAACACCATCGTGAAAATAATCCCAGAAAAGAAAACTAAAAATT
>NZ_JAIQZA010000135.1 GCF_020164485.1 Salegentibacter tibetensis
GGGATTTAAACCCTGCAATTTTATTGCAGCACTTTAGTATTGCGAAAAAATCTATATTTTCGAGCTATGAGTTATCAACGAAAAGGCTCACACACAGTCAGTCATTTGACTTGTCACGTTGTTTGGGTGACTAAATATCGATACAAAGTGCTTCAAGGCGATATCCAGGAGCGTTGTCGTGAACTTTTGGTTCAAATATGTGAAGCAGAAGGAATAGAGATACTAAAAGGAGTTGTTAGTTCGGATCATGTTCACATGCATATTGAATATGCCCCTAAACTGAATGTAAGTAATATACT
>NZ_JAIQZA010000136.1 GCF_020164485.1 Salegentibacter tibetensis
CAAAGGAGAATCATTAAGAAAAGGAGCTTTAAAGAACGAGTAACATTAATTTTTTATATAATTGCAGTATCTTTCAAAGTGGCACTGTTTGACCGAAACAGGTGGCACCATCACTCCGAAATAGCCAATTAGGGTATGGATTACGGGAATAATTCCGGTTGAAACCGGTATCTTCAGATAAGACTAATGTATTTGGATGTTTATCCTTCCAGGATTCCCAGGTAGTATTAGCGGTATTTAAAACTGTTAGTTGTTCTCCTTTTAACTGGCCAGTTATAGCTTGATATTTTAATTGGG
>NZ_JAIQZA010000137.1 GCF_020164485.1 Salegentibacter tibetensis
GTTTGTTTTTATTAGTGCTGGCTGTAGCGAACGTAAATTTCCCGAATAAAACTTTATTTCTAAGCTTGTCGCTAGGACTTATAACCTTAGGAACAGTAATATTTGCAAACGACCTTTATTTAGGCAAGCACGCCGGGATAAAAAACGATGGCGTATGGTTTAAGTCGCTTACAGGCCGCGGATTTTGGGCCTGGATCCTGGGAATAACACTCACGCTTTTTTATATAGTCTTATATTGGTATCCGCAATATTTAGGCTTGAATCCCGATGGCGCCAATACAGGAATCGTGG
>NZ_JAIQZA010000138.1 GCF_020164485.1 Salegentibacter tibetensis
TGATCCTCCGGAGTTTTTCTGGATATTTCTGCTTGCTATAAAACCCCGTGAGCTTTATGATCTGATCACACTTAAACCCCAAGGTTTTATCCACCTTGTTAGAATAAACCCTTCTGTAATTAAAATTTCGTTTTTCCCGAATCACAAAAAAACTCAAACATTTATTTAAATGGTAAAGCCGCTCAAAGTCAAGATAAGCCCTGTCCATAATATAAAAAGCACCTGGCTCCAAGGTCAAAGCATCCAGAATATTTACATCGTGCACTTTACCATCCGTAATCTCAATAAAA
>NZ_JAIQZA010000139.1 GCF_020164485.1 Salegentibacter tibetensis
CACTTAGTTCTGACAGCAGGCCTGCGCTTACCACTCCCGCACTATTGATCAAAATGTCCAGATGCTCCCATGATTCAGTAATTTGCTTCACAGCTTTCTCCAAATCCTTTGGGTTGCTGACATCTGCTTGAATAAGCATAAAATTTGCTGAAGGGATCTCTTTTTTCAGCTTTTCTAGAGGCTTTTTTTTCCTCCCGATCACGGCAAAATCCTGTGCCCCGTGTTTCAGCAATTCATGAATTAAGGCTTTACCTATACCGGCACTTCCTCCGGTTATCAATATTTTTTTA
>NZ_JAIQZA010000014.1 GCF_020164485.1 Salegentibacter tibetensis
TTCACCAATGATATGGCACTCTTAAAGCTGGTATACCTGACAACCCAAAGAATAGAAAAGAAATGGAACACTCCCCTGCAGAACTGGGGCTTGGTAGTTCAACAATTAGCCATTAAATTTGAAGGCCAACTGGAGTTGGATTTAGCAACCAATAAAACCAGCTAAAATTTTTCCTTCCGGGGGTACCCCCGGAAGGAAAGCCAGACAGAGTTGAGCTAACACTCCCGTTCTTTTATTTTAATACATCCAACTTGTTTATGAGAAATCAACCTAAAGTTTCCCTATTACCATATTATTTTAAAATTATCGCTTATGCGATCACGGGCTTGGCTATACTACTTACTTTGCTAAGCTTTAATGAACATTTAAACTTAGACCCGAACATATTCATTCCGCTTGGGAAATATATATTTCTCCTGGCCTTAGTATTCTTCTCCCTTTCAAAGGAGAAAAATGAAACAGCAGGTTATTTTCAGCTTAGGTTAAAATGCCTGCCATCAGCTATAATTTTCGCCAATGTATTCTTTCTTTTAGATTCAGTTTTGGAGTTATTCTACTCAGCGGAAAATCGTGAATTTATAACTGCCTTTGAAGTACTACTGATATTTCACATTTACTATCTGGCTTCTTTTTATTATTATAAAAACAAGTGAAGCAAGCTCAATTAGTGTAATAACCGCTTACCTTTTAAATCCTCACTGTTTAATTTAAGTAGCCTGTTTTCTAAATTTAGAAAACACTTTTTTAGATCGGTTTACGATAAACACCCCAATTAGAATAACAAAGGCTGAAAGCAATTGCCAGGCGCTAAAAACTTCCCCGTCTAAAATACCCCAACCTAAAGCCACCACTGGAATGGTATAGGTTACTGATGTAGTAAAAACCGGATCTGAGATTTGCACCAGTTTATTAAAGATGATCATCGCTACTCCGGTTCCTATCACTCCCAAAATAACAACATAACCTATAGATTGCTGAAGCACGATATTGGAAAGATCCTTTTCAAAAAATCCTGAAAAGAATAATATTACCAAGGTAGGAATTAATAAAACGGTGAAACTTCCGGCTGCAATCCCCAGCGGACTCATTCCACTCATGTGGGTCTTAAGTATATTCACATTCATGGCGTAACAGGAAGCCGCGATAATAACTAAAAACGAATAGAGATAATTCTGGTCTGGATTTATACTTGCCCCACTTAAAATAAGCCCTGCCGTACCCAATAAACCAATCACCACCCCAAGTATTTTATTCTGATTAAATGCCGCTTTAAAAAACATTGCGCCAAAAATAAGCGTCATTAAGGGTGTGGCTGCATTTAAAATGGAAGCTACAGCGCTGTCTATTTCGGTTTCAGCAAAAGAAAAGAGGTAAACAGGAAAGAAATTCCCCAAAAGCCCCACTAAAAGCATCCATTTCCAATGGCTTTTCTTAATCTTCATTATAGATTTAAACCCGATAAGAATTAGAAAAACCGCCGCAAAGATTATCCTGAAGGATCCAACTTCTACAGCCGTTAAACCTACAAGGCCTTTTTTAATAAGAATAAAGGAACTTCCCCAAACAATAGAAAGTATAACCAGGTAAACCCACTTTAATTTTTCTAAAGGCATATTTTCGCTTTTAAGCTGCAAAAATCGTTATTCCTTTAAAGCTGAAAAGAAAAGAAGGAATTATTTTTAAAATGATTTTTTCGATAAAATTTCCAATAGGTAAAATGGAACGAAATGCCATATTAAGCGCCGCCAAAAGTCGATAAAAGATGTGGTTTATTTAATTTTCCCAGCGGAAAGTTTCAATCATATGCTTCATATCTTTTTTGAGATAATCTGCAGCAGGAATAATAGAATCGTAATTCGGCCTTGTCCTAAAGTAAGCTGAAGCAGTCACAAAGTGCTTCACACTATCGGTAAGGTAAAATTGCGCCTGGGAAGCCGCATTTCCGGAAACTTCGTAAAACATGCCGTAAACGTCCTGAATATCATTGGTATAAACATCTCCTTCAATAGCATCAGCTTTTATGGTATGTTGCAAAGGGAGTTTCTGCGCATCAGCCAATAACGAATCCAGATTATTATCTATTTTCTGATAGGTGATAAAAATAGTCCCGTTTAGATCTTTATATTCCAGGTCCAGCCAACAGGGAATATTATTGCGTGAAGCTTTAACTTCGACCAGGGTATTCATTTCAAAATTATAAGCACAGTTGAAGTTGGTGGCTTCATATTTTGCTTCAGGATAATTAAGGGAAAGAAATGCACGAGGCTTGGGAGTTGTATCCTCTTCCCCACAGCTTATAAGCATTAAAACCATCAAAATCACCACGCATTTTTTCATACTAAATTTATCTTCATCTAAACCGGTGAGATATTCACTTTAATTTGTTTAAGACGTTTGTTGTCTAAAACTTCTACGGTAAAGCTATAATTCAAAAAATAGATCACATCGTTTTTCTTCGGGAAACCTCCTGAAATCTCCAAAAGAAATCCTGCCAGGGTATCGGCCTCGCCTTTCCGATCTTCAAAAGCAACCGGATCTTCAATTTTTACAATGCGATAGAAATCTTTTAGCGGGGTTTTTCCTTCAAAAACATAAGTACTATCATCCAATTTAGAGTAAACCAAATCTTCATCATCGAACTCGTCGCTAATATCACCTACAATTTCTTCAATTATATCTTCAAGTGAAATTAGCCCGCTAGTGCCACCATATTCATCTACCACAATTGCCAGATGATTCTTTTTGGTTTTGAAATCGTTCAGCAAATCGTCCAGCTTTTTATTTTCCGGAACAAAATAGGGCTCCCGCAATAAGCTGGTCCATTCAAAAGAATTTTCATCTATATATGGCAACAGATCTTTAACGTATAAAATACCTATTACATTATCTATGTTTTCCCGGTAAACCGGGATCCTGGAATAACCCCTGTCTATAATTTCAGGAATTATTTCTTTATATGTCTGACTTTCATTTAAGGCAAAAATATCCATTCTTGGGCGCATCACCTGCTTGGTATCGGTATTTCCAAAAGACACAATTCCCTGGAGAATTTTTTGCTCTTCCTGCGTGGTATCCTCCTCACTGGTAAGTTCCAAAGCTTGCGACAATTGATCTATGCTTATAAAAGATCGCTGCTTTCCAAGACGACTGTGCATAAAGATGGTCACCGCTCGCATTGGTCCGCTTAAAGGTGTAAAAATTGTATCGAGGAAATTTAAGGGCCGCGCCATAAAATTTGAAAACAACACGTTGTTCCGGCTGGCGTAAACTTTAGGCAGGATTTCACCAAAAAGCAGGATAATAAAAGTTATCACCCCAACCTCAATAAGGAATTTGAAATTAATGCCGTAAATAACCGTATTCATCTCGCCAAAAAGCCTATCGGCAAGGCTATCGAATAATAATACGATCGCTATGTTAATAAAATTATTCGCGACCAGAATAGTAGCTAGCAACTTTTTGGGCTTATCTAATAAATTGACCACAATTTGTTGCGCTTTACCGCGCTTCCCGTCTTCGGTAATAACATCGGCGGGAGTTAATGAAAAAAAAGCAACTTCAGCCCCAGAAATTAAAGCTGAACAAATTAAAAGCAGCAATAAAACTAAGTAGCTTAATAGCTGCGTAAAATCAAAAGCGGCCCAAAACAAAAATAAACTGGGAGGTTCTGAATCCAAATGAAGGTGTTTTAATTAAACTTAAAAAGGCAAATCGTCTTCCTCTTCTTCTTTTGCCATAGATTGATTGGCAAAATTATCATTTTTAGGCGTGTTATGCTGATTTTGAGCAGGGGAATTTTGCTGCTGCATATTTCCGCCGCCTTCACTCTCACCTTTTGGAGTTAAAAATGTAAACTCTGTACATTGAATTTCGGTAGTGTAACGGTCATTTCCCTGATCGTCCTGCCATTTACGGGTTTTAATCCTACCTTCTATAAAAACTTTATCGCCTTTCTTAAGGTACTTTTCGCAAATTTCGGCTGCTTTATTACGCACCACAATGTTGTGCCATTCAGTATTGGTAACACGCTCGTTGGTGGTGCGATTAGTATAAGATTCGTTGGTAGCCAACGGAAACCGCCCAATAGCGCCACCACCTTCAAAATAATGCATTTTCACGTCGTCTCCCGTATGCCCGATAAGCATTACTTTGTTTAATGTACCTGTCATCTCGATTAATTATTTTCCGCCAAAAAGGCTATTTATTTACACCCTAAAATACTGAAAAATTTATTGCTAAGTAAAGCTAAATTCCAGAAAACTTTAAACAATTTATAAGGAATAGGTTTCCAGTGCGGTTTCTTCAAGGAAATTAGCGATTAAAACCGGTACCGGATAATCTTTTACATTCTTTACGGGAATTCCCTCTTTCCCAATTTTTTCAGCTTTAACCCACCAAAAATGAGTGTAGATATGCTGATGAGAAAGTTTATGTACCACGGGTTTTTTATTGTGAAGTTGTAACGAAAGCTCCTGCTCGCCAAGAATTTCGTTTATTTTTTCTTCGGAAGGAAAAGCGCCTTCCCTTACCGGTTTTTTGGTTTCTATTAAAGGAAATTCATATAAACCATTCCAAATCCCCTTTCCCGTTCTTTGCTGAAGAAGGGTTTTATTTTCTTCAGAATAAACCACTAAATAATTAAAGTAGCGTTTCTTCACTTTCGCTTTCTTCATTTTTACAGGTAATCTCTGAATTTTATTCTTCTGTAAAGCCAAACAACCTGAACTTAAAGGACAACTTTCACAAAGCGGATTTCGCGGTTTGCATTGTAATGCTCCAAACTCCATTAAAGACTGGTTAAAACTGGAAGGATATTTTTCGTCTAACAATTCAGAAGCCAGGGCTTTAAATTCTTTGATCCCAGCCGTTGAATTTATAGGTGTTTCAACATCAAAAAAACGAGCCAAAACCCTGTAAACATTACCGTCTACCACCGCAACCGGTTCATCATAACAAATTGAAGCAATAGCAGCAGCGGTATAATCGCCTACACCTTTAAGTTTTTTAAGTTCTATATAAGATTTAGGAAAAACACCATTCAATTCTTCAGCCACGTATTTAGCGCTTTCATGCAGGTTTCTGGCACGAGAATAATAACCCAAACCCTGCCATAGTTTTAGCACTTTTTCCTGTGGTGCTTCAGCAAGATCAAAAACAGTAGGGAAAGCGGTTGTAAATCGTTGATAATAGGGCAAACCCTGCTCTATTCTGGTTTGCTGAAGCATAATTTCACTCAGCCAAATATGATAAGGATCACTGGTTTTACGCCAGGGTAATTCGCGCTTATTTTTTAAATACCAATCAATCAACACTTTAGAAAACACCATACACAAAATAGACTTGGTGCAATATTAAAAGTTTATTCCGTTATTATTTAATGAATTAGGCTTGAAATATTGTAGATTTAATTCTTATATTTGCGCCCTTGAAAAATATAGAAACCCCAATTTATAATATTAAATAGTACGAAAATGACGAAAGCAGATATTGTAGCAAACATTTCAGAAAAATTAGGAATGGAAAAAGGTGATGTCCAGGCTACTATTGAAACCTTCATGGATGAGGTTAAAACTTCATTAGAAAGTGGAGACAACGTATATTTAAGAGGGTTTGGAAGCTTTGTTGTAAAAACAAGAGCCGAAAAAACCGGAAGAAATATCTCTAAAAACACAACTATTAAAATTCCAGCACACAACATCCCGGCTTTTAAACCAGCCAAGATCTTTGTTGAAGGAGTTAAAACTAACGTAGAAGTTAAGTAATTAGAAACCGTAAAAAAGTTTCTTTAGAAAATAATTTATTAATTTAAAAGTAACACTATGCCAAGTGGTAAAAAAAGAAAAAGACATAAGGTAGCTACGCACAAGCGTAAAAAAAGAAACAGAGCTAACCGCCACAAGAAAAAGTAGTTTTCATACTACTTTTTTTATTTAAAACGTTCATTGAAATTGAAACCCTGCTTATTACCTAAAAGTATTAGGGTTTCTTCAGGATTAAAAAACCTGTGATAAAATAATGTTTAATCCATCCCGATGCAATCGGGACAAAAATCTAATAGAGTGGACAAAGAATTAATTATCCGGTCCGGAACCTCTGCTGTAGATTTTGCCTTACAAAAAGATGGAAAACTTATTGAACTCAACAAGGAAGAAGACAGTAACAAATTTAATGTTGGTGATATTTTTATCGCCAAAATTAGAAAAGCTGTACCCGGGTTAAATGCCGCATTTGTAAATGTTGGTTATGAGAAAGATGGTTTTTTACACTATCACGATCTCGGCCCCCAGGTTTCTTCAATGCTTAAGTTCATAAAACGTGTAAGCACAGGTAAATTAAAAGATTATTCTTTAAAGAATTTTACATTCGAAAAGGATATTGACAAAGACGGAGTTATTACAGATGTCTTAAAGTCAAATCAGTCGCTATTGGTTCAGGTTGTAAAAGAACCTATTTCTACCAAAGGCCCGAGAATAAGCTCAGAGCTTTCTATCGCGGGTCGTTATATTGTACTGGTACCTTTTTCCAATCGTATTTCAGTTTCACAAAAAATTGAAAGCAAAGAAGAAAAAGACCGGTTAAAAAGATTGGTAAAAAGCATTAAACCCAAAGGTTTTGGGATTATTGTAAGAACCGTAGCAGAAGGCAAAAAAGTAGCAGAACTGGATAGAGATCTTCAAAATTTGATGGATCGCTGGACAGGAATGTGCAAAAAAATGTATAAGCCACATCATCCCTCTAAAGTACTTGGAGAATTAAACAGGGCATCGTCCCTGTTAAGAGACATTTTTAATGACTCTTTCACTTCTATTACTGTAGACGACGAGACGCTTTATACACAAATTAAAGACTATGTGGGCGAAATCGCCCCGAGTAAAGAATCGATTGTTAAGTTATATCAATCTAATGTTCCAATTTTTGAAAAATACGGTATCGAAAGACAAATAAAAACTTCATTTGGGCGCACCGTCTCTATGAGCAAAGGCGCCTACCTAGTAATAGAACACACAGAAGCTATGCACGTTATAGATGTGAATAGTGGTAATCGTTCTAACAAATCCAGAAACCAGGAAGATACTGCATTAGAGGTGAATATGATTAGCGCCACAGAAATAGCCCGGCAATTAAGATTGCGTGATATGGGCGGCATAATCGTGGTAGACTTCATAGACATGGGTAAAGCCGAAAACCGGAAAACCCTGTTTGATCACCTTAGAAACGAAATGAGTGACGACCGCGCAAAACATAAGATTTTGCCACCGAGTAAATTCGGGTTGATACAAATTACAAGACAACGCGTAAGGCCGGAAATGAATATTAAAACCCGTGAGGACAACCCTAACGGAACTGGTGAGATTGAAGCACCAATACTTTTAATAAACAAAATGAAAACCGACCTGGAAAAGCTCATTAAGAAAGATCACAAAAAGATTACTTTGAGTGCGCACCCATTTATTGCAGCCTTTTTAACAAAAGGCTTTCCATCTCCCCGCTCACAATGGTTTTTAGACCATAAGCGCTGGGTTAAAATTTTACCAAGAGACGCTTACACGTACATGGAATATCATTTTCACGATAAAGAAGGAAATGAAATCCTTTAAAATCAACGCCTTTCGTTAATTCGGAAGGCGTTTTTTTATGCCTTTTACTCAAATCTCAATCTTGCTTACCCACCGATTAATCCCTACTTTTAAAGCTATTTTTGAACCCTGAAATCTTCAATGTTAAATTTTGAAAGAAACGCAAAAATCTTATACTGTTAAACAAGCCACCATCAAACTGATGCAGTTCTGCGCTTATCGCGACCGTTCCCATAAAGAAGTTGAAGAAAAATTAAGGGAGATGAATATGATCCCGGCCGCACAGGAGCAAATCATTATGCAGCTGATGCAGGAAGATTTTTTGAATGAAGAACGATTCGCAAGAAGTTTTGTTAGGGGGAAATTCAGAATAAAAAAATGGGGGAAAATAAAGATCAAACAGGAATTGAAGTTCAGGGAAATTTCTGCCCCAATAATTGAAATAGCACTTACCGAAATAGATCAGCAAAAATATATCGCCACCCTATACGAACTAGCCGAAAAGAAACTCAGGCTCCTCAAAGAACCCGATAATTTTAAAAAGAAGCGCAAATTAGCCGATTTCCTGCTTCGAAAGGGATACGAGAGTAGTTTGGTGTATGAGGTGACAAACGAGTTATTAGAGTAGGTCAGGTAGATTATTCGAACGCCTTTAGAGACGTCATCGCGAGCGAAGAAATGGAGCGCAGCGATTTATTCTATTAATGAAAGCTATTAAAATAAAATAATAAGAAAAGATTGCTGCGTCGGTTATCACCTCCTCAATGACGAAATCAGGAATTTTTTTGATTAAACCTTATTCCTTTTATGTGTTCGTCTAACAGCCTCTTCATTTTTATAATCTATCCACTTCTGGCCTTTTAGTTTCCGCATATAATTATCAAAATTACGCATCACCACCAGGTTATACACCGCTTTAGAAAAATTGGTGAGTGTTCTTGGTGTTGCCCTTAAACTCATAGAAAAACCGGGCGTTAGGTAAGTCATTTGATGCCAGTAACCTTCCGGCATATATAAAGCTTCGCCGTGGTTTAATTCAGCTACATAACCTTTGGCCTTTTTCAGCACAGGAAACTTTTCAAAGTCAGGATTATTAAAATCTATATCCTGCCGGGAAATCAATGCGTGAGGAACTTTATAAAGATATTTTGTTTCAGAAGGCGGGTAAATTATACAGCGTTTTTTTCCGTGGAAATGAAAATGCAGGATATTGGCAAAATCAATGTCGTAGTGCATAAACACTTTAGAATTCTCACCCCCAAAAAACAAAGTTGGCAGCTGCTTGAGAAAGCGAATTCCAAGATCCGGAAATTTAAAGTCTTTTTGTAAAACCGGCACTTCCTTTAATAAATGATAAAGAAAAATACGGTAATTGGTAGGTTTAGATTTCAGCAGATCTATATAATCTGCCATCTTCATCTCCGTGTGTGGTTCGTTAAATTTTAATTTTGAATTAATGGGGCGATCATCATAAAGCGGCACCACTTTATCTCCGGCAACCTCCTTAATATAATCTAAGTCCCATTTTTGAGTAGCTGGCCAATCATCTACCAGATGCTCCAGCACCACAGGTTTTTGCGGCCGTACATAATTTTCCAAAAATTCCTTTTTAGAAATATTCTTCAGCCTTGGTACAGGTTCTAAATGTAAGCTTTCTCCGTTCTCCATTATTCAATTCCAGCACTTCTGTGCGTGTTTTCAATCGCTTTTCTATTCTTGTAATCTATCCAATCCTGCCCCTTAATCTTACGCATTAAATTGTCATAATTTCGGGTAATAATCAAATTCTTAAGCACCTCGGCAATGCGTCCCGGTTTTTGAGGCAAAGATCTCAAGGTCATTGATAAACTGGCGGTCTCATATTTTATAAAATGCCACCATTTACTCGGAATATAAAGTGCCTCACCGTGTTTTAGCCGGGCTTGAAAACCCTTAGCTTTAGCTAGCACCGGATACTTTTCAAAATCTGGATCGTCCATATTTATTATCTCCATACTTACAATGGAATGTGGCACATGATACAAAAATTTTGTTTCTGAAGGAGGGTAAAGAATTACTCTTTTTTCGCCAACAAAATTAAAATGAAAATTATTGGCGAGATCCATATCATAATGCATTACAACACTACTCCCCTCACCACCTACAAACAACACAGGTAACTTTTTAAAGAATTTTACACCTAAATCGGGATACTGAAAATCATCAACTAATTCAGGGCAGTTCTGCAGTAGGTTAAAGAAAAACATTCTGAGATCTGTAGGGCCTTTTTCGAGGATATCTATGTATTCCCGCATAGGAATTTTCTTTGCGGGACCGTGGGAACTTTGCCTTCCTTTTGCCGGTTTCCCGTCATAAAGTGGCACTATAACATCCCCGGCTTTTTCCCTGAAATAATCGAAATCCCATTTTTTAGTCGCCGGCCAGTCGGCAGAAAGCTCTTCAAAAACAACCGGTTTTTCGGGAATAAAATAGTCTTTCAAAAAATCTTCCTTTGAAAGTGTTTTAACCCGCGGTATGTCTTGCAGATTCAGTCTCAATATTTTGATTTTTATGTCTTGGCTTTCGACTTCTGCTGAGCCTCTAAATTACGTTCAATCTTATGCCCTGGCCTGGACCATTTGGGTTTTTCGCCTAAGTTCTGGTATTTAGATTCCTCGGCTGAAACACTCTCAGGTTGCTCTTTTTTCTCAAAAGCTTTTTGAGGATTCAAGCCTAAAGATTTAAACAATTCCATATCCTCACTTACATCGGGATTAGGAGTCGTTAGTAATTTATCTCCGGCAAAGATTGAATTTGCTCCGGCAAAGAAGCACATTGCCTGTCCTTCCCTGCTCATTTGCGTTCTTCCGGCAGAAAGTCTTACCTGGGTTTCCGGCATTACAATTCTGGCAGTTGCCACCATTCTTACCATTTCCCAGATAGAAACAGGCTCCTGCTCTTCCATTGGTGTTCCTTCAACAGGAACTAAAGCGTTGATTGGCACAGATTCCGGCTGCGGACTTAAAGTAGACAAAGCAACCAGCATTCCTGCCCGGTCGTCTGTACTTTCTCCCATTCCTATAATTCCGCCGCTACAAACCGTTACATTAGTTTTTCTAACGTTCGCAATAGTATCTAATCTATCCTGGTAACCACGGGTAGAAATCACTTCTTTATAATATTCTTCTGAAGAATCTAGATTATGGTTATAGGCATACAAACCGGCTTCCGCAAGTCGTTGTGCCTGGTTTTCGGTAATCATCCCAAGGGTACAACAAACTTCCATATCCAGTTTATTTATGGTTCTCACCATTTCCAAAACCGAATCGAATTCTTGTCCGTCTTTTACATTTCTCCAGGCCGCACCCATACAAACACGTGAACTTCCCGATGCTTTTGCGCGCAAGGCCTGGGCTTTCACCTGGTTTACACTCATAAGATCGTTGCCTTCCACATCGGTATGATATCGTGCTGCCTGCGGGCAATACCCGCAATCTTCGGGGCAACCGCCGGTTTTTATAGAAAGTAAAGTTGAAACCTGTACCGTGTTAGGATCGTGATGTTCCCGGTGCACAGTGGCTGCTTCGTAAAGCAGTTCCATTAAAGGTTTGTTATATATTTCGAGGATTTCTTCTTTTGTCCAGTTATGTCTTGTAGCCATAAAAATAAATTTGAATTCAAAAATAAATAAAACTGCGCTTTAATAGGCCTTCAGCACAGAAAGTTTTCAAAGCTTTGTTAAAAGACTTATTTCTTGCTTATTAATATCGTGACAGCGTTGCCACCAAAGCCTACGGCATTCACTAAAATATTCTCCAGTCTTGCCGGAGCTTCACTAATCTCTGAAAAAGGAACTTCTATAAATTCCTGATGTTGCAGCATTAACACAGCCAGCTCTAAATTTAATATCCCTGAAGCAGCAAATGTATGCCCGAGCTTCCATTTGTTGCTCGTCATCGCCGGTGTGTTTTCACCAAAAACAGCTTTTATAGCATTAACTTCTGATAGGTCACCTTTTAAAGTTCCCGGTGCGTGCATAACGACAGCATCAATTTCTGACAGCTCTTTATCACCTATTGCCATTTTCATGGCTTTTTGTAGTGATTCCCCTTTTTCTGAAATGGAAACGCTGTGTTTTAAAGCTTCAGTAGCGTAGCCAATCCCCGAAATTCTAGCGATTGCTTCTTCTGAATTTTTATTCTGAAGTGCCAAAACCCCCGAAGCTTCTCCCAGGATCATAGAATTTTGCTTTTTTTCCATATCCAAAGCGCGACACGGAAAATCGAGATCTTCTGAAGCATAGATTTTCATCGCTTTCATTTGGGCAATAGTAAATGGGGTTAGTGCGGCTTCGCTTCCACCCGCCAGAAATTTTTCGGTAAAACCGGCCTGCATCCAGGCAATCGCGTTTACAACGGCGTGCAACCCGGTTGAACAGGTTACGCTGTGGGAGAATTCAGGACCTACAGTTTGAAGGTCTTGTGAAACCCAGGAAGAAATATTCCCTAAAGTGGTTGACGGAGAAGCCTGAGTTGCCGCTTTCCCGGTTTCTATAAATTCTTTGTAATACTTTTCAAATAAGCCTGTGGCGCCACGCGAACTACCAATATTGATTCCAATATTTTTCTCGTTTTTCCAACCCGCATCTTTAATAGCCTTTCTTGCTGAAAAAATTGCAAATAAAACCGAATCATCTAATTTTCTGTAATTAGAGTTCTCATTTCGAATGGCTTCAATAGGATTTCGCACTTCTTTTGGTAAAAAAGCCGCAAAAGTTTCCGTTTCACTAAATAGATGTTTGGTAATAAAGTGTCTCGGATTTTTATAATTGTTCCATATCTCTGTCGGGGATTGTCCCAGGGCAGAGATAGAACCAAGTGAACAAATAAAAACCGGTGATTTCAAAAGCGATTAATTTTTCAGCAAAAATACGGTCTGTAATATCAATCACTAAATATTCAGCTAAAAAATATTGATTGAAATTGAACAAGATTTCAGGAAGTTTAACGCTGATAGTATAGATTCAAAATAGAATCCATTTCTTTCTCTCCTAAAAGAATCTTTTGCAGTTCTAACTGAATTCCTTCTGAAACAAGTTCTATAAGTGGCTGATAGACTTTTTCGACTTTTCGAATAGAATTTTGCAAAATCCCGTCCCATTCCTGGTGATAATTAACTAAATCGTCGGGATAAACCTTTGTCCTGGAAGTGTTTTCCTTGTAAGGTTCAAAAGCTTCGTCGAGGTTAAGGTATCCATAATCATCAGTTAGCTCTTCGCCAACTTCAATATCCCTTACTGCAATCTCAAAACCATAGGCTGTAGAGAAGCAATTGGAATTAAAACTATGATTTACATATTTCGCCAAATCCCAGCAAAGCACCAAATCGCCAAAACGATTGCGAAAGGCATATTTTTCCAGCATTTGTAAACTTGTAGGATGAAGTTTTTCAATTTGGGAAGTATAAAAAACGTGATCTAAATCGTCCTGAACCCAGGTAATTGTGCCCTCAGGGATATTTTTGGTAGCCACCACGCCGTAACCCACTTGTTCACTTATAAAGCGCAACTCGGTATCTGGATGCATCATAATCGCAAAATTTTAATTCTAATGTAACCAATTAAAGCTTTGCTTTTAAGGCTCTTAAAAATTTTATTCCTAAAATTTATTCAGCAGGTCTTCAATAACAGTATAGATTTTATCCAATTCAGATTGGGATATAGTAAAAGGCGCGAGAATATAAATAGTATTACCAAGCGGTCTTAGAAAAATACCATTATCCATAAAATATTTAAAAAGCTGATTTCTAAGATTGCCGTAGCGCTCCATTCTTACGTTTAAGTCAAAAGCATAGATCACGCCCAGCTGTCTACGATTGGTGACTTTTGGATGATCTTTAATTTTTTCGTCAAAAGCCCGGTGCGATTTAATTACCGACTTTATTTTCTGCTGAATATCTTCGGAAACCAGTAATTCTATTCCGGCAATTGCCGCAACACAGGCCGGTGGGTTCGCAGAGTAAGTATGACCGTGAAACAATCCTTTTGAGATATCTTCGTCATAAAAAGCATCATAAATTTTTTGCGAACAGGTAGTCAATCCCATTGGCAGCAAGCCGGCAGTCAGGGCTTTGGAAAGACACATCACATCCGGTTTAATATCCATATAATCTGAAGCGAAATATTTCCCG
This sequence comes from Salegentibacter tibetensis, assembly GCF_020164485.1. Classification (GTDB taxonomy): domain Bacteria; phylum Bacteroidota; class Bacteroidia; order Flavobacteriales; family Flavobacteriaceae; genus Salegentibacter; species Salegentibacter tibetensis. Next base: position 13,746 of record NZ_JAIQZA010000014.1, read on the forward strand.
GTTTTGCCGAAGCCGGTCATCACTTCATCGGCCACACATACAATATCATTTTCCTGGCAAATTTTAAGAATTTCGTTCAATCCGGCAGCATCGTGCATTTTCATTGCAGCAGCACCCTGCACTAATGGTTCGTAAATAAAACCGGCGATATTATTTTCTGAAATAAGGGTTTTTAAGTGCGAAATAACTTCTGAATTATTCTCCCCAAGTGGCACCGGAATTCTCACAACCTCTATAAAATGTTCTTCAAAAGCACCATTATAAACCGAAAGTCCGGAAACCGACATTGCGCCAAAGGTATCCCCGTGAAAACCTTCTTCAAAAGCCAGCATCACGTTCCGATTATTGCCCTGGTTATGGTGATACTGCAAAGCCATTTTTATTCCGATTTCGGTAGCCGTGGAACCATTGTCATTAAAAAACAATTTCTGCTGGTTTCCCGGCAGAATCTTTATCAGTTCTTCTGAGAGTTTTACCGCGGGTTCGTGGGTAAAACCGCTAAAAACCACCTGATCCAGGTTTTGCATTTGAGCGGCGACTTTCCCGGTAATAAACTCATTGCAATGACCGTACATAGCCGTGTACCAGGAGGCAATGCCGTCTATATATTCACTGCCATCTTCAGCGTAGAGAATGCTTCCTTTTGCTTTTACGATAGGTAAAGCTTCAGGGGACATTTTATGTTGGGTTAGCGGGTGCCAAAGGTGTTTTTGGTCGCGGGTGGTTAGATTCATTGTTTGTGTTATGAGGCTTTAAGCGTCATTGCGATCCCGATTAATATCGGGAGAAGCAATCTGCCAATTGGTGAAATTCGAGGTAGAGATTACTTCACTCCGTTCGTAATGACGTTAATATTTTATGCTTTAAAACCTCACAGGTTTTGAAAACCTGTGAGGTTTATTCTATTTCAATTTTTCTTTAAAAATTTCAGCGTATTCTTTGACAACGTTTTGATCAAAATAAGGCTCCTGTTCTATTCTTCCAAGAATGGGAACTCCGCTCATTTTTTCAATTATTGTTTCGGTAGATTTATTCTCTTCGCCGGAAAAAATTATTCCGAAACAATTCAATCCGCGGGCTTTTAATGCTTCAATAGTTAGCAATGTATGATTAATACTTCCTAAATAATGACGGGAAACCAGGATTATCCGGTCTTCCGGCTGTATTAAATCAGCTATGGTCTCTTTATCGCTAATGGGAACCAGTAAACCTCCGGCCCCTTCAATCACAAGATTGTTCTTCGTCTTAGGAGGTTTTATTTTTTTTGAAGTGATCTTTACACCATCAATTTCGGCAGCGGCGTGCGGGCTCATTGGTGTTTTAAGTGCAAAGCTGTTTTTATGAAAAACGGTTTTCTTATTGGAAACCAATCTTTCCACTTTATGGCTATCAGAATTATCCAGATCGCCAGCCTGAATAGGCTTCCAGTAATCGGCTTCCAGTGCTTCGGTTAGAATTGCTGAAACGATGGTTTTTCCAACTTCAGTTCCGATTCCGGTTACAAAATAAGTATGCTCCATTTTTTATAAATTCAACCCCATATTGGGAATTCTTCACAGGTTTAAAGTAATCTTCCTGGAATATTGCCATTTTTTTGCGTCAACATCCTGCTGGTCATTTTAAAATAAATTTCTCTTCACAATTTTCGCAATGATAATCGTATTTATAATGAATTGGCAGAGCGAAGGTGAGAAATGAAAATAGAAAAGCAAAGAAAGAACGCAAATCTTTAATATGAGTGTAAACTTTTACGCGACTACTACTGCAGCTGGGACACTCCACTCTATTCCCCTCATCATCCAGGGAATAATTATGAATTTCGTTTAAAATTGCCCGGGCCTGCTCTTCATCATCTGCACGAACATTAAGTTTTATACCGCCAATTGCCTGACTTACCAATGGATCTGTATCAATAAGTACCTGATCTGCCAGAAATACCTCGATACCCTCAGATTGTAATTTCCCTTTTACAATTTGAGCTTCAGAAGAATACTGAAACCTGGCAACATTTACAAAAGTGTTTTTCATGCCATTAATTTAGCGAGTTTTTTTAAAACCTCGCTGATTTCATTTTCTGAATTGAAAGAATGCAGGCAAAATCTTAATCGTTCGCTTCCTTTTGAAACAGTTGGAGAAAGAATTGGTTTCACCTCAAAACCCCCTTTTCTCAAACTTTCTGCTACGTTTTTAACCTTTTCGTTACCGGGAATAATACAACTTTGAATCGCTGAATTACTATCTATAAAATCTCTTTGCAACCTGTTTTTCGTAATCTCATTCTTAAAAATCTGGATGTTATTCTTTAATTGCTCAATTTCACGAATTCCGATTTTAAATTCCCGATAAACTGCTAAAATTGTAGCTACGGAATGTGGAGGTAAAGCGGTGGTATAAATAAGGCTCCGGGAAAAATTTACCAGGTAGTCTTTTAAACTTTTAGCTCCTAAAATTACCGCACCATGGCAGCCGGGCGCTTTTCCGAAGGTGTTTAGGCGGGCAAAAACTTTATTTTGCATCTCCAATTCCTGAACCAGGCCTTCTCCTTTTTCTCCGAAAATTCCGGTAGCGTGGGCTTCATCCACGATTAAAAAAGCGTCAAATTCTTCTGAAATTCCAGCCAACTCTTTTAACGGAGCCATATCGCCATCCATAGAAAAAACAGATTCGGTTACGATATAGACTTCGCTATTTTCAGGATTTAAAAGTTTTTTCAGTTTAATTTTAAGATCTTCAGCATTGTTATGATTAAACTTATAAGCTTTTGCGTTACTCATAGAAATCCCATCCCGTATTGAGGCGTGGACGAGTTCATCATAGAAAATGAGATCCCCGCGTTTAGGAACTGAAGCGAAAAAACCAATATTGGCATCGTAACCCGAATTAAAAATAAGAGCGGCTTCGGTTTGATGAAATTCAGCAAGAAAATTTTCGGCTAAATCATAAAGTTTATGATTTCCGGAAAGCAACCTGGAACCGGTGGAGCCATTCTGCAAAAGATTATTTTCTATTAGAATTTGATGGGTTTGCTGATAGATCTTTTTAGAAGAAGCCAACCCAAGGTAATCGTTGGACGAAAAATCTATAAGCGAAGAAGCTTTTTTTAAGCTTCGGAAAGCCTTCTCCTGCTTTCGCTTCTCTAAATTTTGGGCTAATTTTGAAGGTAGGCCTTGCATAAAATTACAACTTTAAGCAGCTAAAATTAAAGAAGAAAATAAAGGAAAAAGTATCAATAAAAATAATGAAGGGCAAGCTTACTTTACAATATCGTCTTCATCCTTTGAATGATCAGGGCTATCACCATCACCTGAATCACTTTTTAAAACATGCGTATTTTTCTGATATTTCCCTTCAAGATCATCTATTAGCGAACCTTTCCACATTTTAACACCCATAAAATACGCTGCTCTTCCAATTAAATGCGCACTTACCGGGGCGGTTAGAAAGACAAAAAGAATAATTACCAGCGACCTGGATGTGGTTGAAAGATCATTAAAAAAAACGGCTGTCCCAACTAAAATAAGACCTACTCCCAGCGTAGCAGCTTTGGTATTTACCGAAATTCTCAAGTAAGTATCGGGCATTCTTACAAGTCCGATTGCAGAAAGCAATACGAACAAGGTTCCTAAAGTGACTAAAATTACAATTATTATTGAACTCATTTCTTTCTATTTCGTTTTTCAAGGTAGTATGAAAAAGCTACCGTACTTAAAAAGGCAATTAAGGCAAGGATCATGGCTGTATCTAAAAAGGTAGACACTCCATTGATAATACTGTATACTCCAATAATACCAATTCCGGTAGTTATTAACACGTCTAGTGCAATGATCTTATCCGCAATACTGGGTCCCTTCAAAAAACGGTAAAAAATCAGCAATACCGACAAGGCCAAAATTGGCAAAATAATATAATATAAATAGTCTATTAGCGTCATGTCAAAATTTCCATAATACGTTTCTCAAATCCGTTTTTAATACCATCTATAAATTTCTCCCTATCGGTTACATACATGGAATGCACATATAGCACTTTTTTATCGTTAGAAACATCCAGGCTAAGTGTTCCCGGGGTAAGCGAGATCATATTTGCTAGGAAAGTAATCCCAAGGTCACTTTGTATGGTTAATGGTACTTTTATAATCCCAGGTTTCATCGTAAAATTTGGTGTGACCACTTCGTATGCTACCTGAAGATTGGCCTTAAAAAGTTCCCACAAAAAGAAAAATACAAATGCTATAATTTTTGGGATAATGGTAAAATACCGAGATTCACTATCGCCCCTGGTTATTATCCATAAAATGAAGAAATTCAGCACAAACCCAAAAATATAGTTTTGGACACTAAAATCTCCCGTAAGGGCTACCCATACGAAGGTGAGTAATAAGTTAGATACAAACCTGGTCTTCATTATTTGGTTATTTGTGGGTTAAGCACCGCATCTATATACTGCTGATTATCCATTAATTCTGATGCAATCCTTGTTGAAAGCGTTTGGATATGTTCTGCACCAAAACCTATGTACAGTGACACCAGACTTAAGAAAACGATAGGCACTATTATCTGAACCTTCTTTATGTTTTTGATCTTGTGATAATACCTAAACTTAGGCCTTTCCGGAATTTCGGTGGCATCTTTCCAGAAAACTTCGGCCCAAAGCTTTGCGATTACCACCAAGGTAATAAAACTTGCAAATATAATAGCGGCAAGGCTCCAATAACTTTCAGAATCAAAACTGGCGGTAATCAGTGATATTTTTGGCCAAAAACCTGATAAAGGCGGAATCCCAACTAATGAAAACAATGGGATAAACATCAACAAGCTTAACATAGGATAATTAGCATAAAAACCACCCAAAGCCCGCATACTGTTAGAACCTTTAATGCGGTATACAAGACCGCTAATCATAAATAAATTGGTTTTCACCACAATATCGTGCACCAAATAGAAAATAGTACCCGCAATAGCTACTTCGGTAAACATTCCCAAACCAATAATCATATAACCAATATGGCAAATAATTAAATATGAAAATACTTTTCTAATATTATTCTGAACCAGCGCCCCTAAAGCCCCACTAAAGAGCGTGAAAATGGCCAGCACCAGCAAAATTTGATCAAGGAAAACATCGCCAACAAAAATTAAAGTAAACACCCTAATTAAGGCGTAAACTCCAACCTTGGTAAGCAAACCACCAAAAATGGCTGATACAGCTGAAGGAGGAGTATGATAAGAAGCCGGTAACCAGAAATACAATGGAAAAATAGCCGATTTAATCCCGAAGCCAATTAGAAATAGAATAGCGGTGATTTCCACCAAAGCCCTGTTTTCTACTGCGGCAACTTTATTAGCAAGATCAGCCATATTCAGGCTTCCGGTTAAACCGTAAAGCACGGCAATTGCCGTTAGAAAGATCATAGACGCGAGGAAATTCAGCGTAAAATATTTTACAGCACCTTCTAATTGGGCCTTTTCCCCCCCAATGGTAATTAATACAAATGAGCTTATGATGATAATCTCAAACCAAACATAAAGGTTAAAGATATCCCCGGTTAAAAAGGCCCCTGTAAGTCCCAAAAGTAAAAAATGAAAAATGGGAAAATACCCAAACCTTAGTCTATCACCAATTACGGAACCTGAGGAAAATATAGAAACTGCCAAACCTGCTATAGAGGTTAACAAGACCATAGTCATCGCAAAAGTATCAGCAACAAAAGTTATCCCGAAAGGAGCTTCCCAACTCCCGGCCTGTACTGTTTGAGTTCCGTTATTCCATACATAAGCAAAAACACCAATACTCACCGCAAGGTGCACAATGCTTCCTAACATACTAATTACACGCTGTATATTGATCTTCCTCCAAAAGAACATGAGAAGGATAGCCAATAGCATTTGCAGCAGTAAAGGATAGAATATTAATTGTTGTGTCATGAATCTTCGTCTGTTGCGTTCATTTCGTCCAGATCATCGGTTTTTACAACTTTATGCGCCCTTTTTACAAGGATAATGGCAAAAGATTGTAAACCGAAACTAATAACGATAGCGGTTAGTATTAATGCCTGCGGAACAGGATCTGCATAAGCTTCTAAAAAAACCTTGGAGTCTTCAGGTATAATTGGTGGCGCCCCTTTGGTGATTCTTCCGAGAAGAAAGATTAAAAGATTGGCGCCATTACCTAATAGGATGATCCCAATAATGAGTTTTACTAAACTTCTACGCAGCATCATATAAATACCCGCGGCATACAGAACCCCTATAATTATCGCTAAAAGAATTTCCATAAATTAAGCTGATTCTGAAATTGTAAATATTATTGTTAAGGTAACACCAACTACCACCAGGTAAACCCCTATATCAAAAAATAAGGCCGAACCTACATTACCGATAACCGGAAAAGGATCTGGAAACCAAAGCCCGGTCATAAAAGGATCGTCTAAGCCAAGTACGGGTGCCAGACCGCTTAAAAAAGCCAGGCCTAAACCTATTGGCATCAAAAACCCGGGGTGAAATCTTAATAATCCTTTTGTATTATCCAGGCCGTTGGCAAAAGCATGCAATACAAATGCGATTGCAGCTATAAGTCCGCCCACAAAACCACCCCCGGGCAAATAATGCCCCCGCAATAGTATAAAAACAGAGAACACTAATAACACCGGTAATAGGTAATTAGAAGCTGTTTTTAAGATTAAGGTTTTCATCTATATATATTTTTTTAATGCCCCATTAATGGGCTTTTGTCATCTTTTTACTGAGATCTATCGGTACTTTTCAACCTCAGTTTTAATAATCCAAACACTCCAATAGCAGCGATAGTCAATACAGCAATCTCCATAAGTGTATCTGTACCCCTGAAATCTACCAGGATTACATTTACAACATTCTTTCCGTGAGCCAGGATGTAAGCATTTTTAGCATAGAAATCACCAACATCACTATTGGTTGGTTCGGCAAGTACTTGCAGTGCCAGCAAACATACTACTGTACCTAAAGCCAGGGATAATATTCCATCCCTAATCCTCATTTTATAATCTGACAGTGTAAGGTATTTTGGCAAACGATAAAGCACCAGTACAAACAGGATCACGGTTAAGGTATCTATAGAGAACTGCGTCATCGCCAAATCTGGAGCACTGTAAAAAACAAAAATCAAACAGATTGCTAAACCTACCACCCCCATTGCGGCTACAGCAGCGAGCCTGGATTTCGTGAAAACAGTGTAGAAAACCCCGGCAATTAATATTACTACCACCGCAACTTCGTAAGTTGTAACTTCAGAAAGTTGATTATGGTCTATAATCACTCCTGAATTGCCAGCCATAATATAACCTACCAGCGCCACCAGGAATAAAACAATAGTGGTTATGTAATTTCGTAAATATCCATTTTGAAAAACATTGGTCCAGAATGCGGAAAATACACCAAAATAATGCGTTCCCTTTTTCAGGATGTTTTCGGGAGAAATAAATTCCAGCTTCCCTACCCCTTTTTCAAGTTTTGCTGAAGGTTTCAGGAAGAAATATAACAGGATCCCAACTGCGATGGTAATTCCACTTAGTAATAAAACAGTATTAAAACCATGCCATAAAGCCAGGTGAATTTCTGCAGCATCTGCACCTAAAGCTGAAACCACCGGTTTTACCAGTGCCGATTCAATAAGCATTGGGAATATTCCGAATAGAATTCCTAAAACAGCAAGGATAACTGCGGGTGCCCACATTAAAAATCCGGGGGCTTTAGTGTCTTTATGAGCTTCAGGCAATTTACCAACGAATGGTTTTATTCCGGCTACAAAACCAGCCCAAAGCAATAGTATTTTAGTTAATACGATCGCAATCACGATAATTATCGTGAAATTTTTAGCGTGTGTACTGGCTTCGTAAGTAAGTTCTTTCCCGAGGAAACCTACAGATGGCGGGATACCACCACTGGAGATCGCTGCCAGAATACCGGCTATGGCTACCGGCATCATGATTTTTCGCAATCCGCCCAATTTTGTAACATCCCTGGATCCGGTTTGATGATCTATAATTCCTGTGACCAGGAATAAAGTTGCTTTATAAAGTGCGTGAACAATTATGAAAATCGCTGCCGCAAGAAAAGCAGCTTTAGTTCCCAGACCGATTAAGAACACTAAAATCCCAAGCGCTGAAATGGTAGAATAAGCCAAAATTCCTTTAAGATCGGTCCTAAAAAGAGCGTGTATCGCAGAGTAAACCATAGTGATTCCTCCCACAATTATTAATGTTGTATTCCAGAATTCCTGATCTCCCAAAACCGGCGTAAAACGCATTAGCAGATAAATCCCTGCTTTTACCATCGTGGCCGAGTGTAAATATGTTGAAACCGGAGTTGGCGCCTTCATCGCGCCAGGTAACCAGAAATGAAATGGAAATTGGGCCGATTTAGTGAATGCCGCTACAAAAATAAAGACTACTGCTAGAATGTAATATTCACTTCCGGCAATGGCTTCTTTCATAGAAAGCATTTCAGAAATGCTGTAAGTTCCGCTTATACTTCCCAACAATAAAGCTCCTGCTAAAAGGGAAAATCCACCAAACCCCGTAATCCCCAAGGCGGTTAAAGCCGATTTTCGCGAGGCAGGGTTAGTATTATTAAAACCGATTAAGAAAAATGAACTTATACTGGTTAATTCCCAAAAAACGAAGAGCGAGATAAGGTTATCTGAAAGGACTAAACCAAGCATCGCAGCCATAAAAAGACTAAGATATCCGTAGAAACGATCTAAATATTTGTGGCCTTTTAAATATGATGCAGTATATGCAAATACCAGAAATCCAATTCCGGTGATCATTAATGAAAAAAGTAAGGAGAGTCCGTCTAATTTAAAACTAAGATCCACTCCAAATGCCGGGACCCATTGGTAGGTTTTATGGATTATTTCCCCGGAACTTATCTGCGGAATAAAACTCGAAAAATAAGCAAAAAGTCCAGCTGGAATAAGTGCTGAGAGAATAGCCAATTTTCCCCTGAAGAACTTTCCTGTAAACACCAGGAATAATGCGAATAAAAAACCTAAAAGTATTGCTGCTAGCATATATTTTCTCTCAAAAAGTCCGTTCCCCGCAAATATAAGAGATATTATTTAAGTTTTACAGCCAAAGAGGTGTTTAACCTTTTGAAGGATTCTGTTTTAAAAGCTTCTTATTTTTAATCATTATAAAAAGCCTGTTTCTTAGCAAACTTCTTAAAATACTGCAAATAATTCTAAAAGAACGCGACAGGAAAAGAACCGAACTGGCTGATAAAACAGGAATTACACACGGCCAAGCTTTCCATATTAAAAACCGGGAAGGGCAAAAGCAATTAGGTTTTCTACTCTAGAGGCTATTTGCGAAGCTTTAGGCTGCCAGCCGGGAGATATTCTGGAATACACCAAATACTAAAAAATTGAATTTCCTGAAAATTAATCGGCCAGAATAATGGCTTTATTGTCTTTCATTTCTAGCACACCACCTTTTATGTGGTAAAACAAGACTTTGTCGCCTTCTTTTCTCAATTCAGCAGGAAGATCTCTTATAACATCTTTGCTTCCATGGGCACAATTGACCTTAACTTCCCCTTCGGTTAAATTAGAAACAATTGGTGCGTAATTGTTCAACCTCTGGATTTCACCATCGGTTTCCTGTACTTTTCACAAGTAGAATTAATAAGTTCCCTTCCAGATACTGCAAACCATAATAAATTGGGTATTCTTCTTAAACTGAATATAACGGGGGGTTTCCCCTAGTTATAATATTACACAACAACCTTAAATTTAAGCTGCATTTTAAGAAGGGTTAACACCCTTTAATTTATTAACCATTTAAAATTTAAATTATGAGAAGTTTCAAACTTAGCCTTGCGTATTTCGCAATGCTTGCTTTAATTTTTACATCCTGTAGTAAGGATGAAGTTTCAAAAGAAAGTTCCCCTGACCAGGACATGGCAATTTTAACATTCGGGGCTTTGCTCACTGACTTGGAGACCAATCGTTCTTCAAAAGCCCATTTAGACTTTTTAGGAGATGTTCCTGAGTGTTCAGAGTTAACAACCACAGCGGCCTACGTAGAAATTATATTATCGCAGGACGGCGAGAATGTAGTAGGTGATGACGGGGATGCCTATCGTATAGATTTGGTGGATGGTGAAATGTTTACAGAATACGATTCTCAGCTCGAATTAGTACCTGGTGAATATTCACTTGATTATTTTTCTGTATTTTCTTCCGATGGAACTAGAATATGGCTTGCTCCCATGACATCTGAAGATAATGGAAATGACAATCTTGCCGGTTTTGTAGAAAACCCGCTTCCTTTAAATATAAGTTTAGGTGCAGGAGTCAAAAAATATGTAGAGGTAGATGTATTGTGCTATGATGATCGTTTAGTTAACCTTTATGGGTATCTATTTTTCGAATTAGATGAAACAAGAGCTATAGAATTTTGCATTTTCGGTAACTATTGTGACGAAAGTGGTAGACACTATCCTGCAGAATATAGTGTTAGTGTATGGAATTATGAAAATGGGGAAATGGGAGAACAATGGTACTCCGACGTTTATAATGTGGTAGATATGAATAATGACGGAGATTATGCAGGAAGCCCCCTTTGCTTTGCTTTACCAGATACAGAGGGTGAAGATGAATATTATTTTGAGATCACCTTGCGTAATTCCGACGCTTATGGCGACGTGGAAGAAGAAGTAATTCGATCTGGAATAATTACCGATGGGGATGTAAGAGCATTAAATGATCAAGATGGAAATAATCAAACTACAGATTACTACCACTTTATGGAAGGTAACTGTGGTGACATAGGAGATTCTCCAGATTTATTTGACGATGATATGGAAACTGTTGATTACCGTGTTAACCTTTCAGAACTTAATGGTTCAGGCGTAAGCGGAACAGCTTACCTTAGTTTAAACGGTGATGATTTGACCATAAAAATTCAGGCAAGTGGTTTGGAACCTAATATGCTACATCCCCAGCACATTCATGGACTTGAGAGCAATGAAAATGGTACCTGCCCGCCTTCCGATCCCGGATCAGAAGCTTTTATGGCTGCCGATACAGATAACAACGGGTTTCTTAGTGTAGAAGAAGGGGCTCCTTTTTATGGACCTATACTACTTGAAATTTATGTTCCTATAGATGATTACCCAGTTGCCGATGAAAACGGGGATATTGATTTTGAACGCACCTTCACTTTAGGAGAGTTGGAGTTTGAGGAAGAAGGAGAAGTAATTTCTTTATCTAATCTTGAACCTCTTGAGAACAGGACAATAGTACTTCATGGATTGACAGTTGATGGAGAATACGACGCATCCCTGCCTGTTGCTTGTGGGCAAATAGAACATATGGATTAGTATATCTTTAAATCATTTAAATGAAAAAGCCGAAAGACACTTGTCTTTCGGCTTTTATTTATTTTTGAGGGTAAAACTTAATCAGCAAGTATTATGGCTTTATTATCTTTCATTTCCAACACACCACCTTGTATGGTATAATAAAGAACATTGCTATTTGCAGAGTCTTTTCTAAAATCTTTAGAAAGTTCATCGTCCAGTTCTTTATTAGAGGCAGCAAGCTGAATTTTAACTTCACCTTCAACCAATGTAGAAACTATAGGCGCGTGATTGTTCAGCATTTGAAATTCCCCATCGTGACCGGGAACTTTTACTGCATCTACATCAGCTTTAAAAACTACAGCTTCAGGAGTTACTATTTCTAAGTACATATATTTTAGTTTACAGTTTGCATTTCAGTTTGCAGTATTATCGAGTAATAGAATACTGCTACTGCCAACTCAGTACTGTTTGCTATGTTATTAATCTTCTTCAGCCAACATTTTCTCTCCGGCCTCGATCGCTTCTTCAATGGTTCCTTTAAGGTTAAAGGCAGATTCCGGAAGGTGATCTAATTCCCCGTCCATAATCATATTAAATCCTTTAATGGTATCCTTAATATCAACCAAAACTCCTTTTAAACCGGTAAATTGTTCGGCTACGTGGAAAGGTTGAGAAAGGAAACGCTGCACACGTCTTGCACGGGATACGGCAAGCTTATCTTCTTCAGAAAGCTCTTCCATACCAAGAATAGCAATAATATCCTGCAATTCTTTATAACGCTGTAAAAGCTCTTTTACACGTTGTGCACAATTATAATGATCGTCACCTAAAATATCGGCAGTAAGAATTCTTGAAGTAGATTCTAAAGGATCTACTGCAGGATAAATACCAAGCTCGGCAATTTTACGTGAAAGTACTGTTGTAGCATCCAGGTGGGCAAAAGTTGTTGCCGGCGCGGGATCTGTCAAGTCATCTGCAGGTACGTAAACCGCCTGTACAGATGTAATAGATCCGTTTTTAGTTGAAGTAATACGCTCCTGCATCGCACCCATCTCTGTTGCCAAAGTGGGTTGGTAACCTACCGCTGAAGGCATACGTCCAAGAAGTGCAGACACCTCTGAACCAGCCTGTGTAAAACGGAAAATATTATCTACGAAGAAAAGAACGTCTTTCCCCTGGCCTTCCCCGGCACCATCACGGAAATACTCAGCAATGGTTAATCCAGAAAGTGCCACACGAGCACGTGCTCCAGGTGGTTCGTTCATTTGTCCGAATACGAAAGTAGCTTTAGAATCCAGCATAGCAGTTTTATCTACTTTTTTAAGATCCCATCCGCCTTCTTCCATAGATTCAGAAAAAGCATCACCGTATTTTATAATACCAGATTCAAGCATTTCTCTAAGAAGGTCATTTCCTTCACGAGTACGCTCTCCTACCCCGGCAAATACTGAAAGACCACCGTGGCCTTTGGCAATATTGTTAATCAATTCCTGTATAAGTACTGTTTTACCAACACCGGCACCACCAAAAAGACCAATTTTACCACCTTTTGCATAAGGCTCAATCAGGTCAATTACTTTAATCCCGGTAAATAAAACCTCTGTAGAAACAGATAAGTCTTCAAATTTTGGCGCTTCCCTGTGAATGGACATACCAGCTTTTCCGGCCTTTGGCAGATCACCAAGTCCGTCAATAGCATCACCTACCACATTAAACAAACGGCCATAAACTTCTTTACCAACCGGCATTTGAATAGGCGCTCCTGTTGCTACTACTTCAACCCCGCGGCTTAAACCATCGGTAGAATCCATAGAAACTGTTCTCACTGTTTCTTCACCGATGTGTGATTGCACTTCTAAAATTAAAAGGGAACCATCTTTTCGGGTGATTTCCAAAGAATCATAGATTTTTGGCAATTCAGCATTCTCTGAGTCGAACACAACATCAACTACAGGGCCAATGATTTGGGCAACTTTACCTGTTACTTTAGACATTATTTAATTCTTTAATGTTTTCGTATTAAAAATTTCTAAAAAACCCAATGTAATAATTCACAATGTGTTAAAATCGAACAAGGGTATTTTCAGGCTGCAAAGATAGTTTTTTCTAAATAAAATCATACCCCTCTTAAAATAACTTTTTTGCTCATTCTTAAAGCTGGCAAAAATAAGTTTTAATGTATTATTTTAAATAAAAAAAATCCCTCCTGAAATTTTCAAAAGGGATTTAAGTAAAATTATATTTTATTTAATTCGGAAAGTTTACTCAACAGTTACCGATTTTGCCAAATTCCTTGGCTGATCTACATTTTTCCCTAGCATTACCGCAATATGATACGATAATAACTGAAGCGGAATTGTTGTAAGAAGTGGCGTTAGCGGCTCCAAAGTTTCAGGCACTTCAATCACGTGATCAGCAAGATCTCTTACTTCCTCATCACCTTCAGTAACAATCGCGATAATCTTACCTTTTCTCGATTTGATTTCCTGGATATTGCTTACTACCTTTTCGTAATGCCCTTTCTTGGTTGCAATAACCACAACCGGCATTTCTTCATCGATAAGTGCGATTGGGCCGTGTTTCATTTCGGCAGCAGGATAACCTTCAGCATGTATATAAGAAATCTCTTTTAACTTAAGAGCGCCTTCTAAAGCAACCGGGAAGTTAAATCCTCTACCTAAATAAAGACAGTTTCTTGCGTCTTTATAGATATCGGCGATCATTTTTATATGCTCATCAGCTTGCAATGCTTTTTCAATCTTACCCGGAATGCGTTCTAATTCCTGCAAATAAATTCTGAAATCTGTATTAGAGATCGTCCCGTTATGTTTTGCAAGTTTTAGCGCCATTAAAGTAAGCACCGTTATTTGCGTAGTAAAAGCTTTTGTTGAAGCTACCCCTATTTCAGGGCCAGCATGGGTATATGCTCCGGCATTAGTTTCCCTGGAAATAGAGGAACCAACTACGTTACAAACACCAAAAGCAAAAGCACCTTTTTCTTTAGCAAGTTTTATAGCCGCCATAGTATCAGCAGTTTCCCCACTTTGGGAAATAGCTATAATTACATCCTTTTCTGAAATAATAGGATTACGATACCTGAATTCTGAAGCATATTCTACTTCTACAGGAATCCTTGCAAGCTCTTCAAAAATATATTCGGCCACCAACCCGGCGTGCCAACTGGTACCACAGGCTACTATAAGGATACGTTTTGCATTGGCAATACGCTCCAGGTTATCATCTACCCCAGCCATTCTTATTAAACCTTCATCAGGCAACATTCTACCACGGTAGGTATCTTTAATTGCTGTAGGTTGTTCATGAATTTCTTTAAGCATAAAGTGCTCATAACCACCTTTTTCTATTTGCTCAAGATTAAGCTGCAATTCCTGAACATAAGGATCTACCAAAGTATCGTCTTTAATCTTCCTAACCTTAACCTCTTTACCTCTTCTCACCACAGCCATCTCCCCGTCTTCCAGGTAAATTGCATTGTTGGTATATTCTATAAACGGAGAGGCATCTGAAGCTATAAAAAATTCATCCTCTCCAACTCCAATCGCAAGCGGGCTTCCCAAACGGGCCACTACGATCTCATCGGGTTTGGTTTTATTATAAACCGCTATAGCATAAGCTCCAATAGTTTGGTTTAATGCAATTTGGACTGCCTTACCAAGCTTAACGTTTTCGTTAATAATCACATCTTCTATAAGGTTCACCAAAACCTCAGTATCGGTATCACTTTCAAATGTGTAACCACGGGTTTTTAATTCCTTCTTAAGAGCATCGTAATTCTCTATAATTCCGTTATGGACAATTACAATATCACCAGAATTTGAATAATGCGGATGAGAGTTAACATCGTTTGGCACCCCGTGGGTCGCCCAACGTGTATGGCCAATCGCCACATTTCCATTGGTGGTAATTGTTTTTTCAAGTTTTTCTTTTAGATCGGCAACTTTACCCTGTGTTTTACAAAGTTTCAGCTCCTCTCCATCATAAATGGCAATCCCGGCACTATCATATCCACGATATTCCAGTCGCTGGAGGCCTTTTAAGACAACGGGATATGCATCCCTATGCCCAATATATCCTACAATTCCGCACATAGTATATTGGTGTTATTTAATTATTAATTTCTGTATAGAATATTCTAAGTTTTAATCTCTTTTCTTCATCGGCAAGATTACCATGCAACACAGTTCCTTTTGGGCTTATAACCCCCATCACCGGGTAAAATTCAACATTTTCAGAATTTCTAACTGCTGAATTATTCGTGATATTTATGTTTTGTGTAATCGCCAGTCCTAATCTCACATTATCGGTTTCATTTGTAATAATATTGGTCACATGCTGAGTCACATTAAGCTTATAAAAAACTCCATTTTCATCTTCATCGATTTCCAGGGGTGTAGAAAATGAAGAAAGTGAGGTTCCCGGATTATTTTCATTACCATCCTGCACAAAATTCAAGGCAAAATTATAATCAGCTATAACTCTATTATCATCCAGATTATAGAGATATAAACGGGTTGGTTCATCAATTCCACGAACAAAATCCTGATCTACATAGAAAGTAAGGTTTGCTTCGTTTATTAACCACTCATTTTCCCTGAATGCAGCTATTTGCTCCTCATTTTCAAAAAGCTCGATCACTGCCATACTTCCTTCTCCTCCATTCAGGAAAAGTTTTTCAGCTCCAGAATCTTCATCGGACTCGCCAATTGCCTGTAATACATCTGCGGGATAATCTCCTAAAAATGTATTTATAATTGTACTCCCAAAATTCAATTTATAATTTCTGGGATTTCTTACCGTTTCAATGGTACCATCCTCTGCGGTATTCTCTACCTCTGTGGTATAAAAAAGTTCGATTCCGGCATCAGAACCCTGAAGATTAAACAAAATCATAGTGCCATCTTCGGCAGTTGCTTCAGCCTTAATAAACATTCCCCGCAGGTAATTTTTAAAATTATTGTTATTGCTAAGCACGCTTGAACCTTCCTTGTCTATTATTTTTTGCTGAAAGTAATCTACTGGAAGTTTTATCCTTAAGGCCGGACCTGAAGAAATAGTATCCTGCTCCCCTTCTGCATTTTCCTCGTAAGAAACAATAGCTTGCGTAGAGGGTATAAAATTATCATTTTCATAAATCACTTCCCCAATAAGGTTTTGTTCAAATAATTCCTGCTGATCAGAATAATAACGTTGCCTATCCTGAAAATCTGCTGAAGGATCCAAATCGCTTAGGAAGTAATTAGACTCCTGAACAGATATTTTTATTGGTGTATTTCCGTAAACGGAATCCAAAGCATATTGAATATTACCATCTTCGTCTGAATCCAATTCAGTATTAAAATAAGGGATAGTTAATACAACACTATCAAGTTCTGGAGCTACCCCAAAACTAGGGTTGTTCGTAGGTAAGGATACCTGGCTAAGTATACTTGCAGTAGATTGGCCATAAATTGGATGATTGTTTACTCCAAGTAAATGGTTACCCAAATTATTGGTTTGTACTGAATTGATCTTTTTACTGTAAGCCCTTACTTCAACTTCTTCCAGCTCAAGGTTACTCGGGTTTTCTATAATTTCACCGCCAACGGTACTATATTCATCGTCACAGGCCACAAAAGCAAAAACAACAACAAATAAAGTTGCTGTTCTATGCATCATTTTCATTAAATTCATTCGATAAAAATTTCTATTCAGATAAAACTTTGTTAGTGTAAAAATCCTGATAAGCCTGACTAAATTCTTCCCTGTTCTTGTAGGGAAGCACCGGCTTATTAAGCTTGCCTAAGTATTTTGAGAGATCTTCAGGAATGTTTTCACCTGCAGTAATTATCGCATCTGAATGATCTGCCGCAAGCTTCATTAAATTAATAAAGTTTGGAGTTTTTAAATGTTTTACATCTTGTTTTTCCATCCCGTCATACAATACTTTCTCCTGCATATTCTCATCTAACGTTCCTTCGAAGTCTTGATTGTATACAGAGGTAACAATTTTCGCGCCACTAAATAATGGCTCATTGCCGTAATAACGTCTAAGGTATAACGGAAGCAAAGATGCCAGCCAGCCATGAACGTGAATAATGTCAGGAGACCAGTTTAATTTCTTAACGGTTTCTATTACTCCTTTAGCAAAAAAGATGGCGCGTTCGTCGTTATCTTCAAACATATTGCCTTCTTCATCGGTAAGAGTAGCTTTTCTTTTAAAATAGTCTTCGTTGTCTATAAAGTAAACCTGCATTCTCTCTTTTGGGATCGAAGCCACTTTTATAATTAACGGCATATCCAGGTCATTAATCACCAAATTCATCCCCGACAGTCTGATCACTTCGTGCAACTGGTGGCGACGTTCATTGATGTTACCAAACCGGGGCATAAAAATTCTGATTTGCCCTCCAATATTATTTACCATTTTTGCGGCTTCAAAAGACGTGGATGATATTTCGGTTTCAGGCAGGTAAGGAATAACTTCAGATGATACGTACAATATCCTCTTATCTTTCATAAATAGATTGCTTTAATTGCGATTGCGAACAAAAAACACGCAAAATTACAAAAATTTATGCAGATTGCTGGTAATATATTAAGTTTGCACGCTGTTAATTTTATAATAAAATGCAGGTTTTCAAAGAAAAAACCCCTTTAAAAGCGGCTATTAAAGCCGAGAAATCCAAAGCTAAAACCATTGGTTTAGTACCTACTATGGGTGCCTTACACCACGGTCATTTATCTTTGGTGAAACAGGCTTTACAAACCTGTGATCAGGTGATTATCAGCATCTTTGTAAACCCAACGCAGTTTGACAATCCTGCCGATCTCGAGACATACCCACGCACCTTAGAAGAAGACATAAAACTACTGGAAGAAGCCGGTGAAACCCTTTGGGTTTTTACTCCCACAGCTAACGAGTTATACGGCGAAAATATAAGCTCTGAGCAATTTAATTTTGATGGTTTAGAGCAAGTAATGGAAGGAAAGTACCGAAGCGGACATTTTGACGGAGTAGGAACCATAGTAAAAAGATTATTTACCATCGTAGAGCCACATAAAGCTTTTTTTGGGGAAAAGGATTTTCAGCAATTACAAATTGTAAGAAAACTAACCGAAAAAGCAGAGCTTCCGGTAGAAATAATAGGTTGTCCCATCTTAAGAGAAGATAATGGTTTGGCAAGAAGTTCAAGAAACGAAAGATTAAATACAGATCAGCGTGAAAAAGCTTCTTTTATTTATCAAACCCTCCTAAAAACCAGGGAACTATTTGGCACAAAAAGTGCAGATTATATCCACAATTGGGTAAAAGAGCAATTTAAAAACCATCCCGTTTTAGAATTGGAATATTTTGAAATTGCCAACACCCAAACATTAAAAAAAATTAACCGAAAAAGAAAAGGTAATACCTACCGCGCTTTTATCGCTGCCTATGCCGGTGATATTAGGCTAATAGATAATATTGCTTTAAACAACGAACAATAATCTATGCAAGTTCACGTAGTAAAATCTAAAATACACAGAGTAAAAGTTACTGGTGCCGACCTAAATTATATTGGAAGTATTACCATTGATGAAGATCTTATGGAAGCCGCCAATATTATTGAAGGGGAAAAAGTTCAAATTGTGAATAACAACAATGGTGAACGTTTGGAAACTTATGTAATCCCCGGACCAAGAAATTCGGGCGAGATCACACTAAACGGTGCTGCCGCCAGAAAAGTAGCTAAAGGCGATATCCTAATCTTAATCGCTTATGCGATTATGGATTTTGAAGAAGCAAAAGCATTTAAACCTTCCCTGGTTTTTCCTAACGAAGAAACCAATCTTTTGAGCTAATCAGTTGAATAAAAAGACAGCCAACATACTTAAAATTATACTCCCATTATTATTGGGAGTTTTTTTAATCTGGTATTCACTAAAAAGCGCCACCCCGCAGGAACGAGAAGAGTTATGGCAAAATATTTTAAATGCCAATCCCTGGTTTCTATTTCTTTCTATGCTTTTTGGCGGACTTTCGCATCTTTCGCGGGCTTACCGCTGGAAATTTATGCTGGAACCTATGGGTTACAAACCCAAACTGGCCAACAGCTTTATGGCAGTTATGGCCGGTTACCTGGCAAATTTCGGGATCCCCAGATCGGGAGAAGTGTTGCGCGCAGCCAGTCTTTCTTCTTATGAGAAAATCCCTTTTGAAAAAGCTTTCGGAACCATTATTTCTGAAAGAATTGCCGATGTGGTGATTATGCTTAGCATCACAGCATTCACTTTATTGCTACAAACCGAATATTTATTGGCTTATTTTAAAAACAACGACATCAACCCTTTAACCAGTGTCGCCATACTTTCAGCACTTTTATTTGTTGGTATTTTAGTGCTTCAATTTATTAAAAAGTCTCAACTCTCTTTTTTGGTTCGCATCAAAAAAATGGCCCAGGGACTTTTAGAAGGAATGCGCAGCATACTCAGAATGAAACAAAAATGGGCGTTTATTTACCATACCTTGTTTATTTGGTTAATGTACATTTTGATGTTCTATGTAATTATTTTTGCAGTTCCGGGCATGGAGAAAACTGATTTTTCTGTGATTATGGCCGCTTTTGTAGTAGGATCTTTTGCGATTTCAGCCACAAATGGCGGAATTGGCGTTTACCCGGTGGCAATTGGTGCTATTTTAGTGGTTTTCGGGATCACTAAACAAAGTGGAGAGGCTTTTGGATGGATTACCTGGGGTACGCAAACCTTGCTGGTATTGATCCTCGGCGGACTTTCTTTCATATTCCTTCCTATTTTCAACCGTCAAAAATAATATATATCTTGTGTTGGTTAAACAAAACCTAACACCTATGGTAAAAAAATTACTCATTTTTGTGCTGCTAGTGGCGCCGCTTCTAAGTTCAGCACAAACTCTTTACGAAACGATTTCTTCCGAAAAACTCGGCGAAACAAGGGAAATCAAAATTCAACTCCCACGAAATTATGATGGAAATACCGAAAAAACTTATCCGGTAATTCTCGTACTCGATGGCGACTACCTGTTTGAACCTATGGCGGGTAATGTAGACTATTACTCCTATTGGGAAAATGCGCCCGAAATGATCGTGGTAGGCATTAACCAAAGCAAATCCAGAATGGATGATGCTTATTACGAAGAGCGAAATTTTCTCCCGGCAGATAAAGGCGCTGCCTTTTTTGAATTTCTGGGAATGGAACTTATGCAGCATTTAGATAATAAATATCAAACTTCAGATTTCAGGGTAATTGCAGGTCACGATTATACCGCAAATTTTATTAATTATTATTTGCTGAAATCAAACCCAATTTTTGATGGCTACATTAACCTAAGCCCTGATCTCGCACCGCCAATGGCCGATCGTATTAGTAGTGCTCTGGCAAAGTCCGAATCGAAGAAATGGATGTATTTAGCCACCGGAACCGATGATATTCCGCAGCTAAAGCAGGGAATTGAAGATTTAAACTCACAACTTGCGGCCGTAGAGAATGATTTAGTGACCTACGAATTCGATAATTTTGAAAACGCAACCCATTATTCCCTGGTTGGGAAAGCAATTCCGTCGGCGTTGGAGAGCATATTCAAGGTTTACAGACCAATAAGCAAAAAAGATTACAATGAGCTTTTGCTGCAAACTTCAGTTTCTTCAGTTAAATTTTTAACCGATAAATATGAAAGTATAAACGAGCTTTTCGGGATTCAGAAAAAGATTAGGCTGGAAGATTTTATGGCCGTTCATAATGCTATTGAAAAAACAAGACGTTGGGACGATTATAAAGATTTAAGCCAATTAGCCTATGATAATTATCCGGGTACTATGCTTGGGACATATTTTGAGGCCCGTTATGAGGAAGAAAACGGAAATCCAAAGAAAGCGATGCGCACCTACCAAAATGCTTACGGACAAAAGAAAATCGCCTTTCTTGA
This sequence comes from Salegentibacter tibetensis, assembly GCF_020164485.1. GTDB lineage: Bacteria > Bacteroidota > Bacteroidia > Flavobacteriales > Flavobacteriaceae > Salegentibacter > Salegentibacter tibetensis. The sequence continues at coordinate 35,028 of NZ_JAIQZA010000014.1, forward strand.
CACCGATTTTATGCTTGCTAAAGCCGATGCAATTAAAAAAGATTTCGGTTATTAGCGGGAAAAATCAAAGCTAAATGGCCAGGGTCAAATCAACGTTTTACTGCCAGAATTGTGGCAGCCAGTATGCAAAATGGCAGGGCAAATGCAGTGCCTGTGGTGAGTGGAATACCATTGCCGAGGAAATTGTAGAAAAGCCCGATGCAAAAGACTGGAAATCTCCCAGCGAGCGGGAAGCAAAACGTACTGCCAAACCTTTAAAAATAGCTGAAATTGAGAACAGCCCTCAAAACCGATGGCATACCGGCAATAACGAGCTGGACCGGGTTCTGGGCGGCGGACTTGTTCCGGGATCGCTCACCCTACTGGGCGGTGAACCGGGCATTGGAAAAAGTACATTGCTACTGCAAATTTCACTTCAGTTAAATTATAAGGTGTTATATGTTTCCGGGGAAGAAAGCCAGCAGCAAATTAAGATGCGGGCAGAACGTATAAATCCCGTTGCCGCCAATTGCTATATCCTTACCGAAACCAAAACCCAGAATATCTTCAGGCAAATTGAAGCTATCCAACCTGAAGTAATCATTATAGATTCTATACAAACCCTGCACAGCGATTATATTGAAAGCGCACCGGGTAGTATTTCCCAAATCAGGGAATGCACCGCTGAACTTATTAAATTCGCCAAAGAAACCAATACGCCTGTTATTTTAATTGGCCATATCACCAAAGAAGGCAGCATTGCCGGGCCAAAAGTACTGGAACACATGGTAGACACCGTCTTGCAGTTTGAAGGCGACAGAAACCACGTGTACCGAATTCTACGCGCGCACAAAAATCGTTTCGGCTCTACCCACGAACTCGGTATTTACGAAATGCAGGGCAGCGGATTACGGGAAGTTTCCAATCCCTCGGAAATTCTAATCTCCAAAAACGACGAAGATCTAAGCGGAACAGCAATTTCAGCCACTTTAGAAGGAATGCGGCCACTTATGATTGAAATTCAGGCCCTGGTTAGTACTGCGGTTTATGGAACTCCGCAACGTTCGGCAACGGGCTATAATGTAAAAAGACTGAATATGTTACTGGCGGTTTTAGAAAAACGTGCCGGTTTTAGATTGGGCGCGAAAGATGTTTTCCTGAATATTACCGGCGGAATTAGCGTTGACGATCCCGCGATAGACCTTGCCGTGATCGCTGCGATTTTATCCTCAAATGAAGATATTTTTATTCAAAAGGATATCTGTTTTGCCGCTGAAGTTGGACTAGCAGGAGAAATCAGGCCCGTTACCCGCATAGAACAACGAATTATGGAAGCCGAAAAACTCGGCTTTGCCGGAATTATGGTTTCTAAGCAAAGTAAGATACCAAAATCAAACTTCAGTATCAATATTATAAAAGTGGCCAAAATTGAAGATGTGGTAAGCCATTTGTTTGAGTAGACTCTTTCTTCCATTCTTTAATTAACGAAAATATCGTAATTTAATTTGACTCAGAATTTTCGTTATGAAAGCTGATGAATTGAAAAAGAAGATAATAGCCTATATTGATAATGCCGAGCCGGAATTGTTGAATAAGCTTAGTGATGTGATAGAGAATTACCAGAAAACTAAGGCTGTTGCTTATACCATAGAAGGCAAACCTTTGACAAAAGGAGAGTATGAACAGGAATTGAAGATTGCCAAAAATGAAATTAAAAAGGGGAAATTTACAAGTCAGGAAGACTTAGAAAAAGAAGCTGAAACCTGATAATGGCTATGCTCAGGATAATTTGGTCTTCAACTGCAAAATTAAAACTTCAAAAAATACACGATTATTTCAAGTTTGAGAAAAAAAAGCCTCAGGGAGCAAAAGCTGTAATTCGGGACATTTTAAAAGCAAGTAGAGAAACCACCTTTCCGGAACAATATCAAATAGACGAAATAAACCCGAAATACCGCAGAATTATAATTCGGCATTATAAAATAATTTACGAAGAGGAAGATGCTAGTATTTAAATCTTAAGAATTTTTGATACCCGATAGAATCCGGAGAAGCTAAAAGATTGAAAAATCAACGCTTCTAATCTGGCACAATTACTGCTCCATATTGTCCGGAAACGAAAGACAATGAAGCAGATAAAGATTTTAAGCCTATTTTTAATTTTAATTATTTCCGGTTGCTCGCAAGTGAATAAAGCATCCGATTTTATTACCAATCCAACCTCAAAAGAACAGTATAAACGTGATTATAAAGTTTCAGATGAATTGTTCACCATTTGGGAAAATTCCGCTGAAACCGCATTTCAGGATAGTGTAGTAATTAGTCTTCCCTATGCTGAAACCGGTAAATTTTTTCCTAAAAGTTTTTCGGTATATTCTTATGAAATTGAACTCCAACCCGGGGAAGTTTTCAATTTAAAAGTAGAAACCGATTCTACCAAACACCTCGTTTTTGTTGAACTTTTTGAAAAAACCGGAGATACCATTCCAAATTTCGAAAAGGTAAAATCCACCGAATTTCAGAAGAAAAATTTAAGTTTTGAAGCTGAAAAAGCTGCGACCTACAAAGTGGTAATCCAACCCGAAATTGAAGCAAATAGCCCGTTCACATTTAAAATGGAGAAAAATCCAGCTTATCTTTTTCCGGTAAGCGCAGGGGTTAATGCGAATGTACAAAGTTACTGGGGCGCAAATCGTGATGGTGGCGCGAGGAGCCACGAAGGGATTGATATTTTTGCAAAAAGGGGAACGCCCGTGGTAGCCGCAACAAACGGAAGTATTGGTTATAAAGGCGAAAAGGGGCTTGGCGGCAAACAAGTTTGGCTGCGTGACCGCAAGCGTAAACAGTCGCTTTATTATGCGCATTTAGATAGCATTGCGGATGTTTCCGGAAATGTAAAAAGGGGCGATACCATAGGTTTTGTAGGTAATACCGGAAATGCCAGGACCACGCCACCACACCTTCATTTTGGAATTTACAAAGGTTACCGCGGCGCGATAAATCCCTTGCATTTTGTGTATCAAACCAGTTTGATTGAAACCGATGCTGAAAGAATGGATAGTATTCCGCGCAACCTGATTGTTAATAGCATTACAGCCAATCTTAGAAATAAACCAACAACATCAAATTCCAGGATTTTAAGAACCTTAAAAGCCCTGGACACGATCCAATTTCTAGGGAAAACAAACGAATGGTTTCATATTAGGACCTTTGCAAATAAAGCTTCTTATATCCACCAAAGTTTGGTGAGACCAATTTAATTTTTGCGTCATCCTGAATTTATTTCAGGATCTAATTCTCTAGAATTATAATTTTATGGCGCAGGATTAGGATATGTTTCGTGAACTTCGTTTATAGCTTCCAAAACTTCTGCCGAAAGTTCTACATCTATACTTCCAATATTTTCTTCCAATTGTTTTATTGAAGTCGCGCCAATAATATTACTGGTTACAAAAGGACGAGTATTCACAAAAGCCAGGGACATTTGCGCGAAACTCAAATTATGCTTTTTAGCGATTTCGCTATAAGCACGGGTGGCTTTTACTGCCTGCTCTCCAGAGTATCTTTTATATTGCAGAAATAACCCCAACCTTGAATTTGGTTGAATTCCTTCTAAATGTTTCCCGCTTAAAGTCCCCATTCCCAATGGCGAATAAGGGAATAATCCAACATTCTCTCGATGAAGCACTTCAGTTAGCCCAATTTCGTCTTTTCGGTTAAGTAAATTATACGGATTTTGTACCGTGATCATTTTTGGCAGATCGTGCTTTCTGCTTTCTTCCAGGAAACGCATAACTCCGTATGGAGTTTCATTAGACAAACCGACCTGGCGGATTTTTCCTTCTTTTATAAAGCCATCCAAAGTTTCCAATACTTCTTTGAAATTTTCTTCCCAGGCTTCATCTTTATCGTACTCATACCCCCTTTGTCCGAAAAAATTTGTGTTACGTTCGGGCCAATGTAACTGGTAAAGATCTATATAATCTGTTTGTAATCTTTTTAGACTCTTATGCAACGCATCGGTTATCGCTCCTTTAGAAAACCCTAGATTCTCTCGAATATGTTTCATAGGATCTCCCGGCCCAACCACTTTTGAAGCCAGTATTACATCTTCTCTTCTTCCCGATTTCTTAAACCAGGAACCAATGATTTCTTCGGTACTGCCCTGGGTTTCTGCTTTTCCCGGTATGGAATACATTTCAGCCGTATCAAGGAAATTCACTCCTTTTTCTAATGCAAATTCTATTTGATTGTGACCTTCAGCTTCAGTGTTTTGTTGACCCCAGGTCATCGTGCCCAGGCAAATTTTACTAACTTTTATATCCGTGTTTGGGAGCTTGGTATATCTCATATTTTTTTTCAAAAATTGTATTTATTCTTCGCTAAGCAATTTAGTAACCTCATCTAATTTTGGTGTTAAAATCACTTCGATTCTTCGGTTTTTTGCTTTGCCTTCAGCAGTTTCATTAGTAGCTATGGGCGCATATTCCCCACGGCCGGCCGCGGTTAAATTCTGTGGATCAATATTATCATTTTCCTTTAAAATCTGTACAATAGAAGTTGCTCTCTTGGTAGAAAGATCCCAGTTATCATTTAATGGGCCGCTCCCGCCGTAAGGTACATTATCGGTATGGCCTTCAATTAAAACGGCGATATCCGGATTTTGAGCCAAAACCTGGCCTAATTGTTTCACGGCCAGTCTACCTTCATTATTTACAGCCCAACTTCCGGAGCTAAACAATAACTTATTTTCCATAGAGACATAAACTTTACCATCGCGTTGCTCTACGGTTAAACCTTTGCCTTCAAAATTGGTCAGGGCCTTTGAGATCGCATCTTTTAAAGCGTTCATTTTAGCATCTTTAGCGGCGATTAATTCTTCTAATTCATCCACCCTTCTGGAGCGTGCATCAAGGTCACGTTGCAATTTATTTAACCTCGCCTGCTCTGCTACAAGTGCCTGCTCCTTTTCTTCTAATTCGGCAAGTAGTTGACGGTTTTGTCGGGAATTTTCGGCAATAGCGGCAGAGCTATTATCTTCTAAAGCATCATAAGAATTTTTAAGCGTGGCGTAATTCTTTCGAGAGCTTTCCAACTCATCTTTTAAACGATCTCTTTCAGCCGTGGCTTCAGCGTAATCTTTTTTTAATGTTGAATATTCTTCATCTAAATTTCGATATTTCTCTAGTTCAGATTGTGTAGTTCGGTTTTCACGTTTTAAATCGGCGTGCCTGCCTTCAAGTTCCTTGTATTTTTTCGAGGACACACAGGAAGTTAACATAAAAACTGCTGAAACAGCTAAAACAATTATTTTTTTCATAAGGGTAGTTTTTAATTCAATCGTATCTTTCAACAATGTTTTTTATTTCTAGTTTCCTGCGAGGTTTTTTATACCTCGTAGATATACCTACAAAACTTTAAAAGCCTTGCAGGATCGTATCTCTTAAAAATCTGATTCCAGTTCTACCAAAACAGGACAGTGATCGCTGTGTTTGGCTTCAGGTAATATAACGGCGCGTTTTAGTTTTTCTTGCAAAGGCTTGGCCACCAAATTATAATCTATACGCCAGCCTTTATTGTTGGCGCGCGCATTAGCCCGGTAACTCCACCACGAATAATTGTCGCCCTCCTCATTAAAATGCCTGAAAGAGTCTATAAATCCGCTTTTCATAAAACTGTCTATCCACTCTCGTTCTACCGGCAAAAACCCGGAAACATTTCTAAGCCGGACAGGATCGTGAATATCTATGGCTTCATGACAAATATTATAATCTCCGCAAATTATTAAATTGGGAAAATCCTTTTTTACTTCATCAACATATTGCTGAAAATCGTCCATAAACTGGAGTTTGTGCTCTAAACGAGCAATATTAGTCCCTGAAGGCAAATACAAACTTATGATGGAAAAATCCTCAAAATCAGCACGAATCGTCCTGCCTTCAAAATCCATATAATCTATGCCGGTACCGTATTCAATATGTAAAGGTTTGTGTTTACTTAAAATCGCAACACCGCTGTAGCCCTTCTTCTGCGCCGGGTACCAGTAATGATAAGGATAACCGGCCTCTTTAAAATCATCGAGGTTTAATTGCTCTGGATTCGCTTTTATCTCCTGAAGACAAACCACATCTGGATTTGCCTGTTGTACCCAATCTAAAAAGCCTTTTCTTACGGCAGCTCTAATTCCGTTTACGTTATAGGAAATGATCTTCATTAAAGTCAATTTTCCTCAAAAATAAGGCTAAATGCAAGATTTACAAGTTGGATTGCTGAATTTCCAACAGCTTTTTAGCTTGCTGAAAGTGCCGCTGTTCGTGAGCCAGAATAATTTTAAAGGCGGCATCGAGCTTATATACAATTTTAGGATTTGCGGGCGAAGAAATAACCACGTTTTGCTTCAGCAAATCTTCAGACGCTAAAATCTTTTCTTTTAGTTTTTCCTGATGCTCCATAAACCTGCTCAAAATATCTTCTGAAAGCCTACTTTCGGAAGGTTTCCAGATAGAAAATGTTTTGGTTTTTTTGGTAGTATCAGGCTGCACCGATTTTAAAATTGCATTTCCAAAGAAATTTACCAAAAAACCGAATTTCGCCGTGAATGGCTTTTTATAATCTTTATTCCGAAGCTTATCAATTATTGGAAAATACGACTCATTTATCAAAATAAGGTGCTCCAAATTTTGAGCAATACTCCAGGTATCGGCATCCGGTTTCCAGTGAATTTCACGTTCACTGAGTTTGCCAAATGTCTTGTTGAATTTTAGCGTAAGTTCATCTAATCTATTTATAAAACCTTGCGTTTTCACCTGGTAAAAGTTATAAGTTAAATATAACTATTTTACAATAAACCGCTTAACTTTTCCTACTTCCCTCGTTCCCATTCTTACCAGGTAAACGCCCCGGGCTGCATAAGACATATCCAATTCATAAACGTAACCTGTGCCATTATTTTCTACCTGATTTTCTAACATTTTCTGTCCTAAAACATTATGAATAGTAATTCTTAAGGTTTCTTCATAATCGGTTTCCATGATGATTCTAAACTGTTTATTTTCTTCGGAAACCACTACCAGTTCAGCTTCGTTTAAGATAAAATCCTCAATATCTAAAGTAGAATCGGTGATATTTACCGAATAATCGTGGGTGGTACCATATTCCATTACTTCACAGGGGTTGTTGAGATCACCATCAAAACTGGTATCTCCAGCCCTAATACGCATAAGATGTTGCCCCAATGGTGCATCTACCGGAATACTAAAATCATAAGAATGCCAGGAATTTTCAGTAGGGATAACTTCAGAAGTGATTACGCGTTCGTTATCATCAAAAACAGCATCGTCATTGAAATCTATCCACATTGAAAATTGTTCGTTATCCTCTTCAGCGAAATGAGATTGCACCGAAACCGTAAAATCGCTTTGTGAACGATCTAAAGTAGCTGCTAAACCTATAAAATCGGCATAACCATTTCCGCAGGGGATACGTTCATTAAGGACATCTTCCAATTCAAAAGATGAAATTCCATCGCCAAAACTACAATCAGATCCTTCAGGAATACAATCTAAATTAGCTACAGATTTTACGCTTGTATCGTTGCTGGGATCAAAATCGTTTTCCAACCTGGTGCCGCCGGTAATTCTATAACTTCCGGAAGGCGAAATATCTGCAGTTTCATTGAACGTATATACTTCAAGACCTCCTACTTCTAAAGTGCCATTAAAGACTTCTCTTACCGGAGTGTTATTTCCTATTTGATAAAAAACGGGTATATCTTGTTGTGGTTCGCCCCCAAAATTTTCTATACTCACAGTTACTTCTTCTGAAGTTCCCAAACTCTCCCCTGTTTGCGGTGCATCAATTGAAGTTACCCCAACATCCTTAGGTGGTAAATTACGAACTGAAGTGAGCAATGTATCATTTTCAACATTTTCATCGCCTTCTAAATTGGTACTAAAGAGGAAGTCATAGGTTTGCCCAACCTCAGAAAGATCGGCGGTTTCAGAAAAAGTGAATTCAGCAGAACTTGTTGCACCAATGCTTTCTTCAAAAGTCTGGGTCACTTCAGGACCACCATCAATACTATAGCTTACTTCAAAATTAGACTGCGCATTGCGGCCATAATTTCTAATTCTTATAGTAATTTCCTCATTTGCACCTAAACTTGAGTCTTGCGGACTAATTAATGAGACCACACCAAGATCATTATCAAAATCTGGGGCAATTTTAAACACCCCTACATGATTTTTTCTTTCCTGTCCTACAAAATACTCGCCATTGTGCCAGAAGGTGAGTCCATCAGCTGCATCTACGCTTAAATGTGCATAGTCACCATATCTTGAATTAGGATTAGGACTTTCTCCTTCAACAATACTTTGCTCCTCTATAGTCATAATTCCCGGCTCATCATTATGATATCTACCGGTATAACGGATTGAAGGAAAAACCGGGTTTTGCGGATTATCATTTAAAACTGTATAGCCCAGAGCTATATTCCCTGCCTCATCCATACCAATACTCCCACTAAATCGATCACTATTATCTGGCGCGTAAGTTCCTTCCTGGTAAACACTCCAGGGACCACCATCGTTTTGCTGGCGTAGCTCATACCAGCGTATACCTGCGTGCTCTGCTGCACTAGGATCTATATCTACTACAAAGTTCATCACCACGGCATTATAATTTGGAAATCGCCTGTAGGTGGTCATATACATCATTGTAGCCTGCAGTGCATCAACATCTGGAGTATCATTACCCGGCTGTGAAAGATTAGAAAAAGAGCCTCCATCAAAGGTGGCTATAAATGGCGAAACACCATCGCCGGCCCCTAATTCCTGGGATTCTGAAATCGTTGAGTTTGAAGGATTACTCCAATCTACATTAATGAGCCAAAGCTTTAAATGATCTTCATTAACTCCTGCCCATGAATCGTCCTGAAGATAGATTATTGGCGAATTTCCTCGCGGCGGCAATTCCTCTCCAATTGCTGAAAAGCCAGCCGGACTGTAAAATCCGTTGGTTCTGATTCCCGGCAATGGAAATGACATAATTTGTGCCGTTCCCCCGTTAAGCATTTGGTCTCTTTCTAATGCATAAACTACCTGACTGGTAGCCGCTGATCTGGAATTTTTATTGGTTGTAATATAATACCCATCTCCCCAAACCGAAATCTTTGGATAATCTGGCAATACTCCGTTCGTGGTAAAGCGGTAAGTATACCAGCCATCGTTTATCGGGTCTGGACCCTGGGATACGGCAATTAAAAAACTTTGTGGAGTATCGCTAAACTGAGAAATTATAAATCGGTCGGCAAATTCATCATATAATACTATTGGATCTCCAAGGGTTTCATTGGTGAACTCTCCTCCAATACTAGCCAGGGAAGCTGGCTCCATAATTTGATTCCCGGATTTATCAAAAACTGAAAAAGCAGAATTCCATCCATTTACGTAGTGGTTAGGACCTGCAGATCCAGTAGGATCTGTAGGTGTAGCTTGTGTAGAAGCGGCTTCAAAAGTAAAATATGGCGCTTTCACAGAAATTTCTCCCATTTTTTCTTGAAGCGCATCATCCTTGGTTTTTGGCAAACCTTTTCCCGGCACTATTTTATTAATTCCCCGGTTCCTGGGATTATAGATCTTAAATTCCGTAGCAGGAGGAATTAATTTTCTCTTAGCCATTGCAGAAGAAGGTACCGCTTTGGCAGAGTCTATATAAACCGGGCCGGAGGTTTCCCTCTCCTGCCCCACAAATATGGAGTGGAAACCAAAAATTAGAACTAAAAGGAATATAATTTTTTTCATTTTTACGTGACTTCTTCTTTTACTTTCTAAAAATAATGATTCTATGCTTATCAAAAACAAAAGGAGCGATTAAGTTGATTAATCGCCCCTTTTTCAAATTAAAAAATCCTTCTATTTATTTCTTCATCCAGGCTTTAAAATCTATTTCTTGCTGAACAAGTTCCTTAAGCTCTGTAATATCCACACGCTTTTGCTCCATAGTATCACGGTAACGTACGGTTACTTTTTTGTCGTCAAGCGAATCGTGATCTACGGTAATACAAAGCGGGGTCCCGGATGCATCCTGCCTTCGGTACCTGCGGCCTATCGCATCCTTCTCATCATATTGCACTCTGAAATCCCATTTTAATTCTTCTATAATTTCGTGGGCAAGCTCGGGTAAACCATCTTTCTTTACTAGCGGAAGTACTGCTGCTTTGGTTGGTGCTAAAATTGCCGGTAATTTCAATACCGTCCTGCTGGTGCCACCTTCCAGTTCCTCTTCTTTTAGGGAAGCTGAAAAAACCGCTAAAAACATACGGTCCAGACCAATTGAAGTTTCAATTACATAAGGCACGTAATTTTCTTTCATTTCAGGATCGTAAAAACGCAATTTCTTACCTGAATGTTCTTCGTGTGCTTTAAGATCGAAATCTGTTCGAGAATGAATTCCTTCCAATTCTTTAAATCCGAAGGGGAAATTAAATTCTATATCAGTAGCCGCATTCGCATAATGCGCCATTTTTTCGTGATCGTGGAAACGATAATTTTCTTCGCCTAAACCTAAAGAAGCGTGCCATTTTTGACGGGTTTCTTTCCAGTGTTCAAACCATTTTAATTCTTCACCGGGACGAACAAAAAATTGCATTTCCATTTGCTCAAATTCCCGCTGACGAAAAATAAACTGTCTAGCTACAATTTCATTTCTAAAAGCTTTACCAATTTGGGCAATTCCAAAAGGAATTTTCATCCTCCCGGTTTTTTGCACATTTGAAAAGTTTACAAAAATTCCCTGTGCAGTTTCAGGTCGCAAATATAGATCTGTAGCAGATTCGGCTGAAGCTCCCAGTTTGGTGCCAAACATAAGGTTAAACTGTTTAACATTAGTCCAGTTTTTAGAGCCGGTTTCAGGGCAGGCGATTTCCAACTCTTCAATTAGCGCTTTTACATCGGCCAAATTTTCGTCAGTAAGAGATTTTGCAAGGCGTTCAAGAATTTCCTTTTCTTCCTTTTTATATCGAATTACCCTTGGGTTAGTCGTTACAAATTCTTCTTCATCAAACTTATCACCAAAACGTTTCCTTGCTTTTGCAATTTCCTTTTGTGCTTTTTGATTGATTTTTTCAGCATAATCTTCAACCAAAACATCGGCACGATAACGTTTTTTAGAATCTTTATTATCAATTAAAGGATCGTTAAATGCATCTACGTGACCTGAAGCTTTCCAGGTGGTTGGGTGCATTAAAATTGCTGCATCCAAACCTACGATGTTTTGGTGCAGCTGCACCATACTTTTCCACCAGTATTCTTTGATGTTTTTCTTTAATTCGGCTCCATTTTGCCCGTAATCGTAAACAGCGCTAAGGCCGTCGTATATTTCACTTGATGCAAAAATATACCCATACTCTTTAGCATGGGATATTACATTTTTAAAAAAGTCTTCTTGTTTTGCCATAGCGCAAAAATAAAAAAACCGCCCTGATAAACAGCAGGGCGGCCTTTGAATTTTAGGTTTTAATTATCTTAGGTTAAATGAGGCGGTTCCCAATAAAGTTGCATCAGCATAAACATACACTTTATAGGTGCCTTCCAGTAATTTATCTTCGTTGGTGTTGGCCAGCAAACACACATCTAATTCATTATTTTCATAGTACACTTTTGAAGCTGCACTATAAACCATAGCACCACCTTCATGTTCCACCACAATTTCGTCACCTACCAATTCATTTTCAGGATTATAAACCTGCACATACATATCCCTTTCACCGGGACCGGCAAGATCGTTGGCAGTAATTGTGAAGCATGTCCTTACCTGGTCTATTCTTCTGGTTCGGTCGTTTTCAACCAGCTTTCCACTATTTCTTACAATTACGCCTTCCCCACGAAGGTTTGTGACCTTAAGTTGCGCAGCACGATCCACTTTATTAGAAAGATCCTGGTTTGTAGTTTTCAAAGAATCTGAAACTCTTGTTCTTTGTTCCAGAATTACATTAGTACTATCTAAAGTTTGAGACATCATTTGATTTTGGCGATTCAAACTATCTACCACTCTAAATAAACGATCCTTCTCAGATTTTAGATTGCTAATTTCCCGGCGATATCGAGAAATTAATACCAAATTGGCTTCATTGTCTTCAACTGAATCCAGCAAACGCTCAATTCTGTTTCTTGCATCCACCAGATTTTGATCCATCACCTGGTTTTCTTCAATAGCTTCATCATATTTGATGATCAAATCATTAAGTTCATCCTCTATCACCTCTTTTTCTTTGGTGAGGATGGCCTTATTTTCTTTCTCTTCGTTATAGAATTTAATTGTATAGATACCCAAGGCCAGGAGGGCCACAGCTAGAACACCCGTTAGGATTTTAAGCGCGTTGTTGTTTTTCTTTTCGGTCATCATATTATTAATTTGTTTTGTAAATTTAGAAGTTTCTTAAGATAAAGCGCAAGGACTTAACATATGTTTCACGATTTAACAAATCTGTTCTATCCTAAAATATGCAATTGTTGCGACAGCTCGCTATTAAAGGCTGAAAAAGTGATTTGCACTTCCTGTTTACATAAACTTCCAACGACTAATTATCATCTTGATAACGAAAATGCGACTAAAAAAGTATTCGATGCCCGATTACGCCTAGAAAATGCTACTTCCTTACTCTACTTTAAAAAGAAAGGAATGGCTCAAAACCTTATCCATAACCTAAAATATAGGAAACAGCAAGAAATTGGGGTTTTTCTGGGAAAATGGCTAGGTGAAGAACTGGCTACCCACCCCGCATTCAGAAAAATTGAATGCGTAATTCCAGTACCTCTTCATCGCAGAAAATTAAAACAAAGAGGTTTTAACCAGGTAACCGAATTTGGAAAAGAACTCGCAAAAAAATTAAACGCCCCATTTATTGAAGATGTACTGGTAAAAAAGTCGGCCTCACGCACTCAAACTTTTAAAAAACGTCTGGGGCGTTGGGGCAGTATAGACGAAAGTTTTATGGTAGAAAATCCCACAAAACTGGAAAACAAACATATCCTCCTGGTAGACGACCTTGTAACAACTGGTGCAACCCTGGAAGCTTGCGGCAATAAACTCCTGAAAATTAAAAACACCAAATTAAGTATTGCCACGATGGCAATTACAGATTGATACCCGCGTTAAAACCTAAAATAATTGTTTCTTTGTGTTTAGATTACATTATTTAATTATGCTGAAACGAATTCCTGGAATTTTACTTGTCGCTGCCCTACTTCTACTTTGCGTGCAATGCGCGAAAAAAGGAATGCCACAAGGTGGCCCTGAAGATGAAGAGCCTCCAAAATTTATTAGGGCAAATCCTGAAAACTATAATACTAATTTCACTGCAGAAGAGATCAGGATATTTTTCGATGAATACGTAAAGTTAGAAGACGCCCGCCAGCAAATCGTGATTTCTCCACCCATAGATCCGCGACCTAATATTATCCCAATGGGTACCGCCCGTAAAGATGTGCGTATACAAAACCTGGATTCCCTTCAGGAAAACACTACCTACACCATTAATTTCGGAAAAAGTATTGTAGACAACAACGAAGGTAACGCCCTACCTTATTTTAAATATGTATTTTCTACCGGCGATTACCTGGACTCCCTGAAAGTTCAAGGAACTATTAAGGATGCCAATCTAAAAGCTCCGGCCGAATTCATTTCTATATTTTTATATGAAGTAGATTCTACTTTTTCAGATTCCCTGGTTTATAAAGAAATTCCCAGATACATCACCTATACTTTAGACAGCAGCGTAAATTTTGAACTGGAAAACCTCAAAGAAGGCACCTACCAGATCCTTGCTATTGAAGACAAAAACGACAATTACCGTTTTGATCCTAAAAAAGAAAAAATAGGTTTTGTTGAAAATCATATCACCCTACCAACAGATTCTACTTACAACATCACTATTTTTAAGGAAGAGCTGGAGTTTGAAGCTAAAAGACCAAAATTGCTAAAAGGAAACCAGATCCTGTTTGGATATGAAGGCAAAAAAGGAGTGGATAGTGTGGAAATTGAATTATTGACCCCAAAACCGGAAGGCTTCCAATCCAGAATAGTTAAAGACCGCAAAACCGACACCCTTTACTATTGGTATAACATTCGCCCCGAAAATGACAGTCTTTCTTTTGAAGTAATAAGCCCGAAAAGACGCGATACTTTATTCACTAAAATAGCCGAAGCTGCGCGGGATTCGCTTAAAATTACCTCAGATCCTTCAGGTTCTATAGAGTTTGCCCAAAATTACAGGCTGCAAGCCAATACCCCAATTGTAGATTTTGACCAGGATTTAATCAGTGTCCGGGATGGAGACTCTGTTTTGGTTCCGTTTAATTCAGAAGTAAGAAGATTGGAAAACGAAATTGTGATCTCTTTTGATAAAGAGGAAAGTACAAAGTACCAGGTGATCACCTTACCCGGCGCGATAACAGACCTTTTTGGAAAGACCAACGATACGATTAGACACACCCTTAATACAAAATCTTACGCAGATTATGGGAGTATTATTTTAACGCTTCAAAATGTTAGTCGTTTTCCTGTTTTGGTACAACTTACTAATGAAAAAGGCGAAGTTCAACACGAACAATATTCAACCAGTGATAATAATTTTCATTTTAGATTTCTAAAACCGGGAAAATTCCTAGTTAGGGTAATTTTTGATGATAATGAAAATCGAAAATGGGATACCGGGAATTATCTAAAAAGAATTCAGCCCGAAGAGATTCAGTATTATCGAGACACCATAGACGTAAGATCCAACTGGGATATGCCAGAGACTTTTACTTTAGAGTAAATTGATCTCTATCCTGAAGAAATTTTAAATCACTTCGGGTTTCTTCCAAATGTTTTTTATCGAGCGCTATTTCTTCTGCAAAAGGTTCTTCGCGATCCAGTTCGGTTATATTTTCACCCAAACAATCATAGGCCGCGGTGTGGCCATTATATTTGTAGCCATCACCATCGTTTCCGGTTCGGTTTACGCCAATGCAGTAACTCATATTTTCTATGGCTCGGGCTTTTAAAAGCGCATCCCAGGCAGCAACCCTTTTGCTTGGCCAGTTGGCTACATAAATTAAAAGATCATATTCTACCGTATTCCTGGCAAAAACCGGAAAGCGAAGATCATAACAAATTAAGGGACATATCTTCCAGCCTTTGAATTCAACAATTAAGCGGTCTCTTCCGGCAGAATAAGTTTGATCTTCTTTAGCAAGAGTGAAAGTGTGTCGCTTATCATATGTTTTAAAACTTCCGTCAGGAAAGACAAAGAAAAGCCTGTTATAAAATTTATCATTTTCAGTGATAATCACACTCCCGGTTACTGCGGCATCTTTCAATTTTGCCATTTCCCGCATCCATTGCAGCGTTAAACCATCGGTTTTTTCGGCTAATTTACTAGCGTTCATGCTAAAGCCGGTAGTGAACATTTCAGGGAGAATAATTAGATCTATATCTTCGGAAAGCGCCTTAATTTCTTTTGAAAAAAAACTGCGATTAGCCTGCGGATCTTCCCATTTTAAATTTGCCTGAAGCAATGCGGTGTTTAGTTTTTGTGCCATACCCAAATTTACCAAATTTTAAATTCCTGCTGCTAAATCCTTGTTAAACAATTGTAGATAATTCTTATAATAGATAGTTTTAATCTGTAAACTAAACTATTATGAACGTACAGACTTTGCTTAAAAGAGATTCTTATTCTAAAGCCACCGGGCGCGGTCTTTTAGCCGGAGTAATTGGTGGACTTGCCGGTACAGCGGTAAAAAGTCTTGTAGAACATTTTTTGACAGTGCGTAAAGTTGAGCAACGTTCTGCCCAAATTAAAATAGTAGACGATCTTTCAACTAAAATCACCGGTTCGCCGATAAGTGTTGATAATGAAGAATTGGCCGAACAATTAGTGAATTTTCCTATTGGAGCCAGTGTGGGCGCCGCTTACGGGTTTGGGAAAAAGGATAATGACGAATTAAATATTAAAGACGGAATTATTCTGGGAGGTTCTACCTGGATCACCACTCACGAAACTTCCCTACCAATGATGGGCTTGGAGCCCAAACCCACAGATGTTCCCATAAGAATGCAAATGAATGAGCTTTTTGCTCACGTACTTTTCGGAATTACTACTGAAGTGGTTCGTAGTACGGTGCTCAAAAGACTGAACGAAAGAAATTAATTCTCCAGGCTTTTCAGCATTTTTCTAATCCTGTCTTCCAGTTTTTCTGAAGACAGTTTTTCCCGCAACCTGTCAGTAATAATTGGGAATGAAAATGGAGTGGGTTTTTCGCAGTTTTTCCAAACGATTTTTTGATGGGAAATTCGCTCTAAGGCCAATCTTAAACGACCTTCTTCCAATTGATGTTCAAAGGTTTCCCGAAAGGCCTGCAAGTACAATAAATTATCATCTTCATAATCTTTAAAAACGCTGAATAACAATTGTGAACTGCTTTGTAAATGCTTGCTTTTAATCAGTTTATTTGGATAACCGGTAAAAACCAACCCTGCAATCACCGCGATATCTCTAAATTTTCTCCGGGCCATTTCGGTAGCATTTAAACTTTTATAAAGATCGTCCATCAAAAATTCTGCGGAAAATAAGTTGTTGTCCAACACCTGTTGCATATTGATCTTCTGGTCTGAAAGCAATTCGAACCCATAATCATTGAAGGCAATACTGAAAGAAATAGGCGAAAGCAAACTAATGCGATAGGCCAGCAAACTTCCTAAAGCTTCGTGTACAAAGCGCCCTTCAAAAGGATAGAAAATCGCGTGATAACCTTCGCGGGTTTTAAAAGTTTCAATCAAAAATTCATCTTTAGTCGGAATAATAGATTCTTTTTGCTGTCTTTGCAGAATTGGCCGTAAAGCTTTTAATTCCGGCGACTTCTCGGCTGTGCCGAAAGAAACCGAAGCTGAAGCCGCATACATTTCTTCCCTAAGCAGCTCACTCATTTGCGCCGAAAAAGACATTCTGCCGCCCATCCAGCTGGGAACTTTCGAGGTTTTTTTCTTTGATTTTCGCACTAAAACCTGCATACTTTTAATCCTGACCAGTTCCAGGTTTCTTCCCGCAAAAGTAAAAACATCGCCCGGAGTAAGTTTAGAAATAAACCATTCTTCGATCGTGCCTATGTACCCGCCTTTTAAATATTTTACGCCTAAAACAGCATCGCTCACAATAGTCCCAATTTGCAGTCGGTGGCGCATTGCAATCCCGCGATTATTCACTTTAAAACGCCCGTCTTCTTCAATTTCGATTTTCTTGTATTCGTCGTAAGCCTGCAAACTCTGGCTACCTTTCGTGACGAAATTCAAAATCCAAAGCCATTCATCTTCGGTCATTGCATTAAAACAAAATGTAGATTTAATTTCCGGCCAGATTTCCTTCGGAAAAAACCCGTTAGAAACCGCCAGGGTTGTGAGATATTGCACCAAAACATCAAAACTCAATAAATACGGAATTCGGTCTTCAACCGCAGTTTTTTTAACTGCTTTTTGCAAAGCCGAAGCTTCAATAAGTTCTATGGCGTGGGTAGGTAAAAAATGGATTACACTTTCCTTCCCAGGCTGGTGACCACTTCTTCCCGCCCGCTGTAAAAATCGCGCCACTCCTTTTGGCCCACCGATTTGAATAATAGTTTCCACAGGTGCAAAATCTACTCCCAAATCAAGGCTGGAAGTACAAACCACGGCTTTTAAGGTTTCATTTCTAATAGCCTGCTCTACCCAAAGCCGGGTTTCTTTGTTGATGCTGCCGTGGTGCATCGCCACTTCCCCTGCGAATTCCGGATATTTATTCATCAGTTTTTGAAACCAAATTTCGCATTGCGAACGGGTATTTGTAAAAAGAAGTGTGGTCCTGGAATTGTTGATGATCGGCACCACCTCATCAATTAGATGTAAACCCAAATGCCCGCGCCAGGGAAACTTTTCCATTTTCTTCGGAATAATAGATTTAACGCTGATCTTTTTCTTCAAATTTGCCCTTATCAAAACTGAATTCTGAAAGGCTTGAGATCCTGGACCGAGCAAAACCTCTCGTGCCTGCTCTAAATTCCCAATCGTTGCGGAGATCCCCCAAATCCTTAAATCTTTTGAAACGGTTTTTAAACGTGACAAAGCCAGTTCCATTTGCACACCGCGCTTTGTCCCCAGCAATTCGTGCCATTCATCAACCACCACGGCACTTAGATTTTTAAAGGTTTGATCGTAATTCTTTGAAGAAAGCAACAATTGTAGACTCTCGGGCGTAGTGATCAGCAAATCGGGCATCGATTTTTTTTGAGCAGCACGTACTTTTTGTGGAGTATCCCCCGTGCGGATTCCCACAGTTAATCCGCTATCAATTTCATCGACAAATCGTTGCGCGGCCTGTTCAATTTCTACAGAAAGTGCACGAAGTGGCGTAATCCAAATCGCTTTTAAGCCTTTTTTATGGGAAGTTTTATAATTGGGATTTTTCTTTAAATAATCCAAAACAATCGGGACCCAAAGCGCGTAGGTTTTCCCACTTCCCGTGGGCGCATTTAAAAGACCATTTTTCCCTTGCAAAAAAGCCGTCCAGGTTTGCTTCTGAAAAGCAAAAGGCTTCCAGCCCTGGTTGGAGAACCAGGTTTCGGCGATCTGGGTGAGTTGTTTTTTGTTCATTCTTCAAAAGATCTCACAGGTTTGCAAAACCTGTGAGATTTGTTTTTAATTAGTTCAATCCGGTATCAAATCCCTTAACTCACCAAGCGTATTTGCTTCGTGGATATTCTTATCGGTTCGCCAGCGGACCATCCTGGGAAATCTTGTTGCTACCCCACTCTTATGACGTTTTGACTCTGCTATACCTTCAAAAGCGATTTCAAACACGTGGTGTGGTGTAACACTTCGTACGGGACCAAAACGCTCTATAGTATTTTTCTTGATCCAGGCGTCCAGTTTTCTAAATTCGGCATCGGTTAGGCCAGAATATGCTTTCGCGAAAGTGACCAATTCTTTCCTTTCATCGTCCCATAAGCCAAAAGTATAATCGGTGAATAAATTGCTTCGACGCCCGTGACCGCGCATGGCGTAGGTAAGTACTGCATCTACTGTAAGCGGATCTACTTTCCATTTCCACCAGTCGCCTTTTTTTCTTCCCACCAAATATGGGGAATCCAACCTTTTGAGCATCAGCCCTTCCGATTTCTCCTCGCGAGCCCGTTCGCGTTCTTCAGCAACTTCAGCCCAGTTTTTAAAGGAAATTCTCTCTGATAAATGCAAGGGAGTTTCTTCCGAAGAAACTTCTGCATAAAGTTTTTCAAGGATTTTTCTTCGTTCTTCAAAAGGTTTGGTTCGAATATCTTCACCTTCCCATTCTAAAACATCGTAAGCTTTTAGAATTACCGGGGTTTTTTCAAGCAATTTTTTACTTATACTTTTTCTTCCAATTCGGGTTTGCAGATCTTTAAAAGTGCCTATTTTTCCTTTTGGAAATGGTAAAATCTCTCCATCGATTACCGTTCCGTTTAGAATTTTCCCCACAAATTCTTCAAATTCGGGATATTTATCGGTTACCAATTCTTCCCCGCGGCTCCATACAAAAAGTTCGTCGTTTCTTACTATTACCTGCGAGCGAATACCATCCCATTTATGTTCCGCGCTCCACTCGGCCACATCACCAAGCTCTTCCACTTTGCCATCTATTGCGTAAGCCAGGTAAAACGGGTAAGGTTTAGACAAATAATCCTCCTCATTTTCTTCTAAAATCAGTTTATTGAAAGTGGTTTTTTCCGGTTTCCAGTTCCCCATCATTTTATAGGCGAGAATATCTTCATCGATATCGGTTGCTTTTGAAAGTGCGCGGGTCATTAATTTTTGACTCACCCCTATACGAAAACTACCGGTAATGAGTTTGGTAAAAACAAAGCGTTCATAATAATTCAGCGAAAGCCAGTTTTGGTGTAAATATTCCTTTTTATCGGCTTCGCTCTTAGCTTTTAAATCGATAATTTCTTGAAGAAACTGGTTCAGGCTTTTTTCTGTAGGTTCTTCAGCGGGCGGAATCACCAAAGCAATGGTTTCGGCTAAATCGCCAACGATATGATAAGATTCCTCAAACAACCACAAGGGAATATTTGCCAACTCTGAAGCCCATTCCCGCATCAAAGTCGTATTCACCGGTCGCGGGGGCCGGCGATGCGATAAAATAGCAATGGTCCAAACCTTGTCTTTATCTTCGGCATTTTTAAAATAATGGGTTAAGGCAGCTACTTTTAAAGTGGTTTTATTGGTACTGTCTAAGGTTTTTATGAGCTCTGCGAAATCCCGCATACCCTGAAGGGAAAGTTCTCTATCCTGATTTTCTTCTCTCATAATTTCCTTTTCTAAAACTGCTTATTCCTCGAATGTGTCCTAAATGTCAAAGCCTTTTAATTTTCTTTCTCTACTTCACTTTTTGATTCTTCTTCTCCCATTTCCCCTTCATATTGGGTTTCTTCGGTTCGGGCGTCATAGCCAATTTCCCTTAAATACCGGGAGAAAATATCGGTGTAACCGTGAGTGCAAATCACCCTCTCGGCGCCGGTTGCTTTTATAGATTTTAGCAATCCCTGCCAGTCACAATGATCGGAAAGTACAAAACCACGGTCTATAGCCCTTCTTCGGCGTGCCCCTCTAAATGTCATCCAGCCGCTGGCTGAAGCAGTAACATACGGCACCATTTTTTTAATCCACGGGCTGCCGTGCGCACTTGGTGGTGCCACCACAATATTTCCTTTGAATTCATCTTTTTTGGTGTCGCGGGTAATCCTGGTGGTTTCAGGCATTTCGGATAAAGGTCGAACTACTTCAGTCATATTCTCTATGGCGCCGTGGGTGTAAATTTCGCCGATGGAGGTATCGAGATATTTCAGCAGGCGTTGCGCTTTTCCGAGGGAATAACCAAAGATCACCGAAGTCCTGCCATCTTCCTTATTTTGTTGCCACCAATTATTGATTTCAGTAAAAACTTCCGCCTGCGGTTGCCATTTAAAAGCGGGCAGCCCAAAAGTACATTCGGTAATGAAGGTGTTGCATTTTACGGGTTCATAAGGAACCGCCACACCATCATTTTCATCTTTATAATCGCCGGTAAACACCCATACCTCACCTTTATATTCCACCCGAATTTGAGAAGAACCAATGATATGCCCGGCCGGATGCAAGGAAAATTTAACCCCGTTAATCGTAAAGGTTTCGTTCCATTCTTTGCCTGAAACTTCAATTTCTCCAAGCCGGTGTTTTATAATAGGGACATTGCTGTGATGGGTGATGTATTTTTTATTACCCCAGCGGGAATGATCGGCGTGGCCGTGTGTAATAATAGCTTTATCTACCGGTTTCCAGGGATCCAGATAAACATCTGCCGCCTCGCAGTAAATTCCTTTTTTATTAAAAGCGAGTAAAGGTGGTTTCATTTTTTGGGTACTTAAAATGAAATTACCTAAAATGAAACGCCTAAAAAAGGGATTAAGAAAAGATTAGCGATTGATGAAAGTCTTAATTTTTAGAAGGTTTTTGATGAATTTTATTTTCAGCTTTAAGTATATTTGTGGCATAAAATTCAATAAAATGTCATTTTCAGATTTATTTGATTCGGGGGAACACCTTCGCAACATCAACCACTTTGCTTCTATTGTTAACCTTGCGAGTGTAGATGGTGAGATTAACGAAAGGGAGAGTGTTCTTTTAGAACGTTTTGCTCGTAAACTTGATATTAGCCAGCAGGAATATAAAATGGTTATTAAAAACCCGTCAGAGTTTCCTATTAGCGCTTATAATAGTGTGGAAAAACGTTTAGAACGTCTGCACGACCTTTTTAAGATCATTTTTGCCGATAACGAAATTGATCGTGAAGAGGAAATCCTAATTAAGCGATATGCTATAGGTCTAGGTTTTTCAAACGAACATGCCGACAAAATTATTAAAAGATCTATACAAATTTTTACCGGGCAACTAAATTTTGAAGATTACCACTATCTTTTGAATAAGGAAAATTAAAAGGTTTGAAATAATAAAAAGCGTCACCCTGAGACCCGTGATAAAAAAATTACCTAGCGTAGGAAAATGACGTTTTCAAGCATAGCGAGTTTTAAACTCCGTGTGTGAGTGTAGAAAATCAGCAGCGTTAATAATTTTTGAAAGCTTGTCCAGAGTGGAGTCGAGGGGCCCTGAAAAAAATTTAGCTGCTGATTTGCGATTTTTTCTGCCTCCGACGACCAGAAGGGAGAGGAAGGCAGTTGCCAAAAAAACACCTCCACATAGGGCGCCCTTCCTGCCCGTCCGTTCAGGCGGGTTTTGTTTCGTTTTAATTGTATCCGACGAACGGAGTGAGAGGAATACACACAAAAAATGAAAAAAGAAACTTCCATACCAGTTAAGTTTCATTTTGAATTATAAAAACAAGCCTGAATAACAGGATTTTAAAAATACGTCAATGGCAACTAGTTTCAGAGCTTGCTCCGGAATTTATTCGGAGATCTAATTGCAGAGAACTAACCTCAAATTAGAAGCTGAAATGAATTCAGCTTAACGTTAATAAGATTTTCATATAAGAACTCTTTCTTTCCTTTTATCCATATTTTTGCATAAATTCTTCGGCCTTATCTACCATATTTTTACTTCCGCAGAAAAAAGGCGCGCGTTGGTGCAATTCTGTAGGTTGAATATCCATTATTCGGGTAAACCCGTCAGTGGCTTTTCCTCCTGCCTGTTCCACTATAAATGCCATTGGGTTACATTCGTATAATAACCTAAGTTTCCCATTATTAGCTTTAGAACTTTTTGGATAGATAAAAATTCCGCCTTTAATCATATTTCGGTGAATATCTGAAACCATAGATCCAATATACCTGGAGGTGTAAGGCCTATCCTCCTTTTCTTCCTGGCAATATTTAATATACTTTTTCACACCAAGGGGAAAATGCACATAATTACCCTCGTTCATAGAATAAATACTTCCGTTTTCCGGGAATTTTATATCGGGATGCGACAAGTACCAGGAACCTAAAGCTGGATTCAAGGTAAAGCCATTAACCCCACAACCAGTAGTGTAAACCAACATAGTAGAAGTACCATAAATTATATAACCGGCCGCCACTTGCTTGTTGCCAGGTTGCAAAAAATCTTCTTTGGTAACCGGTGTACCAATTGGGGTGACCCGTCGGTAAATGGAAAAAATAGTCCCTACGGAAACGTTCACATCAATATTTGAGCTTCCGTCCAGAGGATCCATAAGTACAACATACTTATTTTGGTTATCCATATTTTTTCCAGAAATAGTAATAAAATCGTCGTTTTCTTCGGAAGCAATTCCACAAACAATCTCGCGATTAATCAGGGTTTGAATAAAAGTTTCATTGGCGTAAACATCCAGTTTTTGCTGATCTTCCCCCTGGATATTGGTGTCCCCCTGCAAGCCTAAAATATCTACAAGTCCGGCCTTATTAACCTCATGGTTTACCACTTTAGCCGCCAAACGTAAAGACCTGATTAAACGGGAAAGTTCCCCTGAAGAATAGGGAAACGCGGCTTGATTATCTATAATAAATTCGCCTAGAGTCTGATTTTTCTTAACCATTACGTACCAATATCGTTATTTGTATCAAAATTATTCATTTTTCTGAGTTACTAAAACGTTTTCGTGAATTATATATTGAAAAATCATCAAATAAAAGTTGCTTTTGGCTAGGCTTCGTGAATTTTTCGACTGCTATTTCTAGAAAATAGCTGTTTTGAAATTTCATTCTTTATTTTTGTGTCTAAAGCGATAAAAATGGAATTTAAAATTAGAAAAGCAAAGCCGGAAGATATGCCAGCGGTTTTAGAGCTTATACAGGAACTTGCCGAATTTGAAAAAGAACCCGATGCGGTAATTATTTCTGCAGAAGACCTTAAAAGAGATGGTTTTGGCCCCAACCCCTCCTTTACTTGTTTTGTAGCTGAAGCCGCCGGGAAAATTGAAGGTATGGCCCTATGTTATTTTAGGTATTCTACCTGGAAAGGAAAAACCGTTCACCTGGAAGATCTGGTAGTTAGGGAAAATATGCGTGGCAAAGGCTTGGGAAATGCACTTTACAAGCGGGTTATTGAATTTGCTAAAGAAGAAGGTGTAAAGCGTACCGAATGGGTGGTTTTAGATTGGAACACCCACGCCAGAGACTTTTACAGCCGTAGTGGAGCTACCGTTTTCACCGATTGGTGCACCGTACAAATGGAAGAGGAAGCAATGGATGAATTCCTTGAGAAATCACGTTAATAATACGCTAAGCCGATATTAATCGGCCTTTTTATTAAAATCAATTCCTACTTTTGTAGAAACACCAGACTTATGGAATACGTGATACGCGAAGCTAAGCGGGAAGATATGCCCGCGGTTTTGGAGCTTATAAAAGAACTTGCCGCCTATGAAGAAGCTGCAGATCAGGTTGAAATTCGTGTGAGCGATCTTGAACACGAAGGTTTTGAAGAAAGCAATTTTAAATGTTTTGTAGCCGAAGTAAAAGGGAAAATTGAAGGAATGGCGCTGGTTTATTTTAGGTTCTCTACCTGGAAAGGCCGTACCGTTCACCTGGAAGACCTTATTGTTCGCAAAAAGATGCGTGGTACCGGACTTGGAGGCGCGCTATACAAAAGAGTTGTAAAATACGGTCACGATAATAATGTGAAACGTGTAGAATGGGTAGTTTCTGAAGGCAATAAAAATGCCCAGGAATTCTATGAAAATACCGGAGCAGATATTAAGAAAAACTGGTACACCGTGCATATGGATGAAACCGGAATCCAAAAAAATATCGATTAAAATTTTATGAAAGTTTTTAAGTTTGGAGGCGCATCAGTGAAAGATGCGGCAGGGGTAAGAAATGTTAAGAATGTACTGGACAAGACCGGAAATGGGCCGAAGGTAATCGTGATTTCGGCAATGGGAAAAACCACCAATGCCCTGGAAATTGTAATTAAAGATTATCTATTTGAAAAGCAAATCCCTCAAAGCCTCCAGGCTGTGGAAGATGCCCATTTTGAAGTTATCAATGAGCTTTTTTTAGATCCACAGGCTTCAATTTTTAATAAAGTAACCGCAGCTTTTACCGAACTTAAGAATTTTCTTCTGCATAATAAATCAGAACAATACGACTTTGTTTACGACCAGGTAATTTGTTACGGGGAGTTAATTTCTACCTTAATTGTTAGCGAATATCTAAATTCCCAAAACATAAAAAACAACTGGCTGGACGCCCGGGAATTTGTAAAAACCGATAGCGTTTACCGGGATGCCGGTGTAAACTGGGAAGAAACCCAGGAAGCTATTCAGCAAAATTTAAATATAAATCAGGTAAATATCACCCAGGGTTTTATCGGTTCAGACCCTAATAATTTTACCACCACACTTGGTAGGGAAGGAAGTGATTACACGGCTGCAATTTTTGCTTATTGTTTAAATGCAGAAAATGTAACCATTTGGAAAGATGTTCCCGGTGTTCTAAATGCCGATCCGCGGGAATTTGAAAATCCTGAATTGCTTCAGCAAATCTCGTACGAGGAAGCCATAGAACTGGCATTTTATGGTGCTTCTGTAATTCACCCAAAAACATTGCAGCCACTTCAGCAAAAAGAGATTCCGTTGTTTGTAAAACCCTTTTTAAAGCCGGAAAGCGAAGGCACCAAAGTTGGGAAAGGCCAGCTAATTTTTCCGGAAATACCATGTTTTATCGTTAAAAAAGATCTGGTTTTAATTTCTCTTTCTACCCTGGATTTCTCTTTTATGGTAGAGGAGAATATAAGCGAGGTTTTTCGGCTTTTTCATCAGTATCAAATGAAAGTTGATTTAATACAGAATTCTGCCATTAGTTTTTCGGTTTGTGTAGATAATAAATTCAACCAACTGGAGAAATTACTTCAACATTTAAAGGCCAGGTTTAAGGTAAGTTTTGTGCCCGGGGTTTCTTTGTATACCATTCGGCATTTTAATGATGAAGCGAGAAAAAGCCTTGAAAAAGACAAGGAAATCTTACTAAAACAACTTACGCACAATACCCTTCAAATTGTTACCCGCAAATAAAAATTTCTATCTTTATTCTTACTAACTAATTTAATTTTAAATGGGAATTGTAAGCTCCCGGGAAGTCGCCAGGGTGATGAACCTCGAAAAACTAGGCCCTTTAGGGACATCTATGGGCTGGCTAATCCTAAGAACCACAAAACTTTCCCGGCTTAATAGGGAATACCAGAAACGAAAAAGTCTTAACGGAATTGAATTTATAGACTCGATTTTAGAAGGCTTTGAGATCGATTTTGAAATTCCCGAAAAAGACCTGAAACGAATTCCAAAAACAGGTGCGTTTATAACAATTTCGAATCATCCTCTCGGCGGAATAGACGGAATGATCCTGATGAAATTGTTGCTAAATCAACGCCCGGATTATAAGATTATCGCCAACTTTTTACTTCATCGTTTAGATCCGCTGAAGCCTTACATTCTGCCTGTGAATCCGTTTGAGGATCATAAAGAAGCAAAATCCAGTTTAGGAGGAATTAAAGAAGCGATTTCCCATTTAAAAGATGGCCACGCGCTGGGAATGTTTCCGGCGGGTGAAGTTTCTACTTATAAAGATGAAAAAGTAATTGTAGATAAACCCTGGGAACCAGCGGCGATGAAACTTATCCAAAAAGCGCAAGTTCCCGTGGTGCCAATTTATTTTCACGCCAAGAATTCCACCTTTTTCTACCGGCTGGCCTCTATGAGCGATATTCTGCGTACTGCAAAACTACCTGGTGAAATACTTACGCAAAAGAGACGAAAAATAAAAGTGCGCATTGGTAATCCAATTTCTGTAGAAGATCAATTAGAACATACTAATTTGGAAGCTTTCACGGCTTTGTTGCGCCGAAAAACCTATATGCTGGCTAATGTTTTTGAACGAAAAAAGCTTTTTGAAAAAATTCCAAAGCACCTGAAACTTCCAAAATCTCCAAAAAAGATCGCGGTAGAAACGGCTGAAGCTTTAATGGAAATCGAAGTTGAAAATTGTCGCGAAATGGACAAGCGTTTACTGTCCAGTAAAAATTACGAAGTTTTTCTCGCCAAAAAAGAAGTGATCCCACATATCGTAGCCGAGCTGGGTAGATTGCGCGAAATAACCTTTAGGGAAATTGGCGAAGGCACTAATAATGCTACCGATCTTGATAAATTTGACGATTATTATTACCACCTCTTTTTATGGGATAATGAAGCCAAAAAAGTAGCCGGAGCTTACCGTATGGGAATGGGAAATGAAATCTATGCCAGGTACGGAATTGACGGATTTTATCTTCAGGAGCTTTTTAGGTTTGAGCCGGAATTGCACAAAATGATGAGCCAGTCTATAGAAATGGGTCGGGCTTTTATCATTAAAGAATATCAGCAAAAACCAATGCCGCTTTTCTTACTCTGGAAAGGAATTGTGCATTGTACACTACGTTTTCCGGAGCATAAATACCTGATTGGTGGGGTAAGCATCAGTAATAAGTTTTCAAATTTCTCTAAATCGCTGATGATCGAGTTTATGAAATCGCATTACTACGACCCCTATGTCGCTCAATACATTAAGCCGAAAAAAGAGTTTAAAGTAAAATTAAAAGATGCCGATAAAGATTTTGTTTTTGACGCCAGCGAAGCCGATTTGAATAAATTCGACAAGATTATTGATGAAATTGAGCCCGAAAATATACGCTTACCGGTCTTGATTAAAAAATACATCAAACAAAATGCGAAAGTGGTTGCCTTTAATGTAGACCCGCTTTTCAATAACGCGATAGACGGGTTAATGTACATTAGAATTGCAGATTTACCCGAAAGCACGGTAAAACCGGTGATGGAAGAATTTCAGAAAGAACTGGAAGCTAAATTCAATTCAGAGCAATAGGCTGTTAATTTCATGTTATTCTGATGCATTCCCTATGAAGGTTTTCAATTCATCCTTATCTTCAAACTGATTAAAATTTAAAGAAAAATGGAAAAGATATTAATAGCCGGATCTACCGGACAAACAGGAAAAAGGGTAATTGAAATTTTAAACAACACCGAACATTTTAAACCCATTGCCATGATTCGTAAAGAGGAGCAGAAGCAAATCTTTGATGATATGGAGGTAGAAAGCGTGATGGCAGACCTTGAAGGCGATGTAGACCACGCTTTTAAAGGAATAGACCGTGTAATTTTTGCCGCTGGTTCCGGCGGTAACACCGGCCCTGATAAAACTACAGCGGTAGACCAGCAAGGCGCCAAGAAAATGGTTGATGCCGCTAAGAAATTTAATGTAAAGAAATTCATTATGCTTAGTGCAATGGGAACCGATAAACCTGAAGAAGGCGGAGACCTGGAACATTACCTAAGAGCGAAAAAAGAAGCTGACGATTATTTAGTAGACAGCGGAATTGTTTATACAATTGTTCAACCCGGCAGGCTTACCGACGATATGGGACTTGCTAAGGTGAAATTAGCGCCCAAACTAAATGAGCGTGGGGAAATTTCCCGGGACGATGTAGCCTTTTTACTGGTAATGTGCCTTGCTGATCCATTAGGGAAAAATATGGCTTTCCAGGCTCTGGAAGGAGAAGAGTCAATTAAATCTGCACTTATAGAATTGAGTCAGAATAATTAAGAGAAAGTTACTGGAATAACTTTTATATAAATGCTGTTTGATAATATCAAGATGTTAGATCCTGAAACAAGTTCAGGATGACGTTGGGATTATTAAACAGCATTTTTTAATTTATAGATTATCATTTACAAACTTTTCGCACCAGGCTTTAATATCATTTCTGGTAGTTTTAAACGCTTCCTGAATTTCTTCTTCTGAACCTTCTATTTTTGAGGGATCTTTAAAATTATGGTGTAACCGCACCGCATTCTTTGACGGAATAAACGGACAATTCTCATTCGCGTGATCACAAACCGTGATGATAAAATCAAATTCTACATCTTTATATTCATCTACATTATTGCTGGTATGATAAGAAATATCCAGGCCATCATCTTTCATTATGGCAACCGCTTTTTTATTTAAACCGTGGGTTTCAATTCCTGCGCTGTAAATTTTAGCTCTCTCTTTAGCGAAATGCTTTAAATATCCATGTGCCATCTGGCTTCTGCAGGAATTCCCGGTACAAAGTACGAGTACGTTTTTCATAAAGATTTGTTTTAGCAACAACCACCGCCTGGTGCACACTCGTTTACGGCGACTTCTTCCGGTTGAGCCACGCCACAGGTTTCTTTCGCTTTACAGTCGGTTGGGTTTACGTCTAATTTCATCAATAAATTGCCATTTTTAATCGTAAATCCAGTTACGAATAATTGAGCGGTGTGAAAGTTTGCATTGCTATACTCAAACTTTACCTCCGCTTCCAAATCGTAAGCTTTCATCTGGCCGACTTTATCTAAAATGGACAAAGCTTTGGCAGTTTTCATAAATTCAGTTTTTCCAATTTCTTCCGGACTTTCCCAAAGCTGGATAATCGTTTCGTTCCAGGCATCAGTTCCAGCTCCACAGTCTACCGAGTCGATTTTTTGATGTTTTACTTCCGTAATATGATAATTTGCACCAACCAGTAAGTTGGGTGCGTATTCAAACAGCAGGGGTTTTTCCTGATGTTGTTTCAGCAAATCGAATAATTCTGATGTTTTCATAATCTAAATATTTATATATCGCAATATTACGATTAATAAAAATTAGAACAAAGAAGATTTAATTATTTTTCTGTTTATCTCTATAAAAGAATGCCTTAGCTTAAAGAAAAGCCCTGTCGTTAGGTTCCCAGAGCTCTATTTTATTTCCTTCTAAATCAATTATCCAATCGAATTTACCTTCCTCCACTTTTTGAACTTCTTCCATCACTTCTACACCTTCGGCCTTTAAGGTTTCCAGTAATTCTTCTAGATTTTCAACGCGGTAATTCATCATAAAATCTTTTTCTGAAGGTTTAAAATGATTGGTATCTTCCTTAAAAGGACTCCATTGTGTAGAGCATTTATTTCCGTTTTCGTCCATCCACCAAAAAGTACAACCCCATTGATCGGTATTTAAACCCAGGTGTTTGCTATACCATTCCTTTATCGCTTTTGGATCTTTGGTTTTAAAAAAAACCCCACCGATTCCAGTGACTCTTTTATCCATATTTTCTGAATTAATTTTTCTGAAAATACGATAATTCAGTTAAAGTTTTAAACTATGAACGTCATCACAATCCCAATAATTATCGGGACTGTAATGACGAAAACTTGCTGTTTCAAGGTAGAATTTTAAGATATTAGATTCTGAAATAAATTAGAATGACGGAAATCTGTGAATAAAAAAACCTCACAGGTTTTGGAAACCTGTGAGGTTTAACTACTTCAATTAAGTAAATTACTTCTCCTTCCCTTTTCCAAACTTATCTATGATTTTACCGGCGATTACGCTGGCGAGGCGTTCGTGAGATTCTTTGGTCCATCCCGCCACGTGCGGACTTAAAATCACGTTTTGTAAAAACATAAGTTCCCGCATAGCATCTGGAATCTGGTTCTCTATACTCAAGGAAACGTTTTTTTTATTAGAAAAAAGACTTTCAAAAGAAGCTTTTTCGTATTCCAAAACATCAAGACCGGCGCCAAGTACGCGGCCATCCTTCAATGCGTCTACAAGATCTGCCGTAACCACGTTTTTTCCGCGGGCGGTATTTATAAACCAGAAGGGCTTTTTATAGGCATCAATAAATTCTTTGTTGATCATTTGATCGGTCTCCGGCGTCCAGGGTGTATGCAAGCTCACTACATCACATTTCTCCCGGAATTCTTTCAAAGAGACCTGCCGAGCATTTTCGTCGCCTACACCGTCTTTAATATCATAACAGATTACTTCAACATCAAAGCCGCGTAACTTTTTAGCGAAAGCTTTTCCCATATTTCCGTAGCCAATTATTCCTACAGTTTTTCCGTCTAATTCCAAACCGCGGTTTTCTTCGCGCTGCCAAAGGCCATTCCGCACTTCCCTATCGGCTTTATTCAGCCTATTAAAAAGCGAAAGAAGCATAGCTAAAGTGTGTTCTCCAACGGCATTTCGGTTTCCTTCAGGGGCAGAAAATAAGGTGATTCCGTGTTCTTCTGCGTATTCAACATCAATATTTTCAAGGCCTGCTCCTACCCTGGCAATAAATTTCAAATTAGGCGCGCCATCTATAAATTCTTTATCTATGGTATAACGGCTCCTAATTATAATCCCATCGTAGAGATGCTGATTTTCCAGGGTTTCCTCCCGTGTTTGAGAAAATCCCTCAATATTATGATGCCCGGCATCGTCCAGTTGTTTGATTAAAGTTGGGTGATTGGTATCTGAATGTAAAATAATCATTGCTCTAAAATTGAGTTTTTAAATTTTATAAAATAACGACCGCCGGAAGAAAGCTCAAAAACGGGCTTTTTCCTCATTACAATAAAATTAAGTTTGAGAATAGATGATGTATGTTGAAATGAAGGCGGTTTCATTTGTCTACTCACTAAGTGAGGTTTATATGAGGCTGTCTGCAAAGTTTATTGAATCGTCAAGCTGAACTTGTTTTAGAGCTTGCTCCGAAATTTATTCGGAGATCTAAGTTTATAATAATTCAAACATGTTAGAAGCTGAAACAAGTTCAGCTTGACGCCAATAGACCCAATTGAACAGCCTAATTTTGGTTTTCAAAAGTTCCTCGAGAGCTATTATTCGAGGTATTTCAATTACGAAAACCCAAAGTTAAAGAATGATTTTTAAAACTTAAAGCCTGAAGCCTTTTAGTTAGAAACCAAGCACTAATTTAGAAATGTAGAAGAAGAGGAAAATCCCGAAAATATCGTTACTGGTAGTAATAAATGGCCCCGTTGCAATCGCAGGATCAATCCCCTGTTTATTTAAGATGATAGGCACAAAGGTCCCCACCAAAGCGGCTACTATAATTACCGCAAGTAAGGATGAGGCTATGGTAATGCTAACCAATTGATCCTGGCCAACGATATATCCAAACAGCATAACCAGAATTCCTAGAGCGACTCCATTTATTAAACTGAGGCTTACTTCTTTTATTAAACGTTGTATTAAACTGCCGCGTAAATTATCGTTTGCAAGTCCCTGTACAATAATCGCACTGGATTGTACTCCAACATTTCCCGCCATTGCCGCAATTAAGGGCGTAAAGAAAAATAAAATAGGAAATTGTTCCAGGGCTTCTTCAAATCCTTTCATTATGTAAACACTTCCCAAACCACCAAAAAGGCCCAGTACCAACCAGGGCAAACGCGCCCTTGTTAATCTTAAAAGGCTATCATCTGCTTCTACAGATTCAGAAATACCGGAAGCCATCTGGTAATCTTTTTCGGCTTCTTCTTTTATAAAATCCACGATATCATCAATGGTAATCCTTCCAACAAGGCGGCCCATTTCATCTACAACCGGAATTGCCTCCAGGTCATATTTTTGCATTATTCGGGCTACTTCCTCTCCTTCGGTATGCACAGTTACATAATCTACCTGCGGAATGTACACATCCTGGATATTCGCGTGGCTGGGCGCGGTAAGCAAATCTTTAAGCGAAAGCCTTCCTTTAAGCTTATTTTTATCGTCTACAACATAGATGGAATGCACGCGGGTCACATTTTCGGCTTGTTCCCGCATTTCTGTCATACAGCCGGTCACACTCCAGTTCTCGTTAACTTTTACGAGCTCTTTCGCCATAAGTCCACCGGCAGAGTCTTCGTCGTAACGAAGCAGCTCCACAATATTATCGGCATGTTCCTCGTCTACGAGTTCTGCAATAACATTTTGTTGGCGTTCGGGAGAAAGTTCAGAAATGATATCGGCGGCATCATCGGTATCCATTTCTTCCAGCTCTTCAGCAATCTCCTTGGCCGAAAGTGTGTCCAGAATACGTTCCCGAACTCCTTCTTCCAGCTCCATTAAAGCTTCAGCCGTTTTCTGGCTGTCCAGAAGCTTAACGATGTAAGTGGCCTCTTCTAAAGAAAGTTCAGTTAAAATTTCAGCAATATCAGCGTGGTGCACGTCTTCAAGGTGCAATAGTAATTCCTCGTTATTCTCTTGCTCTATGAGGAATTTTAATTTTTCTATTAACTCACTACTGATTTGAAATTGCATACGGCTGAATTTTAAGGGTCAAATCTATAAATTCCTGATAACCGAGTTGCTCAGGACGTTTGTCAAATATAGTATCTTCCCTTAAATTATCGGGTAAATCGAAAGTTTTTAAACTGTTGCGCATTGTCTTTCTACGCTGCTGAAATGCTGTTTTTACTACCCTGAAAAACAGTTTTTCGTCACAAGGCAGGCTGAAATCTTCTTTTCTTATTAATCGCAGTACCCCGCTTTCTACTTTTGGCGGCGGATTAAATACTGAAGGCGGCACGGTAAACAAGTATTCGGCTTCGTAAAAGGCCTGCACCAGCACCGAAAGAATTCCGTAGGTTTTATTGCCTTCTTTCCCACAAATTCTCTGGGCAACTTCTTTTTGAAACATTCCAGAAAACTCAGGGATCTGGTGTTTTAATTCTAAAACTTTAAAAACGATTTGTGTTGAAATATTGTACGGGAAATTTCCAATAACCGCAAAAGCCTCATCGCGAAAAATAGTTCCCACATCGTATTTTAAAAAATCGTATTGATGAATCCTATTTTCCAGCTGCGGATAATGTTCCTGAAGATAAGCAACGCTTTCAGTATCAATTTCTATTACGTGAATTTCGGCGTCCTGTTTCAGCAAGTATTTCGTTAAAACGCCCATCCCGGGACCAATTTCCAGAACTTTGTTATATCCTTTATAACTAAGTGTTTCAGCTATTTTCTCAGCCACACTTTCATCGGTTAAAAAATGTTGCCCAAGATGCTTTTTTGCCCTTACCTCACCATCCTCCGACTGTGGAGGCCTGCCTTTTTTCTTATACTTTCCCATAAATTACTGCTCGCTAACTACCTGCATTTCGGTTCTAAAAGCCACGAATTTTCCTTCAAAAGCTTTGCTTTTCCCTTTCAATCTTTCGGCATCTTCTTCGTAATATTTTTCCAGTTCAGCTTTATTTTCAGCAGTGTATTGAACAGAATAAGTAATCCCACCCATAGCTTCGGTTACCATTACGCGGGTCATTAAAGCTTTTTTGAATTTTCCGGTATCCAGCATTTCAGGGATATGCTCTTCTTTCATCCATTTCACCCAATCGTCGTGAATAGCTTCTTCAATATTTATGGTTACGTTATATATGTACATGTTGATTTTTTATGGGGTTTCCTGGTAATCTCCTCTTAGTTCCCGGTACTTTTTGCGGGCGTCCACAAAATAAATACTGTCGGCAAAGTTAAAAATTATTTGCTCGTAATATTCTTTGGCCTTTTCCAGATCCTGCAACTCATTTGCATATAATTCGGCTAAATAATAATGAGCATTATCGGCCAGGATATCGGTATTAAAATTCGCAATTATCGCGAGGTAATTATTTTCCGCCTTCTTAGGCTGGTCGGTTTCTTCAAATAACCTGGCTTGTTTCAGCAAGGCTTCATCTTCTATTTTTTCGCCCTTATGAAGGTTTAAAATCTCTCCTAAAAGTTCAATTGCTTCTAAATTTTTCTCCTGAAAATCCAGCAAATCGGCACGGGCATATTTTTTAAGCGCAGTTTGAGTTGAATCTTCAATAGAATTATCCTCAATTAGCAAACTCAATTCCATCGCATCGTTGGCGATAAGCTGTGAGGTAGAAGATTTTAAGACATCCAATTGCTGTTTTGCCCATTTAAAATCGCCTTTAAAATAACTGGTTTTAGCAACTTTAAACCGGGCATTTTGCGAGATCTGATCGTTTTTTACCAAATTTTGAACCTGGGAATAATAAATAAGCGCTTCATTAAATTTCTCCTGAAGTACTAAAATATCTGCCAGTGCCAGTTTAATAATCGCTTTGTCAAAATCACGATTTGCCTGCTCTGAAAGTCGTTTCAATAAAGCGATGCCTTCTTCTTTCTTATCTTGTTTAAAGGCAAGAAAATTCGCAAAATCAATCTGTAAATTCAGCGTATTTAGTCCGGTTCCAAACTGTTCCAATAATTCAGAATATCTTTTTTCTACTTCGGAATAAGTTTTTTCATCTTCTTTTTCCAGTCGCATTTTTAGTAAAAACTGGTTTCCCTGCAACACGATATTTTCTGAAGGTGCTTCTTCTATCACATAGTCTACAATCTCAATAGCCGCGTCAAAATCCTCAGCTTCCCGGGCCATGACTGCCAGGTTTAAAATGCTTTGCAAACTATTATCGCTTCGTCTGTAAATAGCCTTTTCCTGGGAAAATGCCTTTAAAAATTCCTGCTCCTGGATAAAAAGCCAGCTTAGCATTTCGTTATAAAGCAAGCTAGGATTTTGCTGGAGTCTTGTGAGCAGCAACCTTCTAAAAGCAGTATTGGCTTCCGTTGAAGGATCTGCTGAAATATACTTACCGAATTCACGATTTGCGATCGAGAAAAAATCTGGGTTCGCTTCAATCAACTCCAGGTAATTCTTAAACATTTCTTCGGTTTTACCCTGTTCCCCGTAAATTCTCGCGAGTTGTAAATTGTAGTTCAGTTCATTATTCAGCTCCATCGCCTTTTCATAGGTTTCAGCGGCATTTTTAAGCAGGCTATATTTTTGAAAAGTTCGGGCTATGGAATAGGCGTAATTTGGGCGTGCGTCTACCGCGCTTAAGGCTTCCGCGTAGAACTGCTCTGCTCTCTCGGTATTTTGCTGAAGTTCATAATTATGCCCAAGTTCAATTAAAAGCGTAGGATTGTTGGCCGAATTATTCAATTTCTCCCTCAGCAATTCTTCGGCTTTTGTGAAATTTTCCAGTTGCTGATGACTTTCCACCAACCCGAAAAAATAGGAAGTATTTTGCGGATTTTCTTTCAGTAATTGTTCGTAGGTTTTTAGCGCTTTTTCAAATTCTCCCTGATCGAAAAAATTACGAGCCAAAATCTCAGACTGCGCCCAGGCCCCTGAAATGGAACAAAATAAAATTAAGAATATTAAAGCAATGCGCATCCCGTAAAGATAAGGATTTGCCCTGTGAATCAATATTTTTAGCCGTTTAATCTATGAGGTTGAAACCTGTATAAGGCACCAAAACATCTGGAACTTTAATTCCATCTTCGGTTTGATAATTCTCCAGAATACCTGCAAGTACACGCGGCAAGGCTAAAGCACTTCCGTTTAGTGTGTGTGCCAGTTCTTTTTTACCTTCTTTATTTTTATAACGAAGTTTAAGCCTGTTAGCCTGGAAAGTCTCAAAATTTGAAACAGAGCTAATCTCCAGCCAACGATCCTGCGCAGTAGAAAATACTTCAAAGTCGTAAGTAAGTGCTGCAGTAAAACCGAGGTCACCACCGCATAGTCTTAAGATTCGGTAAGGTAATTTAAGATCGGCTAAAATATCTTTAATATGTTCCACCATATTATTTAAAGCCGCATAAGAATCTCCGGGTTTTTCAATCCTTACCAGCTCCACTTTATCAAACTGGTGCAAACGGTTAAGTCCGCGTACGTGGGCGCCATAAGAACCCGCTTCCCGTCTAAAGCACGGAGTATAACCGGTACAGGCAATTGGAAAATCCTTATCGGTTAGCAAGCGATCACGGTACATATTTGTAATTGGCACCTCGGCCGTTGGGATCATATAAAGATCATCGGCTGTGATATGATACATTTGGCCTTCTTTATCGGGCAACTGTCCTGTTCCCAAACCGGAAGCTTCATTGATCATCAATGGCAATTGATATTCGGTATAACCGGCATCAATCGCTTTATCCAAAAAGTAAGTGATTAATGCACGTTGCAGCCTGGCTCCTTTTCCTTTATACACAGGAAAACCGGCCCCGGTTACTTTATTTCCTAGCTCAAAATCTATAATATCATACTTTTTGGCCAGTTCCCAATGCGGAAGCGAACCTTCGGCTAATACCGGTACATCGCCCTCTTTAAAGATCTCTACGTTATCTTCTTCTGAAGTTCCCGCTGGCACTGATTCGTGCGGAACGTTAGGAATGGTATAAAGCAGGGTTTCCAGTTTTGCGACAGTTTCAGAAAGTTCTTCAGATAGCGCTTTGGAATCTTCTTTTAATTTCCCGGTTTTTTCTTTGATCAGGTTGGCTTTTTGATGCTCGCCGTTTTTGAACATCATTCCAATTTCTTTGGAAAGCCTGTTAGATTCAGCTAAAATGTCATCGAGTTTTACCTGGGTTGCACGACGCTTTTCGTCTAATTGCAACACCTCTTCAAGTATACTTTCGGCCTCGAAATTTCGTTTTTTGAGCCCTTTAATGAATTCCTCTTTATTTTCCCTGATATGGTTAACCTGTAACATAGTTTTATTTTACTCGATAATCGAGATTTAAATACTCCGAGGCCTACCCGAATCATTCAGGCGGCCTTGCCTGCCCTATCCGCAGGCGGGCCTCGAAATTATAAATTATTTTCTCTTAATGCTTCGTGGACTTGCCCCGAAGTAATTTAACTGATTTGAAGCAGCAAATGTAACAAAAGCCCTCTAAAAATCTAGTCTAATTTTGAAGGTAAAATCCAATTGTGATGTTTAAAATGTTGCCATTTTTCAGCAGCAAGGTCAACTTTTGGGTCTATGAATTTTTCATAAGGCCGGCCGTTTATGCTTATTTCAGATTTCACAAAAACCTTTACATCTTTACCTTTTTCGGCATAATCTTCCTTTAAACGTTGCGCAAACTGCCACATCATATCGGGTTTGGAACTTACCGACCGCATTTGTTTGGGACTTAAATACCTGGCTTTATTCACGTAAATAGTGTCTCTTTTTCCTTTTTCAACTACTTTAAAAGTGGTTTTTCCAGAACGGGAACGCAGCATCATTCGCCAACTGAGGCGATGGGCTTCTTCGGTCCACAACACATTATCCTGGAAAAACCAATGTCTAAGAGGTAAAGCGATCTGGATCACAAACCAGATTGAAAGCACTGTTATTAATGGTTTTCTATAAGAAGGGATTATTATTTCGCCCTTGTCATAGTACGGTTTTTTATTCCGAAGGATGTATTTATTGATCTTTTCTGAAGGAAAAAAGAACAGGCAAAAAGCCAGTGATAAATACGGGAAGATCCCAATGTGGAAAATAAAACTATTAAACAGGTGAAAGAAAATAGCGAGAATAAAAGCCGGTACTCGGGTTCGTTTCCACAAAAGAGCGGGGATTATTAATAAATCGAATAAAATTCCGAAATACGCGATAGCATATCTAACCCAGTCCTGCTGAAGAAATTCGCCTACCAGCCAGTAATCGGCTTTTCCGCGCATTAGCATTGCCGGCAAAGTACCATCTAACCAATCTGGATATAATTTTGCTACTGAAGCGTAGGTGTACACAATCCATAATTGAAGGACGATTAATACCCAAACCCATTGCGGCATGGAAATTTTCTTAAGATCTGGTTTTTTCCAGGCGTCTATAGAAAAATAACGATGTGCAGGTAGAAAAAACATAATGCCGCACAGCAGCATCAGTAAATAATAATGATTATTATAAGAAGATTTTTGCATCAGGTAGACTCCCGCCCACATTATAGTATAACAAAAAATACTAAGGCGGTATTTAAAGCCCAGCATTACAAAAAGACCAAACAGTCCTAAAATTCCGTAGTAATACAACATTCCATCACCCGGTAACGGTTGCAGGAATTCAAAACCAATAAAATTAAAGGTGAAGTCGGGCTCAATAAGTGTTCTGCGAATCCACCCGGTAAATATAGCCCCAACGGCTTCAAGCGTAATAAGCAAGCCAAAAATAATTCGGAAAGCAATAAGCGCCGAATTATCTACTTGCTTAAAGAGCCATTTATTCAGCATGGTTATCTTTAATATATTGCCTGGAGAAAGCTTCGTCCTGTCGCATTGCTATTTTTAAAGCTTCAATAGAATTGAATTTCTTTTCATCGCGAATTCTTACCAGCATTTCTATACGCAGCTCTTGTCCGTAGAGGTCTTCATCAAGATTAAAAAAATAAGTTTCAATGCTTTGCTCTTCTCCACCAACCGTGGGATTGGTTCCAATATTCATCATCCCGAAGTAGCGTTTACCATTAATTATAGATCTCGCCACATAAACCCCGTTTTTAGGAATCAATTTATAGTCTTCTTCAATGCTTAAATTCGCAGTGGGATAATTGAATTCTTTTCCCAAACCGCGACCTTTTACCACTTTTCCCTTTAAACTAAAAGGCGTTTGCAGGTAACTATTGGCCTGCTCCACCCTACCGTCTAAAAGCGCGTTCCTGATCTTGGTAGAACTTACCGCTACCTGGTCTACTTCCTGCTTGGTGATTTCTTCTACATCAAAACCATATTCTTCACCAAACTTCTTTAGCGTGTTAATATCTGCGGTGCGATTTCGACCAAAACGATGGTCGTAACCAATGATCACTTTCTTCGCCTTTAAGCGATTAACTAAAATATCACGCACAAATTCCTGCGCGGTAAGCCTTGAAAATTGCTGGGTAAATGGATGCACCACTAAATGATCTATCCCGGTGTTTTCCAGAATTTCGATGCGTTCTTCTATGGTATTTATAAGTTTTAATCCGCTTTCTTTTTGCAGAACCATTCTTGGATGCGGAAAAAAAGTGAAGATCACCGACTCAAGATTCTCGATCATCGCGGCATCTACGAGACGCTTTATAATTTTTTGGTGACCGGCGTGAACCCCATCAAAAGTACCAATGGTAACTACTGTTTGTTTTTCACTCCTAAAAGCATTTGCTCCTTTATGTATTTTCAAGGCCTACTTATTTTCCGTTAAATGAATTCATTGTATTTGAAACGCCTGCCGTTCCAAAAGATTTTACCAACTCGGCCGATTTCTGAAAGCGTTCCGGCAATACTTTTTTCTCTTCTTCTCCCCATTCACCAAGCACATAATCTACTTGCTGGCCTTTGGAAAATTCGTCGCTAATTCCAAATCTAAACCTATTGTATTTCGTGGTATTCAACGTACTCTGGATATCTTTTAGTCCGTTATGCCCACCGTCACTACCTTTGGTTTTTAATCGAATAGTGCCAAAAGCCAGATTAAGATCATCGGTGATCACCAGAAGATTTTCTATGGCTATTTTTTCTTTCTGAAGCCAGTAATTAATGGCTTTCCCGCTTAAATTCATATAAGTTGAAGGCTTCAGCAGCACAAAGGTTCGGCCCTTGAATTTGAATTGAGCTACATCTCCTAATTTCCCTGTAGAAAAACTTACTTCTTCTTTTTCGGCTATATAATCAAGAATTTTAAAACCTATATTATGGCGGGTATTTTGGTATTTAGGACCGGGATTTCCCAACCCGGCGATCAAAAATTTCTTCATGGGATCTTGTTCTTCTTCCTGGGGCTTTTTCTTACTTAGTATTTTTCCGAAGAAAGACAGCATAGCGTTTGTTTTGGTAAAGATAAAATTATTAGAATATCTAACTAAAAGTTTTTAATAAGGATTGAAAGACAAATTAGTTAACTAACCCGGAGCAAACCCAAAATAAATTTTGAAAAAAAACAACAGATTATTTTAAATCTCATTTAGTGAGGAAACAAAAAAAGCACCCCGTTTGGGATGCTTTTAGATTTTTGCTGAAAAAAGAAAAGATTAATTATCTTCTCCTTCTTTAACTGCAGCCTCATCACTTGTTTCAGTAGATGGTACTTCGTCTGCTGGTACTTCATCTTCATCTTCGTCGTCCTCAAGGGCAACAATATTACGTGAAGTTCTAACCTGGCAAATTACTGTGTTATCTGGGTGCTGAATCTCGTAAGACTCATCTGCAACAGCAGTGACGTAAAGTTTTTGACCAATTTTAAGTTTGGTAACGTTTGCAGTAATATAATCTGGCAATTCGTTGGCCAAACCTCTTACTTTTAAACGACGTAGGTTGTAACGTAAAACACCCCCATTTTTAACACCTCTCGCGATACCTTCGGTATGGATAGGAATTTCCATAGTGATTGGTTTATCATCACTAATCTGGTAGAAATCTACGTGCAAAATAGCATCGGTAACCGGGTGGAATTGAATGTCCTGAAGAATGGCGTTAAATTTCTCGCTATCTCCAAATTTAATTTCCACTGTATGCACATCTGGGGTGTACACAAGGTCGTTAAACGAAATTTCTTCTGTTGCAAAATGCAACGGCTTGGCATCTCCCCCGTATAATACGCAAGGAACCTGTCCAGCATTACGCAGGGCCTTCGTGGCTTTCTTTCCTACGCTTTCTCTTTTAGATCCGTTGATCGTAATTGATTTCATTATTCAAAAATTTTAGGCTGCAAAAGTAGCGCTTTTTTCCTTTCTATAAAACCCTGACTTAAAATTCTTTAAAAAGAAGATTTTAATTAAGAAATATAACCAAAAACCTGACAATAAATTATCTGCAGTCAAATTTCGATTACATAATGAATTTAGAACTGATGGATTTATTGTTGTGTACCCTATTCATAACATCGGCAAAAAGATTGGCACAGCTCACCACTTTAATTTTTCGACTTTCCTGCCTTAGTGGAATAGAATCGGTTACAATTAGCTCCTGAAGTTTGGATTTCTCAATCCGGTCGTAGGCTTCTCCGGAAAGTACCGGGTGAGTACAAATTGCACGTACGCTTTTTGCTCCGCGCTCCATCATTAAATCTGCAGCTTTGGTCAAAGTTCCGGCAGTATCTACCATATCGTCTACCAAAACCACATTTTTACCTTCAACATTACCAATAAGTTCCATATGCGAGATCACATTGGCTTTTGCCCGTTGCTTATAGCAAATTACCACGTCGCTTTCCAATGCTTTAGAATAAGCATAAGCTCGTTTAGAACCTCCCATATCTGGTGATGCAACCGTTAAATTATCTAACTTTAAATTCTTCAAATGCGGAAGAAATACCGTGGAAGCATAAAGATGATCTACAGGTTTTTCGAAGAATCCCTGAATTTGATCAGCATGCAGATCCATGGTTATAATTCTGGTAGCACCGGCGGTTTCCAGAATACTGGCTATCATTTTTGCTGCAATTGGCACTCTTGGTTTATCTTTTCTATCCTGGCGTGCCCAACCGAAATACGGAAGTACAGCCGTGATATGTCTTGCCGAAGCCCTTTTAGCAGCATCAAGCATTAAAAGCATCTCCATTAAATGGTCTGAGCCCGGGTGGGTAGAACCAATAATAAAAACTCTTGAACCTCTCACCGACTCTTCAAATGAAGGCTGAAATTCACCATCGCTATAAGTGGAAGTAATTACATTTCCTAGTTTGGTACCGTAAGCAGCCGCTATTTTTTCAGCTAAAGCTTTACTCTGGGTGCAGGAAAAAATTTTGGCCTCGGGAATTACGTTGGGCATGTTGTGTTGTTTTTGTGTGAATGTTGTTTGTTGTGCTGCAAATTTAGAAATTAATTCCTTTCACACCTCACGAATAAGTTTAGAGTGAAATTTTAAAATTAGAAAAAAACATTTGGGGGTGGGAAAAATTTTTTACTTTTGCCCTCCACTTGCTCGAGTGGCGGAACTGGTAGACGCGCTGGATTCAAAATCCAGTAACTTCGGTTGTGCGGGTTCGATTCCCGCCTCGAGTACTTTTAAGCCTACAAACAACACCAAAACCCCGTAAACTTCACTGTTTACGGGGTTTTTCATTTTTTACAATATCAAATAATATCATTTAAATAGGTATTAAAAGTGTCCTATTCGGTGCCCTTTCTGAATTTTAAAAATAGGTCACCGAATTCACCTTAACATATTGATTTAATGGTTTTTACATTCATATTATTTGGTTTTTTTTCTTTAGATTTAGCATTCAAAAATATATCATTATGCAGAACTTATTATCAATTCTCTTTTATATCAAGAGAGGTAAAACCGACAAACAAGGGAAAGTTCCTATTTATATGAGAATCACCTATAATGGGAAAAGAGCCGAAGTTAGCACAATGAGAAAAGTAGAATTAAACAAATGGAATTCAAAAGCCAATTGTTTTAAAGGCAATTCCATTGAAGCTAAATCAATAAATAGGAACCTGGATATTATGAAGAACCGTCTATACAGCATATATCAAAAACTTCAGGATACGGACGAAAATATTACCGCAACTATATTGAAGGATATTTATATAGGTAAAGACGATTCAAAAAAAGGAATTTTACAAATATTTGAGGATCACAATTTAAGAATGGAAAAACTGGTTGGAAAAGATTATTCCTTTAGAACCCTTCAGCGCTATAATACTACCAAAAAACATTTAACAAATTTTATTTCATCGAATTATAAATCAGATGATTTTCGGGTTAAAGATATTGATACCAAATTCATTAATAGTTTTATTTACTATCTCAAAACAGAACTCAACCTCTCTCACAATTCAGCTTTAAAATATTTAGCCTACTTAAAAAAAATTGTTAGGATTGCTGTTGCCAATGGTTGGTTGGAGAAGGATCCATTTTATAATTTAAAACTAAAACGCCAGTCTATTGACCGGGAATTTTTGACTAAAGAA
Organism: Salegentibacter tibetensis; assembly: GCF_020164485.1. Lineage (GTDB taxonomy): Bacteria > Bacteroidota > Bacteroidia > Flavobacteriales > Flavobacteriaceae > Salegentibacter > Salegentibacter tibetensis. The sequence goes on from NZ_JAIQZA010000014.1 coordinate 78,578, forward strand.
GAAATTATTAGAATAATGGAAAAAAGCTTCATTATCCCCAGAATGGAACAAGTAAGAGATGCATTTCTGTTTTCATGCTACACCGGGTGCTCTTATTCAGATATTGAAAAACTAACCACCCAAAATATTATTAAAGGAATTGATGGTTCACAATGGTTAAAGTTTAAGAGAACAAAAACCAAATCGCTTAGTAGCATTCCTCTTTTGACAGTTCCGGAAGAGCTTATTAAAAAATATAAAAACTTTGAAAATCCTAAAGGCACCTTGTTACCGGTGCTATCAAATCAAAAAACCAATAGTTACTTAAAAGAAATTGCCGATGTATGCGAAATTCAAAAAAAACTAACCTTCCATGTTGCCAGACATACATTTGCCACCACTGTCACCCTTTCAAATGGTGTCCCGATTGAAAGCGTAAGCAAAATGCTTGGGCATAAATCATTAAAAATCACCCAACATTACGCAAAGATTTTAGACGAAAAGTTAAGTGAGGATATGAATAACCTTAGAGCACGAATAGCTAGCAATGAGAACAAATAAAAATAACTGGCTGGAATCGCTGATATAAAAGCGAATACACTCTACAAAATTTAAAGCGGCCATTTTTTTCCTTTTCTTTTTTGTTACTTAGTTTCTCGAAAGTCCAGTAATCTCATCCAAAAGCAACGAAACATGAAAAAATCTATATTTTTAAAATTCTCATTATTCCTGGCACTTATCTCCTGTGAACAATCTAAGAATAATCAGGAATCTACAGATAGATTAGTTAACCATCCCAATGCCACGGAACAAACTGAACAGGTATTGAGACATGTAGTATTATTTAAATTTAAAGACAGCGCTACAGAAACTGATATCCAAGAGATAATAGACGCATTTAGGTCGCTTCCAAATAAAATTGATGGGATTCTAAATTTTGAATGGGGAACAGATGTTAGCCCAGAAGGATTATCAGATGGTTTTACCCATTGTTTTTTTCTCACCTTTAAGGATGAAAAATCCAGGGACGAATACCTTCCTCACCCTGCGCATGAAGCTTTTGGAGATATAGTGGGGCCTCATCTTGATAAAGTACTCGTGATAGACTATTGGCCAAAGCCATAGAAATATAAACTTTAGTAATATGATTATCATTTATTTATTTCGATAACAAACCATAAACTGCCGGGAAATCTTGGCGAACACCTAAAGGCGATTTTTATACGATATTTTCCTTATAAGCGAAGAGAGCTCAAAGCCCAAAATTTTAGAGTGCAAGAATTCTTCAATATTCAGTCTAAAGCCTTAATTAGTAAGGGCTTTTTGTTAATTCAATTCTATAGGTTCAAGTTATTTGAGTAAATATGAGTACTAAATATCCTCTAATAGCTATCACGCTCTCTTCACTGGATTCTCCTTGTTTATGCACCATCTAACCAGTAAAGAGGAACATTAGTTGACAGCATTGAGTTTTACCTTCTTAAGCCCCCCTTCCAGGTTGTACATCTTCTTCCCGCTAAATATTTTTTTGAGTTCAGAAATGGCTTTTGAACTTCTTATGCCGGATGCACAATAAACCAGCAAATTATCATCGGAAGCTAATTCGTCACACCTGTTTCTTAATTCCGAAAGGGGGATATGTAGCCCGCCAAGGTTGAATGAGATTCGTTCTTCATGATTTCTTACGTCAAGTAAGGTAAATGATGACCGGGATTCTAAATACTCCTGATAAGAGATTGAATCGCCAGGTTTGGTTTCACAGGAAAAATTAATTTCCTTTAATTCTGTTATCTCCACATCAGTATTTTTAGAAAATGGCAGGATTCGGGTTTGCATTTCGAGCGCATCAAAAAGGAGCAATTTTCCCCACAATACATTTCCTATTCCCAGGATCATTTTTAACACTTCATTTGCCTGAAGATTTCCGATGATTCCCGGCAAGATCCCCAAAACACCGACTTCACTACAGGACGGCATCTCTTCGGGCGAACCTGGCTCCGGAAACAGGCAGCGGTAAGTGGGTCCATTTTGATAATTGAAGACCGAAACCTGTCCCTCAAACTTAAAAATTGAGCCGAATACCAAGGGCTTTCCTGCCAGAACTGAGGCATCATTTGCAAGGTATTTGGTGATAAAATTATCACTTCCTTCCACTATGATGTCATAATCCGAAAATAAATTAACTGCATTTTTTGCCGTCAACCGCTCATTATAAGACACTATTTCTATCGAAGAATTCATCTCCTGAAGCTTGTTTTTTGCAGCTATTACTTTCGGCTCCCCAATATTTTTTTCCGCAAAAAGAATCTGCCGTTGTAAATTTGAACTGTCAACCAGGTCGGCATCTATAACCCCTATTTTTCCAACTCCGGCTGCGGTAAGGTATTGCAAGACAGGACATCCAAGTCCGCCGGCACCTATAACCAATACCTTCGCCTGCTTGAGTTTTAGTTGCCCCGCTTCACCGATTTCCTTCAGTAGGATATGCCGTAGATAGCGCTGTTTTTCTTTTTCTGTCAACATCTTTACCAGCTTTTTTCCCAATCTTTCCAAACAGGTTCAATTCCGCTTTCCGAAAGCATTTTTGCAATAATTTCGGTACTTCTTTCGTCGGAAATTTCAAACTGCTCCAAAGATTGTGGTTCCACTACATAACCTCCGGGATTCGTTTTAGATTCAGCACTCATGGAATTGATGCCCAGGTGAATGATATTATTTCTAAAGATTTCACTTTCCCGGGTAGAAATAGACAATTCCACTTCTTCATCCAACAATCTGTAGGCACAAATAACCTGAAGCAAATCGGGATCTGTCATTTCTATTTTAGGTTCAAGTCCGCCGCTAAACGGCCGCAAACGCGGAAATGAAATGGAATACCTGGTTTTCCAATAGGTCTTTTGCAAATATTTTAGATGCAAAGCAGTGAAAAAGCTATCTGCCCTCCAATCTTCTAGTCCGAAAAGCGCACCAATCCCAATCTTATGGATTCCCGCTCTTCCAAGCCGGTCTGCGGTTTCCAATCGATAATCAAAATTCGATTTTTTCCCTTTTGGGTGATGGATCTTATAGGTCTCGCGGTGATAGGTTTCCTGATAAACCAGCGTTGCGTAAAGTCCGTTTTCAATCAACTTCTCGTATTCATCCTGGTCCAATGGTTGAATTTCAATAGAGATATTGGAAAAATATGGCCTCAGTAGTTTAACCGCATTGCACATATAATCAATGCCTACAGTCTTATTCGCTTCCCCGGTTACCAGTAGGATGTGGTCGTAGCCTTTTGACTTTAAAAATTCGGCTTCCTTGATTATTTCGGCATCGCTCAAGGTTTTCCTCGGAATTTTATTCGTCATACTAAACCCACAATAAGTACAAATATTCTGGCATTCATTGCTCAGGTACATGGGAGCGTACATTTGCATCGTATTTCCAAAGCGTTTTTTGGTAATCTTCTTGCTTTGTTGCGCCATCTGTTCCAGAAAAGGCTTTGCGGCAGGAGAAATAAGGGCTTTAAAATCCTCAAGATCCCTCTTGCTGCTCTGCAATGCAGAATGTACATCGGCTTCTGTTTTGGAGAAAATGCTTTCCAGCACCTCCTCCCAGGAATATTTACTCAAAGTTTCTTTGAAACTACTCATAAAGAAATTGTGTTAACGGGCTACTTGCTTCGGCTTGTTGTCTCTGTGGCGCCAGTTTCGCGGTGTAGGCAATCCTTCCCGCTTCAACAGCGAGTTTAAAAGCTTTTGCTATTTCCACCGGATTTTGAGAAACCGCGATTGCAGTATTTACCAACACCGCATCAGCACCTATTTCCATCGCGTGGGCGGCGTGAGACGGGCTCCCGATTCCCGCATCTACGATAACCGGCACATTGCTTTGTTCAATTATAATCTCCAGGAAATCCTGTGTTTTTAAACCTTTATTGCTCCCAATTGGGGCACCTAAAGGCATTACACACTGAGCCCCTACTTCTTCCAGGCGTTTGCACAAAACAGGGTCGGCGTGGATGTAGGGCATTACTACGAATCCCAGACTCACTAATTCCTCACAGGCTTTTAAAGTCTCTATAGGGTCGGGCAATAAATATTTAGGATCGGGATGTATTTCTACTTTTACCCAATTTGTTTCCAGTGCTTCCCTGGCCATTTGAGCAGCAAATACAGCTTCTTTGGCATTCCGAACTCCCGAAGTATTTGGGAGAAGGCTGATGTAAGGATCTTTTAAGGCAGCGATCATCTGATCATCGTCATTGCCCGGTTCCACCCTTTTCAAAGCCACGGTAACCAGTTCACTTTCTGAGGCTAAAACCGCCTGTTGCATTACTTCTGAAGAGCTGAATTTTCCTGTTCCCGTAAACAAACGGGAAGAAAAGGTCTTATCTGCTATTTTTAATTGATCTGTTTTGCTCATAATTGTTTTTCTGAAAATTGTTGTTGAATTCTCCTAAAGATCATTTCAGGCTTTGGATGCGTAGTAAGCCATCCAGAAATTGCCACACCGTTAACCCCACTTTCTGCTAAAACCGGAAGGTCCTCCGGAATAATCCCGCCAATGGCGATTACGGGAATTGATTTTCCTTTAGCACGAAGATTGCTTAACAGCTTACGATAACCAGCTGGCCCTAATATGGGACTAAGGTTCTTTTTGGTGGTTGTAAAGCGGAAGGGACCGAGGCCAATATAATCTACCTGCTTTTCACAAAGTCTTTCACAATCCTCCAGTGTGTTTGCCGTTCCTCCAATGATCTTATTTGGCCCCAGGAGCTTTCTGGCTTCCAATGGGCAGTTGTCTTCTTTGCCTAAATGAACGCCACTGGCATTAACTTCTTTTACAACCTCCGGAAAGTCATTGATGATCAATTTCACCTGAAATTGATCACAAATTTCCTTAGCTGCTTTTGCTGTTTCGAGAACTGTCTCATAAGCTTCGTTCTTGAGGCGCAACTGAATCCAGTCTGCCCCGGCGGCACACATCCTGCGAATGTTTTCCAGGTGTTCTTTGGGCGTTTCTCCCTGTGATATGTAGTGTAAGTTGGAGATCATATGTTATGGTTTGCTAACAATGTTTTGTTTGATGCTAATATTTTTTCGATGTAATCTTTTGCTTTTCGGGCAGCTTCGGGAAGTGAATCCCCCAACGCCAAATGTGCTGCAAGTGCCGAGGATACAACGCATCCGCTGCCGTGCTTTTCTGAACAACCGGTTCGGTTTGGCTTAAAGCTCAGGCATTCCCCTTCAGTGGTAAAAAGTTCATCCAGGCCGATAAATTCTGGCCGATGTCCTCCTTTGAGGTATAAATTGGTTTGGCTGCTTATTTTCCGAATCGTTTCTTCCATATTTAATTCCGGATAAAATACTTGCAATTCCTCAAAATTGGGAGTGACAAGGAAAACCCTCTCCATAACCGATTCCAAATTCTTCTGAAATTCATGTGGTTCCTGAAATGAGAATCCGCTACTAGACTTTAAAACCGGGTCCCAAATAATTTTAATATTTTGATTTATAACCAGTAGTTTGTCAATCACTTTTGTCAAAACCTGAAGATTCTCTACAATTCCGATTTTCGCTATTCCCACAGGAAAACTTTCCAATAAAAGTTCCAGTTGCTGAAAGATAATAACTTCAGAAGTCCAGTGACAGGCTTCAAATTTTTTATCATTCTGAATAGTATTTGCAGTGTTTACCGCCAAACCGTAACAGCCCAGCATTTCAAAGGTCTTGACATCTGCCAACAATCCGGCTCCACCTGATGGGTCGAATCCGGCGATACTTAAAACAAATGGCCTGTTAGTGGTAGACATTTCTGTATTCATTATAGATTTCAGTAAAAGCCTTGTTCCTGTATTCAGTGAGCCATACAGCTCCCAATACTGCTACTCCTGCATATCCCATTTCTTTTGTTTTGGATATTTTATCTGCTTCAATTCCGCCTAAAGCGATGACTTTTTGTTGCAATTTTTCCACATTAAAAGTTTGCCCTTCATATCCTTGTTTTGAAACCGAATTGAATACCGGACTCAAAAAAACATAATCAAATGATGAAGTATTATTTTTCAACTGTACTGAATCGTGAAATGAGGAACTGATCGTAAAGCCGTTTGATTTATACCTCTCAACAAATTCAGCTAAATTTTTTTGATTGTTTCGGAAGCTTTCCTTTAAATGAATTCCTTTTACCGGAAAAATTTCAGCTAAACAATGATGTTCATGAATTACCATTTTTTGAATATATTTTTCTTCAAATTGTGATAACCAACCCTTTAATATTTCTACGGTCATTCCCGGTTTACGAACATGTAAAAAGGGCAGCCCATTTTCAAAAAAATGAATGAGCTGTTCCTTTTCATCACTGTAATTTTCTTCCGAAGTAATAAGAACAAGCATCTAAATTTCGGTTTACAGGTAAACTTCACTTCCTTTTGCTTTAAATTCTTCCGATTTCTTTTTCATTCCTTCTTCAATCGCCTCCTGGGTATCCATTCCATTTGCTTCCGCAAAATTCCGCACATCCTGCGTGATTTTCATAGAGCAGAAATTTGGTCCGCACATAGAACAGAAATGGGCAACTTTAGCATTTTCAGAAGGTAAAGTTTCATCGTGGTAAGACCTCGCCGTATCTGGATCAAGCGCCAAATTAAACTGATCTTCCCATCTAAATTCGAACCGGGCTTTACTCAAAGCATCATCCCTGTGCTGTGCTCCCGGGTGACCTTTCGCTAAATCTGCAGCGTGGGCAGCGATTTTGTAGGTAATTACTCCTTCCTTTACATCGTCCCTGTTTGGCAGTCCCAAATGCTCTTTTGGGGTCACGTAACAAAGCATTGCGCAACCAAACCAACCGATCATCGCCGCGCCAATCCCACTGGTTATGTGGTCATAGCCGGGAGCGATATCTGTGGTCAATGGACCCAAAGTGTAAAAAGGAGCTTCCCCGCATACCTCCAGTTGCTTGTCCATATTTTCCTTGATCATGTGCATAGGGATATGGCCAGGGCCTTCAATAATACATTGTACATCGTGTTTCCAGGCGATTTTTGTAAGCTCCCCCAAAGTCTCAAGCTCGGCAAATTGGGCGTAATCATTTGCATCGGCAATACTTCCGGGACGTAGCCCGTCACCTAAAGAGAACGAAACATCATAAGCTTTCATGATCTCACAAATCTCCTCGAAATGTGTGTACAGAAAACTTTCCTTGTGGTGCGCCAAACACCATTTTGCCATTATAGAACCTCCTCGGGAAACCAGTCCCGTGACACGTTTCGCAGTATGCGGTACGTAAGCCAAACGCACGCCGGCGTGAATGGTAAAATAATCTACTCCCTGCTCGGCCTGTTCTATTAGCGTATCTTTGAAAATTTCCCAGGTGAGGTCTTCTGCTTTTCCGTTTACTTTTTCCAGGGCCTGGTAAATAGGCACGGTCCCAATAGGTACCGGTGAGTTTCTAAGGATCCATTCGCGGGTTTCGTGAATGTTCTTTCCGGTAGAAAGATCCATAATGGTATCTGCTCCCCATCGGCAGGCCCAAACTGCTTTTTCCACTTCTTCTTCGATAGATGAGGACACGGCAGAATTCCCGATGTTGGCGTTAATCTTCACCAGGAAGTTGCGGCCAATAATCATCGGCTCATTTTCGGGGTGATTAATGTTGGAAGGAATAATTGCCCTGCCGCGAGCGACCTCATCTCGCACAAATTCCGGAGTAATTACTTTCGGAATACTGGCCCCAAAACTGTTTCCAGGGTGCTGTTCTGAAATTTGGGTTATCTCCTCCAGCTTCTGGTTTTCACGGATGGCAATATATTCCATTTCGGGGGTGATAATGCCTTTCCTTGCATAGTGCATCTGAGTAACATTCTCCCCGGGTTTTGCTTTAAGAGGTTTTCTGTTTCTTTTAAAACGCAGCTCGTCCAGCTTTTCGTTGTTTTCCCTTTCGCGCCCGTAAGCCGAAGAAAGGCCTTGTAATTGCTCTACATCTTCCCGGCCGGCAATCCAGCCGTTGCGAATAGGTTGTAAGCCTTTTCGAACATCTATCTCTACCATTGGATCTGTGTACGCACCGCTGGTGTCATAAACCAATACAGGCTCGTTTTTCTCTACTTTTCCGTTGAATTTATCTACCGTGTCGCTAAGGGAGATCTTCCGCATAGGGATTTTAATATCCGGATGGATTTTTCCGCTTACATAGATCTTTTCGGAATTGGGAAAAGGTGCGCGGCTAATGGTTTGCTGCTTTGGAGTCTGGTCCTTTTTCATAATTACTTCTGTTTAGTGTTGGTATTTTCTGGCTTACGGAAATGCTTCCGAAGCACATTTATCCTCCCTGAGTAGCCCTGATAATGAGTATGTTTTCACCTTCGGCCAATTCTCGCCGGTTCCAATCGTTTTTAGAAATAATCTGATTATTGATAGCTACAGCAATTCCTTTTTCAGAAATATCAAGCTGCGTCAAAAGGTCCTGAAGATTGGATGGTGAATTAAAAGTGTGGGCGGTGTTGTTTACGTTTACAGTTATCATTTGTTGATATTTAATAGCTGTAAACTGCAGGGGGATCCCCTAAAGAAAAAAGTAAATACAAACCAGAATTCCTTCAAAAACGGAATTATGGTAGAAAATATGTAGATAACACTTTTCCCTTCGCGGGTATTAACCGGATCAGGTTCAAAGGGTTTTATCTCAGCCAATTTTAAAAATCAGCACCCCTAAAGTTTACGTTTTCAAATGTAAAGGATTTTTTTTGGGAAATAAAAATTTTTGCCGGCCTCAATTTTTTTCATCGCCAAAAAAGGTTTCTCTATAGTCCTGTACCATCTACTAAACCTAAATAAATAATATTTAATTTTTTTTCAAAATGAATTAGAATAACCTGGTAAAACGTACCTAATTAACTTTACTTTCTGTATTCAGGAAAGTTGAAGGCTACAATGGTAGATATGGAGAAGTATTAAAAGTTTTTGGTAATTATAGGAATATGATTCATCAGGTAAAACCCTTTCAGCCTATGGCTATATTATTTTGCAGTAGCCGCTTTAATGGTTCATTTTGCACACGGTGATTACAAATACTTTTACACGGCATTCTATGGCTGTATGTCATGTATAATAGCGCTAGCAACAAATGAAAATTTTAAACTGATATTGTGATAATAAAACGTAGAGTTTAAAATAATTTTCTCAGGACTGAATTAGTCTATAAGAGCAAAAATGACAACCCCCTTAAAAGGAGTTTTTGAAGATTTAACTTATAGATTTTACAGACCTCATTTAAGCTTCTGGACTTATTTCCTTATCGGAATCGGTTTCTTATTTTCATCAATTGCCACAAACGCAAACTCTCCCTGAATGGCTTTTTCCCTATGTTCAGAATACATCTGTTCAGTAAAAACTTCTACATTTACCTTGAGGCTTTTGTTTCCCAGGTGTACAACTTTTCCGATAAGTTCAACGATTGTTCCTGAAGGAATTGGTTTTCTAAAGTCAATTTTGTCGCTACTCACGGTAACCACAGTTTGTCTTGTAAAACGTGTAGCCGTTATAAAGGCTACTTCATCCATCATCTGCATTGCAGTTCCCCCAAAAAGGGTATCATAATGATTAGTAGTATTCGGGAAAACGGCTTTAAAAATTCGTGTTTCCGATTTTCTAATATTTTCTTCGACTGTCATTTCTCAATTTTTGGTGATCTATAAAATACACCCAAGATATCTTTCAGTTTACTTTGGTAATTTTGGTTGTGGAACTCTGTTTTTAGTTCTTTCATACATCTTGCACAGAGGCAGTTTTCATATAAACCTCGGATGTACTCAAGTTCCTTATTCTCTAACTTTATATCAGAGCACTGACAGAGTTGTATGGAACCAACCTTACATTCAAATTCTGTCTTACACCTTGGGCAGTATTTTTCTTCGTGCTTAATCAATTTTAATCAGAGATGATATTAGGTTACCACAATAGTTTCCCTGGCTTTTTCTGCCGCTTTAACCATCGCCTTTAATGCTTTTTGAGTTTCTTCCCATTTCCTGGTTTTTAAGCCACAATCTGGATTTACCCAAAGTTGCTCTGCAGGAATTACTTTTTGAGCTTTTTCAAGCAAGGCAAGCATTTCTTCTACTGAGGGCACTCTGGGCGAATGTATATCATAAACACCCGGTCCAATTTCATTAGGGTAGTTAAAATTGGAGAAAGCCTTTAGTAATTCCATTTGGGAACGGGAACATTCAATAGTAATCACATCGGCATCCATATTGGCTATACTTTCAATAATATCATTGAATTCAGAATAACACATATGTGTATGGATTTGAGTGGAATCAGCCACCCCGCTAGATGCAATTTTAAAGCAATCTATGGCCCATTTTAAATAATTCTGCCAGTCTTCTTTACGCAAGGGTAGTCCTTCTCTAATAGCCGGTTCATCAATTTGAATTATTCGTATCCCTGCATTTTCCAAATCTTTAACCTCCTTTCTAATAGCCAAAGCTATTTGTTTACAGGTTAGGGATCGGGGCTGGTCATCCCGTATAAAAGACCACTGAAGAATAGTGACAGGACCTGTCAACATTCCTTTGATCCATTTTTTTGTTAAGGATTGTGCATATTTTGACCAATAAACCGTCATAGATTTTGGCCTGGAAACATCGCCATAAACAATTGGAGGTTTCACACATCTACTTCCATAACTCTGCACCCAGGCCTTCTTTGTAAATAGAAATCCGTCCAACTGCTCTCCAAAATACTCCACCATATCGTTTCGTTCATATTCCCCGTGAACCAGAACGTCAAGTCCAATTTCTTCCTGCCACCGAATGGTCTTTTCGGTTTCTTGCTTTAGTAAGCTATCGTATTGCTCGGGGGACAATTTTCCTTTTTTGAATTGAGCCCTCCAACTTCTTACCTCTTTGGTTTGGGGAAATGACCCAATGGTTGTAGTAGGAAATTGAGCTAAGTTCAATACTTTCTGCTGTTCTTTTTTTCGTAAACTAAAAGGATTCTTCCTTTGAGTGTCTTTTTTTGAAATTTGATTAAGCCTATCTTTAACTACCTTGTTATGAATTAGAAAAGAGGTTTTCCTGTCTTTAAAGGCGTTTTTATTTTCATTAAATTCTTGCAGGGTTTGTTCTTCGGCTGTACCATTTGCCAGGGCCTGAAGTGTTTTTAATTCCTTCACTTTTTGTTTAGCAAAAGCCAGCCAGTTTTTGATTTCAGGATTTAATTCTGTCTCCAGTTCAAGATCGTAGGGGATATGTAATAAAGAGCAGGAAGGAGCAATTAAAAGTCTGTTAGACCCTAACTTTTCCTGTGCTTTTTGAATGATTTCCAGTGAACCTTCAAAATCATTTTTCCAGATATTGCGACCATCCACGATGCCAAGGGATAAGTTCAGGCCTTCGGGAATTTCATTTAGAACATCGTCCAGTTGGGATGGGCATCGTACAAGATCAATATGCAATACATCTACCGGAAGCGAAAGGCTTAATGAAAGATTGTCCTTTAAACCTTCAAAATACGTAGCGAGCATAAATTTCAGGTCAGGGAATTGTTTTTTAATTTCCCCGTATACAAAAGTGAAAACTGCCCTGCTTTTTTCATTTAGATCTAAAGCTAAGAAAGGTTCGTCGAACTGAATATATTCTGCTCCTTCTTTTTGTAGAGCAGCTAAAAGATCAATGTAAACCGGTAGTAGCCTATCCACCAAATCTAATTTATCGAAGCCCTCTTCTTTTTCTTTACCCAACAAAAGATAAGAAACCAAACCAATAATCACAGGTTTTGGTTTAATTCCGGCTTTTTTTGCTTCTATAAATTCATCAAGAATTTTGTCGTAACTAAGCAGGAATTGTTGATTTTTAGTAAACTCAGGAACGATATAGTGGTAATTAGTGTCAAACCATTTAGTCATTTCCATCGCAGTAATATCCAAACCATCCTTCTGATAACCCCTGGCCATAGCGAAATATAAATCCAGCTGGGTTGTGGAGGGTTTTTCTGCTATTACCTTATAGCGTTCAGGAATAGCTCCCAGGCTAAGGGTCATATCCAATACCTGATCGTAATACGAAAAATCATTGCATGGAATCAGGTCAATTCCTGCTTCTTGTTGAAGTTTCCAGTTTTTACTGCGACTTTCTTTTCCTGCCTGGAGAAGATCCTGTAGTTCATTTTTGCCTGACCAATACTGCTCGCAGGCTTTTTTGAGTTCTCTGTTGCTACCAATTCGCGGATAGCCAAGAATGTGCGTTTGCATTTCTAACTTTTAATAATTAAACAATTAGTTTTTAAAAGCCTTTAAAATGCTTCGTAATGCTGAGCGATAAGAAAAATGAGGGAAATAAGAGGATGTACCGAAAGGATATACCTTTCCTGTAAAATGAAAAGTATTTTTGGAGGCACATCTCTAAGACCTAAGCTTCAGACCGCGAAAGCATTGTCCAATCAGAATAGGCAGGTCTCCTGACTTGTAACGGTATCTGTCATCCTTCCCGCATTAGGCAGTGGATATTCCAGGACAGTACCTTTAAATTGTTACTTACAGTTGCGCGACAGTTCGTGATTTGCACACGATTCCCTATTAATCTACCTTAAGTAAAACCTTTTCTGTTTGATGAAGTATGGTAAAGAACTTATGAAGGATAAACTTAGGAATTATTTTTTAATTTCTAAGCCTTGCCTAAGTTTATGTCTAATAATTCAAATCGTCTTACATTTGGTAGTAACTCATTATAAGTATTGAAAATCTTAATTAAAAGAAATAGAACTATATCAAAAAATGAAAAATGACAGCAAGAGGGTAACACGCTACGCGATGTTGGGTAGTCATTTTCCATTTGTATTACATCATTTGAATGCAGGTTGCATCAAATCTTGTGTGTCCTGAAAACAGCTATGAACTTTTTTATGAAAAAACGCTCTCAGCCCAATAACGACGGTGAATTTTTTATGAAAAAATGAATTTTCAACACCACTCACCACTTTTACTTCCACTCCGCAAAAGCTCCATTTCAGAAAAAGAGGTTCGTTAAAAAATGTCTTAACACAGGCCAAAAAGCTTTGGAAATAAAGTGGTAAATGAAGTGATATGAAAAAGCTTTTAGGCTCAAGTCCGCTGGGTAGAAGTTTAATCCAAGAAACTACTATAATAATCAACTTAATAATAAAAACCTTTTGAGGTGATTAGAAATCTTAATCGACTCAATTTTCCAAAAATCAATTCCCGAATTATTAACTATTACCAGGTCTCTAACAGGGATATAATTTCCAGAATCCCATATTTAATTTTAAAACTTCTCAAGTATTCTTCCAATTTTCTACAGTTAACTTTAAAGAATTTATTTTTAAATCTTAAAAACCTGGATTCATTTTCTAACCATCTAAAGAGCTATTAAATTCTATTTAATAGTTGAAATTTTGCCCTTGGGGGCAAAAGTTGAATAGCAAGAGGGTAACGGGCAAAGCCACGTTATAATGTTTCAACTTATTGATTATCATTTATATAATATTTTTAAACAACCTGATTTTAAAACGATTTGCGACAAATGGCCTGGAAAGCCGCATAACCAGGTTAGAATTTGCGACAATTCGAAAAATGAAAAGTAAAAAACAGCCCACTTCTAGTAAGTTGAAAATTAAAAATACTTCCGGTTTGAATGAATACTTTTACTTACTAACCCACTCACCACTTTTACTTCTACTACGCAAAAGCTCCATTTCAGCAAAAGAGGTTCATTACAATTGTCTTGGACACGAGCCAAAAAACTTTGAAGATGAATTGGTAAATGAGATAATTCGTTGAAACTTTTTGCCTCAAGTCCGCCTGGTCCGAACTGAAATTCAACAATCAGAATTTCAAGTTTTCTCTTTTTTTGGAAGCTTCCGACACCACCTTCCCTTTTGCTGCCAAAGCAACAAGCTTTGAAATTAATCGGAGTGCATAAACCGGTATCCTATTTATAACTCCTATATAATTTCAAAGCCTGAAGATACAGTGGGCATCAAAAGGTAATGCGAAGGCGCTGGAAGAAGTAAATAAAAAACAACGGAACTATCTTTTCATTCTGATCTACATCCGGTTCCAGTACACCCTCAAAAGGAAAATGCTCCAGATGAAAAAAGTAAATGGCTGAAAAGAGTTTTCAACATCGGCAACATTTTTAAAATAGTCCTTTAATTCCATTTGAACTTTTGAATTTTACTTCCTAATTTTTATTAATGCATTTTAGTGTCCATTGAGGCTTTACCCCTTATCATCACTGGAGTTATCAACAATACCACTTTTTATATTATGGAAGTTATGCTCTACATTTAGCCCTGGTTTGACTTTCTTTTAACTTAAAATTTCTCTTATGGAAAAAGGATTTTCTCAGCCGCTGCGGCAAAGTCTTCATTCCCTCGAAGTGAAGATCGATGAGCTCATAAGAGCTACAAAGGTACAGCCACTGGCACATACCGAATACCTCCTGCTCGATAATGCTGATTTCATTCAGTTATTTAAAATTACGGCAAGGACCGCACAACACTGGCGAGAGGATGGGGTGATTGAATTCCTACAGGTGAAAGGAAAGATCTATTATAAAATTGGTGATGTCAAAGCTTTTATTGATCGGAATCGCCAGGCAAGAAAACAGCGATGAAGGAGGTTAACTTATCGGTTCCCATCCAAATGCTGATCGATGCCCAGGTAAATGGGTATGTCAATAAGCTGCGTTTCTTTTTGCTTTTAAAATTTTGCTATCCCAGTGGAAAGCTAAAGTTCGATAGAGAAGATCTACTGGATATGGAATGGATGGGAATGATCAAGTCCCGAAAAACTACCAAAAAATATATTGAATTTTTATGTGAGAAAGGCTGGTTACAGCTTAATGCTAAAACCGGCTATTATATCGTAAAGTCTTTTGACCGCATAAGGGAGGAAGAAGGCTGGAGCGTAAGAAAGGCTTTTTCAATAGGATTTGATTCATACCTAAACCTGAAGGCCATTATAGGAGGCATTTTATATGCCTATTTGCATACCGATTTCTGGAGAAAAACCAGGAGGAAGAAAAGCGTACACTTAAAAGGCAGTACCTATCATTTTCTATCCCCTAGGTTTAACTTTAAAGAACAACCTGCACCGGTGGCCGTTTCAGGATTAGCTTCTATTTTTTCAATCTCTGCTGCTACAGCATCACGATTGAAGAAACTGGCCGATCAGTATAAACTGATCGAAGTGGAAAAGCATTATAGTCCGCTTATTTTTAATAAAAAGGCTATGAACTTGTGTCTGAAGTACAATGATAAACCTCATAACCTGGTTTACCGGGATGGTGGTTACCGATTACAGCTAATTGACACTATTTTACCTCTTTTTCCGTTCAAAAACAGGCAAAAACTGAAAGCATAAAGAAAAGGCTATAGATAATTATTCAAAAAATACTTTTCTTTTAGCCTTGCGTTTTTTGTTTGTTTATTTGGTTTGGTTTGTTTTCGGGTATTTTGGTGATTTTTGTTTGCCGATGATGGCTTTTAATAGGTTTTAGTGCCCGCTAAGCAGCCATTTTTAATATCCTCGATACCACCTCAATTACTGGTTAATTGTTGTCTACATGAAGTCCAGGAATACTACGGGTTTCGAGCTTGCACACCACTTGTTCACTACTCTTCCATTACTAGTACACTAATGGGACACTACCCTACTAACACTAGTCTATTTCTGGAATTGCTTTTATACCAGGGGTTTTGCTGGCCAGATTAAGTCAAAGTAATCGTCAAATAGTTTTTCCCTACCAATTGTATGATTTTCCTCCGACCCTTTATATGCGTCAATCATATTGGGATATCGATAGTGCTAAATGGATATTGATGTATACTTTTATTTTGACAAGCTTAGCATTAAACATCATTCTAAAATAGGATATTACGCCATTTGTCATTATTTTTGTGATAAATGACGTCTGTTATGGGAGAGACAATTAATCATAAAAAGGAAAGAGAGACAGTAGCAAAATGGCTGGACCTCAAATCACTCTCCTTAAATAAAGGGAATGCTTCGTTTGCATACCTAAAAGTTTTAAAGGAAGGTTTGAACAGGAATTCAATAAATTCTTTCATCAAACATTCAAACTTGACGCTAAAACAGGTGGCAAAATTGATTCACGTTTCCGAGAGAACCTTACAGCGGTATTCCCCCGATAGGTCTATAGATATTAATTCTTCGGAACGACTGATAGAACTTACTCGACTTTTTCACAAGGGAATTAATGTTTTTAATGAAAAAGAAAAGTTTATCATCTGGTTGGATCGGCCAAATAAATCCCTGGCAAATTCGAAACCAATCGATTTAATTGAAACCAGCATTGGTATTGATTTAGTTATGGATGAATTACTTAGAATAGAACATGGTGTTTTTTCATGATTGTCTATAGAATTGCCAAGAAAAAATGGATTAAAGATTTAAGCGGAACCGGTGCTAAAATAACCGGAGGTCGCTGGAACCCTAAGGGCTTTCCTGTTTTATATTGCGCATCAACTTCCTCTTTGGCGATTCTGGAAAAATTAGTTCACGTAGATTTTGATCTTTTGCCAAATGACCTGTACATCGCAGAAATAGAAATTCCTGAAAACAGTATTCATGAATTGAGACTAAAAGATTTACCTAAGAACTGGAATAAATATCCAGGCCCGGATAAGCTTAAGTTGCTTGGGGAGAATTGGATTCTTGAAAATAAATACTTGGTCCTTCGAGTACCAAGTGCTGTAAATCCTAATGAAACGAACTATTTAATTAATGTGGATCATCCGGATGACAGTAAAATTAAAATTAGGAAAACCTATCCTTTTGAAGTCGATGAGCGTTTGATAAAATAAGTCTTCAACCTCACGATCATAATCAAAATAATATCGATTATCCAAAAAATAAGAGTGCCCACGCCGTTGTATATGCTAATCACATTTAGTGAGCGAAATTCAACTCACCTTACGGGTTTACAAGAACCCTCGTAATTTATAATAATCTTTTGTTTAGAATTGACCTTTTTTAGTTCCAATCTATGGGCTTTCCGTTTAATACTTTATTAAATGAGAGCCCACGCGTTGTATATGCTAAGCGCATTTAGTGAGTGAAGTTTTCAACCTCACCTTTCGGGTGTACAAGCACCCTCGTAATAATTTAACCTATGATAAGTTCAATACCGGCTTTCTCTGCCTTGTATTTTATTTTGGTCATCAGATCATAATAATTCCAATTCCTTAAGACAAATGTTTCTTCTTTAGCTATTTCAATTTTCTTCTCTTGATCTACTAAAATGAGCGTTCCCGCCTGGTGTTTTACGCAGAAGTTGATAAGCTCCCTGCTATACACGTGCAGTCGCTGGTTCACATAATTATGCTCTTTATCCTTAAATCTTGACAGGGCTTTTGTTTTCCGTGTACGCCCATTTCCCGACCTGGCATATTTGACGCCTTCCCGGGTTCTTTGACAGGCAGCTTGAATGGCCAACCTTCGGTATAGAAATTCTTCCCTGCTACCAATACTAAGTTTAGCCTTTCCGATCTTCACTATAATGGGATATTCCAGGGACAGGCTAGCCTCCGCGACCACTTCCGGCCGTAATTTGTGCTTTTCTTTCTCAATTTCAAAGGCGGCCAGCATAAAAATCTTTCCATCTTTTAACTTTAGATAGGAAGTGCGCATCTTAATCTCTCCCTTTGTTAGCTGGTGCATCAATTTCCACTTGTCATTAAATGCCCTGCCTAAATAGGTCTTTACCGGAATTGAAAAGAATCGAAAGCAAAAGGCACTTTTATCAGGGTTAAATTCCAAACCACAAACTCCTTCCATAGTAAAGGGAAAAGCCATTTCCCTTTTAAAATTATGTAAGGAACGCTCGCCTTTCCAGTATTCTTCCCTGTTTTTCTTAAAGGTACTTTGAATGCTGTTATTGAGTTGGGATAATATGTTGGTAGGCATTTTTCCTTTGTAGCGGTCAGAAACTAGCCGGTAGGTGGTATTCATCCGGGAGCGGTTAAAAATACCAAGTTCATCCTTTTTTTCATCCACCAGTTTATACTTGACCCCTTCCGATAGATAGAAGAACTCCTGTATCATTTCTTGGACATAGAGGTGGGAAACAATAAGGTTTGCAGCCTTGTAGCTAAGGTAACGCCATTGGTACAGCTTACTTTTGGCCTCCTCACGTTCTTCTTTGGTAGACAGATCGATCTTTAACTGGATTCGCCTGGTTAGTGTTATCGTTTCCTTTTCCATCACTAAGCAGATTGTTGTTGTTCGTGTTTTAACTGCATCAGCTTATAGGCGGTCATAAATTCCTGGTGGACCTCCTTTTGAGAAAGATTCAGCTCATTGGCTATTGCAGCAAATGAATATTCTTTTTCCGTACGCAGTTGTAAGACCTTTTCCTGTTCCTGGGTCATCTTCCTCTGAATCTTTACCGCTACCAGCGGCTTTGGTTTTGTTTCCAAATTGCTCCCCTGGTGGATAATGTTTTTAATATCCTCAATAGCCCTTTTTACCTCGTTACTAGTGTAGGTAACACTGCTGCCCATTATCTGGCCAATAGTTTTATAGCGGAAGTCATATTTTAAACAAAGTTCAACCAGGCGACGTCTTTCGCTGCTAAGCAATGGAAAAACACTTCGTATCCGGTCGAAGGCTTTTTGTTGCGCCTCGTGGTTTAGTAGGTGCTCATCCTCTTTTTCTGGATCATAACCGTGCAAATATTCCTGGTAGTTCTCATAACTTTCCAGGGAATTGACGGTCTTAAAAAACTTATTTTTAGGACGGACACAGTAGGTGCAGCATTCCCTTTTCATCACCATTCGCAGGAAATAATAAATATGTTCCGGTCGTTCTATCCGGTCTCTTTTTTCCCATAATATGAGGAAAGTATCCTGCACCAGGGTTTCTACGGCAAAATCATCATCTAATATTTGTCGGCCCACCCAGAAGATATTGCGG
The DNA here is from genome assembly GCF_020164485.1 of Salegentibacter tibetensis. Lineage (GTDB taxonomy): Bacteria > Bacteroidota > Bacteroidia > Flavobacteriales > Flavobacteriaceae > Salegentibacter > Salegentibacter tibetensis. The sequence goes on from NZ_JAIQZA010000014.1 coordinate 97,499, forward strand.
TGGTACTTTGTGTAAATAAACTCCAAAGCATCGGGATGTCCTTGTTGCAATAATTCAAAAATACGCTGTAACATAAGCAGTCGCTTTTAAGTGGAGGCAAATACCTCCAGAATTAAAATGGATTTAGCTAAAGCGAATTCTTATAATGTATAAAGAGAAGGTAGCTTTGAAAACAATTGAGAAGAGTGCCTGTTTTCTACAAACAAAAAAGGCGTGGAAACTCAACTTACCGATTCGAGGTACTGGTATACCCTGCAACAATAAGCAAGCCCACGCCCGGGTCGTGAGCATTGTGCTTATCATCTCGTTGCATAAAAATTACCAGTTTTCGAACCGAGACTCAAAGCGAAATGCTTCTAATATTTTACTTAAAGAAGTTTCGCAAATATATTAATATGAGATAAATATATAAATAATTTTCTAATGTTGTAATATATTCCAACATAATTTGTGAATTTTTTGCCCACCTTAGTTGTAGATAGGGCTACAATGCAGAATAAAAATTATAAAGAAGATTATCTACTTAAATTTGGAGCTAATTTTGGCAAGATTCGACAGAGTAAAAATTTAAGCTTTAGATCTTTATCGCAAAAATGTGATTTAGATTATGCAGATCTAAACAAAATTGAAAAGGGAAAGAGAAATATTACACTTACCACAATTATTGAGTTAGCAAAAGGTCTCGATATTCAACCTCGAGAATTATTTAACTTTAATTTCTCCTTTAAGAATTTAGAAAAGTAATTTTTCGATTAGCAAATTATAACCCTACTTCCTCTCTTTACGTTTTTCCGTATACTCTATTTATTTTAATGGTTTATATTTAGCAAAACTGCGATTATCCCGGGGGGATTTATTCTTAAAATACTATATTAAGCGGTATAAAACGTGTTGTAAGCAATTTTAACAAAGAATAAGCGAAAGAAATACAAATATAATTGATATATCAATTATATTTACAACAATAATAAACCTATGGAATACAAAGCATCTTCTGAAACTATTTTCTACCAAATAGAAAAAGCTATAAAGCAATACCGAGTAATGGCACAAGGAAACTTGAACAAACTCGAATATAAAGTAACAATAAACCAAATTCTACTAATGTTGCAAATCGATAGAAACCCTGAGATTAGTCAGGTAGAATTAGCAGAACTTTTATTTAAAGATGTTGCTTCTGTAACTCGAATGATTGAACTTTTGGTGAAAAGAAACTTCTTACTGCGAGAAGAGGATAAAAAAGACCGAAGAAAAAAAGCTTTAAAAACTACCGATAAAGGAAAACGAGTTTTGGAATTAGCAATTCCTATTATCAAAAAAAACAGAGAAATTGCTCAAAATGATATAACCGAAGAAGAAAAGGAAATCCTTTTTAAGCTATTGGGGAAAATAATATTAAACACTTCAAAATGAAGAAACTAATCACAACACTAATCCTTTTTTCTTGTCTCACTTCTTGTAAAACCACTACCAAATATGGCAAAGAAGTTGAGACAAAAAAAGCAATTGAATTAGACAGCTTATTTAAAGAATATCACAAAGTTGGAAAATTTAATGGAAATGTTTTAGTCGCTGAAAATGGTAAAATTATATATGAAAACAGTTTTGGCTACTCCAACGAAGAAAACAAAATCCCTCTAAACTTGGAATCGATTTTTGATTTAGCATCGCTTTCAAAACAATTTACAGCTACTGGAATTGTACTTTTAAACGAGAAGGAAAAGTTATCATACAATGATGATATAAGTAAATATATACCCGAACTAAATCATTATAAAGGAATCACAATTAAAAACCTTTTAAATCATACAAGTGGACTTCCGGATTATGAAGAAGTATTTAAAGAATATTGGGATAAAAGCAAAATCGCTACCAATGCTGATTTAATTAGCTTGTTTGAAAAAGTTAAACCAAAAACCTATTTTACAGCAAGGAAAAAATTTGAATATAGTACAATACTCCCCATCTGTAAGACAGTTTAAAGATATTTATAATTATTTATGATGCTATTTTTTTGAGGTTATAAATTTGATCAGGTGGTACTTTTCCTATTTCTGTATGTCTTCTCTTGGTATTGT
>NZ_JAIQZA010000140.1 GCF_020164485.1 Salegentibacter tibetensis
GGTCAAGGAGCTGAACAAGTGGCGCCGCGAGCAGATGAGTAACCTTGTTAGCGCCTTTGACTTCTCGAACCGTGACCTCAGTGTGCCGCAGCTGCCGAAGGCGGAGAACGCCTCGAAGGACAAGGTGACTGGCATGTGGAATGGTGTGACTCTGTGCATGCGCAAGTACGAAGACCTTGTCCAGCCGCCAGTGCCGTACGGCAACCAGACTGAGCTTAAGAAGGGCTACAACGTCGAGAAGGGTTACAAGAAGGTTCGTGGCTCGCTTACGGAGGGCCACTATCTC
>NZ_JAIQZA010000141.1 GCF_020164485.1 Salegentibacter tibetensis
AAATAATCCCAGAAAAGAAAACTAAAAATTAAAAGACTTACTATACCTGTAATAAGGATTTTTATTTTAGTAGTGTTTTGTGATTTCATGCATTTTCATTTAATTATTTCTTCTAAGGCTTCTTGTATGAATCCTTTAATTTTTTATTAATCTGTAATGGATATTCCGGACTAAGCTGACCCCTCTAAAGCCCACCTTTTAGGTATCTGTCATTCCGGCGGATGCTGACCCCCTTATAAATTAAAAAAATGGCTGGCCGGCAAAATTATTCCGGAGCATACTGA
>NZ_JAIQZA010000142.1 GCF_020164485.1 Salegentibacter tibetensis
CGCGGCCTTAGCCACCTTCGCCCCTGTCCGGGCCCTCACAAAGAAAAAGGGCCGGTGCGTTGCCGCACCGGCCTTAGGTCGTCCGCAGGAGGAACATGGTTTGGCCGCCGGGCTCCCCCGAACCCGGCAGCCAATCTCTTCAATAGTGGTAAGCGCGCTCGCCATGCTCGGCGATGTCGAGGCCTTCTTGCTCGACGTCGGCGGTGACACGCATGCCCCAGGTCTTGTCGATCAGGAAGAACAGCACCGCTGCGCCGACCCCCGACCACAGCAGCGTCAGGCCG
>NZ_JAIQZA010000143.1 GCF_020164485.1 Salegentibacter tibetensis
GCGGCGGCGAGCGCCATGGCGCTCGCCGCCGCCGTCGCGCCGAGCGGCGCCCCCGTGCTCGTCCTGGGCGGCAAGGGCAGCGGCAAGGAGATGATGGCGCGCCAGATCCACCGGCTCTCCGGCCGGCCCGATCCGATCGTCTCGGTCGAATGTGCCGGCGTTGCCGCCGATGTGCTCGAATCCGAGCTGTTCGGGCACGAGGCGGGTGCCTTTCCCGGTGCTGCGGCGCGCCGGGTCGGCCGGCTCGAAAGCGTCCGGGGCGGCACGATCTTCCTGCGCGAAG
>NZ_JAIQZA010000144.1 GCF_020164485.1 Salegentibacter tibetensis
TCTGTTTATCCATTCATAAATTCATCAAAAATTAAAGATTATCAGAGACGCCTTAAAACTGTTCATTTTCCAGGTCAATGATAGACTGTCGCTCCCGGTTAACTGTTAATCGGGTAATGTCCGGACGGGAGTAATGTCCGGCGCCGTCAAAATTCTGACGCTCTTCCAAAACCCGGTTAATATTTAAGGAATGCACAAATAAACCTTCCTTATCTATTATCGGCTCTACTATCCATTCCCCATCGGGGCCGGCAATACAGGAACCCCCATTAGCTAAAACAT
>NZ_JAIQZA010000145.1 GCF_020164485.1 Salegentibacter tibetensis
TGCTCCAAATATTCATTAACCATCTCATCGGTAATATTTCCTGTACTCCATACTCCATAACCACTTGCCCAAAAATGTTGCCCCCAATATCGTTCCTTCAGTTTTGGATATTCTTGTTGAAGTTTTCTAGATGTTCTCCCTTTAAACTTCTTCAGTATATTACTTACATTCAGTTTAGGGGCATATTCAATATGCATGTGAACATGATCCGAACTAACAACTCCTTTTAATATCTCTATTCCTTCTGCTTCACATATTTGAACCAAAAGTTCACGACAAC
>NZ_JAIQZA010000146.1 GCF_020164485.1 Salegentibacter tibetensis
TAGTACCTATCTCCCTTAGATCTTAAGGAATCGTGGAGAATATCGGAGTCGAACCGATGACCTCCTGCGTGCAAGGCAGGCGCTCTAGCCAGCTGAGCTAATCCCCCGTTTTTTTTCAGTTGGCAGTTAATTAGTATGCAGTATCCAGTTGTAACTGTACTGCGTACTGCTCACTGCGTACTGTAAACTGGTTGCCCAACTTCTAAAATTTCCTTTCAATAAATTGTAATGAACTTAATTGTCTCGCTTCACCCTCTAACTTCTAACCTTGTACTTC
>NZ_JAIQZA010000147.1 GCF_020164485.1 Salegentibacter tibetensis
TTTCTTAATATAATTACAACAATCAATTGTCTGTACTCAAAGATGACTTCTCTAGTCTTAATTCTAAATTATTTGTAAAAATTGCAATTGCAATTTTACGCGCTGTCAATTCAATAAATCAATGAACATAACCCCTCCGCCTTCGGCATCTCCCCTTAAAAAAAGGTGAGGATATCTCCGTCTCCGGAAGGACATTTCTTGTAGAAACTAAAGGACTCGAACCTTAACTCTTTACTTACCCACCCGGGATTTCTTTTCAGTATTTTCGGGAACTCA
>NZ_JAIQZA010000148.1 GCF_020164485.1 Salegentibacter tibetensis
GAGGAACGAGCGCTGCGATCTTTTTTTTGGAGTTCACGTCACTTCGATTTCCGACGTGAGTCGGAAGTATCGAGAAGTGCAATGCAGTTAGAACTTCGAAGGGTTCTCGATACAGCGCTATTTTCGCCTTGGGCTCAAATATCACCACTCCTTTAGACTTGCATTATTATATTTATTGTAAGTTTAATTAAGAAAAGAGAGCTGAACTTAGGTAAACTATTCCCGCTCAGAATTAAAAATTCATAGTGCGATTCAGACCTAAGTTCAGACTTT
>NZ_JAIQZA010000015.1 GCF_020164485.1 Salegentibacter tibetensis
AAGAGGGAATTAAAGCTTATCAGGAAAAAATACTGCTTAATAAGCAAAAAAGCTTGTTCAAAATGGCAAAAGAAATGGACATGGTAATCAGCTATAAAACAGCAACTTAAAAAATACGTCAATGGTAATTTATTTCAGCTTCTAAGATCTTAGATCCTGAAACAAGTTCAGGATGACGAACTAAAAAGCTTTTCAAGCTTCCTCTTTTTCATTTCCGAAAAAGCCATTTTCTTCATCCAGCAAGTCTCTTTCTCTTGCTTCTCTTAAGATTGAAGGAAGCACTGCCGGGGCGATAGTTTTTACTGAATCATATAGCTTAGATTTTTCAAGGCTTTCTTCACTAACCAGGTCTATTTCCTCGTTGGTGGCTCCAAAAAACATAATTACCACGCTTGCTACAAAGGCCATTTTTAATAACCCGAAGCCTGCGCCAAGTAATTTATTTACGAGACCAAGAGCGGCAAAACCTGCCATTTTAGTTAAGATCTTTCCAGCAAGAGAAATTAGAAAAACAATTAAAATAAAAGTGATTGCAAATGCGATTAGGTTTACATATTCTGAATCCCAATCCATATTTTCAGAAAAAAAATCACTTAAAATATGAGAGAAATGGATAGCACCATAAATTCCAGCTACAATACCTACCAGGGAAGCAATCTCGGCCAATAGCCCTCTAAAAAAACCTCTAACGAGTCCGTAAAGCAGAATTAGGGCCAGGACGATATCTACTGTGTTCATATTTCAAATATAATAAAATACACTATGCTAAGTCCACAAGGTATTTAATTCAGAAAAAACAAAAATCTTCGAAACAATCTGGCTTTATTTTAAATCTCTTAGGGAGTAATTTCAAATACTAAGATATTATCTTTGCGCTATGACAAGAGATGAAAATTTGAAGGGTAGATGGGATGGTTTACAAAAAAAGCTTTCCAACCAGTTTGCCGATGGAGAAGTAATGGATCTTGATGCTATAATTTACGTAATTGGCGTTCAGGAATTAGGACAGCCTCACAAGAAATTTAAAAAAGACCATAAAATAGATCTAATGCATATTGCTATTTGCCGTTTGCTGGAACCATACGGGTATTATGAATTTGATTATTTTGATGAAGAAGGCTGGCCACATTACAAGATCCTGGAACAATTACCCACGCTTAAAGCCGGTGAGCAATCGGTTTTGATGAAAGAAGCGATTGTAAATTATTTTATCAATAACGGATACATAGATTAAAGCCGCCACGTGCTGCCTAAAACTACATTTTTACTAAATTTGCCCTTCTGAAAAGAAAAGGATCTCATGATAGATAAAATAAAGCAACATATAGCTGAAGTAGAAGCTTTTAAAACCGAATCGGCCAAAGAAGTAGAAGCTTTCAGGATTAAATATCTTGGTAAAAAAGGAATTTTAAACGATTTCTTCGCTTCTTTTAAAGAAGTGCCTAACGAACAAAAAAAGGAATTTGGCCAGGCGGTGAATACGCTTAAAAAAGCTTCTGAAACTAAAGTTGCTGAGCTGAAAGAAATTCTGGAAAGCAAACAGGAAGAAAAAGGAGTTTATGGCGATCTTTCAAGACCGGGAGAACCTATTGAGATTGGTTCGCGCCATCCTATTTCTATTGTGAAAAATCAGATTATTGAGATTTTCTCTAATATAGGTTTTAATGTTTCTGAAGGACCGGAAATGGAAGATGACTGGCATAATTTTACTGCGCTTAACCTTCCGGAATATCACCCGGCTCGAGATATGCAGGACACCTTTTTTATTCAGACAAATCCCGATATTTTATTGCGTACCCACACTTCTTCTGTACAGGTGCGCTATATGGAGAATAACAAACCACCAATTAGAACAATTTCTCCGGGTAGAGTTTTTAGAAACGAGGCAATTTCGGCACGATCCCATTGTATTTTTCACCAGGTAGAAGGACTTTATATTGATAAAAACGTAAGTTTTGCCGATCTTAAACAAACTTTGCTTTACTTTACAAAGCAACTCTTCGGAAAATCGAAGATCAGGTTAAGACCATCTTATTTTCCGTTTACCGAACCAAGCGCTGAAGTAGATATCTACTGGGGCCTTGAAACCGAAACCGATTACCGAATTACAAAGGGCACCGGCTGGTTAGAGATTATGGGCTGCGGAATGGTAGACCCCAATGTTCTTAGAAATTGTAATATAGATCCTACAGAATATTCAGGCTTTGCTTTTGGAATGGGGATAGAACGTATCGCGATGTTGCTTTATCAAATAGGCGATATTAGAATGTTTTATGAGAACGACCTAAGATTCCTCGAGCAGTTTAAGTCTTCGTTTTAATTAACCTGCCTTGGCCGAAAGCTGATGCAAAAATAACATTATTATGAAAAAAATTGGTTTGGTCATTTTCGGAATTCTTGCCCTGGGGGTAATTATTATTTTAGTTGCAGTAGAGATAATTGAGCTGGCATTAGGCGCCATTTTATTAGTTTTTGCCGCACTTATCCTTTGGGGATTGTTTAAATGGGCTAAAAATAAGATTGAAGATTAGTGAAGAAAGACATTGACATCCCTAAAGTCGAAAAAGTTTATGTAGCTGCTGTAAAGGTCTATAACGAGGCTTTTAAAGTCGAAGAGTGGAATGCTTATCTTATTAACGATAAAGATGAAGCTATTGAAATGGCTTTAATTGTGAGTAAGGGTTACGATGAAAATAAGGAAACCTCTACCATACGGCATAAACTGGAAAAGCTTCCTCCAAAATCTTTTGCAAAAATCGAATTTATTCAGGAAGAAGTATTGGCTTTAAATAACCAGTTTCAGGTTACTTTTTTTGCTGAAGGTAAAATGTATGAAAAGAAATATTTATTCAGGAAAAACAGCGTAAATGAAAATGCGTTACGCGAAATTCCTATTATTCCGAATAAAGGAATACTGGCTGAGTAAATTCAGGATATAAGTAAAACTAAAAAAACCTCCCAATCAGGAGGTTCTTTTAGTTTTAAGAGAAATTCAGTTTTATAATTTATTAGAAGTGTCGGTGAAATTTCCAACCACCTCTGAATTATCGTCTCTATCAAGGTCGCCATAAACCGTTAGGCTACCCTCAATCTTTAAAACCGCGTCAGAATTAATATTAAGGTCATTGTTCTTGCCAACAACACCAACCGCAAGTGCGCCACTCATATTAAATGTAGCATTGCTATTAATATTGGCAGTGTGTTTTATGTTTAATGAACCACAAAAATTAAGTTTTTCATTAACATTAAGGTGATTAATAGTTGCAGTCCCACTAAAGGATTTTTCTTCGTTAGAATTCACATTAAGATTAGGCCCGTCGTTATAAGGAATTGCTGCGGCACAGTCTATAAAATTTGGTGCTGATTGTGAAGAAACTGGCTTACTCATTTTAAGAATACGCAAGCCACCAGAGCCTGAAGCTACAAATATATAGTCGCCATCGGCTTTCACATAATTTGAAGAACCTGTAATCTCCAAAACTCCTTCTTCAGAAATTTGTAAATTCTCATTTAACCTGGTAATACCAATACCGGCACCACCATTTGCCATAAGAATAAAATCCTCGGCTACGGAAACAGCATTGGTTACCTTGTATTCTGGATTTACGCCAGTCTCATCAAGGAATTTAACAGGCAATCTTGTAGCCAGTGCTCCCGCGCTAAGATCATATATACCAACTCCATTCGCACCTTCAGAAACCATAACAAGATCATTATAAAAAGAAATAGTTCTCTTGGCTTCACTGGCTAAATTTTCTATAGCTATAGTTTTTTCCACGGCTAAATCGCTGGTGGAAGTGTTTAATTGTAAAAGTCCACTTTCGCCGCTTAGTACTATTAAATTACCATTCTTATAAGCTGCAGAACGTAAATCTGAAATTTCAGTTTCCAACTGGGTTTCAAAAATGTTAGAACCGCTTTCCATCTTGTAAACTCCTAGAATACCATCACTACCGGTAAGGCTTATTATACTGTTATTTGCTGGCAGGATATCAACACCGGTTTGACCAGTCATTTGTGTTTTTAGAGAAAATTTTGAAGTGAAAGTACCATTACTGGTTTCAACGCTTCCCATCATTGCCCGGTCAGATCCTGCAAAACCATCGTGATACGCACCGGTAAAATAGATATTTCCATCTTGATAGAATAAAGCATTTATATCAGCATAACTATTTGTCATCCGGTTAAGCAATCTCGGATTAAATGTGTCGCTAATATCTATAATATCTATACCGCCAAGGTATTCACTACCTTCTTTGGTATAGGCTACATAAGCATAATTTCCGTCAAGGTCTATATGCGTGGCGCGCATCGCAGATCCATCTACACTAGGAGGTTGAATAAAACCAATTTGCTCCAGGGCTATGTTAGATACTTGTGGAAGATCTCCTTCTATGTTTTGTCTTTGGTCGTTTTTTGTAATAGAGGTGATACCAACAACTCCGGCACCGTCTCTTTTTACTGAAGATTGTAAATCTTCAGTATTGGAATTCACTTTAAAAGTATCATTATTTTCTTGCGCCGGGCCATTATCTTCTGAAGAACACGAAGCAATGATTAAACTAAATAAGAAATAAGCGAAAAGTAATTTTTTATTCATGAAATGGGGGTTGATGGTCCTGGTAAAGAGGTTCCTAGAAATGGAAGGTGTTTTTTAAAAGGCTGCAAAGCTAATAATAAGAGCAATACAAAATCCATTCAGGAGAAAATAAATTCCTGACTGTCAAATGAAAATAGCAGGCTAAGCCATTTAAGTAAGCTTCTCTGCGAGCTTTTTAATTACCTTTTTTGGGTTTTTCCCTTCATACAGAATGCCATAAACGGCATTAATTATGGGCGTTTTTGCACCTTTATCTTTATTAATTTTATAAGCGCTTTCAGTTGCGTAGTAACCTTCGGCAATCATACTCATTTCCATTTGAGCGCTTTTTACGGTATAGCCTTTTCCAATCATATTTCCAAACATACGGTTTCGGCTAAACACTGAATATCCTGTTACCAAAAGGTCACCCAAATATGCTGAGTCATTTATATTACGTTTCATTTTATGTACCTTTTTGATAAAGCGCTTCATTTCTTTAATAGCGTTACTCATCAACACACTCTGGAAGTTATCTCCATAACCTAATCCGTGGGCAATTCCGGCGGCAATGGCGTAGATATTCTTCAGCATTGCAGCATATTCGGTTCCCGTTACATCATCGCTTATTTTACACTTAATATATTCACTGTTTAGGTTGTTAGCCACAACTTCTGCCTTTTCCGCATCGGTACAGGCAATAGTGAGGTAGGAAAGCCTTTCTAGGGCAACTTCTTCGGCATGACAGGGACCGGTAATTACTCCAATATTATCTGCCGGAACGTGATGGTATTCCTCAAAATGCTCGCCAACAATGAGGCTGCTTTCAGGCACAATTCCTTTTATGGCCGAGAATATAATCTTATCCTCCAGGGAAACCGTTAAAGCCTCTAATTCCCGCTTTAAAAAGGCCGAGGGAATGGCGAAGATGATGTAATCGGCTGCTGCGATCGTTTTATTAATATCATTGCTTAGTTCTAACTGAGTGACGTCAAATTCAACCGAGCTAAGGTAATTAGGGTTATGTTCCTGTTTTTTAATGTGCTCTATCGCATAAGTACTACGCATATACCAATAAATGGTATCTACATTTTCACTTAACATTTTTACTATTGCGGTAGCCCAGCTACCTCCGCCAATCACGGCAAACTTTGGAGATTTATCCATAGGTTGGTTTTCTGTAATTCAAAAATAAACAAATTTCTAAGTATATCTAAAGAGACAGAGTTTTATAAACCGATTTCTTGCAGAATAAATAAGAAAAGCCTATAAAAATTTAACATATTTAAATTTGCCCAGCTGCAATTCCCTGAATTTTTATACGTTATCTTATTGACGACGAGTCTTTCTTATAAAGGAAGATGAATTTTCTTAGTTTTTTGGTTGGTTATTTAGTTTGAAAACCGCAAACTTACAATTCAATTGTAGTTTGCGGTTTTTGTTTGTAATGTTTTCAAGTAAGAAAAATCTAACAAAAATTTAGGACTTACAATAAGCGAAATACAGATTTCCTTTCGTACTTTTCTTTTCACTAACTTAGTAATCAGCGTAATGGGAGTATTTTCATTCATAAAAGATGCCGGGGAAAAAATCTTCGGAAAAGAAAAAGAACAGGAAGAAGAGAACATAGAAATCAGTGAAGCGAAAAAGGAAATATTACGAAAGGAGAACGCAAAAGCTGCCAATAAACTTCTGGAAACAATAAAAGGCTTGAATTTAGCAGGAGAAAATTTTGTGATTGATATTGAAGAAAATACTGCCACCGTTTACGGCCTTGCTGATTCACAGGCTATTCGAGAAAAAATAGTGCTTATAATTGGAAATTCTCATGGTATTGCTAAAGTAGATGACAGGCTGGCCGTTAAAATTGAAGAACCAGAATCTGGTTTTCATACGGTAGAACGAGGCGAAAATCTAAGTAAAATCGCCAAAGAACATTATGATGATGCAAATAAATATACGGTGATATTTGAAGCTAATAAACCAATGCTTAAAGATCCCGATAAAATATTCCCCGGGCAGGTTTTACGAATCCCACGCCTGGAAAAGAAATAAAGATTAAAGACTGTTTAAAGTTTTTGAGGTTGTTACATTGAGGGCAGACGACGTCCTATAGCTTGTAGTTCCACAATGAAAAAAGTAGGTTCAATCAGCTAACCAGAACGGCTAAAATGAGATTTTTAAACAGTCTTTTCTTTTTTAGGTCTTAGACTACTTAAAAAAATTCATCAGTTTAATATAATCCCAAACCGCATCAGGCAACATGGGCTTTATAAATTTTCCTTCCTTTACAGCTTTTCGAATAAATGTTGAAGAGATTTCTACCACCGGTGCAGCAATTCTGATAATTTTTGGATGATCCTTAAACTCATTTTCCACCTTTCCACCAGAAATCCTAGGATAAACATAGATATGATGATTTTCCAGAATCACCTCGTAATTCTTCCACTTGTGGAAAGTTTTTAGGTTATCCTCTCCCATAATCGGGCAAAATTCGTTGGTAGGGTATTTTTCCTGAAGATGGGCCAGGGTAGTGCTGGTGTAGTTGGGTTGTGGTAAACTAAATTCTACATTAGAAGGTTGTAAATGTTCATAACCCTCGCAAGCCTTATAAACCATCTCCAGCCGGTGATGATTTTCTAAAAGCGTATTTTTCTTTTTATGCGGATTATGCGGGGTAACCACCAGCCAGATTTCATCCAAATCTGAAAATTCGGCCATATGGTTGGCGATGATAAGATGGCCAATATGAATAGGGTTGAAAGTCCCAAAAAACAAACCGACTTTCCTATTCATTTTCTGCTGGATTTTTTACGCCTACGTAAGTGGACACAAGATCATAAGCTTCCTGAAGTGCGGTATCTAAATGATGATTTTCAATAATAAAATCGAATTGCGGTGCCGTCGCCAGCTCAATAGAGGCTTTTGCAACACGCATATTTATTTTATCATCACTTTCAGTTTTACGTTTCTTCAACCGAATCTTTAATTCTTCAATACTTGGAGGTTTCACAAAAACCGCAAGGGTTTTTTCCGGATAGATGTTTTTAATATCCAATCCGCCTACCACATCAATATCAAAAATCACGTTTTTCCCGTGAGACCAGATTCGTTCTACTTCGCTTTTTAAAGTTCCGTAGAAATTATCTCGATAAACCTCTTCCCATTCAAGGAATTCGTCGTTTTTGATCTTCTTTTTAAAGTCTTCTAAAGAAAGAAAATAGTAATGCTCTCCGTTTTTTTCGTCGCCTCTTGGCTCACGTGAAGTGGCAGAGATCGAAAACTCAAGGTCTAATTCTTTGTGCTTTAATAAATGTTGGACTATCGTGGTTTTTCCCGATCCTGATGGTGCCGAGAATACGATAAGTTTACCATCGCTCATTTAGAGTACGTTTAAAAGTTGTTCTTTAATTTTTTCCAGCTCATCCTTCATTTGCACCACCAACTGTTGCATAGGTGCATAGTTGGATTTGCTTCCAATCGTATTGATCTCACGGCCCATTTCCTGAGAAATAAAACCAAGTTTTCTTCCGTTAGAATCCGGGGAATTTATGGTTTCGTTAAAATAAGCAAGGTGGTTTTCCAGTCTTACTTTTTCTTCGGTAATATCAAATTTTTCGATGTAGTAAACCAGTTCCTGTTCAAAACGGTTTTCGTCTACATTCTCTTTAAGATCGGCCACTCCTTTTCTTAGGCGCTCCTTTACTGCATCAACTCTTTCCGGATCAATTCTTAGTACTTCCTTTAGCAAAGCCTCAATATTATTTACCCGCAGTTTCAGGTCCTTTTCCAGAGCGTCTCCTTCGTCTGTTCTAAACTGATTAATTTCTTCCAGGGCTTCAATTACCGCGGCTTCAATTGCCTTGAATTCAGATTCGTCTATTTCATCTCTTTCAGTTGTAACTGCATCGGGCATTCTTACGGCCATTTTCAGCAATTCGGTTTCGTCACCGTCAACAATACTTTTCAGTTGTTGCATATAATTTTTCACCACACCCCGGTTTACAGAGGCTGTAGTTTCCTCTCCTGTCACCTCCACATAAACCGAAAAATCCACTTTTCCGCGGGTAAGCGATTTGGAAATTGTATTTCTTAGCTGAAGTTCTTTTTCGCGGTATTGCGAAGGAATTCGGGCGTTTACATCAAGGTTTTTGCTGTTTAGCGACTTGATTTCAACGGTTACTTTTTTTGATGGGAGTTGCGTTATGCTTTTCCCAAAACCTGTCATTGACTGAATCATGTGTGATTTTTAAGCTTGCGCAAAGATAATGAATTCTGTAGCAGGGCAAAGCCGGCCAAAGGCTATTTTGCAGATTCTGAAGTTATTGATTTCCTTTCGGTTATAAATTCCAACGCACGCTGTTCGTGATAATAAGGTTTTTTGCTCTGAAAAAACCCAACGTGCCCGCCATGTTTTGGAATTTCAAGATGAAGAAATTCCGAATGTTTTGCCACTGCTATCGGATAGGAATTCGGCGATAGAAAAGTATCGTTTTGTGCATTTAGCAGAAGCGTAGGAGTCTTAATCTCAGGTAAAAACCCTATACAACTACACTTTTTGTAATAATCTGAAGCATCTTTAAATCCGTGGGCCCTGCTGGTATAAAGCTCATCTATGGCAAGTAGCGAATTACATTGCTTGATTTCTTCTTTGCTAATTTCTGAAGGAAAATGGGTTTGTCTTAGCTGTAATTCCTTTTTCAGGTTTTTGATAAAGCGCTTTGAATAGAGGAAATTATGCGTTTTGTCGAGTTCCTCTAAAGATGCACCAAGATCACAAGGCGTAGAAACAGCCACCGCCGATTTAATTTCCGAAGGAATTTGATTTTGTTCGCCTAGATATTTCAGCATTAAATTGCCTCCCAGGCTAAAACCCACCAATGCGATTTCTTTATACCTGTTTTCCTGTTGAAGATGATTTATAATCGCTTCCAGATCTTTGGTAGCACCTGCATGGTAACTGCGATAAAGCCGGTTCATTTCCCCACTGCAACTCCTGAAATTCATAGAAGCCACATCCCAGCCGTTTTTCTGAAAATGCTTTGCCATTCCCAGCATATAAGGGCGATTGGCATTTCCGGCAAGGCCGTGAAGTAAAATAACGATTTTGTTGTTTTTGGAGGAGTAAAAACTACGTTCCAAATCTAAAAAATCTCCATCGCTTAATTCTATGCGATTTTTAGCGGTAAAACTAAAGTCTACTTTTCGTAAAGTAGCGGCATAAATACTGGAAACATGGGCGTTTTTAAAAATCCCGGAAGCTGTATATTCTGATTTTATAATGGGCATAGTGGTCAAAGTTAAGCAGTAAAAAATTAAGTCTGTATTTTTCTGGGAATTCCGCTAGGATTTTGAACCTCACTTCGTGAGTAGTGAGTGAAAATTTTAAAATATTTATGCGCGCATAATATTTATGCTTAGTTTTATTAAAAAAACAGAATGTATATTAAAGAGTTTGAAATACGCTGGAGTGATATAGACGCTAACAGGCATTTAGCCAATACGGCTTATGTGAATTTTATGAGCCATACAAGGATGGCTTTTTTAATGGAAAACGGTTTTGGACAGAAGGAACTGGCAAAGCAAAACATTGGCCCGGTGGTCTTTTATGAGCATATTTATTATTTTAAAGAAGTTTTTGCCGGAAACCCTGTGAAAGTCACTTTAGAATTAAAAGGACTGGCTGAAGATGGCATGTATTTTGAATTTCTCCATAATTTTTATGATGAAAAAGGCCGGAATTTTGCCAGCTGTGAAATGATGGGCGCCTGGATAGATTTAAAAGAAAGAAAACTCACCAAATTACCAAAAGCCCTACGTAATAATTTAGACAGTTTAGGTCATACCGAGGATTTTAAGATTTTAACCAGGGAAGATACCAGAAGATTTGGAAAACGTCCGCAGAATTTGGAACCGGAAAAGTTAGGATTTTAGATACTTCTTCTTCGGAATTGCTTAAATTCCCCCATCGAAAAACATAGTTTTTACATAAAACCAGAAAAAGAACAAACCCGGGAAATCCTCAGATTTTCCGGGCTTGCTTTTTTGATATTTTTGGGGTTTGTAGTCATTGCATTATTTCTTGAATGGTATTATTTGCCCTTGTTTGCAGCTCCATTAATTCTTTCTATTCTGGCGCCGTTTATAGATACTCCACAGGGAAAAAAGCAAGGCAAATTGATCTACCATTCCCCGCTGTTTATTACTGAAAAAGAGAAGAACCGAAAAATCACTATCCACGGTGGGACTTTATTCGATTACTATTACGTGATTGATAGAAGCTGGAACGGAAAGCAGCGCATAAGATTTATTCTTAGACAATACATTTTAGGTTTGTTGAAACTCACGGAATCTTTCAGTGAAAAGGAGGCTGATGAAATCACCCTGCAGGGCACAAGTTATATACTAAATGAAAGGACCGCAGAAAAACTGGGTTTCCGAAAACAAAGAGCTAATTTTCTTCAGCAAATTATACTCACATATAACTATCTGCAGGTAACTTTAGCCAATTCAATCGCAAAAGATAAACTGAGCTTTCCGACAATTGGCAGGGTGAATACTTACACTGCACAACTTTCAGCTATAAAAAAGAATAAGGCTTATCTACAAAATCTCGCTGAAAAACTGGCTTAACTTAAGCCCGTATTTCGGTTTTCTTTTTGGTTACCATATAAACTCCTACAAATACCAGGATTGCCGCCACTACTTTTACCATATTCAGTTCATCGGCGCCACTTAAGATCGCATAGGTGATGGCAATGAGCGGTTGCATATAAATAAACACGCTAATTGTAGATGCTGAAAGTTGTTTTAGCGCATAAATGTTCAGCAAATAAGTAGAAAAAGTTGTTCCAGCCACTACAAAGGCCATCTTCCAAATAGCATCAAAAGGTAAACTCGTCCAGTTCACATCGGTAAATTCGCCGATAGTTATAGGGAAATTGATAATAACACCGATTAGAAATAGCCATTTCATTAATGTAAATGCATGATATTTTGCGGTTAGTGGTTTTACCAGGATAAGGTAAAGCCCATAGCTGAACGCGTTTACTATAAAAAGCACATTTCCCATAGGAATATTGGGCGCGTTTCCGGTGCTTTCGGCGCTAAAAAGTACCAAAACCAAAGCACCCGCTAAACCCACAATAATTCCAAGGGTTTTGAGTAAAGTAATTCTTTCCCTGATGAGAATAGAAGCCAGGATTAGCACCATAACCGGCGATAGCGTCACAATTACCGAGCTGTTAATAGGCGTGGAAAGGCTTAATCCTTTAAAGAAGAAAAGCATGTTTATCACCATTCCAAATACGGCACAACCTAAAATTCTCGGCCAGTCAGAGGTTGCGATCTTTTCTTTTGGGCCAAGGAAACTGATTCCCCAAAATAGAACCGCCGCTCCAAAAACCCTTAAAAAAATAAACCCGAAAGGCTCAATATAAGTGGGCATTACCCCTTTTGCAATCGTGTGATTAAGTCCGTAGATCGCACTTGCACCAATGGCCGCAAAGATGGCCAGAATACGATTGTTATCCATGCACCGCTGCTTTGGCCGCCGCGACGGTTTTCTTGGAATTTCCTATAAAAATTTCATCATTAATAATAATTACCGGTCTTTTCAAGAAAGTGTAATGATCTAAAATTAGGTCTTTATAATCGCTTTCAGAAAGCTCTTTTTTATTGAGTTCCCTTTCGCGATAGAGGCGTGCCCTGCGGCTAAACAAGGCTTCATAATTTCCTGCGAGAGCTTTCATTTCTTCCACTTGTTCTGCCGTAATTTCTTCTTCTTTTATATCTTGAAGTTTAAAAGAATTAGGCAATTCCAGTTCTTTTAAAATCTTCTGGCAGGTGTTGCAGGTAGAGAGGTGATATACTTTTTTCATAACTATTTTTAATTAGTAGTTAAGCCATTCGCTCACTTTATTCTTCGGAAAAGATAATTTTAATTCCCCTTCAGCATAACTGGCGGCTTCATACCTATTATAAATTAAAATCACCCGATTTTTGGTGACTGCAATATTTTCCGGAAGCGCAAATTTATCCTTTTCAAAGAAAAAACCTTTAGAATTAATGTTTTCTCCTTCCGGGATCTCATGTTTTTTTCGAAATTCTTTTTCAGCAAAATCTGTAAAAGCATCAAGGTCTGAAAATAAATCATTTTTACCCAGTAGTTCGCCTGAAGCGATATCGAAATTCGCATAACGTGTAGCGCCGTAACCGTGGGCGCCACCAGTAAACAGGTAGAAATTGGTTTCCAAAACCAATAATTTTTTGGTCTGACTTAAAACCGATTGTGAGATTTCAACTTCGTATTCGGCTTCAGCCTCGGGGAAATCTTTTTTAAAATTCTGAAAATCCTGGATGAATTCACTAACCGCGGCCTTTACATCTTTAGCTTCAGAAGCAACTTCGCTATTATCAAAAATTTTGATAAGGTTTTTTTCATTGTAGCGGTTCATTTCTTTGGCCGCTTCCCGGTCTTCCCTGAATTTTAAATAATTCACTCTTATTTTTGGGCATTTTTCGGCTTTGCAAGTTTGAAAATCTTTAGGTAATAAACCTACATCGTGAAAACTCAGGGCTTCGGTGTCGCCTTTAACCTGTTTTACGCTAGCATCAGATTTTTCGTCCCGACAAGAAGTGAAAATTAGGAAAATAACAAGGAGAGAAAGGATGCTTCTATACATAAAAAAAGGCTGTTAAATACGCGAATAAAGATAAACCTATTTTGCTTAAAGACAATGAGCACGCTACATTTGCTATAAACGCTGGAATTATGAAATTTAATACCAAAACAATACATGGAGGGCAGGAGAATATAGATCCCGCATACGGTTCTGTAATGCCTCCAATCTATCAAACCACTACATACTCACAAAGCACACCGGGTGGGCATAAAGGCTTTGAATATTCCCGAAGCGGAAATCCAACCCGCTCTGCTCTGGAAAAATCTTTAGCCAGTATTGAAAATGGGAAATTCGGTCTTGCTTTTGGATCTGGGCTTGCTGCTATAGATGCCGTGATGAAGCTTTTTAAACCCGGAGACGAAATTATTTCTACTAACAATCTTTATGGTGGATCTTATAGATTGTTTACTTCTATTTTTGAAAATATGGGCATTAAATTTCATTTTATTGGAATGAATGAGGCGGGCAATATTGAAAAATACATCAACGACAACACCAAATTGCTTTGGGTTGAAACCCCAACCAACCCAATGATGAATATTATTGATATTGAAGCGGTTTCTGAAATAGCAAAAGCGCATAACCTACTGCTTGCGGTAGATAATACTTTTGCTACGCCTTATTTACAGCAACCTTTAGTCCTTGGGGCCGATATTGTGATGCACAGCGCTACAAAATATTTGGGAGGTCATAGTGATGTGGTGTTGGGTGGCTTGGTTGTAAAAGATGAAAAATTAGCTGAAAAATTATATTTTATTCAGAAGGCAAGCGGGGGAATTTGCGGTCCGCAAGACAGTTTCCTGGTGTTACGCGGAATAAAAACTCTGCATATTAGAATGCAACGTCATTGTGAAAATGGAGAAGCGGTAGCAAAATTCCTGAGAATACATCCAAAAGTAGAAAATGTCTACTGGCCTGGATTTGAAGATCATCCGAACCACGATATTGCGAAAAAGCAAATGACAGGTTTCGGCGGAATGATATCATTTACCACAAAAGAAAACACTTTAGAAAGTGCAACAAGTCTTGTTGAAAAGCTTAAAGTTTTCACCCTGGCCGAATCGCTTGGCGGTGTAGAATCTTTGGCCGGCCATCCAGCCACTATGACTCACGCATCCATCCCGAAAGAAGAAAGAGCTAAAACCGGAGTTGTGGATTCCCTAATTAGATTAAGTGTAGGAATTGAAGATGAAGAAGATTTAATAGAGGATTTGAAGCAGGCCCTGGGCTAAGATTTCATAAGTTATAATTTTAGAAAAGTTTTGGTTAACCTAAGTTGACAGAAATCACTCTACTTATTCTTTCTGCTAGCGGAATGATTTCGCTTTTTTCTGTCTCCCTTGAGTTAGAATGGGGAAACAAGATTCAATTAATTTAGAAAAGTCTTACCTGGTGAGAGGCGGCATATTTTTTGGCATTTTTTATAAATGAAATTATTGATTTTCACCACCTTTTTTTAAAACTTCTAGTAAGACTAATTTATACAGAAAATCCCTTAACACACTATAAATCAAAAAATTATACTTTTGAAAGTGTAAGCCTCCTGGAAGTTCTTTCCAGGAGGCTACTCTCCAGCCCCCCATTATTGGGCTTTATGTTCCAAAGAGGCATTCTTACTAATTTAATTTAAAATGATTATGAAAAAAATTAATTTTGGTATCGCCTGCGTGGCGATGATGTTGTTGATCCTCACTTCATGTAGCAGTGATGAGGCGGTGTCAACGGGGGATCTTAACCAGGAAAAAGCAACTGTTTCCTTTGGTGCGATGCTTAGTGATCTTGTGAATAACAAATCTAAACAGGCGGTTACAGAAATACCCGCATGTTCAGATGAGGATGTGGTGTATGTGGAAATCGTACTCTCCAACGGGAGTGGAAATGTAGTAGGTTCTACAGAAGATCCTTTCAGGATAGATCTTGTAGAAGGGGAACTTTTCACCAAAAATGTTCCGGAACTCGAGCTGGATCCGGGTAATTATAGCCTTGATTATTTTGTGGTCTATGACGGGAACAACAATGCTATCTGGGTTACACCAATGGCGGGAAGTCCGCTTGCAGATTTTGTAAATACCTCCCTGCCCATAGTTATAGATCTTAGAGCGGGAGTAAAAAAGTATGTAGAGGTACCGGTGCTTTGTTTTGATGATCGAATGGTGAATGAATATGGTTACCTGTTTTTTGATCTTATTCCAAATGAGGTTATTGAGTGGTGTGTATTCGGAAACTATTGTGATGAGAATGGGAGACACCACCCCGCAGCTTTTAGCATGGATATCTGGAGGTATGAAAATGACGAGATAGGAACACAGCTATACTCGGATCTTTCAAATTCTGTAGAGCTGGATGAATCAGGAGATTATGCAGCTAGCCCCTTATGTGTAGCCTTGCCGGATACAGAGGGTGTAGATGAGTATTATGTAGAAATAACCTTGCTAAATTCCGATGCGTATGGCGAGGTGACAGAGAGTGTTATTCGCCAGGGTGTGATAACAGATGAAGATGTGAGAAGCCTGTTCTCAGGTGAAAGTAATGTTGAGTATTTCCATTTTCAGGAAGGTTGCTCCGGGGAAGATTCCCAGGATTTCTTCTCAGGAGATGATTCCCTGGCTACTTATTATGGCCCCTCTCAGGAATTTGCAGACGGGACTGCCTGGTCCATGGTGCAATTTGATAGTGATGGGGATCTTCATGCTATAGCTTTAAAATTTTCAGAATCTGCACTATCCGGGATGCCTGAGATGATGTATGAAATTACTTTGCCATTACCTGAAGAGGCAGAGGGAATTGTTTTTGATCATATTGACATTGGTTTTATGCCACAGGGACACGAACCGCCGGGAGTATATGATATTCCTCATTTTGATTTGCATTTCTATATGATATCCCACGAGGAAAAAATGCAGATCACAGATGCAGAGCTTGCTGAAATCCTTCCTCCGGCTGAATATATTCCCGCCACTTACATACCCACTCCGGGATTTATACCAATGATGGGTAAGCACTGGCTAAGTATGGAAGCCGGGGAATTAAACGGAGAGGTCTTTGACCAGACTTTCATAATGGGTTCCTATAATGGAAGCTTTATTTTCTTTGAGCCCATGGTTACGTTAGATTACCTGAATGAAAAAACAAGCATGGAATACCAGATCCATCAACCACAGAGTTTTGAGAGGACAGGGTATTATTATCCCACCAGGTACAGTATCAACTATGATGCTGAAGCCAAGGAATACACTGTTATGCTTAGCGGGATGGTGTGGCGGTAATTATTAAAATCGCATCAATTATAATTGAGGCTGTCTGAAAAATTTTTTAAATCGTCATCCTGAACTTGTTTCAGAGCCTGCCGCGATTTTTATCGGGGATCTAAGATGTTGATAATCAAAACATGTTAGAATCCCGAAGCAAATTCGGGATAAAGTCCGAAACAAACCCGCCTAAACGGAGGTAAGTTTCTTGACGAAATCAGGCTTTTTAGACAGCCTCTTTCCTAATTATACTGGTTAAAGTTACAAACCATCATTTATTTTAAAATGTTTTAGATGATTTTCTTTAAAACCCAAATCAATCTTTTTACCTCATCCAGGGAATTGTAATGCACCAAACTTACTCTCACCACGCCGTTCTTTTCTTTTAATCCGGAGTCTTCAATAAGTTTTTTCGCATAGAAATCACCAAACCGAATTCCTATACGGTAATCGTCTACTTTTTCAACGATTTCATCACTTTTCAGTTTATTATGTACAAATGAGATTGTGGGCACCCTTTTTTCTCTTTCTGCGGTATTTCGGCCAATAATTTTAATGTCGGGATGTTCATCGAGGTAAGTGATTAAAGGCTTACTTATTCGTTCCTCGTGCCGGCCAATCAATTCAAAAATCTTATCCATTTTTTCCTGAAAATCGGCCTTCTTCTCTCTTGGAAATTCGTGTTTAAATAATTGTTCAAAATATTCGGTGATTCCCAGTAAACTGTAGGTAAGTTCAAAATTGAAATTTCCGGGCTGAAATTTATATGGCACATCTTTTTTGGTAAAAAAGTAATGGTTAATGCCATCCATTTTATACAACTGATTGTACTTGCCGTACATCACTGCCAGATGAGGGCCATAGGTTTTATACCAACTGAAAACATAGAAATCTACATCTAGATTTCTCACATCCACCCGTCGGTGCGGCGCATAGGCCACGCCATCTACACAAATTAATGCGCCGGCTTTATGAACAGTTTTCACGATTTCTTTAATTGGGTTTATACTTCCTAAAATATTTGAAGCGTGGGTTACCGCGACTAATTTAGTTCGCTTGGTCAGTAATTTTTTGAGGTCGTTTATTTCCAGTTCCAGGCTGTCAGGATTTGCTTTCCAAACTTTTACATTAATGCCTTTTTCCTTTAGATCTGTCCAGGGTGAAACATTGGCTTCGTGGTCGGTATTGGTTACTATTACCTCATCACCCTCCTGCCATTGCTTGCTAATACAAATGCTTAAAATTCGTAAAAGCATAGAGGAGGATGGACCTATTACCACTTCTTCCGGCTTACCTGCATTTATAAATTTACTAACCTGTTTGGTGGCAAAATTGAGTTTTTCGCCGGCTTCCTTTGAAACCTTATATGAAGCGCCCAGTTGTACATTATGGTGCAGTAAATATCCGCTAATGCGGTCTGCGACTTTCTTTAAGGTTTGTGAGCCACCGGCATTATCCATAAATATAAACTCCCTTTCCAGTGCCGGAAATTGACTTCTTACAAATTCAGTATCCATTAGTCTAGAAGGCTTTCGTTGAACAATTCCAGAATTCTGCGGTACTCATCGGTCCAACTGCTTGGCTCTACGAAACCGTGATCTTCTACCGGGTAAATTGCCATTTCCCAGTCTTCTTTGCCTAATTCAATTAAACGTTGAGAAAGCCTCACCACGTCTTGAAAATGAACATTTACATCTACCATTCCATGGGCGATCAATAAATCTCCTTCAAGACCTTCAGCAAAATAAATAGGGGAAGACCTTTTATAGGCGATTGGATCTGCAGCCGGTTCATTTAGAATATTGGAAGTATAGCCGTGATTATAATGCGCCCAATCGGTAACCGATCTTAACGCAGCGCCGGCCTTAAAAGTTTCCGGTTCGGTAAACATTCCCATAAGGGTGATAAATCCGCCGTAACTTCCACCGTAAACACCTACTTTTTCAGGATTCACTCCGTGATTTTCTATAAGGTATTCCACTCCGTCAACCTGGTCAGAAAGATCTTTTCCACCCATATGGCGGTAAATTCCGGTACGCCAGTCACGCCCGTAACCCGCACTTCCACGGTAATCAATATCGATTACGGTATAGCCAAGATCGGTTAATAAATTATGGAACATGTATTCCCTAAAGTAACTGCTCCACCATTTGTGGACGTTCTGAAGGTAACCCGCACCGTGAACAAATACAACCGCGGCATCATTTTTCACATCGGCTTCAGGTTTGTATAATCTCGCCGGCACCATAGCACCGTCTTCGGCTTCAAATTCTATTAATTCAGGTTCCCTCCATTCGTAGCTGCTAAATGCTTCAGATTGTCCTTCCGTCAATTTTTCAGCTTCAGCATTTGCTTTTGATTTCTTTAAATATAATTCCCAGGGTTTGTTGCTGTAAGAATGTAAAATGGCTATATTTTTTTCATCGGGAGAAAGATAGACATCGTTGTTGCCCTCCATTTGGGTGAGTTTTTCCATCTTCCCGCCCATAACCGGCATTTTATAATAATGGCGTTCACCCGGTCCAACTTCTGAAGTTGTTAAAAACCAATGCTTTTTATTATTTGAAAGTTCCGGGTCAAAAACTTCAAAATCACCTTCGGTAAGTGCTTTTTTATTTCCGGTAGTAACATCTAATAGATACAAATGCGAATAGCCGGTTTCTTCACTTTGAAAGTAGATATGTTTATTATCGGGTAACCAGCCCATGTCCTCGCCCCCATAGTAAGAGTAACCAATTCCGGGTCCGGCAATCCATGCTTCGTCACGCTGTCGGTCTAAAGTGTTTAACTCTCCGGTTTCCAGGTCAATTTTAGCGATCCAGCGGTCTTTATTATCTTTAGAACGAATGTTAACCACCGCGTGTTCCCCGTTTTTAGAAAAATAAACCGTAGTAGGGGCTACCTCCCTTTCGGTTTCTTCCCATTCTTTATCGGGGTAATCTGTTACGTAATCGGGTAGGTCGGTAATTCCGGGTAAATCTTCTGTTTTTAAGGTATAAACGGTATCTTTTTCAAAATTGTAGATGGCCAGTTCAATACTGGTCTTATCGTCACCTACTTTGCTTCTTGCCGGTAAGTTGACGGTGTAGCCAGATTCGTCAACATAATTAGGCACGTCGGTGCTTCCATCCTGCTCCCGGGTAATAAGTTTGAAAGTTGCGAATTTTGCATTGGGGGACACCTGCAAATTACTTAGATCGCGATCTTCCAGGTAAAAAGTATAGGCTTCTTTTTCAGCCGTAGCTTCGCGGTAGGCTTCCCTGCTTTCTTTATCGGTTTTTCTTTTGTTTACAACCTCCAGTAATCCCAGGTTTTCATCTCTTACCCAGGCATCTTTTTCTGAAGTTTTATCTTCCTTTTCCTCTTCGGCTTTGCCTTCAGTGATATTGGTTAATTGTTTAATGCTGCCTGCTTTTCTATCGTATATAAAAGCATTATCGCTGGCATTAAAGCTGATTTTATTTTCGTCTGCCAGAAATTCGGCATTGGTAATAGCTTCTGAGAGATCTAATAATTGAGTGGTTTCGCCAGATCTAATATCATAAATTACCAGGTTTCCATTTTTGCTGAAAATCTTTTTGCTCCGGTCTTTATTGAAATCACCGTAAGAGGGAATTAGTTTTCGTTCTTCTTCCAAACTCACTTTGCTGATTTTCGAAGTATTCTTTAACTCAATTTTATAAAGAGAGTCTTGTACATTTTTTTTAGGATTATAATCAAAATAAATGGTTTTGCTATCGGCGCTCCATTTCACGTTAGAAGGAAACGTGCCCATCCAGTTCGGATCCTGCATAATTTTTTCTACGGAAAGTTCGCTTGTTTGGGAAATTCCGGTAAAACTGAAACTTATAAATAGAAAAAAGAGGAAGTGAAATTTAAAATTGAAGGTGTTTTGTAAGGTTTTTTTCATCGATTTAAGGAGTTGTGGGTTTATTTTTTAAAAGCAGTGCCAATATAGTTAAATTGATAATACTTGTAAAGTGCTATTGTAAACACTCCATCCGGTCTTAATTAATATCTTTATCCTGAAAAATTAAAATTTAATAATACAGAATGAAGAAAAATTTACGTACACTTTTTAGTTTATTTCTTGTAGCGGGTGCATTACAGGTGCAGGCGCAGGAAGAAATGGTCGATAAAATTCTTGCCGAGGCCAATGAAAATTCAAAATTAGAAGAACTTGCCCATGAGCTGGTAGATGTTGTAGGTCCGCGATTGGTGGGGACTCCACAAATGAAAAACGCGCACGACTGGGCGGTGAAGAAATATGATAGCTGGGGAATTTCAGCTGAAAACGAGGAATATGGAACCTGGCGTGGCTGGGAGCGAGGAATCACCCATATTGACCTTGTTGAGCCACGATTAAGAACGCTGCACGGGAGGCAACTTGCCTGGAGCCCTTCAACAGGAAAAAAAGGAGTAACTGCAGAGGTAGTGATATTGCCTGAAGCTTCAGACTCTGCTGCTTTTGCCAATATACTTTCTTCGGTTAAAGGAAAATTTGTAATGATCTCGGTAAACGAACCAACCGGAAGACCTCCTTATAACTGGGAAGAATGGGCAACCGAAAAATCCTGGAAAAATATGCAGCAGAGCATTAGAGAAGCCGATTCCCTTTGGAGAAACCGAATTCAAAAAACTGGTTATGGTTACCGTGAATTGCCGAAAGCACTTGAAAAAGCAGGGGCAGCAGGAATTGTGACTTCTAACTGGTCACACGGTTTTGGTGCAAATAAGGTTTTTGGTGCTTATACCAATAAAATTCCAACGATAGATTTGAATCTGGAAGATTACGGCTTGCTTTATCGTTTGGCTGAAAATGATAATGCTCCCGAAATAAAAGTGGTTGCTGAATCTAAAGATCTAGGTGAAGTTCCTACTTTTAATACTATTGCAAGGATTGAAGGCAGCGAAAAACCTGAAGAATATATTATACTTTCAGCTCATTTTGATTCCTGGGACGGCGGGACCGGTGCTACCGATAACGCTACCGGAACTGTGGTAATGATGGAAACTATGCGAATTCTTAAAAAACTATATCCAAACCCAAAACGTACAATTATTGCCGGGCATTGGGGAAGTGAAGAGCAGGGACTTAACGGGTCACGTGCTTTTGTAAAGGATAATCCGGAAGTGGTTGCGAATGTTCAGGCTCTATTCAATCAGGATAATGGTACCGGAAGGGTTAAAAATATTAGCGGACAGGGTTTCCTTCACGCTTACGATTATATCGGAAGATGGCTGGAGCCGGTTCCGCAGGAAATAAAAGGTGAAATTGAAACTTCTTTCCCGGGAACACCATCGGGTGGAGGATCTGACCATGCTTCTTTTGTAGCTGCCGGAGCACCTGCATTCATGTTAAGTTCTTTAAGCTGGTCTTACTGGAACTATACCTGGCATACCAATTTAGATACTTATGATAAGATTGTTTTCGACGATGTGAGAAGCAATGTGATCTTAACCGCTATTATGACTTATATGGCCAGCGAAGATCCTGAAACAACTTCGAGGGAGAAAGCTGTTTTACCAATTAGCAGAAGGTCTGGTGAGCAAATGACCTGGCCAGAGCCAAGGGATGCCGAGAGAAAAGGAGGATTGGATTAAGTTCTGATTTTTTTCTGAATAAAAAGAGGTTGTTTGTAAAGTCTTTAAATTCGTCATCCTGAACTTGTTTCAGGATCTAAGATGTTAAATATTTAAAACATGTTAGAAGCTGAAACAGGTTACCATTGACGTATTTTTAAAATCCTGTTATTCAGGCTTGTTTTTATAATTCAAAATGAAACTTAACTGGTATGGAAGTTTCTTTTTTTCATTTTTTGCTCGCCCAAAAAACGAAACAAAAAAGGGCGTCCTATGTGGAGGTGTTTTTTTTGGCAACAGGGCCAAAAAATCGCAAATCAGCAGCTAAATTTTTTCCAAGGCTTCAAATTATTAACGCTGCTGATTTTCTACACTCACACACGGAGTTTAAAACTCGCTTTGCTCGAAAACGTCATTTTCCTCCGCTAGGTAATTTTTTTTATCACGGGTCTCAGCTTGACGGAAACAGAATTTTTCAAACAACCTCCTCTATTTATAGAAATCTAAAAGTTTAACCTTCAAGATCTGCTCCTACAGGGATTGCGCAATCGTGATAAGGCTCTCCGTGAGCAGGGTTTTTAGTAGGTTTTGCTTCTTTCAACCTGATAGGAGAAGTAGTCATTTCTGAACTGGAACCTGCATTGGTATTATTATTTGCTCCGCTTAAAGAAGCACCAACCGGCATATCGCAACGGTGACCTGGTTCCCCGTGTGGCGGGTTAACATCTGGAGTTTCTGCACTTCCAGCCGTGTTTCCACTCATTTCAGTATTTGTAGTGGTCTGGGTTTTGGGAGTTTTTTCTTCGTCTTTACAAGAAGTAATAGCGGTAAGTGATACAACCGCTAATCCTAGAAAAATTTTATTAAAAGTGATTTTCATAATAGCATTGTTTTATGTTCTAAAGATACTAAATCTGTGAGGATTACTGGGTAAGCATCTCCAATTCCTCTTCGGTGACATCTATAAGTCCGGCTTTTGGCAAACGCTTCAGCATTGTCCTCCAGTTTTCATCTTCATCAAAAATCCTGTCAAAAATTTGTTTTGCTTCGTCTAAACGATCGCTATTGGCAAGGGCTACAGCTTTCCAAAATCTCATTTCCAGGTTATCGGGAAACATACTTTCAGCAGTGCCATATTCCTCTAAAGCTTTTTCTACATTTCCTTCTTCCATAGCCAGATCGCCACGGTTCATAAATTCGTAAGCTCTCGCGGTTTTTAGTAATCGGTCTAATTCTTTAACCGGGTTTTCGTGATCGTCTACCCGAAGGTCTATTTTTTTGTCTTTCCAGATTTCTTCAATTTTGTCGGGCCCAACCACGATTAAAGCAGCCGATTGTTTCCCCCGAATATCACCACCTGCATCCTGAGCGGCTTTTAAAACAGCAACCACTCTTTCGGCTAAAGGCAGGTTTATATTTTCTGTGAATGCCTGAGCCATTGCCGGTACAACATCATCATTAAGCATCATATTTGCCTGAACGGAAAAATTATCTCCATTCACGTGTTTAGCTTCAGCTACACATTTTTCTCCTGTGTACGCCGCATTTGCTCCAGATTTCCCCAAAATGGCAAGTTGTCTAAAATCACGACCTTCGTCATTATTGATAAGGCTTTCCACGGCTTCTTCAGGAGTATATCCATCATCTAAAAGCTTAAGTCCTTCGGGACCAAAAGCGGGATTTACAAAAGACTGGGTGGCGACTACCCCAACCCCCGATTTTCCCCAGGCTACAAGTGGGCCGACTGAAAACCAATGGCTTTGAACGCCAACTGCCATTTCACCGGTTTTGGCATCGCGAGCCACAATAGAATAGGTATGTGCGAAAGCGTCTCCGCTAATTTCAGAAGTTTGGGCTGTACTATTTAAAGTTGAAATAAATATTAAAGCGGTAAAGAGTAAAAATTGCTTCATAATTGAGTATTCTGATTAAAAACTAAAGATAACGAAACTCTACTTAATTATTCCCCCGGTAGATTTAAGACTCCGGGTTTTGATTCGATTGGGATTTTTTGGCGCATATATTTCTTAGGCTTATCCCAGGTTTATTTGTTTAAAAAGTATGGTGCAGGCTAAGCTGAATTTGTCCCTTACTAACATCATCTGTAGTCTGCGTCATATACCCGCCCTGTAGTTTTAGATTGTCTTTTAAGGCATAACCCAGCGCAGAATAAAAGCGGTTACGGTCAAATAATTCTACACTCCGGCCGGCTCCAATTCCTCTTTCTCCGTTAATAAATAGCTCATTGTACAATGCAATATAAATGGCATCTTTATTAAGATTGGGCTGATTTAAAGGAATGTTCAAAAACAGGTTGTAACGGTATCGTGTTCTAAAGTCCTGATTTTCTACCCAGCGCTGTTCATATCTAAAACGGTGAGTAAGGTAAAATCGACTGCTTATTTTATGTGGAAGTAAGGCTTCCTGGTAAATTCTGCTTTCGCCCGAAGTTTCGTTGCTGTCACCAAACTCTCCAGAGGTGATATTACCATATCCAAGGGTGAATTTTACATCGGCATTTTTAGGGGAATAGGTAAGGCCCCCACGAATAAGTAATTGCTCAAGGTCACCGCCGAGGTCCCAGTTTCTATATTGTATATCTCCCTGAAGTCCCCATTGACTTTCGCCAAAATCGGTGTTCCAGAAATACATATACCAGGCACCGGTTTGATCTTCATCAATTTGGGCATTGGCAGAAAATGATATAAATAGGCTAAATAGAACTGCGGAAACAAATAATTTTTTCATTTTTCGCTTTTTCCGCAAATATAGCATTCCGCAGAGAAAAAATAGGGATTTACAGTTCTTTCACGTTTGTTACCAATATATAAAGAGGTCCACCATCTACAGGATATCCCTCTATTTTTGAGCCCGAAATAGAAACTTCTTTCCCAATAAATTCGTCTAGATCTAAATTTTCACTCTTAAGGGCATAGAACTCATCTTCTGTATTAAGGGTATGTGTACCATATTGATAAGAAGTTATTCCCTGACTTTCTATGGTTCCTGTGAGTTGCATCTGTTCATTTAAATTTTGCCTGTTACAATTAGTACTCAGAAAAATAAGACTTGTAACCAGGCTTAGAATTATAGCTTTCATAAAAGTTTTCATTTAATAATAGAATAGCAGCTGAATTAAAGTTAATAAAAGGAAAGCAACCCTGCTGAAGTTTTAAGTTATAATATGATGAATTTCTGAAAACATTATTATTTTTGTGCCGCTTACAAGGCCTCGTAGTTCAACGGATAGAATAGAAGTTTCCTAAACTTTAGATCCAAGTTCGATTCTTGGCGAGGTCACTTTTAACATTTTAAATGAAATCAAAAAACACTTAATCGTCTGAATATCAGTTTTTTAATATTTTTTAATTTTAGATGATGTTTAATGATATCGCTGTAAAAGTTCACAAATCGTCAACATTTTTTCAGCAAAAATTCTTATCTTGATATTATGAAATTGTTCTCATAATGGTGGTTTGACTTCGCAAAATTGTTCAACTTAAAATCATCAGTTATGCGTACTCAATCAACATTTTCCGTTTTATTCTGGATCTATTCCAAACGAGCCAAAGATAATCTGACCGTTATTTACGCCAGAATCTCTATTAACCGTAGAAAATTAAACATCAGCCTTAAGAGAAAAGTTGATGTTACCCTATGGGATCCCAGGAAACAAAAGCTCAAAGGCAAAAGTCAGTATGCCAGGGAACTCAACCAGTTTCTGGATCAAGAGCACTCCAAATTATTTCAATGTTACCAGGACTTGAGAATGGAAGGGGGCGTTCTTTCTCCCGAAAGTATCAAGTCACGTTATTTTGGTGATAGAGAGCATCTTTTTTCTTTTGAGGACATTTTTGAATATCACAATAACAATATGTTTTCGAAATTGAAGTATAATACTTCCCGATTATATATTATAAGTCAAAATTATATCAGACGGTTTGTGAAAAAGGAATATGGACGGAAAGACCTTTATTTAAAAGAGCTGGACTACAGTTTTGTCATAAAATTTGAAAATTACCTCCGTGCAGTCAAGCCTCGGCACTATCGTAAAAATCTTCAGCACAATGCTGTAATGAAACATATTCAACGTTTGAGAAAGATGGTCACTCTGGCCTTTCATCTGGAATGGATTAATCGTGATCCATTTGTAAAGTTTAGACCACACCTGGAACAAAAAGAAAGAGGATTTTTAACTCTGGAAGAATTAGAGAGCATTGAAAATCTTGAACTGGAATCACCTCGACTGAAAAAAGTAAGAGACCTCTTTATTTTCAGCTGTTATACCGGGGTAAGTTATGGAGATCTTATGCTTCTTACTCCGCAAAACCTGGTTATTGGAATTGATAAGAAATTCTGGATAATCACCAGGAGAGAAAAGAATGGGAATCAGGTAAAAGTACCTTTACTGTCAAAGGCCATCAATCTGCTTGAAGAATATAAGAATGATAAAGAATGTCTTATGAAAAATAGTCTTTTACCTGTCAGGTCGAATCAAAAGGTCAACAGCTACTTAAAAGAAATTGTTGAAAAGTGCAATATAGAAAAGAATGTGACCTTTCACCTTGCCCGGCATACCTTTGCCACAACTGTTGCTTTGAGCAATGGAGTTCCAATAGAAACAGTTTCTAAAATTTTAGGCCATAAAAAACTCTCTACAACCCAAATCTACGCTAAAGTAGTGGAACGCAAAGTAAGTGAAGATATGGGATTACTACAGCAAAAATTAAATAAGCCCAGAGAGGATGAAAGTAAAAAAGATGGGGGAGAGCCAGCCAGAAAAATGAATTAGGAATTTAATATTTCACCAAACACAATAAAATTTTGTAAAATGGGTAATTATAAAAAACTAAATTTGTTAAAAAGTACGGATGGGATTAAAGTAGGTTAAGATAGGAGTATTTTAACCTTGCGGAAGTCAAAATCACTTAGACTCTAGTTTTTTATGGGCTAACGAAACAGAAAAGTTTACCTGTGTCTGGACATTTCCTGTCTTTAGAAATAAAGCAAGCAATCTATAGCAGCATCTTTCCTTCTCATTAAAAAGCCTGTAGGTTTATAATGCGTATGGAGAAATGACTCTTCCTTTTCTGTCATGAATAACCAGAATTAGAATAGTCCTTGGTAATATCCAACACTACCAGTGTTTTATTTTTAAGCAAAAAATAGCTTATTTGTTTCCTTTCTGGATATTTTACGTACAAATAGATCGCATTCAAAATTTATATTGTCCTTCAAGCTTTTATACATAAAATCTTTAAAACCAACCTACCTTCTTTTCATTATCTTTAAGTAGATAAAATGAAAGCAAAGTGGTATGTTATTAGAACGGGTACCGGTTTTTACTCTTCAGCTGGGGGCTAAGGTTCGGTATTTTTTTAATTATTTACTGCGGGAAACAGATTCGCAACTTGGATAGATTTTTTTGCTTCTACAAATTCATTAAGGATTTCTGAGCGAAATTAGAATTTTTGGTTTTTAGAAAATTCAGAACAATATAGTGGTAATTTGTGTCAAACCATTGGTCATTTCCATAGCGGTAATATCCAAATACCTGGCCATAATATGAAAAATCAATATAGGGAATCAGGTCAGTTTCAACGTCTTTTTGAAGATTTCAGTTTTTCTTTACGGCTTTTTCTACACATTTGGAGAAGCTCCTGTAATTCGATTTTACCTGACCATTATTGCTCGCAGGCTTTTTTGAGTTCTTTGTTGCTACCAATTCGCGGATAGCCAAGAATGTGCGTTTGCATTTCTAATTTTTAATAATTAAACAATTAGTTTTTAAAGCCTTTAAAATGCTTCGTAATGCTGAGCGATAAGAAAAATAGGGGAAATAGGAGGATGTCCCGAAAGGGATACCTTTCCTTTAAAATAAAAAATTATTTTTGGTAACATCTTTAAGATCTAAGCTTCCAAACGGCGAAAGCCTTGTGCAATCAGAATAGGTAGGTCTCCCGACTTTTAACGGTATCTGTCATCCTTCCCGCATTATTTATAAATATTCTAAATAAAATTTGCGCTTTAATTTAGAAGATTTTATTTTTGCCGTAAAATTTATTTAGACTAATTCTAAATGGTATATACTGATTTAAAGCTATATTTTATCATATTCTTTTTAGGTTGGAGCGTACCATTAATGGCGCAAAGTTCTGATATAACTGGTAAAATTTACGGTTCTGATAATAAACCTTTACTGGGGATAAATATTCTTATTCCTGAAATTAATAAAGGAACTGTAAGTGATAAAAATGGAGAATATCATTTAAAAAACCTCAGGCATGGGAGTTATAGTTTAAAAGTTACAGGCCTTGGATTTTCAGCAATTGTAAAGAATATAGAAATCATTGCAGGTAAAGCTCTGGAACTGGATTTCTATCTGCAAGAGAGTTTAGAAAATTTGGGTGAAGTAGCAATAATCGCTAAAAACAGGGCAGAAAATTTGAGGGAAAGTGCTTATGAAGTTTCAGTAATAGAAACTGCAGCTTACAAAAACCTATCTGGCGACCTTACTAGTTTATTAAAAACTACGCCAGGCATAAATATCAGGGAAACCGGTGGCCTTGGTTCAGATTTTAACCTTTCATTAAATGGCCTCTCAGGAAATCAAATTCGCTTTTTTATCGATGGAGTGCCAATGGAAAATTTTGGTAGTTCTATTAGCCTAAATAACTTCCCGGTTAATTTAATAAAAGATATACAGGTTTATAAAGGTGTGGTTCCAATTTCTCTGGGAGCAGATGCCCTGGGTGGTGCCGTGAATATCACCACCGAAACTAAAAGATCTTCCTTTTTAGATGCTTCATATAGCCTAGGTTCATTCAACACTAAGCGAGCCGCGGTTAATGGACAATACACAAATGAAAAATCGAAATATTATGTTCGGCTAATCACCTACTTTAATCACTCTGACAACGATTTTGAAATGAAATCGGTTCCTCTATATGACCTGGAACTTGGTAATTATTTTGGTGAAATAAGTACTAAAAGGTTTCACAGCGCCTATACCTCTGGAATGGCCAAAGTACAAACCGGAATATTTGACAGGACCTGGGCAGATGAAATCGTTGTTTCCCTAACCTGGTCTGGCAACAGAAATAATCAGCAACACCCATCAAATAATATCAATAGGGTTTTTGGGGATTTTCATACTAAAAATGAGAATATCCTGGCTGATATTAAGTACAAAAAACAATTCGATAAATTGGGCCTTAGTGCTCATTTGATGCACGGCAAAATCGAGCAACAAACTATAGATACTTCGGCATATCGTTATAATTGGATAGGAGAAAAATTAATGCGCTCTAATGAAGATATGAGAGGCGAATTATTTGATAGACGTTCATTTATCGTTTTAAATGATGAAGTATTAAGAAGCAATGTCCAACTGGATTATGAATTTAACCAAAATCATAGTCTGATTGCTTCTGTTAGTCAAAATTCGTTGCAGAGGGAAGGTTATGACAAGGTGAATGAATTTAATACTTCCATAGAATTTCCAAATTCGGTAAACAAGTATATAATTGCGGCAGGTTATGATTTTAGCACAAATTCCAAAAAATGGAAAGTAGGAGCGTTTGTGAAACAATACGTTTACGATGCTGAAATTACCACTAAAGATTTTCAGGACAATATTGTATTTAACTCAGTAAATTTAGATCAAACAGGCTTCGGGATAACGGCAACTCATTTTTTAAGTAATACATTTCAGTTAAAATCTTCATTTGAAAAAGCTATAAGATTACCGGAAGCTTACGAAATTCTGGGAGATGGAGTTTTCACCAATCCTAATCCTCAATTAAACCCCGAAGAGAGCGAAAATTTCAACCTTGGATTCCGTTATAAAAATCCTATTGGAACTTCGAATTTTAGAACCGAAGGGAACTTTTTTCTAAGAAATTCCACCAATTTTATACGCTTCAGGCCAATGGGACCTTTTGGCCAATTTGAAAATATAAATAATGTTAGAACTCTTGGGGGCGAGTTGAGTAACCAGATAGTTTTTAATAGAATTCAGCTGGACCTAAATGCTACCTATCAACATATTACCGACCAAACAGAAACAGATGAAGGTTTACCTAATGTGAATTTTGAATCCAGGGTACCTAACATTCCTTATTTATTCGGTAATCTAAGAATTGGTTACGATGCTTATGCCGATCCAGATATTGGAGTAGTTAATATTTACTGGAATTCCCGATATGTCCACGAATTTTTCTTGAATTGGGAAAACCTTGGTAATGCAGATACTAAACCTACAATTCCTGCCCAACTTGCAAATGATTTGGAGCTGGAATTTAGTTCACCTTCCCGAAGGTATAATATGAGCTTTACTGCTGCCAATATTTTTGATACAGCACTTTACGATAATTTCAGGATCCAAAAACCTGGAAGAGCCTTTTATTTTAAAATCAGATATAACCTAAATTAAAAATTCAATTATGACAGCAATCAAAAAACTAGTATGGTTAAGTTGTTTCGGAATCCTTTTTACCGCCTGTGAAAAAGATGATAATGTAAACCCTAACCCAGAGCCAGAACCCGAATCTTCACAAATCACAATGGCTTTTAAGACAACTGGAGGTGAAGAGCCAGAATATATTATTACTGAGGAAAATATAATGGAAGGAAGTATATCGGCTCAAGGAACCGGTATAGAGCAAACCGGTTGGAGATTTTATTACCCTGTTGGCAATACACTTTTTGCTTCAGGCTACAGCGAAGACAACAGAGCCACTGCATATACTAGCGACGAAGAGGGAATTATTAGTGCGAAGGGCCAGTTTACTTTTGATAATGCCTTAGAAATGTTTGGTCAAAGCAATGATAATGAAACTCTTCTGGCTTTTGAAATACCACGTTCGGGATACGCACCCAGGAAACTGTATTTTGTAGATGTAGATGATGTGCAGGTAGAGAAAATAGTAGAAACTTCAATTTTTGAATCCCAGGAAGACGAATTGGTAGCCTGGCCTTCTGCAATCCAGGTAAGGGGTAATAACCTCTTTGTACCTTTCCATAAAATGGATCCCCAGGGATATTTTACTACTCCAAGTGTAGATACGGCCTTTGTAGCGATTTATTCTTACCCGAATGTTGAAGAAGAGCCTATTAAAATAATAAGTGATACCAGAACTTCTAACATAGGAGTAAATGGAGCTACTACCGGACTTATAGAAAACGAGCAGGGAGATATTTATTCTTTCTCTTCAGGAGCAACTATGGCCGGTTTTTCTCCCGCTTCCACAAAACCATCGGGCATACTACGCATTCCAAATGGTGAAACCGATTTTGATGAAGACTATTTCTTCAACGTTGAAGAAGCTACCGGAGGCGAAAAACTCTTTTGGTTTGATTATGTTGGTAATAACAAGGCGATTGCCAGGTTATTAACTCACGATGATGGGGCTGCCTGGGGAGCCTTTGGTAGAGATGCTTTTAACCAAAAATTAGTCATCCTGGATCTAGAAGCTCAAACTGTTACTGAAGTAGCAGACGTACATTTACATGCTAAACGTTATTCTTCACCAGTTTTTGTAGAAGACGGTAAAATCTATGTTAGTATTGAAACCGCTAATGAAGCTTATGTTTATCAAGTAGATATTGAAACCGCCAAAGCCACAAAAGGGGCTAAAATTGAAGGAAAGACCATTAAAGGTTTTTATAAACTCTAATTATTACTGCCCGGCTTCGGCCGGGCTTTAAAACTTTAGCAATGGGAAAGAATAAACCTGGTAAAAAGTTTAGGAAATATATTCGAACACTACATTTATACCTTGGGCTGGCAACGGGCTTAGTTGTTTTTATAGTATCTATAACCGGTTGCTTATGGGTTTTTCAGGAAGAAATTACTTCCTTAACTTCTGATGTTCCAGAAGTTGTTCCGCAAAACAAGCCTGAAATAGATCCATTAGAAGCCAAAAACATTGCGCAAAATGTTTTTCCCGGCAAACATGTTCACGGTACCCTATACGAAGGCGGAACTAGTCCTGTAGAAGTGATTTTCTATGAAGAAAAACCAGAATTCTACCAATCGCTATTTATCCATCCCTGGACCGGCGAAATTCTTCATACAGAAGATCATTTATCAGGATTTTTCCATTTTGTGCTGGATGGCCATATGCATTTGTGGTTGCCAGAGAAAATAGGTAGCCAAATTGTAGCCTGGAGTACTTTTATTTTTTTCCTTATGCTGGTATCGGGTATTATCCTATGGTGGCCTAAAAACAAAAAAATCAGAAAACAACGGACCTGGTTTCAATGGAAATCAAGTACCAAGTGGAAACGAAAAAACTATGACCTACACCAAATTATAGGTTTCTACGCCAGCTTTATAGCTATAATCTTCATTTTTACCGGACTTATTATGACTTTTGAAACTTTTGAAAAGGCATTTTATAAAAGTATTAGGGGCGATAAAGAAGTGGTATTTTCAGTTCCTGGAAATGCAAGTGGAAGTTTCCAGAATCAAGGGCAGCAAAATGAGCCTATAAGACAATTAATGCCTCTTCTTAAGGAAAAATTCCCAAATGCAAAAGACTACGAAATTCATTATCCCTATGATGAAAATTATAGTATTTATGTAGAAGTAAGCAATAGCGACGGACTTTATTACGATTCAGATTATAGATTTTACGATCAAAACGACCTCTCTGAAATTCAATCTGAGAGTATTTACGGAATCTACGAAGAAGCCGGTATTGCCGAGAAAATACTGAGAATGAACTACGACATTCACGTTGGTGCTATAGCAGGATTGCCGGGTAAAATTCTTGCTTTTTTAATTAGTTTATTATGTAGTTCACTTCCCATCACCGGATTCTTATTATGGTACGGGAAAAGGGTGAAAGCCAAATCTGCAAAAAGCAAGGAAAAACAAGTGCTCACTACTTTAAGTCAGTAAACTACCTCGGGGCAGGCGCCTGGAGACATAATTGGAAAATATATTTAGATAAATCTCGATTATCGAGTAAATTTAATGGCAGAAATAGGTAGAAGATAGCTTTATTTCTTATTAAGTTTTAAAGGATTTATTTAAAGGTTGATCAAAGGAAATAAAACTATATGGAATATCGAAAATGACAGCAAGAGGGTAACACGCTACGCGATGTTGGGTAGTCATTTTCCTATTGTTTTACATCATTTGAATGCAGGTTGCATCAAACCCTATGTAAATATCAAAACAGTGGGTAAGTTTTTTATGAAAAAATGCTCTCAGCCCAGTAACCATGGTAAATTTTTTATGAAAAAATGAATTTTTAAAACTACTCACCACTTTTACTTCCATTCCGCAAAAGCTTCATTTCAGCAAAAGAGGTTCATTACAATTGTCTTGGACACGAGCCAAAAAACTTTGAAGATGAATTGGTAAATGAGATAATTCGTTGAAACTTTTTGCCTCAAGTCCGCCTGGTCCGAACTGAAATTCAACAATCAGAATTTCAAGTTTTCTCTTTTTTTGGAAGCTTCCGACACCACCTTCCCTTTTGCTGCCAAAGAAATAAGCTTTGAAATTAATCGGAGTGCATAAACCGGCTTACCTATTTATAACTCCTCTATAATTTCAAAGCTTGAAGATACAGTGGGCACCAAAAGGTAATGCGAAGGCGCTGGAAGAAGTAAATGAAAATAGCGGAACTATCAATTCACTCTGATCTACATCCGGTTCCAGTTCACCCTCAAAAGGAAAATGCTCCAGATGAAAAAAGTAAATGACTGAAAAGAGTTTTCAACATCGGTAGCATTTTTAAAATAGGACTTTAATTCCATTTGAACTTTTGAATTTTACTCCCTAATTTTTATTGATGTGTTTTAGTCTGTATTAAAGTTTTAACCCCCTATCATTACTGAAGTTATCAACAATAGTACTTTTAGGTTACGGAAGTTATGGGCTACATTTAGAGTTAATTGGACACTCCTTTAACTTAAAAGTTCTGTTATGGAAAAAGGATTTTCTCGGCCTTTGCGACAAAGCCTTCATTCCCTCGAAGTGAAGATAGATGAGCTCATAAGAGCTACAAAGGTACAGCCCTTGACACATACCGAATACCTCCTACTAGATAATGCTGATTTTATTCAGCTATTTAAAATCACGGCCAGGACAGCACAACACTGGAGAGAAGATGGGGTGATTGAATTCCTGCAGATTAAAGGAAAGATCTATTATAAAATTGGCGATGTCAAAGCTTTTATTGACCGACATCGCCAGGCAAGAAAACAGCGATGAAGGAAGTTAGCGTATCGGTTCCCATCCAGATGCTCATCGATGCCCAGGTAAATGGGTATGTCAATAAGCTTCGTTTCTTCCTGCTTCTAAAATTATGCTATCCCAGTGGAAAGCTTAAATTCAATAGAGACGATCTCCTGGATATGGAATGGATGGGAATGATCAAGTCCCGAAAAACTACCAAAAAGTATATTGAATTTTTATGTGAGAAAGGCTGGTTACAGCTTAATGCTAAAACCGGCTATTATATCGTAAAGTCTTTTGACCGCATAAGGGAGGAAGAAGGCTGGAGCGTAAGAAAGGCTTTTTCTATAGGATTTGATTCTTACTTAAGCCTGAAGGCCATTATAGGAGGCATTTTATATGCCTATTTGCATACCGATTTCTGGAGAAAAACCAGGAGGAAGAAAAGCGTACACTTAAAAGGCAGTACCTATCATTTTCTATCCCCCAGGTTTAACTTTAAAGAACAACCTGCACCGGTGGCCGTCTCAGGATTAGCTTCTATTTTTTCAATCTCTGCTGCTACGGCATCACGATTGAAGAAACTGGCCGATCAGTATAAACTGATCGAGGTGAAAAGGTACTATAGTCCGCTTATTTTTAATAAAAAGGCTATGAACTTGTGTTTGAAGTACAATGATAAACTCCTCTGGTTTACAGGGATGGTGGTTCCCGATTCCAGTTAATTGATACTATTTTACCTCTTCTTCTTTTTAAAAAAGCGGAAAAAACTGAAAACATAAAGGAAAGGTTTATAGGGTAAATCAAAATAAAAAACTTTTTGGCCAAAGTCTGCTAATGTTTAGGCGCGATAGCGCGTTTGTTATTTTTCGGAGCCAACTATACCAAAGCTTGTCAAGAAGGGGTGCAACACTTGTTTCCTACTTGTTTACCACTTGTTCATTTTTTGTACTGGTTTTGAAAAATAATAAGATAGGGTTGTTATTTCTTAATAATAATCGAATAATATCCTATTAAAAACTTATTCTAATTACCATTACAACGGAAAAATATGTATGCCCTTCCAAGAATGAAAGGGCACACTCTTTTAATCATAAAAGCATTTTAGAATTGAAATGCATATTGGATTTTTAAACCAAAGGCCAGGGTGCGGACTTCATTTAGATCTTGTAATGAATTAATATCTCTCCGAGAAGATAAAAGGCTGCCGAATGCAAAAGCTGTTGGATTTTAGTTATTATAATCAATAAGCCTATCCTGTGAAACATCAGATTTAATATCATTAAGCCCATAATCAAGGAAAGCTCCAATATAAAGGGATAGACTGTTTTCTAACATAAGTTTTGCCCCACTTTCCAAGTGAGCTACAAAGTTTGTTTTCAGGTTCAGGTCAGACTTAACACTATTTACAACGCTAATTTCACCAAATCCCGCAAATTCGGGGTCGGTAAGTTCAACATCGTATTGCGGGTAATATCCGCTATTTTCTAAAGAAGTAGTTCTGGATTTGTATTTTGAATCTACAACTGAGCCTGCTTTAACACCAGCCGCTGCATAGAACCGGATCATCCCAGGAGATTCATATTCAATCTGAAGAGGAATATTGAGGAAATATACTTCCTGGTTTTCCGAGAAATCATCAGCCTGGCACCTAAATACAAACTCCTCACCTTCTGGATCCTGGGTTATATAAGCACCTTGAGTCATATTGCAAAAATCGAGTTTAATCGCAACTTACCGGCATTTGGGAGATTTAATGCTACTACTCTGGAGACCATGAAAGCTGCCGGAGATTTAGGTTTATTGGATAATAGTATACTCTATCAAATTAATGAATTGCAGGATTTACAAAATGAACAACAATTTACTAGGAAGCCGCGATAGTATCTTTAACAAATCTGTTGGTTAATTATATACAAACATCCTATTCCTACAGGATTGATAGAAGTTTGGTCAGATTTGGTTAAATGTGGACACCGCAAACCTAAGCGGGCGGCCACAAATATAGTCAGTTTAAAATAAGATATTTTTCTGTTAAAAGACTGGATGTAATAGAAGAAAACGGAGAATTAGCAATAAGTTATCTAACTCGGAAACTACTCCGCTACCGCAATTTGATGGACAACAATTCCAAGGAAAGAGCAATGGAAATGCACCTCATATTTTTTTGACGGCAAAGGAGATGAAGTAGAAGTTACTTTTAACTTTTGGAATTCTTATTTTCGAGATATTTATAAAAGGTATGGTTTTAATTATCTATAATTTCCCGTATAGTAGAATCAGCCGCATCCGCAGTTAGACACCCCACAACTTTTGTCTTTATTTTTTGAGTTTTTAAGAAAAGAGGGTTTCCATATAAATTTCGAGATCATATATCCCACTGCAATTAGAAATGTGATGAATACTAATATTTCCTGAATCTGAAGTATTTTCATAATTAATATATTGATAGTATAAAGCACCTTATTTTAAACTCTGAAAAGCTATTAAGGCTACAAAATAAGCAAATCCGCTCATAATCACCAGTTGAAGTATTGGCCATTTCCATGAATTCGTTTCTTTTTTAACAACTGCAAGGGTGCTCATGCACTGCATGGCAAAGGCATAGAAAAGTAATAAACTTATCCCACTTGCAAAATTAAATAAAGGACCTCCTAATACAGGATTCTCTTCACCGGCCATTCGCTTTTTTATGGTCTCTTCTTCGTCACTACCTACACTATAAATTGTAGCAAGGGTACCTACAAAAACTTCCCTTGCCGCAAACGAACTTACAATTGCTATTCCAATTTTCCAGTCGTAACCCAAAGGTGTAACCAAAGGTTCAATTCCTCTGCCTACAATTCCAATGTAGGAATATTTTAATTTATGAGAGGCTATTTCCTGCTCCAGCTCTGCATCCGGTAAATCTCCCATATGCTGTGAAGCTATAATTTCTTCAGCATTTTCAAACTCGTCACCTGGACCGTAACTTGCAAGCACCCAAAGAATTATTGATATGGCCATTATGATTTTTCCCGCCCCCAGAACAAAAGATTTAGTTTTCTCTATTACATTTAATGCTAAATTCTTAAGCATGGGTAATTTGTAGTTTGGCATTTCAACCACAAAATAAGATTTTGATTTAATGTCCAACACCTGGTTAAGCACCCATGCCGAAAATATTGCGATACCAAAACCTAAGATGTAAAAAAGCATCAATGTTAACCCCTGTAGATTAAAGCCTAAAAATGTACTGTCGGGAATTACAAGAGCTATAATTATAAGGTATACCGGTAATCTGGCAGCGCAGGTGGTAAATGGAATAACAAGTATGGTTATAAGGCGTTCTTTCCAGTTCTCAATATTTCTGGTGGCCATAACTGCCGGAATAGCACAGGCGGTTCCCGAGACCAGGGGAACAACACTTTTTCCGCTAAGCCCAAATCTGCGCATAATACGATCCATTAAGAAAACCACCCTGCTCATATATCCGCTTTCTTCGAGAATGGAGATAAAAAGAAATAAAAAGGCGATCTGCGGAATAAAAATAACTACACCGCTTAAACCCGGGATGATACCCTCGGCTACTAAATTGTTAAAGGGACCGGCCGGGAGACTATTTTTCACCCATTCACTTAAGGTGGCGAAACTTCCATCTATAAGATCCATTGGGTAAGTAGACCAATTATATATGGCCTGAAAAATGATTAACATAATACTGAAAAAAATAAGATATCCCCATACTTTGTGGGTAAGGATTCTATCCAGTTTTATCCTGAAGTCTGTTGCCTTGTTAAGATCTACGGTCATTACAGATTTCAGGAGGCCGTTTATAAACTGGTATCTTAAAATGGTTTCCTTTTGCTGAAGCCGTTTCAGGTCATTATTACTTTTCATTTGAAAATCGGGATTTTTGTTTAAAGATTGCCGATTAACGTTTCCAAAATTGATGTCCTGAGTAATAACTAACCAAAGCTTATATAAAGATTGATTAGGAAAAACCTTCCTAAGCCTTTCAAAATATTCAAGATCCATTACCGAAGCCTTTAAACAAGGCTCGGTAGAAATATTTTTGTAATTTAAAATAAGCTCTTTTAATTCTTCAATTCCTGAACCTTGTCTTGCGCTTACAAGGGCTACTTTCGTCTTCAGTTTTTCTTCCAGCTTTGTGACATCCAGGGTAATTCCTTTTTTCTTCATCCTGTCGGCCATATTTATAACAAGGATGGTGGGAATTTCAAGATCTTTGATTTGTGTAAATAATAAAAGATTGCGCTTAAGATTTTCTACATCGCTCACCACCACGGCGACATCGGGATAATCTTTATCGTTTTTATTAAGAAGGAGTTCAATTACAATATTTTCATCAAGAGAAGAAGCATTAAGACTATAAGTTCCTGGAAGATCGAGAATGTGAGCTTTTGAACCACGGGAAAGTTTGCAAATTCCCTCTTTTTTTTCTACAGTTATTCCAGGATAATTTCCAACCTGCTGGCGAAGTCCCGTTAGGGCATTAAATACTGAAGTTTTACCGGTATTTGGGTTACCTATTAAAGCAACATTAATGTGTTTCTCCATTATATAAGGTCTATTTCAATTAAAAGAGCAGTTTCCTTACGAATTGCTAAATGGCAGCCATGGATATTTAGGTACATTGGGTCACGAAAAGGTGCGGTTTGCACCAACTCTACCTCATTCCCCGGAAGACAGCCCATTTCAAGTAACTTCAAGGGTACATCGTTCATGAAAACATTTTTAATTATTCCCTTTTGACCCCGCTTTAAATGGGCGATTGTAAAACTCATTCTTATTTAGATTGATTTTAAACAAGGCAAAAGTAATATAAAAGTTTTTGAAAAGGATGGTGATAGAAAATTATTTCAGTTATTCAATGTCTTTATAACCTTTCTTGTTTCTTCGACCCCACCAGATCATAAACCCGCTAACAGGTAACCCGGCAACAAAGAGACTGGTAAAGAAAGCTATGATCTTCCCTGTTAATCCAAAATATTGCCCTGTATGTAATCCATAACTCATTTCCTGCAGTTTGAGTCCGTTACTTTTATCATCATAATGATGCTCCTGCAGCAACTCCACGTTTTGGGGATGGAAATAAAAATTTGACTGATGGTCAAATTCCAGGGCATCAGGATAAGCACCGGTAACAATGGGTGCATTCACGCCCTGATCCCAGATAAAATACATTCCGCTTTCCGGCATAAGTTCAAAGGTTTTGAACATAGCAATATCCAGTGGATTTGCAGAAATTTCTTCAGTAACCACCCTGATTTCCGGGACTACCTTATCTTCCGGATATTCCTTTCCCAAATTTCCTATAGCATAAAAACTTTCGTACATCCATTCATAAGAAAAACTAAGACCCGTAATGGCCATAAACAGAGCTAAAAAAGAAATGTAAAACCCTGTTGTTCTGTGCCAGTCATAATTCTTCCGGCGCCATCTTGCATTCCACTTAATCTTAAGATTTTTTTGGATATTCTTTAGATTCTTTGGCCACCAAAGAACTATTCCGGTGATAAGCATTGCGATGAAAATAAGAGTGGAAACCCCTACCACCTGCTTACCTATCTCTTCCGGTAAGAGTAAATGCATGTGAAGGTCCTCAATAAATAAAAAGAAGTCCTTATCAAGATTTTGAACGTGTGTTAACTCACCTGTATAGGGATTAAAATAAATATGATGCGGTGTGCCTTCTATAGTAGTGAAAACATGTGCAGGCCTTTCCTTTTTCTGATAAATTACCATACTGGCGTCTGTACCAGTAAATGCTTTTTCAACTTTCTCAAGAAGAAAAGATGGTTGAACAAATGATTTTTCCTGGGGTACGACTTTT
Organism: Salegentibacter tibetensis; assembly: GCF_020164485.1. GTDB lineage: Bacteria > Bacteroidota > Bacteroidia > Flavobacteriales > Flavobacteriaceae > Salegentibacter > Salegentibacter tibetensis. The sequence goes on from NZ_JAIQZA010000015.1 coordinate 40,124, forward strand.
CTCCAATCCCTGGTGAGATCCTGGATTTCGTCATGGAAAACAAAAATGCTTCCGGTAATGGCGACTATAAAAATAATTATTCCGGTTATAAAGCCAAGCCACAGGTGTAGTCTGCCAGCCCATTTTTTCCAGAAATTATGTTTTTTCTTTTTGGACATATTTTAAAAAAAGCCGCCTGGATTAATATCCCAGACGGCCGTTTCAGGCTTATCGCAAATTAAAAATTATAGGTAAAACTCGCAGCAAAATTCCGTGGAGTTTGAGGGTTGATGGTTGACCAACCGTTATAGTATTCAGCATCTGTAAGATTATTTAGCTTAAAAATTATTGAGAATTTTTCAACATTATAAAAAGCAGATGCATTAAGAACGGTATAAGAGGGAAGTGTGAATACACCTCCTAAAGCCCGGTTAAATATCATATTTTCACTGGCATAATTCCCGCCTACACCAATACCAAATCCCAGATATTTTCCTGTTGGCACCCTGTAACTTGCCCAAAAATTGGCAAGATCTTTAGGACCGGCAGATTCCGGACGTCTTCCTAAAAAGTCGGTTTGGTCAGACTCAGTTAGTTTACTATCGTTATGGCTATAACCTGCAATAAGATTTAATCCTGCAAAAGGAGTTGCTGTTACACTGGCCTCAAACCCCCGGCTATACTGCTCTCCATCTTGTACATAAAAGAACGGCCTTCCGGTTTCTTCCATTACCATATTAGTTACTTCAATGTTATAGTAACTTATATTGGCTGAAACCTTATTCTTAACCAGGTTAAGTTTTGTTCCTATCTCCAGTTGCCTTGCTCTTTCAGGATCAAAGGTAACAGTTGTGGTTACTCCTGCAGCCGGATCACCTTGCTGGAGCGGGGCAACATTACTAAACCCGTCCATGTAATTTGCGAAAAAGGAAACTCTTTCCAGGATTGGCTGGTAGACGATACCAAATTTAGGAGATAGCGCTGTCTGGCTGTTATTCTCGCTTTCAAACTGGTCTATTCTTAAGCTTACCATTGCTGAAAGTTTTGGAGAAAAGTTTAATACGTTTGAGACATATGCACTATATATATCTTCACGGGTGGTGTTGTTATTTAATCCCGCATTTGCAAGCAAATTATCTGTAGCTGCAGTAGAAAGTTTCCCACTGTCATTATTGGTTATGTAAGCTGAAGGATCATAGATCCCAAAAACGCTCTCGTTCACATTTTGTAAGCTGGCATTCCCAACGTAAACATTACCATTTCCTATATATCCTGTACTATTGTCAATAACCTGCCTGTTAAAGTAATCCAGGCCTACTACCATACGATTCCTCATACCCGCAATTTGAAAATCTCCAATGAAATTTTGCTGAATATCTGTAGTTAACGTGTTGGAATTCTGCTTGCTTATATACCGTGAGAAAACAAGACCGTCATCAAGGTTGGTCAAAGAACCTTCAGCCTCTTCTCTCCCCTGGTAATACTGAGTTGTTTCATAGAGGTATGAGTAATATCCCTTCGTTTTTGTGGAACCTCTTGAAAATACCGTTTGAGAAGTCCAGTCCGGGGATAATTTATAATTCATTTGGCCCTGAAGGCTGAAATTGGGGTTAACTATTGTGAGGTCATTGCTGGTGTAGGAGCGCTCAGGGTCATATCCCAACTCTTCAATATTGGTAGCTCTTAGTGGGGCTCCACGATCTAAAAATAGCATAGTCGGGTTAGTGCTCTCCCCTCTGAAAATTTCTGTATTTACCAAAAATGAGAGTCGGTCATTAACCATATAACTTAGCGAGGGGGCAAAAAAGAAAGATTCTCTGAAACCCAGATCCTGAAAACTATTTTGCTTATGATATGCGGTGTTTACTCGCAGGGCAACCTTTCCGGTTTCATCCAGCGGGGTATTAACATCTGTAGTAACCCGGTTTAACCCGAAGCTACCCAAAGTGTAAGACACATTTCCGCCGAAATAATCGAAAGGTTTTTTAGTAGATATATTAATAAGGCCACCGTAAGAGATAAGGCTACTGCCATATAAAGTTCCTGATGGTCCTTTTACAACCTCAATTCTCTCTATGTTTGCAGGATCTGGACTGCCATTAGTAAGTCCTGGAAGTCCATTAACAAGTGTAGGCTGTACTGGAAATCCTCTTAGAGAGAAATATCCGGCACCGTCATTACCTCTTCCTGTACTTTCCCATAATTTGGTTATTCCTGGAGCATTTTTCAAGGCGTCATCAAAGTTGGTCACAACTTGCTCTTCAAGAAGTTCAGCGGTAATATTGTTGTATACCTGGGGGTTTTCAATGTCCTTTAAAGGTAATTTTGCCACATAGTCACTTTTACCTCTTGTAAATTCATTGATATAACCATTGGCTCTAATTACAACTTCATCAAGGTTTTGCTCATTGCTGTTGAGAATTACGGTAGATAAAGTTGTTGTTTGTCCTGCCTGAACAGATACTGCCAGTTCTCTGGTTTGAAATTCCACATATGAGATCCTGAGAGTATAATTTCCTGCAGGCACGTTGTGGAGAACAAATTCTCCTTCAAGAGTTGATTCGGTACCCATTTTGGTGCCCGGGATTTCTACATTGGCTCCGGAAATTGCTATTCCATTTTTATTAATAATCTTTCCCTGGATACTTCCGGGGGTCTGACTGAAACTGAATTGAAAAATGATAAGGAGCAGGGGTAGGAGAATATATTTCTGGCTCATTGTTTTAATATATTTTAATTTGGACTAATTATAAATAAGGTGCAAATGTAGGAAGGGAATTTTATAAAAAAAAGCTTATTTAAAATTAATATAAATAAAAAATCTATCTGGAAAGCATTACTGTTACAGAATCAGGTTGTTGTAAACTGAAAATTATTCAGTTTTTGTAAGTGCGTGTTTTGTAGATCTTTTATAAGGGACCTTAGCTTTCTTTTTAAATGTCCGACCATAACAAAGTATGAAACCGTTACAGGAAGGCTTCCACAAATAAGGCTTGCAAAGAATGCAAGAACTTTACCCGGAATCCCACCAATTGCCCCCAAATGTATCATAATTCATTCGCATGACTTCTTCAGGAAAGCCTGCATCATTATAAACTCCGTAGGGAGTAGGAGAGGCTAATTCTTCGAGGCTATACTGGTCATAAAAAAGATAATCAGCGTTATAATAAACGCCTTTATTATACCCAATCTCCACGTAAACCGCTTCATCTTCTGTCATTGGATAATGAAATTTCAGGTCAACAGCTTGCGGATATTCATTTAGTAATCTATAGAATAATTCGACTATAGGTTCCAGATACCCCGAAGTTTCTGTAGGAGTTGGAATATTTTGCGGCACTCTCCATACTACTTCTTTATCACTCCCAAGTCCTCCATTAACAAATTTTTGAAATCCTTCAAAGGACATGATTAGCCCGGTAAATATTATTACTACTGCTATAAGACTAATGTAAAATCCAAGGACAGAATGAAGGTCATAATTTTTTCTTTTCCATTTTGTAGTTTCTTTCCAGTCCAGTGTAAATCTCTGCCTGCGGTTTTTCTGTTTTCGGCCACCAAAGAATAATCCCGGTAAGCAACATAATGGCAAAAATTACAGTACTCCAGGCAACGAGTTGTTCACCAATAGATTTAGGCAACCACAAAAATTTGTGGCCTTCAAGCATAAAAGGAAAAAATCCGGTAAGATTGTTATCCATATGTAATAATTCTCCATTGTATGGATGTATATATACAGTATGATAAAATTCGGGTTCAAACTCGTAAAAAATAACCTTTATTGGTTCATGCTCGGCAGCATACAATGTTCCATGTACCAAATCTTCCCGGAAAATTTCATGAGCAGTTCCTCGGGTTTCGATAGATGGTATTACAAGGAATTTTCTTTTTGAATATCCGGTAGAAGTGAAAGCTTCTATTTCTTCCTGAATACCCACAAGCAACCGGTAACCGCCATTATAAATACTACGAGTCCACTTCCTAATCCAAAGATAAGGTGTACCTGTCGAATGTAGCTTTTTATTTTACTGCTCTTTCTTTTCTTTTTTCATACCCTTTTTCTTCGAATCAAAAGATTTAGTTTTTGAAATAATTTTCAATTTCATCCTATTTGTTCCATAATTAAAAAATCAATTAGATTACCTCAATTTTTAAAAGAAATGCATTTGTGTAGAAATGATTATCTTTGATATGCGAAGTGAAAATCACCAATAAGAGTTCACAAATCGTCAACAGAATAAGGGTTAATTGGTTGAAGTCCTTTAAAATAAAGTCTCTAAAAAGAATGTTCGATTCTTGGCGAGGTCACAATATATCGAGAGTATTGAATCGCAATCACTTGTTTTTAAAGAGGTTGCGTTTTTTATTTGGAGCTACTTGTGCTTTTTAGTCCACAATTAATTTTTTTAGCTATTTTCTGCGTGTTGGTCGCTTAGATTTGCTCTTGAGTTAAATTTCTATGTGATAATATCCAGGAGACTGCATAGGGTGTGAGTCCTTATTAAAAAGCCTTTAGGTTTATAATTTGTATGTAGAAATGAATCTTCTTTCAATAGTTTCTCAAATAAATAACGGGGTACAGAATACCCCTTTTTTCTCTTTGGTTGCAGTAGTCTTAAGCAAATCAGAGAAATAATATGTCCTGAAAGAAAGCAGGAGAATTTTAGTCCTTTTAAAATTTTAAACTATTTATAGGAATTCTACAGGAAGTCGAACAGTAATTTTTGTTCCTGCTCCCGGAGTAGAAGAAGCCTCGAGTTTGCCTTCCATTTCTTCAACAAGGTCCATCACCAGCCGTAAACCAAAACCAAAACCCTTTTCTCCCTGTGTACCCTGTTCAGAGATTGCCTCTCCTGAGGTAAGATCGTTTAACTTGTCTTCAGACATTCCCCTGCCTGTATCCTTTACCATGATAAGCAGTTCCTTTTCCTGATTATTTTCTTCAATGGTCAGAAACACAGATACAGTACCTTCTGGGGGGGTAAATTTGATTGCATTTGAAATAAGGTTACCCGATACCGGTAAAAGATCTTTTTTAGGGAACATGGTAGATATGTCTTCGCTAAAATTGACCTCAAAATTTACTCCTTTGCTTTGTGCCTGTGGAATATAAAGTGACCGTAATTTTTCTGCAAAAGTTAAGAGGTTGAACTTATACTTGTCTTTCTTTTGAGCCTCTAGAGCTTCCTGTAAGATATCTTCTGTAAGATCCAGGACGCTTTTACCGCTATCGCTTACCAGGTTAAGAATTTCCCGCATTTCTCCAGTAGTATAGTTGTCTTCTTGAGCGAGATTGAGAAGCTGTACGATCCCGCTTATTGGACCGCGTATATCGTGAGCCAGCCTTTGCTTTAATTGCTTTTCCTTATCTGCATTTCTCTCTGTTCGTCGTAGTTTAAGTTTTAGCTCCAGTCTTTTAATAATTTCTCGAGCTATTATATGGAGCTTTTTAATCTGATCTTCATTTAGCTCTTTGGTCTTACTACTTAAAACGCAGAGCGCGCCTACCGGAATACCGGTTTCCATTTTTAAGGGAATGCCGTAGTAATATTTTAAGCCGTTTTCCCCTTTCACGTAATCTTTATCCAAAAAACGAGAATCCTGATCCAGTCGGGATACCTCAAAAAATTCAGACTCCCGTAAAGTATAGGTGCAAACCGATTCTTCTCTTGGTATTGGATTGAAGGAGACATTACCGGAAACAGACCATTGCATATGTGAATCCAGAAGATTTACCAAAGAAATATCAGTTTCTGAAATTGAGGCTGCCAGCTGGGTTAGATCTTCAAATTCCTCATGAAGTTTCTGGTAATCCAGATCAAGTTCTGCCAGATGTTTAACTCTTCTGTATTCTGTTGTATCTAAAATTTCTTCCATAATCATTTCTTCCTATTTTTAAATACTAAAACCTAAACTTCACAAAGACTTATTATTGCTATGAGACTTAAACAAAAATCGAACCCGAATGCAGTTCGATTAAGTATTATTTATTTGGTTGTAATAGTAATGAAAAATAAATGGTTAAACTAACCTTAACCAACTAATCAATTTAGGAATTTAAAGAACTTACAGCCGCTCGAAAAGTTAGGTTACGGTATTGGATATTAGATCGAGTTAACCTCCTCCCAATAAAATTGTAATATTTAAATGTAAATGATTCTGGTTTTTTATCTCCTCCCGATTTATTAACTGGTCGAAAGAAATATTCACAAGAAAGACGAAAACCAGAAGTGAAAATAACCTGCAAAAAAATCAAAGAATAGTAATTACAAGTTTGCTATAGAAGACAATGGTATGGGTATTCCCAGTAGCAATAAAACAGGTTTTTATAATATTTAAACGTTTAGAAACTAATAAAAACATTCCAAATCTGGTATGGTTTAGCTATAGTTAAAAAAATAATTGAGCAGCATAATGGCACTATTAAACTTATCTCCAGGCCAGAAGAAGGCACAAAGTTTATATTTACCCTTCCAATCTCCGAAAATATAGGATAATTGGAGATAATCACCACCATAAATCATACTTTAATTGACGACAATGACGGTGATAACTTGATTGTTTCAATATATTTTGATTATTAATAATTATCAGAAATTTCCCCAAAATAATTATAGCTTTGTACTTGAAATGGGGTGCTTGCCATAAGGCAGGCTGAGATGATACCCGGGAGTTTTTTACTCTGAACCTGATCCGGATAATGCCGGCGTAGGGATTTCTAAGCTGAGGTTACATTCCTGCAATCTTCAGTTACTTCATCTCCTCATTTCATTGGTTAAAAACGAGAACAATGATAGAGGATTTCTTTACACACCTTACCTGGTTGCAAGCCGTGGGGACTACTTTTGGAGTGGTGCAGGTATTATTGGCGAGAAAAAATAATATTCATAATTATTTATTCGGGATTGCCGCTATTCTTATAAGCCTTTGGGTGCTTTACCAGTCAAAATTATATGCCGATATTATTTTGAACCTCTATTATCTGGTGATGAGTATTTATGGCTGGTTTTACTGGAGGTATGGCAGGCAAGAAGAAGAAACCCCAATTTCTTACTCAAGCAAATCTGAACATCTAAAAGCCATTGCAATTGTTTTAGTGTGTTTTACAGCAATGAGCTACTGGTTGCGGTTTCATACCAATTCTGATGTTCCGTTTTGGGATGCCGGTGTTAGTGGATTCGCCTGGGCCGGGATGTGGCTTATGGCTAAAAGAAAAATGGAGAACTGGATTTTTCTAAATATCAGTAATACCATTGCTATTCCTTTACTTATTTACAAAGAACTATACATATATGCCGGATTAACAGTTTTCCTTTTTATAGTTGGAACTTCGGGATATTTTAAATGGCGAAAAATTGTTAGGAATGAAAGAAGACAACAAGTTGCAAGAGCTTAGAAAATTATGTTTGGGCGTAAATATATTTCCTGAAAAAGTTTTAACCTTGATCGAAGATGAAAACCTCTGGAACCTATGGGTGCCTAAAAAGTATGGGGGATTAGAATTCTCCCTTACTGAAGGACTTGCAAAACTCAAGGAATTGGCCAGAATTGATGGCAGCCTGGGGTGGACGGTAACTTTATGCAGTGGTGCTAATTACTTTATAGGAAACCTGAAACCTGAAACGGCAAGGGAGGTTTTTCATAATTCAAAAGTTACAATTTTAGGGGGTAGTGGGGGAGTATTTGGAACAGCCGAGAAACTAGGCGATAATTATAAAATTTCCGGAATCTGGCGTTATGCCACAGGTGCTCCCTACTTAAGTCATTTTACACTGAATGCTGAAATTCACGAAAATGGTAAAACTTTATTAAATGAAGATGGATCGCCAAAAGTACGCTCGTTTGTATTGCCTAAAAAAGATGTCAGGGTTATTGAAGACTGGAATACGATGGGTTTAAAAGCTTCGGTTACCCATTCTTTTGAAGTAAAAGAAGTACTGGTTCCTAAGCGTTTTAGTTTTATCTACAATGAATTTTATCAACCACAGGATATTTTTAAAATTCCATTTTCAGTATTTGCCGATCTCACACTTTGGGTTAATTATATTGGTATGGCCAAGCATTTTTTGGTGGAAGCTCGTTCTGTCAAATCGGTAGATGCTTTAAGAAACTTAGAAGAAAACCTCAATTTTCACAACCGACAAATCAGTCGATATTCAGAAGATATTGAAGCAAAAATTGCGAATCAAGAAAGCATTACTACGGATTTTATAGAAGAAATTCATATTTCAGCTTCAAATTCAGTGAAAAATATCTCCCGAAATATTATTGAAGCTTATCCCTATGTAGGCATAAAGGCAAGCCAGGAAAACCATCCCTTAAATCAGGTTTTTCGCGATTATTTTACCGCGACACAGCACTATATTTTTACGAAATAAAGCTGCTGATTGGGAGTGAAATTAAGTTTTGTATTTGCTTCGGAATAAAGTTAAGATTTCAGAGATATTCATCTGTTTAGTGGTAGAAAATGATTATCATGTCACTAGCGATAAATTATTTATTACAACCGAATAAAAAATTAAGATGAAATATAAAATAAACATAGAGGAAGTCCACAATGTAGACGAAATTAAGGAGTATTGGACGAATGAAGATTACATTCAATTGCTGAAAAAATTCGATTTTCCAGATGCGGAAGAATCTGATTCTGAAAACTTAAGAGAATTATTATTTATGGCCATATCAGATTTTGAACCTGGTGAAGCGGCTAAATTGGTTTTAGATTACAAGCTGGGCGAGGAATTGTCTGAAGGACAAATTGAACAGATTTCTAACGATATGTTGACAGACACGGTTTGTGAGGAATATCCCGAAATGGAATTACAATCCAGATTATTCCACGTGAATCAATTGCTTTTTAAAGCTTACAATGGGAAATTCCCAAGCTCTAGTGCCACCATTATTCATTTTACGATTACTCCTTCAAATACAGATGCCGATTCCGACCTAAGCAAAGCAACGCTGCTGAGGTTATTGAATGATGGCCTTTCAGACAGAAATATCGTTAAAAGATTATTTGAAGAGCAAATGAATGGCAATGCTGAATTTCCGGAGGCAGAAAATATTATCTGGGATTTACAAATTTCAGAAAATAAGCATTTTAAAATAACCACTTCAGGAAATCTCATAAAAAAAGATGAGGTAATAGCTTCAGAATGGGAAAAGGAAATAGAAGAAACTGCGGATGATTCAGATAAATAAACTGAATTGAAAAGCTAGAGAGAATAAAAAATGCTGCTTATTACTGGGCGGCATTTTTCTTTAAATCCCTCATTGAGGGTTTAATTCTCCGAGGCTTGCCTCGAATTTTTTAAAAGTATTTTCCAATGCATACCTCGTGGACTTGCCCCGAGGTTTTTGATTTTCGTTTATATTTATTTTCTCTAAGTGCTAATAGTTCATCATTTTAGCGGGGAGACTCCAGTTTCTACTCATTAATGCTCTGGAATGCTAAATAAATAAGATTTTGGTTTTGAAGTTTAGATGAGTAACTTTCTTTTCCGACACAATTTCAATCGATTATTATGAAAAAAGTTTGCACATTATTTCTTTTCAGTCTGTTTGTTACTCAAAGTTTTTCCCAGGAAAAAATAAAGCTGGCGGTGGCGGGCTTAACTCACGGTCACGTGAATTGGATTTTTAACCGGGAGGATAAGAACGATATTGAAATTGTAGGCATTTATGAAAGTAATAAAGAGCTCATCAAAAAATACAGGGATAGGTATGATCTGGATGAGGATCTCTTTTATACCGATTTTGAAGAAATGCTCGATGCTGTAAAACCTGAAGCCGTTTCCGCTTTTGGTGCAAATAATGAGCATCTTAAGGTGGTAAAAGCTTGTGCGCCAAGAAAGATTCATGTAATGCTTGAAAAACCACTGGCAACAACTATAAAAGATGCCAGGGAAATCGAAAAGCTGGCCAAAAAACACTCCATTCACGTGCTTACTAACTACGAAACTTCCTGGTATTCGAGTAATCAGTATATAAAAGATTTAGCTGAAGCAGGCGAACTTGGAGATATTAGAAAAGTAATGGTAAATTCCGGGCATCAGGGGCCAAAAGAAATTGGGGTTAGTGAGGAGTTTCTGGAAATTCTGGTAGATCCCGAAAAGAATGGCGCAGGAGCTTTAATGGATTTTGGATGCTACGGCGCCAATTTAATGACCTGGTTATTGGATGGAGAAAAACCAATTTCGGTTACTGCGGTAACGAATCAGAATAAACCTGAGATTTATAAGGAAGTCGATGATGAAGCCACGATTATTCTTCAGTATGAAAAAGCACAGTGTGTGATCCAGGCCTCCTGGGACTGGACTTTTTCGCGAAAAGATATGGAAGTTTATGGAACCAAAGCTTACGCTATTGCCAGCGATGCTAAAACTATTAAAATGCGCGCTAGCGAAAGTGAAATAGAACAAATCCTCAAATTAGATACACGTGAAGATCCTTACGACGATCCTTTTTCCTATTTGGCGGCAGTGGTTAATGAGGAAATAGAAGTAGGAGATTTTGACCTGTACAGTCTTCCATTGAATCTTGTTGTTGTAGAAATTTTAGAAAAAGCAAAAGAATCGGCCAGAAAAGGAAAAACAATATATTTTAAGGATAATTAATTTCTTAAAAATTCGCATAAAAAAAGGGGGTTTGACTTTTATTTCAGAATTGCCCCCTTTTCTATTCCCAATTTTCAACTCAAAAATACATCAGTTAAGCAGTACTTAGGTTAATTGAAAGTCAAGTAAATACTAAGCTTATATTACCTGGAAGTTTACTTCTTCAACTTAACATTCAATTAAAGATCAAGGCTTAAGGTTTAATTTTTAAATAACTTATTCCGAAATGTTTGCATCTAATTTTGCTGAAAATAATAGCAAAAAATTAGGTGATGAATTCAAACGAAAAGAACAATTTAGCTTTAGAAACTCTAAAGTTTCCGGTTAGTTACGATAGCAGGCAACAAACAATTTGGGATGCCAAAGGAATGATGGTTTGCGATATTCGCGGCTGGGGGAAAATCCAGTTTATGAACAAATCTGAAGATCGGCAAGACGCAATAGGTGAGCTTATCACGAATTTACTCAACAAGTATCATCGTAACGAAAATGCCAAAATAGACGAGGAGCTTTTTAGAATGCTGGCTTCCTAGATATAACTTTTCTGCCCTTTATGGAAGAGTTTTAGGGCTTTAATTTCCTTTAAATACATAAAACCTTACTTTTGTAAATTCACACACTTTAAAGTAGAATTTATGAAAAGTCGATTAATATTGAGCCTGTTTTCCCTGGCTGTTTTTGGAAGCCTGCAGGCTCAAAACCTGGAATCTCCCGATGGAAACCTGGAAATGAATTTCTCCCTTCAGGAAGATGGTACCCCGGTTTATAAACTGGATTTTGAAGGAAAAACCATAGTAGAAACCAGTAAACTGGGAATAGAACTAAAGGAAGATGAACATTCCTTTACCTCAAATTTTAGCATAGAAAATACCGAAGAATCTACTTTTAACGAAACCTGGACACCGGTTTGGGGTGAAGAAAGCGAGATTAGAAATAATTATAATGAACTTGTAGTTCATTTACATCAGGAGGATTCAGAACGGAAAATGTTGATTCGTTTCCGTTTGTTCAATAATGGACTCGGATTTAGATATGAATTTCCGCAGCAAGGCAATCTTGCGCATTTCGTGATTTCAGATGAAAAAACCGAATTTGCCATGAGTGGAGATCACACCGCTTTCTGGATCGCCGGTGATTATGATACCCAGGAATACGATTATACCGAAAGTAAACTTTCAGAAATAAGAGGACTGATGGAAAAAGCGGTTACCGCCAATGTTTCCCAAAAATCTTTTTCTCCTACCGGAGTGCAAACTTCGCTAATGCTAAAAACCGAAGATGGCCTGTACATCAATTTACACGAAGCTGCTTTACTCGATTATCCTGCGATGCACCTTAACCTTGATGATGAGACTATGGTTTTTGAATCCTGGTTAACCCCGGATGTTAATGGCGACAAAGCTTATATGATCGCCCCGGGACAAACGCCCTGGAGAACCGTCATTGTTAGTGATGACGCAAAAGATATCCTTTCTTCAAGAATTACGTATAACCTGAATGAACCCAATAAGATTGAAGATCCTTCATGGATTAGGCCAATGAAATATATGGGTGTTTGGTGGGAAATGATCACAGGAATGAGTTCCTGGGATTACACCGATGAATTTGCTGCAGTAAAACTTGGCGAAACCGATTTTGAAGCCGCTGAGCCCAACGATACCCACGCTGCAACTACTGAAAACGTAAAATATTATATTGATTTTGCTTCAGAACATGGATTTGATGGTTTATTAGTGGAAGGCTGGAACGTAGGCTGGGAAGACTGGTTTGGAAATTCTAAAGATTATGTATTCGATTTTGTAACGCCTTACCCAGATTTTGATGTCGATGAAATCAGGGAATACGCCAAAAGCAAAGACGTGGAAATGATTATGCACCACGAAACTTCGGCTTCGGTTAGGAATTATGAAAGGCATTTAGATACCGCTTACCAGTTTATGAAAGCCAATAACTATAACGCGGTAAAAACCGGTTATGTAGGCGACATTCTTCCGCGAGGGGAAAATCATTACAGCCAGTGGATTGTTAACCATTATCAATATGCACTGGAAAAAGCTGCTGAATATGAGATCATGATTAACGCTCACGAAGCCGTTAGACCAACCGGAATCGCGAGAACCTGGCCAAACCTTATCGCAAACGAATCGGCTCGTGGAACTGAATATCAAGCCTTCGGCGGAAATAAACCAAATCACGTGACCGTTTTGCCTTTTACACGTTTAATTGGCGGGCCGATGGATTACACTCCGGGAATTTTTGAAATGGATATCAGTAAACTGAATCCCGACAACAATTCTCACGTAAACAGCACCTTGGCCAATCAATTGGCCCTGTATGTAACGATGTACTCTCCATTGCAGATGGCAGCCGATTTGCCTAAGCATTACGAGCAGTTTATGGATGCATTTCAGTTTATAAAAGATGTGGCGATAGATTGGGACAAAAGTGTTTACCTGGAAGCTGAGCCCGGAGATTACATCACCATTGCTCGAAAGGAAAAGGATGGTAATAACTGGTTTGTAGGAAATGTAAATGGGGAAACTCCAAGAACTTCAGAAATTGAATTCGATTTTCTTGAAAAAGGAAAAACCTATATCGCCACGGTATATTCCGATGCCGAAGATGCGCATTATAAAGAGAACCCGCAGGCCTATGAGATCAAGAAATACATGGTGAACAGTAAGTCTGAACTTTCACAAAAATCTGCTCCCGGCGGTGGTTATGCGATAAGCATTATGGAAGCCGATAAATCTGAAACCAGGGATTTGGAGAAATTGTAATTTTTAAAATGTATAATGTAGATTGTATACTGTAAAAAACTTGAGAATTTGAACCCCTCGTCAATTTGGCGGGGGGTTCCTTTTTTAACCAATCTTCATTTTAAGGGTTTTCAATTAGAAACCTTTATTTTATATAAATTCCAGAAATAATTTATAGTTTTAAGCAGTGCCCATCAATAACCTACTTTAAATGGAATATTATTATTGAATATTAATAACCAAAACACAAATCGTATGAAATTAGGGGCATTTTCAGTAAGTCTGAGCGTTAAAGATCTAAGGGCTTCAAAGACATTTTATAAAAAACTGGGCTTTCAGGTTTTTGCCGGCGATTTTGATAAGAATTATTTTATTATGAAGAATGAAGACTGCCTAATCGGTTTATTTCAGGGTATGTTCGAGAATAATATTCTCACCTTCAATCCCGGCTGGGACGCGAAAGCCAGGAAACTGGAGGAGTTTGATGATGTGAGGGAAATTCAAAAGCAACTAAAAATGGAAGGAGTAAGCTTTGAAAGTGAAGCCGATGAAAGCACATCAGGTCCGGCTAGTTTTATAGTATTAGATCCAGATGGTAATGCGATTTTGGTAGACCAGCACGTATAAATTCTATAATTTGAACCTGAGCCAATTCATTGAAAATACCTTTAAAAAACTTATTCCGGCGCCCTTTACTTTAGCGGTGTTACTTACCCTGATTACACTTTTTATCGCATTTTTCTTTACCGGGGAAACCAATACCACTTCGGCAATTAAAATCCTCGATTTCTGGCAAACCGGGATGTGGGATCCTGCCCTCATCGTCTTTATGGTGCAAATGATGCTGATTTTAGTATTGGGGCATGTCTTAGTGCTCAGTAAACCTGTTTCCTGGCTTACGAGTCAGTTAACCAAAATTGTGACCGGAAATGCAAGCGCAGTGATTATCGTTTCGGTTTCTACAATGCTGGTTGCGTTTTTTAATTGGGGCTTGGGTTTGATCTTTGGGGCGATTATGGCCAGGAAAGTAGCTGAAGCAGCTTCCAGTAGAGGGTTCAAAATTAATTATCCCTTAATTGGTGCCGCCGGCTATGTGGGTTTAATGGTATGGCACGGTGGGATGAGCGGCAGTGCACCACTAAAAGCGGCAGAAGATGGGCATTTAGCGAGTTTGTTCCCCGGCGCAGATTCTGAATTTCTTTCGCAGTTACCTAGCAGCTTGCCCACAGCAAGCACTATTTTTTCTCAATGGAATTTATTGATCTTCACGACCTTATTAGTGTTAATTCCGCTTACGCTCTATCTCCTTTCAAGAATTAGCGAAACGAAAACGGTGAAAATTGAATCGGAAACAAAATCAGATCAACTTACAAAAATCACCGGGGCCGAAAAATTAGACCATTCAAAATGGCTAAGATTTGCATTCGGGTTTTTATTGCTCGCAGCCTTTTTTGCAAGTTATTCCGAAGAACTTTTAATTGGAAACTTAACCCCGAATATGCTGAATTTCCTAATGCTCTGCCTTTGCATCTTACTGCACTCATCTTTCGCTTCATTTTTAAAAGCCTTGCAGGAAGCCATTGGGGGAGCAGCGGCGATTTTAATCCAGTTTCCGTTGTATTTCGGGATTATGGGCGTAATGCGTGAAACCGGTCTGGTGGGGGATATTTCAGGCTTTTTTGTCAGTATCGCGACAGATGTAAGTCTCCCGGTTTACAGTTTTTTTAGCGCTGGTTTAGTGAATATTTTTGTGCCCAGCGGGGGAGGCCAGTGGGCGGTGCAGGGCCCCATAATTCTGGAAAGCGCTTTAAAACTTGGGGTGCCGCTTAATAAAGCAGTCATGGCACTGGCCTATGGCGACCAAATCACCAATATGTTGCAGCCATTCTGGGCTTTGCCCTTACTTGCTATTACAAAACTAAAGGCCCGGGAAATTCTTCCTTATACTTTGGTGATGATGTTGGTAGGAACGCTGGTTTATATTACCGGATTATTACTGGTGTAAGATTTTCACCAATTTTTTTTTCTGACTTACGACTAAACTAAAGTTTTGTAAATTTCAGCTATGAAAAAAATATCTCTCTTTAGTTTTAGCTTGATTTTTAGCTTTAATCTTTTAATTGCCCAGGAAAGTTTTACCGATTGGACACTGGATACTCCACATATTTCCGGAAAAGCTGAATACCTGGACTCGCCTTTCGTTACAGCGGGAGACCGGGTTTACGTTGTGGGGCACCAAAATGGTAATTTTCCGGAACTCGGCTGGCATATTCAAGGTGAAATGGGCGGTGTTTGGAATCATCCTATTAAACTGTTAGATGGTTTTTCTGCGGAAATCGTTTTAAATGAAAAGAAGATTGAGTTAAATAATGCTTCGGAATTTGTCAACTATCCTTTTGCCGGAAAACATATTTTTCAGCTTGAAAATAATGTAATTGAAGTTACCCGGTGGCAGTTTGTTCCCGATGGGGAGGAAGGCCTGGCCGTGCAGTATATAATTCAGAATAATTCTTCAGAAGAAATAAATGCAGATTTTATTTTTACAGCTTCTTCAGATCTTAGGCCCACCTGGCTGGGCGATCGTACCGGGATGGTAGATCACAAGGATGTCGCTGAATTTCTTCCGGAGGAAAACGCGTGGTTGATAAAGGACGAAAATAATCCCTGGTTTACTGTTGTTGGTGCAGACAGGACTTCCGAAGAACAGGAGAAATCTAAAACAAAGTATAAGGGGAAGGGAATTTCGACTTCACAGAGTTACAAACTCACAATTCGTGCAGGGGGGCAGGAAGTGATTAATTTCAGTATTGCCGGCTCTTTTGAAAGCAGGAAAGCAGTGCTAAAGACATATAATGAGATCAGAGAAAATCTAAAAACCCAGGTGGCCGATAAAAAAGAACGTTATAAAGGCCTGGCCAATAAATCTAAACTCACGATTCCCGATAAAAATATTGAACAGGCCTTTGAATGGCTTAAATATAATAGCGATTGGCTGGTACAGACCGTACCGGGAATTGGCACTGGTATCACCGCCGGCATCCCTGATTATCCCTGGTGGTTTGGCGTAGACAGTGAATATGCCTTGCAAGGCTATATGATGGTTGGCCAAACCGATGCGGTTTATAGTACGATTAAATTGCTGGATAGTATGAGTGAGGTGGTTAATGGCAATGGGAAAATTATTCATGAAATGTCTACCAATGGCGCTGTATTCAACGACGGGAATATTAACGAAACCCCACAATTTGCCTCCTTAATTTGGGAGATCTTTAAATGGAATGGCGATCTGGAATTTCTAAAAAAATATTTTCCTACCATTAAAAAAGGGCTGGAGTGGTTGCAAACACAAGATACCGATGCTAATCTTTTCCCCGAAGGTTTCGGGATGATGGAAATTCATGGGCTGGATAGTGAAATGATAGATGTTGCTGTCTACAGCCAGAAAGCATTTGCCGATGCTTCAAAAATGGCTGCAATCCTTGAGGAGCAGGTATTGGCCAGGGAGTATGCTGATATGGCTGAAAACCTCAAAAAGAAAATAAACGAAGAATTCTGGTCTGAAGAATTTAATTCTTACGCCGATTTTATAGGAACAGACAAACAGGCCTTTAGGCTGATAGATGATGCTATCGTGAGGGCTGATACCTTGGAAAAACCCTGGGCGGTTAAGGAATTAAAGGAAACCAAAGCGAAAATAGAGGCTAATCCTTCAGAAGGGTCAAGGCCTTTTGTAGTGCACCATAATTGGGTGGTAAATACCCCAATGGAAACCAAAATAGCAGAGCCCGAAAAAGCATTAAAAGCTTTAAATACTGCTGAAAAATACAGAAATCCTTTTGGGGTCTTTGTAACCGGGATAGATCGTGATGAAGTGGAAAAAACCGAAGAAAATTCATTTAAAGGTGGGGAGGTTTTTACTTATACCGGTGCGGTAATGACTTTACCCACCGCTGTGCAGATAATTGCTGAAAACAATTATGGAAGACCCGAAAAAGCTTTGGATTACCTGGAGCGAATGACGCGTAGTTTCAGTTTCGCTTTTCCCGGGAGTATGTATGAAGTTTCACCAGATTACGGGATGATATCCCAGGCCTGGAATATTTATGGTTACGCGGTACCCATTGTTAGTCAGTTCTTCGGGATTCAGCCAGAAGCTCTCAACAAGAAAGTCGTAATTCAACCTCAAATGCCAGATGCCTGGAACGAGGCTTCTTTGGAAAATGTTGAGCTTGGTGAAAATGAAATTTCAGTTTATTATTCAAAGACAGGTGAAGCTTTAAATATTGAAATTTTTCAGATTAAAAACTGGGAGCTGGAACTCGTTCTACCTAATATGGCTGATTTAAAATACGAATTGACTCCAAAAAACGCCGAAGTTTCTACTGAAAACGGAAATCTGGTTATTAAGGGAAATTCAGATAAATTGGAAATTTCGATAAAAACAGATTAAGATTTCTTATTTTATATAGGAACCAATTTTTCTCATTATGGTACCACCAAAGAATAATCCGATAAAAAGACATAAAGCCATTCAACCTTTAAGCCGTGAACATCACCAGGGGCTTTTGCTCTGCTGGAAGATTAGAAAAGGTTTTGAAACTGGAGTAGAACTGCAGCGCATTAAGAATTATACCGATTGGTTTTGGGAAAATCAATTGCAGGAACATTTTAGAATTGAAGAAAAATATGTTTTCCCGGTTTTAGGCGCTCAGGATGTTTTGGTAAAACAGGCTTTGGAAGAACACGAACATCTTGCTACATTATTCCGCCAGGATACTGAAATATCGTTTGCTCTTGAGATGATTAAAAACGACCTGGAAGGACATATCAGATTTGAGGAGCGGGTGCTTTTCAATAAAATCCAGGAAGAAGCCACCGTAGAAGAACTTCAACATATTCAGCAACACCACGAGAAGGAAATCTCCTGTGGGGTGTGGGAAGATGAATTCTGGAAGTAAATTAGTTGAAAATTACGCCGCTTTTTGTAAAGGTTCGCTACCAGTCACTTCCTGATTTAACCTGAAAACTGTGTCTTTTTCGTAAGCCAGAAAATAATAGATCACAAAGAACAGAAAATACATAATCATTGATTTCTGCCTTAAAATAATTCCCAGGTTAGACATTACAAAGGTCATGGCAAAAGAACTGGTGAAGAACAAAACTAAACTTAATTTCACCTTGGCGGGCGCACTCCTTAGGAAACCAAAGAAGCTCTTTTTAAACAACTTTCCGAAAATCAATATATAGATAAAATTCTCTATAGAAACGATTACCCCTAAAATTCCCGGAGCATCAAAAAACAGTGGTCTAAACCAAAAAGTAAAGAACTTTTCAATAAGGGAATAATCTGTCATCGGCACACCTGACGTAGCGTTATCGAGGCTATTGGAACGGTTTTCAGTAAATGATAGGAAGTCGCCAATAAGATTTTGTGAATCTCCAAGGTTAACCACACCTAAAATTTGTTTATTAAACAGGAGTACAAGACCTGCAATTGCTCCAAGGAAAATAGCCTTTTGTTTTCCTGTGATCTGGTTTCGGTTTATGAAAATACCAAACATCCCGGCTCCCGCCAGTAATAAAAACATATGTGGTCTTATTGCGAAAACCAATAACGAACCTAAACCAAGACTAATTAATCTGTTTTTCGGGCTTCTAAGCGCATAAGCGAATAACATTAAGCCTAAGAATATTGGTGCACCTTTACCTAAAGAAGCCGTCCAGAAGTGCATATTGGGTAGAAAAAGAATTAATACCAAAAAATCTATTTTCTTGAAAATCTTGATATTTATCGCAATATTTTCTTTGAAAAATAAATAGGCATAAACAAAGCCCATAAAACCAATCCAGCTAAAAAGCAACATCATCATTTCATAACTGAAACCGAAGAAATTAATAAAAGGATAGGATAGAAAATCTATAAAAGAGGTCCCGGTGTCTAAAAAGCCGCTCCAGGTTTTTCCTTCTTTCCCAGGGACACTGAAATAGCGTTTAGAATCTGAAGGATTAAAAAATGCGTAGGTGTAATAAATTCCTGCAAAGATGATGTGATAATAGAACAATTTATTCATCAGGTTAGCCGAGAAAAAATCGTGTTTTTCACTAATCTTTTTAAAGATAAATTGGTTTGCCAAATGCAAAAACGGAATAAGCATTACCGCCTGCAATAGGTTATGAATTAGGTTTATATCTGGGGACATTCTTCTTTTTCCTTTATTCCCCTTAATTCAATTACCCTACCCAAAATGTAAAGTTATGAGTGTTTGGCATTTAAGCTTAAAAATTAACTGATTTTAAGTCTTTTAACTGAATTGTGTAAGATATTAATAATTCAAAAGTGAAACCTTCAATTTTTTCCCCATAAATTAATCTACAATTGTGTGGAAATATTTATCTATTTTCTTACAAGTGGGATGTAAATATCTGTGAAGAACATCTTTGAATCTTCTGATTTTTTAAGTTTTTTTCTGCAGTAGTTTACTTAGAATTTAAAATTAAAACTGAACGTAAGTCGCCCGCCATCATCACCGTAGTAATAACCCGTATTAGCTGTAATGGCGCTAAAACCATTTATCCAGATAGAGCCGCCATAATTGTTACGCCATTTATCTGAATTAGAATCCTCAGCCCAAACACGACCGTAATCAAAGCCTGCGCTCACGCCTATTTGCAGTGGGATAAAATTAGTTTTAAATCGGCTTACACCTACTCTAAGATCAGTAGAATGGAAGAAAGATTGTTTACCATTGAAACGCTCCCAACGATAGGCTCTTAGATTTTCATTTCCGCCAAGAATAGCACCATCGTAATATTCATAGTTATCTCCAATAATCGCTTTTCCGCCAACTTTGGTGGCAAGAACTGCAATTCCACTCTCGTGTAAAGGATAATCTATAGCCAGCAACGGACTCACATAAGCAAATTCATTGTTGTGCCCATCTATATTGGTTTTGTAACCGGTGGTGATTTCAGCTTCAAATCCGCGGGTTGGATAGGAGGGGTTATCGCGGTTCTCGTACCGGTAATTTACCTCGGCCCCGGCATAGAGTTGCTGGTTAAAAAGATCGTTGTCTTCAGAAAAAGCATCAGCGATAAATTTATCTTCCTGAAAAGAAACATTTCTAGATTGTACCATGGGTTTTGCGTAAAAACTGCCACCGGCCCGGCCACGCCAAATCAGCGAGGGGGCAATTTCCCATTGTTCTATCAGTACTCGGTTGTAATCGCGACCAAAGCTATCTCTTAAGTTTTCTGAATTTATTCCTTCCCCAAAATAATTGATCGCAAAATTAGGACTTGTGTACCGGGCTTCAATTCCCAGGTTCCAGTTGTAAAAAATATGGGCAAACTCTCCCCGGTACCCTATTTCAAAACCATTGGTGGCAAAGAAATAAGAGGCTTTAAAGGTGTGCTGGATACTAAAGGGGTTATTGGCGAGGCCATAAGTAGTATAGATGTCCATTAGCCCTAAAGACAAGCCTTCGTCTCCATTATAATCGGCTTGGGGCATTATTTTATTTTCACTTCTTTTTCGCTTGTCCGGGTCAAAAGTATTTATGTCGTAAGCATCAACCAGCCATCTTCTGGATTTTGGGTTTTTAATGGTGTTTTCTTTGCTTTTATGATCATATATCTTGATTTTCCGGGTGTTGTCAAAATCGTAGATGTCGTTTTCCCCACCACCAATTACATTTATCCTTAAAGGTTTATTTCCTTCACCCGTAACTTTAAAAGTGTCCTCGCCATCTAGACCGTAGATCCAGATTTCATCGGTAGCTTCAGAATTATAAGAATTTTTGAAGATTTCTTTTCCATCTTCATTAATCATCACAATCTCAGTAATACCGTTTTCTTTTCTTTCAATATTGAAGATGTCATCTTCTTCAGTCCCGGTTAGTACCTGAAACTTCTGCAGGTATTTGTAATAACGTTCAGCAATATCCCTCAGGTTATCCCTTCTTGCCTTAAGGCTTGTTTTAATTTTCTCTATGCTTTCGTCTTGAGCTGCTTCGGGTAACGCTTTAAATGCGGTTTCTATCTCTTCATCGGTAAGTTGGGATTGAATAAAGGAAACCTGTTTCTTCCAGTCTTCCCAATCTGAAGTTTTCAGCAAGCGCTGGTCTAAAGGATATCCGGAGAGGTTAAACCATTTTACGTTATTTACATTTCCGCTGTAGGTTTCCATTTTTCTCAGCATAGGGAGTCCCAGTTTTACAAGATCTGGGATGAATCCATCGTAATTTGGAAATGCGAAATCCCGGTCCCGGGGTATGGGTTTATAAAGTTTAGTGCCATCTGGCTGCGAATGCTCGGCCCAGCGCCATTGGTCAAAATGCCTGTCCCAGTCACCAATAAGCATATCTACAAGTCTGTTTTTTATAAATTCTTTTTCGTCGGGAACCGCATCTTTGCTTTCCCTTAATTCTTCAAGTAAATCTGTAGTACTCAAAATATCTTCTGGTGATCCAAACCTTTCAAATTCCTTATTTTCGTCACCCACATGGGCTTCAAACATATAAAGTTCATCTCCATATTCGTCATTGTTAAGTCCCAGGGCTCTTTGTTTGGGTACGTAGAATATTTCAGGTTTTCCCGCGTAAATATTCAATAGATCGTTGAGGTGTTTTAATGAATAACGGGCATAGGGGTGGGCGCTTGTAAAAAGGTCCATGGCATAACGTTGGGCGACCGTATTTTCTACGTAATCCTTTATATAATGATCCTTTATTGCTGTGGCTTGTAGAAATCGAGCTGCACTTTTTCGCATTGCCCGTATGGTGAACTCGTGTTTGTCTTCCCCAATAAAACGCAGGGAACGGGATTGCATTCCCCCACCTTCTTTCAAGGGTTCAAGGTTTCCTTCCAGGGTGTCAAGAAAAAGCACGGGAGCTTTTATTTTTTTGCTATAAACATCTCTGTAGAAATCCCCGAAAATCGATTTATAAAAACCCGATTTATCGGTCTCTTCTTCGGTGTAAATTGAAGCGCTTATTGTGTCGCCAATTTCTTCTTTGGTTTTAAAATCGATTTCATTCCAACTGGCTTCATCGCTTTTTATCGTCTTGCTGAAAACTGGATTTTCGGAACTTTCAATTTCAAAGAACTCAATTAAGGTTTCGTTGTTTTTATAGAGTTTTAATTTGGCGTAACCGGTTTTTGTGCTCCCAAAATGCCCGTACTTCCTTATTTTTAGTTTTTTCTTCTTTCCTGCAGAACCACTAATAATCTGAGGGATACCATCGTCTTCCAGATACTGTAAATTACCATCCAATCCCGAAGCAAAAATTACATTATCAAACTGGCTCGCGAGGGTCTCCAAGCGACCGCGTAAATAGCTGTGTTCTTTATTTTGATAATCCTGAGGGGAAAATCCGCCAATCTTTTCAATGAAAGATCTTTTGGAATTGCTCATCACGGGATGTTGCAGGGAAACTAAAATGGTTTTTCCGTGAGCATCTTTTATATCGTCTTTAAATTCAGCAAAAAATCGCTCTCTCGATTTAATATCGCATTTAGAGTTCATATTGGGGTGGTCGTCCCAGTTTTCTAAATACCACTGGGTATCTACAGTAACCAGAATAAGGTCATCGGTGATATCTTTTTGTTCTATGGGGCAACCATCGTCTGGCCAAACTTCTACATTAGACTGATTATCCTGGAGAAATGATTCCAGGTCGTCTATTCGGTTCTGGCCGCCTTTGGTCCATTCGTTTTTTCCCGGGGTAAACACAACTTTCCCGTTAAATCCCTGAATTACATCTAGAAGGTTCTTTTTAAGAAACTGCTTTTGGGCTTCCCGCTCGGTATCATTTTTTGGAAATCCTTGAGACGGAAGAAAATTACCGGGAACCAGCAGGGTCGCTTCTTTATCATTTTTAGAAGACTCAACTATAGCTTTTAGTAATTTTCGACTTTCCCCGGTAAGGTTGTTTCCTATATTACCGGCAACATAAAAAGTATGTTCCAGTGATTTAGGATTTTTTTCACCGGGAATAACCTGCGCACTTGCAGGGAATCCAGTAAGTAAAAAAATAAGTGTGACTTTAAAAAATATATTAATATTCTCCATAAATGCGCAAATGGAAATAAATTGAACTAAACTTCAAATTTTTCAAAAAAATGCCGTTTAGCCATAGCTTTTAACGCATTATAACACTTGGTTTTAGTAAGTCTTTAACTTTAGAAGAGCCCGAATTAATTCAAATTTCTTCGTTCAATAAAAAAGCGTTTTAGTAATGTGGAAGCTTCTTTTGCAAGTATGCCAGATTTCACTTCGGTTTTTGGGTGAAGTTTTGCTCCTATTTTTCGGTAGCCGCGTTGTTCATCTTCCGCAGCAAAAATGAGTTTCGAAACCTGGCTCCAGTATAAGGCGCCGGCACACATTTGGCAGGGTTCAAGGCTCACGTACATGCTGCAACCTTTTAAGTATTTTCCGCCAAGGAAACTGGCCGCCGCGGTTATGGCCTGCATTTCGGCGTGAGCGGTTACATCGTTAAGGGTTTCAGTTAGGTTATGGCCACGGGCAATAATTTGGTTATTTATCACTACCACCACGCCAACAGGAATTTCGCCCCTATCATAGGCCTTTTCGGCTTCCTCAAGGGCTTTTCGCATAAAATATTCGTCGTTGTATGGCTGTAGCATTTCAGATAATATTTTCTGCGGAAAGATAAAAATTATAAAATTAGCTTCGGAATAAATCCTTGTATGAAATAACATTTCAAAGCTTAACTTTGTGCACATGGATCTCAAGATTTTAGAAGATATAAACTCACCTGAAGACCTTCGGAAATTCCCGTCTGAAAGGTTGCAGGAAGTTTCAGCAGCGCTTAGGAAATTTATTATAGATATTGTGGCTACCAAAGAAGGGCATCTCGGTGCCAGTCTTGGTGTAGTAGAATTAACTGTTGCCCTGCATTATGCTTTTAATACACCTGAAGATCTCCTTGTTTGGGACGTTGGTCACCAGGCGTACGGCCATAAAATATTAACCGGAAGACGGGAGAATTTTCATACCAATAGAAGGCTTAATGGAATCAGCGGATTTCCAAAAAGGGAAGAAAGTGAATACGATACTTTTGGGGTAGGGCATTCCTCTACCGCGATCTCGGCAGCCCTGGGAATGGCGATAGCGTCCAACCTTAAAGGAGAATTTAAAAAACACCATATAGCGGTTGTGGGTGATGCTTCTATTGCCAGTGGGATGGCATTTGAAGGGTTAAACCACGCGGGAGTTACCAGGGCTAATTTATTGGTGGTACTCAACGATAATGCTATTGGAATAGATCCCAGCGTTGGAGCCCTTAAACAATACCTTACTAAAGCGCGGGTAGGCTATAAGCCGAAACAAAGCAATATTATTGAAGCCCTTAATTTTAAATATTTTGGACCGGTAGATGGCCACGATATTGCCGGATTGCTTGAGGTTTTTGAGCAAATGAAACAAATTGAAGGTCCTAAATTTCTTCATGTAATTACCACTAAAGGAAAAGGTTTAAAAAAGGCCGAGGAGGACCAGGTAAAATACCACGCACCGGGAAAATTTAAACCCGATACCGGTGAACTTTTAGCTTATGACACTGCTGGGCTTCCGTTAAAATATCAGGATGTTTTTGGACTTACTTTGGTAGAATTAGCTAAAAAGAACGAAAAAATTATAGGAATTACCCCTGCGAT
Source organism: Salegentibacter tibetensis (assembly GCF_020164485.1). Taxonomy (GTDB): domain Bacteria; phylum Bacteroidota; class Bacteroidia; order Flavobacteriales; family Flavobacteriaceae; genus Salegentibacter; species Salegentibacter tibetensis. The sequence goes on from NZ_JAIQZA010000015.1 coordinate 65,154, forward strand.
GCCGACGGGAAGTTCCTTGAAATTTATGATGCAGGCTTTTCCCGAAAGAGCATTCGATGTAGGTATAGCCGAGCAACACGCCGTAACGCTTTCCGCAGGAATGGCTACCCAGGGATTTATGGTTTTTTGCGCCATTTATTCAACGTTTTTACAGCGGGCATACGACCAGGTAATTCACGATGTAGCAATTCAGAAATTACCGGTTGTTTTTTGCCTGGATAGGGCAGGGCTTGTTGGTGAAGACGGCGCCACACACCACGGGGCTTTTGATATCGCTTATTTAAGGTGTATTCCGAATATAATTATTGCTGCACCCAGTGATGAAACTGAACTTAGAAACCTGCTCTACACTGCGCAACTCGATTTAAAACTCCCCATGGCGATAAGGTATCCGCGAGGAAGAGGTGTTAAAAAAGAATGGGAGACAGCTTTTGAAGAAATAGAGATAGGAAAAGCCAGGTGTTTAAAAGATGGTGATAAAATCGCCGTTTTGAGTATTGGGAATATGACACAAAACGCAGCTAAAGCTATAGAAAATATTGGAACAAAAGAGATAGGGCATTTTGATATGCGTTTTGTAAAACCTTTGGATGAAGATCTTTTAAATAACGTATTTGAAAAATATGAAGCGATTGTAACAATAGAAGATGGCGTAGTGGCCGGTGGTTTTGGTAGTGCTATATTAGAATTTGCAGCAAAACATGATTATAAGGCGAAAATTAGGAATTTGGGATTGCCAGATGAATTCATTGAACAGGGAAATGTAAATGAATTACAAGAAATTGCGAAAATAAGCGTTAAATATATTGAGGAAGAAATAGTGTCTCTACTTCAAAACCTTTAATTTTGCAATTCCGAAAAATCTAAATTAACTAATGAGAATCAAAGTCTTATGTCTTTTAGCCTGCTTAATTCATTTAAATTTAACCGCAAAAAATTCCTTTTCAGATTACTATTACGATATTTATAGCGATACTATAAAACCTTCAGATTCTATTAGAGTCGTACCGGATACCACCGAGGTAGACTCGGTTATAGTTACTTTTTGGACAGAGAAAAATCAGGTTGGAGTAAACCTGAATGAAGTCGCTTTTATTAACTGGAATGCCGGGGGTAATAACTCCATTTCGGCATTGTTGCACGGTAACGCAGAGCGAAATTTCAAGAAAGACGATCTGAACTGGCGAAACAGGGCTACAATGCGTTATGGTATTAACTCTCAGGAAGGCCAGGCACTTAGAAAAACCGAGGACGAGTTACGTTTAAGTTCTTCTTTTGGCTATAGAAAAGATTCGGTTTCCAATTGGTTTTATTCAGCGAAATTCAATTTTAATACCCAGTTTACCAATGGGTATAAATATCCTGACACCAGCAGTCCTATCTCCAAATTTATGGCGCCCGGATATCTATTTTTGGGTATTGGTAGTGAATATTCAGATCCGGTAGAAGATCTTGTGATCTATATTTCACCGGTTACGCAAAAATCAACTTTTGTGCTTGATCAAAGATTGGCCAACGAAGGGATGTTTGGTGTTACCGCGGCTGTTCGGGACACACTTGGCAATATTGTGGAGAAAGGAGAGAATGTAAGAACAGAATTTGGCTTCCTGGTCTCCAGTGATTTTTCAAAAGAAGTTTTTGAAAATGTGGAAGTAGATAATCAATTAAGCCTTTATTCAGATTACCTAAATAAATTTGGGAATATTGATGTGGAATGGCAGTTAAACGTTAATTTAAAAGTAAACGATTTTATAAAGGCCAATGTAGGCTCTCATTTGCGTTATGATGACGATGTGAAATTTAAGGAAGATACCAATGGGGATGGTGAACTGGAAACTACCGGGCCCAGGGTGCAGTTTAAACAAATGTTGGGTGTGGGACTGGTCTACGAATTTTAAAGAGGCCGGCTGTCTAAGCCGGCATATTCTTACAATTTAATCCCTTTGTATTTTTCGAAGGAAGCTACGGTAAAACCATCGGTTAGTGAGGCGGTATGCGAACAAATTTCCAGTAAGCGCCTGTAAACCGAATGTTCATCCTGAAGATGAGCCAAATTTGGGATCGATTTTAAAACCAGTTTGTTAAAGTTAGAATTTTCTTCACCCTCATCCGGGAGTAAAGCTTCGGTATAAGTATCTAAAAGATGCGAAAGCATTTTGTAACCAGCGATTTCTTTACCAATTACTTCTTCACTTTGGTAGATTTTTTCAATACTAATTTTTATAATATCATCTATTTGAGCTTCGTATTTGCTCTTATCTAATAAACCCTGATGGAAGTTCCCGGCAAGAATTGCGTCTTCATTTTTCAGGAAAGTCTCCACCGCTTCTGTGATTAGGGTATTAATGGCAAGTGCTCTAAGATAACTCAATCTATCGGCGGTATTAGTAAGACTGTTGTATTTAGCAGTGTTTATATTGTCCTTAACGAGTTTGATAAGATATTCCAGTGCATAGTCTTCATCGATTAGCCCGAGGTTTATACCGTCTTCAAAATCGATAATGGTATAGCAAATATCGTCTGCTGCTTCTACCAGGAATGCCAATGGGTGACGATAATAACTTGTATTCCCATCTTTTCCAGTTTTTATTAAGCCAAGTTCTGTGGCAACTTCTTCAAAGATCTCTTTTTCAGTCTGAAAGAATCCAAATTTTTTATCGGCTATGTTTTGTGTTGGTTTATGCGGCAGCGATTCTTTAGGATATTTTATAAAAGCACCCAAAGTGGCATAAGAAAGGCGAAGTCCCCCGGAGATGCCCGGTCTGTTTTGGGTAAGGATCTTAAATCCATTGGCGTTACCTTCAAATTTCACGAGATCCTGGTATTCTTTTGGGGAAAGCTCATTTTTAAAGCGTTTGCCATTTCCGTGGCTAAAATATTCCCCAATTGCTTTTTCCCCCGAATGGCCAAAAGGCGGATTCCCAATATCGTGGGCCAGTGCCGCAGCAGCGACGATGGCCCCAAAATCGTTCATTTTATAAGCGTGGGTTTTTTCCAGCTGTGGATGTTTCTCCAGAATTTTTTGTCCCGCCAGTCTGCCTAAAGACCTGCCAACTACTGAAACTTCCAAACTATGCGTTAAGCGGGTATGAACAAAATCTGTTTTAGAAAGTGGGATTACCTGGGTTTTATCTTGTAAACTTCTAAAAGCCGATGAGAAAATAATTCGATCGTAATCCACTTCAAAACCGAGTCGGGTTTCATTCTGTTCTTTTCTTAATCTTTTATTCGTATCTCCAAAACGTTTTAAAGAAAGGAGTTGTTCCCAGTTCATCATAATTTAGTTCTTATTTAAGCGCAATTATTAATTCCAGCCCAAAAATAGAAAAAGCCTTAAGAATATGGGTTAGTTGATACTTATTTGCTGAAAGTAAAGTGTTTTAAGGGATACAATTATAAGCCCCTAAATTGAAGAAAGGATTTTAGAAAATGCTATATAAAGGAATAGCCGGGGGGTGGTTTATAAAAAAACTGAAACAGCGTCACATTGGGGATCATGGCGCCCGTTTCAGTTTTACAAATCAGTATTTTTACTGATTTTATTAAAATCTTTATCTGATTTATTGCTTTTAGAAAAGTTTTTTGCTCTTTTTTCCAATAAACTTTCCTTGGCATATTCTTCTTCGCTTGAAGTTCTGTTCACCAGTAAACCTGTAAACAACCTGTTGCTTTCATAATCCAGGTATTCGTTTAAAGATTTAGCATTTAGGTCAATTAAATCTAAGGGGAGGAAATTAGAAATCACTTCTTTTTCTATAGCCACCGCTTCTCCAATAATTTGTTGCACCTTTTTATCTGAAATATTCTCCAGAAGATGATCTCTAAATAGTTGCGTGGCAAAGTCACGATGCAGAGCCTTATCCCTGTATATCATTTCGTAAGCGTAGCAAAGCCCTGGCATTAGACCCCAATTTTTAATCCAGAAAATTGTGGCAAAGCTACCGTAAGAAAAGATACTTTTAGCTGTGGCGAGAGCGACTAATTTTTCGGCAAAAGAAGGACTGTTTGTCCATTTTTTTATCCATTCTTCTCTTGCAGCGGTAGCTGGAGAAGCTTCAATTTCATTAAAAATTTCTTCCTGCTCTGTTGCTGTTAAAAAGGAATTTAGACAAATGCTATAGGTTTCAGTATGGGTATTTTCCATAACTACCTGCAAATCGAAAAAGGATTTTGCTTCAGGGAGCTTGATGTTTTGGCTGAGTTTTTTGGTGCTTTTTCCATTCAGATTATTTTCTGAATGAAGAATTAGACCAATAATTTTATTCAGAAATAATCGCTTTTCTTCGCTTAACTGCTGCCGATCTAGTAGATCCTGATGAATGTCTATTGCTCCTGAAGTCCATAAATTGGCTTCAATCGCTTTATAGGCATCCCAAATATCGTTATGTTTTACAGGAAAGATTACAAATCTATCTTTATTGTCCCGAAGCAGGGGTTCCTGTTTATTCATAAAAGCTAAAATTATTTCGTTTTAGTTAAAAATTCTTTAACAAAGATTGGGAAAATTTCTGATTTCTTTAATATAATTTATTAAAGATATTCACAAAGTTTTCAACACAAAAACTTAGTTATTAGTGCTTCGAACCCATTATTTCGCCGTTAATCGATTTAAACCGAATTAGGGATTGTTGAAAAATAGAAAAATAAAGATTGTTAAATTCAGTTAAATTCTTATACCTGGATTTAGTACCGAATAATGATTTTATTTCTCTGGTGAGAAATACCAGTTTATGTCGGAAGAAGTATTTTCAATAATTTGAATCTCTGTAGTTTCGGGAAGAATTTTTCCTGATGAATCTTTAAAGATTCCGGTGATATGATATTCAATTAAATTCCATACTTTTTGTAAATCCAGGGAATAGTTTCTTGTATCTTCATAATTCTCATTCTCGGTCTGTGTATAAGTCGTACAAAATCATTCAGGAAATGTAAAATAATATCCTGAAAATCAAATGGATGAAAAACATGAAGTTCCTAAATTTCTTTGGCTGCTTCTTCTAATTGATTAAACCAATCTTCACCAAATTTTCTAATAAGGGCGTCTTTGGTGAATTTATAAACAGGAACCTGAAGATCGGCTCCAAGGCTGCATGCATCGTCACAAATTTGCCATTTATGATAATTTACTGCAGAAAATTCAGAATATTCCTGGATGCGAACTGGATATAAATGACAGGAAATAGGTTTTTTAAAATCGATATCGCCTTGGTTGTAGGCTTCTTCAATTCCGCAAAGCGCAATGCCTTTTTCATCAAAAGTTACATAGGCACAATCGGCTCCGTCTATTAACGGAGTTTCAATTTCATCAAGATCGGTAGTGATATAGGTGCCTTGTTTTTCTATGGCATCTACCCCTTTTTGGCGCAGGTAAGGTTTTACCTTTGGGTAAATATCGTCAAGAATTTGTCGTTCTTCGGGCGTTACCGGGGCCCCGGCATCGCCATCTACACAGCACGCGCCTTTGCAGGCCGAAAGGTTACACACAAAATCTTTAGTTAAGATCTCTTCTGAAACTATGGTTTTTCCTATTTGAAACATTTCGCAAATATAGTTTTATCGTCATTTTTACTGTAAAAAAATTGACACAATTTTAATAAAAATTTTATCTGCTAATTCCTTGACACCCTGTTTTTAAAAATTACTTTTGCGCAAAATTTTTAAAAAAGGGAGTTATGTGGAAATTGCTCGACGCTAAACAGATTTTTACCGCCGGAATGATTCTTTTCGCGGTTATTGATATTATTGGGAATATCCCAATTATTATAGACCTGCGGAAAAAGGTGGGCCATATTCAAAGTGAGAAAGCTTCTGTGGTCGCCGGGATTATTATGATTGTTTTTCTCTTTGTAGGAAAGGAGATTCTAAACCTTATTGGGATAGACGTGAACTCTTTTGCCGTAGCCGGTGCATTTATCTTGTTTTTCCTGGCCTTAGAGATGATCTTGGGAATCACACTGTATAAAGACGATGAACCGGAAACCGCTTCTATTGTTCCTTTGGCATTTCCTTTAATTGCAGGTGCGGGAACACTTACTACTTTGGTTTCGATCCAGGCAGAATATGAAACAGTAAATATTATTGTGGCTATCCTTATCAATATTATCTTTGTATACCTGGTATTAAAATCTTCAACCAGAATTGAGAGAGTTTTAGGAAGCCAGGGAATTAGCGTAATTAGAAAAGTATTTGGAGTAATTTTACTGGCCATTGCCGTAAAATTATTTGCCACTAACATTCAGAGTTTATTTTCATGAAGTTATTTATTTATACCGTAATTTTTTTAGCCGTAGTCATCATTGGCTACAGCGCTACCGTATTGAATTTTGATGATCTTTTAATAGGCGATAGCGGTACTGCTGTGCTGGTTATTGTAGGTAGTCTTTGCCTTATTATTCTTATGGGGATTTTGCTAACCTCAAGAAGTATTGCAGAAAAGCACAATTCTTAAGGTGAAACCCGCATGATTCCGGGCTCAAAAATGGGCAACATCCAGGAGGATTTATATGAGCCTGTGCCTAATTCCCAAATTGGGATAAAACTATAAACAGATGAAATTCAACGTGCTTATTGTAGGTGGAGGAGCGGCCGGAATGTCCTGCGCGCTTGTTTTAGGTTCTGCGATGCAGAATAAGATAATCACCGATAAAAGTGTAGGAATAATTATTCATCAAAAAGCTTCACATTTAAATTCGGCACTTCTCAATAATGTATTGGGGGTAGTACCGGGTACTTCAGGACAACTAATCTTAAAAGAAGGAGTCTTTCACCTGGAGGAGCAATATCCACAAATTGAGCAAATAGCTAAGGAAAAAGTAAAGGAGATTATTCAGTTAAATGAAAGCTTCAGCGTAGTTACCAATAAAAACACTTACGAAGCCGAAATGGTAGTAATGGCAACCGGTTATACGAGTCCTTTTAGAATAAAAGGTCTGGAAGAGGAGATAATTCCGCATAAAAAAGCCAAAGTTTCCAAAGAGCGTATTCAGTTAAAAAATGAAGATCATCTGGTTAAGCCCGGATTATACGTAGCGGGCAGTCTGGCCGGCTGGAGAAGTCAATTTTCTATTGCCTGTGGGAGCGGAGCAAGTGTGGCGACAGATATTCTTAGTTTGTGGAAAGGAGAACACACTAAAGTGCACGATAAACTTTTATAACATATAATACCCTATTATCATTAAGGGTACTGAAAGCATCATTAAAATTAAACAGGTGCGGTGTAACCTTCTGTAAAGGAGAGCCAGTCTCAATTTCTTTCGAAAATCCTGATCTTCTGTATTTTTTATCTGACTTTTAATGCAATTTACTGAAACATTAGAAGAAGTAACCAGAATTTCTTTTTGTAAAAAAAGTAATGTGCTGTTGTCCAATAACCTGAAACTCACCGCTACTATAAAGAAAAATAACGGGGAAACCGTGAAGAAGATTATAAGGTTATCATGGAATACACTCACGCTTGCAATCTATTCATTTTTTTGCGATAATTCAAGCACTTTCTCAATGGCAGGATCATTTTCATTGATCAATTTCTCAAAAGCAGTGGTGCCGTATAATTGCTGGGCAATTACTGCCTTTAGGTATTGTTTCAGTAAAGTTTTTTGGTTTTTTATATTAAGTCGAATATTGGCGTTACCTACAAACCTAACAAAATCCTGAACCATTTCTTCTGAAATAATTACTTCACTTTCAAAATTCTCGCGCTTCACGTTATTGTAAAACGAACGGTTTTCTTCAAGTACATTAAAGATAAACCGGCTCATATAACCTCCGTGCAGCAATAGCTTTATATTATTTCTGTCATTATCACTATCCAGGGGAATAAAAATATCCGGAATAATTCCGCCACCGCCGTAAACCACTTTTCCTTTGGGGGTTTCGTATCTCAGAGAATCATCAACATTTATGCTGTCAGCACTGTTGAGTTCGCCATTTTTGTAACGGCGCATATAATCTTTAAAATAACTTTCGTTTCCGTTATCGTAAGGTTTTTGAATAGAACGGCCTGTGGGAGTGTAATAGCGTGCGATGGTTAATCTCACTGCGCTGCCATCCCCAAGTTCCATTTCACGTTGCACGAGGCCTTTTCCGTAAGATCTGCGACCTACAATGGTGCCCCGATCATTGTCCTGTAGAGCACCTGCCACAACTTCACTGGCAGATGCCGAATTTTCGTTAATGAGAACATAAAGATCTCCCTTTTCTAAGAGGCCTTTTCGTCGGGAATAAGTTTCTTCAACAGCGCCACTTTTGTTTTTGGTATAGAGAATCAACTTCTCATCTTCCAAAAATTCATCTACGATTTTTATCGCTTCAGAAAGATAGCCACCTGGATTGTCCCTAAGGTCCAGGGCTATTTGATCTGCCCCTTTATTTTTAAGATCTTTTAATGCCTTTTGAAATTCTCTATAAGTAGTTTCAGAAAACCTATTCACTTTAATATAGCCCAGTTTTGGCGTCAACATGTACGCGGCATCTACACTTTTTAAAGGAACACGACCTCGTTTCACCTTAAAGGTTAATAAATCTCTAATCCCTTTTCGTTTAACTTTAAGCGTCACCCGGGAATCTTCCTCTCCTTTTAAGTGTTTGGTGAGGGAATCGTTGGTAATATTCTTATTGAAAAGTGGTGTGTCATCGGCATAAAGAATGCGATCACCGCCGCGAATTCCTATTTTTTCACTTGGGCCGCCTTCCAAGGCCTGGATTACGACCACTGTGTCATTAACATTGTAAAAACTTACGCCAATACCAACAAAATCCCCCTGCATATTTTCTACTACTCCAGCATATTCTTCTTTAGGGATATATACTGAATGCGGATCGAGGTTTTCCAGGATCCTATTTACAGTGAGGTCTACAATACTATCGGTATTAACATCGTCTACATACTCATAATCTATGTAGTCTATAAGTCGGTTGAGTTTTTGTTTCTTAGGATTGGAAGAGAATAATGCATCAGAAGAAGAAAAATCCAGTTTTCCGCCCAGCAAAACACCGGCGGCGCAAGCTATGGCCAGAAGAATAGGAATTAATATTTTTTGCCTGGTATTCAATCTTCTAAATCATTAATTTGTTCGAGGGTTACACCTGCTTTTTCCAGAAATTCCAGCCCGGAATTATCTTTGTAATCTATATAATAAACCAACCTGGTAATTCCCGCCTGATGAATTAACTTACTGCATTCTTTGCAGGGTGACATTGTAATGTAAAGTGTGGCGCCATTGCAGGATTGGGTAGAACCTGCAACTTTTAAAATAGCATTGGCTTCTGCGTGTAGCACATACCATTTGGTGTAGCCTTCGTCATCTTCACAATAATTCTCAAACCCTGTAGGTGTGCCGTTATAACCATCAGAAATTATCATTCTATCTTTTACAATAACTGCGCCAACCTGCTTTCTCTTACAATGTGATAATTTACTCCATTCGCGGGCGATTCTTAAATAGGCTTTATCGTATTTTAATTGTTTTTTCTTATCCATGCACGGTATTTTCCGGCTTTAAAAGCTCGTTTTTTCGCTTTAAATTCTAAGTCACTAATTTATTAAATAGCCTGAAAATTTTCCTGAAGAATCGGTAAAATAATTCCGATTACTATTGCTGAAGTTACTAATACCCAGTCCCTTTTGGAAACCGAAAAGATATTTTGAGCAATAAAAGCAAGAATTATTACAGCAACTACTACAATAACCTGCGCCGTTTCTATTCCCAGGGCAAATTCCAGGAGGGGTAGGAGTTTACTTTCGGTATTGGAAGCCACCATTTTAAAATAAGAAGAAAAACCAAGCCCGTGTATCAAGCCAAAAAATACGGTGGTAAAATACAGCAAATTATGATTTTTATTGCGTTCTTTTTTACTTGCGGTTATTATATTATAAAGGGCAGTGAAAATTATAGTGGCGGGAATTAGCAGTTCTACCCAGTCTGAATCTACTTTTACAATTCCGTAAACCGAAAGGAATAAAGCCAGGGTATGGCCAAGGGTAAATAAGGTAACTAACCAGAGAATTCGTTTCCAGCTGCTAAAACTATAGGCGGCAACCAGTACAATTAAAAATAAAACGTGGTCGTAGGCCTGCCAGTCAAGAACATGTTCGAGACCTAATCTAAAGTACAGCCAGAATTGGGACATATCTAAAATATTAGAAAAACCCGAAAGTACAACTAATTCAGAAAAATGCAAAAGCTTTTAAACCTCTCATTTTTCTTGCAGAAGAGGAGGTTTTCAGGAGATTCTGAATAGAAGTAACAACTTGTTTTCTGCGTTAAAAAGATTAAGCTGAAAAGGATCATTTTTTTCTTTTCGCCTTTATATTGTTTCTGAAAAATGACGTGTTTATATCTGGCTATCTTTGTTTTATTTATTGAAGAGCCTAACATTAACGTTGGTTTAAAAAATGTTGAATGAGATTTTAGGTAGTTTTGTTTGTTAACTAAATTTTAAAATGCTTTGATGTTAAGATTAAATACTCTTTGTATAAGCAATAACAGGATTTGATTTACCGACAAAAACAAATGACTATGAAGAAGAATTTAATGAATATGCAATGTCTTGATATTTATCTTTCCTCGCTAAGTTTAGAGGAATACAAAGAGATTGAAGATGAGATCACTGTTTCTGATATAAAGGTAATGCCTCTTCATAGCTGGGATATTTATAATGATCATTTTGCGAGACAGTTATTGGTTTTAAAACAACAAAATGCTATCAATTCCTTTAAAGAACTGGCGAAAAAGTTTGAGTGGAAAATTGATTTGGATGATGTATTTGAGGGTAAGACCTTTGATGCTTTAGTTTTAACCAATCAGGAAGCTAAAATACAATGGGTAAGCGAAGGTTTTACTGAAATGACCGGTTACAGTAGCAGCTTTGCCATAAATAAAACCCCTCGTTTTCTGCAAGGTAAAGAAACCGATAGGGCTGTTTTAAATCGGATTAAGCACAAATTATCGCATGATGAACCTTTTACAGAAGTTTTAGTGAACTATAAAAAGGACAAAACTCCATATAAATGTGAGATTAGTATCATTCCATTAATAAATAATAGAGCAACTCACTATTTAGCCCTGGAACGCCAGGCAGGCTAAAAATTACTCGATAATCGAGTTTTATCCCGATAAATATCGGGAGCTCTGAGGCCTGCCCGAATCATTCAGGCGGGCTTGCCTTGAAACCAAGATATATTTTCCAATAATGATTCTTGTCTTGTTCCGAGGTAGTTTTCTACATAAATATAAAAACCCCGTAAACTTGATTGTTTATGGGGTTTTTATGATTAGTGTTTCTTGGTGAAATTGCCCCGGCATAACTTTTAAATCTACGACTTTAAGTATCTTTATTATACTCAATAATAGATATGGAAACTACCAGTTTTGATTTCTGGATGTTCGCAGCAGGCCTGGGGATTTTTCTTTTCGGGATGCATCATCTTGAGCACGGGCTTAAAGGTTTAACTGGTAAAGCATTTAAAAAATTGCTTCAGCGTTTTACCAACAAAAGCTGGAAAGGTATAATAACCGGTACCGTAGTGACTGCCATTTTACAGAGTAGTTCCATGGTCACACTTTTGGTCCTGGCATTTCTGGGAGGAGGAATGATAGGCTTAAAAAATTCCCTTGGGGTGGTGCTAGGAGCAAACCTGGGTACTACGTTTACCGCCTGGATGGTAGCTGCCCTTGGGTTTAAAATGAATATTGCCGATTTCTCCTTTCCTTTCCTGGCCGTAGGAATCTTGAGCTACCTGTTCTTTAATTCCCGGCCGATTCTTAAAAGCCTTGGCGGTTTTCTGGTAGGTTTTGGTTTGCTTTTCCTGGGTCTTGACTATATGAAAGACTCTATAGAAAGTATCGCTACCCAGGTAGATATGGCTGAAATTGCATCCTATGATCTGTGGGCATTTCTTTTAGTTGGACTCGTTATTACCGCTTTATTGCAATCTAGCTCGGCTTTAATTGTGATTATTTTAAGTGCGCTAAATGCTCAGCTAATCGATATTTACCAGGCAGTGGCGATGATAATTGGTGCGAATGTCGGTACCACGGCCACGATGCTCATCGGCTCCCTGGGCGGCACCGCTGATAAAAAGAGACTGGCGCTTGCCCATCTGATTTTTAACCTGGTTGCCGGCGTCTCCATCTTTTTCTTTATTCAGAAACTGGTAGATTTCACTTATTCTATCTTTGGAATAAGCGACCCGTTGATGGAATTGGTGCTGCTGAATTCCCTTATCAACCTCTATGGGATTCTTTTATTTTACCCGTTTCTTAAGCCATTCACTAAATTTCTTAAAAGCCTTTTTGCTAAAGCCGTTCCCCAGGGAGAAACCTTATTCATTAAAAATATTCCCCCTGAAGTGCCAGATGTGGCCATAAAAGCGCTTGATAAGGAGTTGAATCAAATATTCCTTTACACTAAAGCCTTTATTCTCGATTGTTTTCAAATACGACCAAAAGATAAAAACAGAGAATCGCGATGGAAGAAAATATTCAGCAGCGCCACAAATCTTACTAAAAAATACGAAAAGATTAAACGTTTAGAAGATGAGCTTACGGTTTATTATGCCCAACTCCAGGAGAAAAATCTAAGCATTGAGGAGGCTCGGCAACTCACTGCAAGTATGATGGGTTTACGGTCTATGATCTATGGCGCCAAGGATGTAAAAGATGTGATGCACAACATCAGTTTTATTTTGGATAGCGATGATAAACTGGGAACGGAAATTCTAAAAAGATCAGGTAACCATATAAACATTCGCTTAGAGGAAATTCATAAATTTATAAATGATGAAGCGGTTGATCCTGAATTGAAGACTGGCCTAGCCACTATGTGGTTAAAGGAAAATGAAGATTTTTATAATAAAACCATCAGCTATCTTTACGAGCACTTAAGCCACCGTAGAAAAAATGCGGTACCGGTATCTACCTTGACAAATGTAATACAGCAAACTCATTCCTCGATTGATAATCTATACAGTTCTATTATTTATTGGAAACTGGAAAAAGGGACAACCCTGGATAATTCTGAAACCGTCAAGCAAAAGACGGAAGTTCGAAGTTAATGTGCTGTTTATGTGTAATTTAGTGGATTTTAAAGATCGTTGAATAACCTAATTATGTCTAGCCTTTTCGAGAATTTTAATGAATTTATTCATAGAATAGTACATTAATTGCCATAGGTGAGAGAAATAATTTAGGATTGGTCAAATCTTATTTTATATTTAGCCTATAAAATTTAGTATTCCTTTTTTTAAAGTTAGTTATTGGAGAATTTCAAAAATAGCACCCTTCATTTTATTAACTTGATATGATTTGGTTATTTAATGGTAAAATTCTTTCTACCTGAAGTCCTTTTTACTATGAATAAATATATACACAGAGAAATCACACCTTTATCACCTGAGGATAGTTTTCTGGTTTTTGACCGAATTAAGAACGATTTTGATTTTCCTATCCATTTTCATCCGGAGTTTGAGCTCAATCTTGTGATAAATGGAAATGGGGTAAGACGGGTAGTGGGAGATAGTATGGAAGAGATACATGAAATTGAACTAGTGCTGGTGGGGCCAAATATTCAACATGGATGGCAGCAGCACAATTGTACCAGTAACAAAATACACGAGGTTACTATCCAGTTTCACGAGGATCTATTTGATTCAAAATTACTTAGCAGGCGTATTATGAAGCCTATAAAAGATATGTTTGAAAGATCTGCCCACGGCATTCTATTTTCAGAAAAGATCGCTGTTGAAATAAAACCGAGGTTAATTAGATTATCTAAAATTGATAGCATAGATTATCTTTTGGAGCTAATCTCGATACTTCACGATTTGGCGAATTCAAGAAACCAAAGGCTGTTATCTTCTTATATTTCCACAAATAAAGATTTCGAAAATAGCGACAAGATTAAAATAATCTATGAGTACGTTCAGGAAAATTACCATAATAAAATCTTACTCTCAGAAATTTCAGAACTGGTAAATATGAGCCAGGTATCTTTTAATCGCTTCATAAAAAAAAGAACCGGAAAAACTTTTATAGAATATATTAATGATACCAGAATTGGTTATGCCTCACGATGGTTAATAGAAAAGGACCTGAGCATCGCCGAGATCGCTTTTAAATGTGGTTTTAATAACATTGCTAATTTTAACCGTGTTTTTAAAAAGAGTAAAAACTGCACCCCAAGCCAATATCGTGATGAATTTAGTGGAATAAAAAGAGTTCTTTAGATATTCTAATTTTATAAGATATTTCCAGATTTAAGAAAATAAAAAAAGCGTCTGCTCTCAAAGAAACAGACGCTAGCTAACAAATCAACTGTAACACTGCTAGCTAATGACTTTACTTTAATTTTTTAATTTTCATATTTCTCCAAAGTACTTTTATACCACCTCCATCATGGATTTGCAGCGCTATCTTTCCGTTGGCCTCACCAATTTTCTCATCAGAAAAATCAACCATTTCCGTACCATTGAGCCAGGTTTGAACCCTGTCACCTTTGACTCTTATTTTCATCTTATTCCATTCTCCATAGTTGAGAACAGTTTCCTTATTACTCTCGGGTTTAATAAGCCAGCCTCTCCCGTAGGATTCATAAACACCGCCTGTATGTAAATCCGGTGGTGCGACCTCAACCTGCCAACCTGAAATTTTTGTGCCTTCAATATCGGAGCGAAAAAAGACTCCGCTGTTGCCATCTGCTTCCTGCAAAAACTCCAGTTCCAATTCAAAGTCTTTATATTCCTTATCGGTCCCCAGATAACCGTATTCGGCGTCCGGACCGCTCTCGGCAACCAGTAAACCATCTTGTACATACCATTTCTCGGTACCATACACCTGCCACCCATCCAGGTCTTTTCCATTAAAAAGATTGGATTCCGATTTACAGCCTGCTAAGGTCACAAACAAAAGAGCCAATACAATTCCTATATTCTTCATCTTTTATAGTTTTTTAATTTTTATATTTCTAAACCAGGTAAAACTGCCATGGTCCTGCAGACCAATTAGTCCGGATTTGGCTTTTCCATAGTCCGGGAATTCTTTCCATTTTCCTTCTTCCTTTCTTTTCTGCCAGTCTTCAGACCAGGGTTCAAATTCAAGAGTTTTTTTACCATTTAACCAGTAGGTAACTTTCTCGTTGGTGAATTTGATCCTGCTGGAATTCCATTCTCCAATTTCTTTTAGATCATCTTCATTATATTCAGGATCATACATTCCATAATCTCCTCCAATAGATTGCCATGACTCCAGTTCCTGAGGAAAACCAAGTTGATCTATGATCTGGTATTCGGGAGCTGCAAAGTAAGGCGCATCATATTTTTCATCCTCTATCACATGGTAAAAAACACCGCTATTTCCTTCAGGAGAAATTTTCCATTCAAGATATAGTTCAAATTCTCCAAATTCTTCCTCTCCATAAACTATATCTCCTCCAATATCACCTCCCTTACCAAGAGACTTCAATGTGCTATCTTCTATAATCCAACCCTCAGGAAGACCTTCTCCGTCTTCCCCATTGTATGCCCGCCAGCCATCAGCATTTTCGCCGTCAAAGAGATGTTGCCAATCTCCTTCCTGACTTGATTGTTCTTCCTTTTCTTCTACTTTTACTTCCGCTTCATTTTCTGAATTTTCTGAAGAATTTTTACAGGCTATCAAAGCGGTAACAGTAAAGACACTTAGGATTATTTTTTTCATAATTATTTATGGTTTTAATAAGTTTTAATAACACGCGGTATTAGTAACAAATGAAATATGCTTACTATCCCCGGACCAGCTGGGGACATTAATTGTACCCTGCCCGCCATATACGTAAGCTATAACTTTTGGCTCATCACCATCTACCTTTTGATCTTCGGAAAATAAAAACGAATATTCCTGCAGGGAGGGGTTATACTCCAGCTCTCCAATAAAAGTAATATCTCCGACAGTGACCTCATTTTCAAAAATTCCGAAATTCCTTTCTGTGGCATTTAAATTTCGAGATGTTTGATTTTCAAAGGGAACAGCAGAAATTAATAAGGCTAATAAAAAGCTTTCGGGGATTAGTTTTTGCATCTGCAGTATATAGTATTATATCATTTCCATCTTTTCCGGGTCCCAACCTATAAATTTGTTTTGCCGGTAGCTTTCATTACAAAGCAAGGCTGGAGCGGCTGCCCTGAATCCAAATACCGGATCTTCTACTACCTGCCCATTATTCCTTATAGCTTCAAAGAAATTAGCAAAATGATCGTAATGAGCTCCTCTATAGCCTTTTTCAACCTTGTAAAAGGTTTCTGAAGGTGGGAGAATCTTTTTACGGTCACTACGTGTTTGACTCTGCTCCCTACCCTTTTCCTCCATGAAAGGATCATTTGAAGCGGCAACGTCATTTTGTTTTAGCGTTACATCATCCCAGGTAACATCCATAGAACCTTTACTACCTACAATTTTCAGGTAGGTGCTTCCGCTGGTACCATCAACGAAATTGCATCGCAATGAAAGATTAAAAGCAGGATGGTTGTCCGTTTTGGGATAATCAAACATTCCAAGTAGCACATCGGGTACTTCCCTACCATCATGCCAGTACCTAAGCCCCCCGGTAGCTGCAATTTGGTTAGGCCCCATGGAACCAGTTATAAAATGAAGGCTTGAAAAAAGGTGAACAAATAAATCCCCGGCCATCCCGGTACCATAATCAAGATAATTCCTCCATCGAAAGAACCTTTTTGCATCGAAGGGACGTTTTTCGGCATTTGCAATAAATTTTTGCCAATCTACAGTTTGAGGGGAGGCATCTGGAGGAATAGGATATTGCCAGGCTCCAAATGGGGAATTTCTTGCCCAGAAACCTTCGGCATAATTTATATCTCCAATTGCACCCTGGGCAAGTAATTGTTTAGCTTTTTCATTCCCCAAGGAAGATAAGCCCTGGCTCCCTACCATATGAACTTTACCCGATTTCTTCCAGGCATTGATCAGTTCGTGACCCTCTTCGACAGAGTGTACCATAGGTTTCTCGCAGTAAACATGTTTACCTGCTTTTAATGCATCAATGCTTATTTGTTTGTGCCAGTGATCTGGTGTGGCGACTATTACCGCATCGACATCCTCCCTTTTCAGGATATCTTTATAATCTTTGGTGAGAAATATATCCTCACCCCATCGGGTTTTGGATTCTTCCAGTCTTCCGTCATACAAATCACAGACGGCAAGCATCTTAATATTGTCGTGTTCCAATGCTGTTTTTGCATCGGCTACGCCCATTCCACCCGCACCAATTAAAGCCAGCCCCAGGGGTTTAGAACCGAATATATTTGCAGCCCTCCTTTCCAGGAATTTAGTTTGTTTTGTTTCAGAGGCAAAAGCAGAAGGCATAATGGCTGCGGTAGCTCCTGCGAGACCAAGATTCTTTAAAAAAGAACGTCTTTGTTTTTTCATCACTATTAAGTTATCCCGAGATTGATTAAATCCCAAGTTTAGTTAAGCTAAATTGAAAATTAAAGAGTGCAAAAAAACACTCTCTTTTAATTAACGACTACAAAACTTGACACAATTAAGAGGTTTCTCATACTTTTAATATTCATGGTTAGTTAACCAATACTCTTAAACTTTCGTTAATAGAAACGAAGTAAAAGCTTTTTTACATAAATGACAAGAAATAATTCTTAAAAATTAAAACATGTTTAAATACTTATGTAATAATTTACATTATTATATTCTTATATCTCGCAGTGAATTGTTTCAATAGGATCTTTACCTAAAAATTTATTTATTGAATTCTGCTATTGCGTGATTTGCCGCCCTGGCAGTTATCGCCATATAGGTTAAGGATGGGTTTTGAGAGGCTGAGGATGCCATACAAGAACCATCAGTAACATAAACATTAGGTACAGTATGAACCTGATTGTTTCCATTTAAAACAGATGTTCTGGGGTCCCGGCCCATCCTGGCTGTTCCCATCTCGTGAATTCCATTGCCAGGGAAGCAAGGCTCTTCGTATCCCTTTACCTCTTTAAAACCTGCCTTTTTAAGCATGGTTACAGCTTCCTGTTTTGCATCCTTCCGCATTGCCATTTCATTTTCCTTATATTCACAATCAAATGTAATTGTTGGTAATCCCCATTCGTCGAGCTTGTCATAATTAAGCGACATTTTGTTGTCGTGATAAGGCAAACATTCTCCAAAACAATTTATTCCAATCTGCCATTCCCCAGGTTCTACAATTGCTTTTTTGAGTTCCTCCCCGTACTGAAGCTCACCTATTGCCTTTGTCCAGTCAGATCTGCTTGCACCACCTTGCATTCCATAACCTCTAACAAAATCGCTCCTTTTGCTTTTCTCATCTATATTTCTAAATCGAGGCACAAAGAATCCTGCAGGTTTTCTTCCCTTATAATAGTCCTCTAAATGATTATCTGATTTTCCTGTAGCTCCAACTTTAAAATGATGGTCCATAAGATTATGACCCAGCTCTCCGCTGTCATTTCCGAGTCCATTGGGAAATCTTTCCGATTTAGACTGCATTAGAATAGAAGTAGTAGGAATGGCGCCTGCACAGCAGAAGATAATTTCACTATAAAATTCCAGACTTTCTTTGGTTTGAGCATCAATAACCTTTACTCCAACAGCTTTACCCCGGTCTTCGTCATAGATGATCTCATGAACAATAGAATTGGGCCGGAGGGTCATATTTCCAGTGCGTTCGGCCGCGGGAAGTGTTGAGGAATTACTGCTAAAATACGCCCCATAAGGACATCCTCTAATACAACGATTCCGGAATTGACAATTTGATCTTCCTTCCCGTCCCTCCGGATCGGTTAAGTTTGCAACCCGGGAATTGATAATCTTTCTGTCGCCAAAGTGTGCGGCAACTCCTTCTCTGAGTTCTTCCTCCACACAATTTAAAGGCATTTCCGGAGTAAAAATACTATCGGGAAGCTGTGGGAGACCTTCGGCCTTTCCACTTATCCCAATATACTTTTCTACTTTCTCATACCAGGCTTCAAGATCTTTATAGCGTATTGGCCAGTCTACTCCAAAACCGTCCTTTTTATTGGCCTCAAAATCCAAATTACTCCACCTAAAAGACATTCGGGCCCACATTAGTGATTTTCCCCCAACATGATAACCTCTAATCCAGTCAAAACGCTTTTTCTCGTTATAAGGATGGTCTATATCGTCTACGAACCAATGCTTACTGGTATCGTTAATAGTATATCCCGTTCTAGCCTGTTTCTCTTGCCTTTTAAGCTCTTCTCTGGTTACCTGCCCTTTAAATTTATAATCCCATGGGTCATCATTCATTGTAGAATAATCCTTAATATGCTCTACCATTCGTCCTCGTTCCAGCACAAGAGTTTGTAATCCTCCTTCACAGAGTTCTTTTGCTGCCCATCCTCCCGTTATTCCAGTGCCTATAACGATAGCATCAAATTTTTCAGGAAATGTTTTATAGGTGTTTTTCTTATTCATTGATTTCTTAATTATCAAATTTTGGCATCTATTTTTAAAAGTAAAAAACTAAAACGAAAAAAATTAACATTAATAAATGTAACGTGGTTTTCTTCAAATTATGAAGATCTAAATTATACCATCAGTTAAACTCTGGATAATACTATTTAATCACTTTATTGTATTATTCTTTCATTATTGAAATTTTTAGATTAATTAATGGATCTTTAATAATAAATTGTATTTAGATTAGGTAATTAAAAGCCTATTTTCTTAAGCTTTATAAAAAACTATATTTTAAAAATATAATTATGATACATAGAAGGAAATTTATCAAACTGGCATTTGTAGCCTGCTCAATCGCTCCAGGTTTCAATTTTACCTCTAAAGAAAAGTTGTCTATAGGGCTTCAGCTTTATTCATTAAGAGAAACAATTAATGATAACCCCAAACAAATCTTAAAGACACTAGCCGATATCGGTTTTAATGAGATAGAAACTTATGGATATAATAAGGAGAGCTTTTGGGGATTGGGCTGCCGAACTAAAAGAAGAACTCTTAAAAAAAACAGACATCTCCTAGCGGTCATTACGATGGTAATTCACTTATAAAAGGTGACTTTGAAAACTTTAAAGAAGTAATTTCAGTAGCAAATCAACTCAATCAAGATTATGTCATTATTCCTGTTATAGCAGAGAATCTTCGTGAATCTAAATAAGATTATCTAAACATTGCTGAAAAATTTAATTAGGCTGTTGAAATGTGCAAGTCTTAGGACTTTCTGCATTGTGCTGGTTCCAGCTCGTTTCCCATCATGGGTAAACACTGGCGTGAGTAGCATTTTTATCCTTGCTCTTTCTTACATAAAATAATATTGACAGTAAATCTTGCATCCTTTTTAGCTTTTAATTTGAATAAATATCGCTTCAAAGTCTTAAACACTTATTTAACAGGGCTTTATATGTGATTCGGGCGCACTTATTTTCATTCTCTAAGTGCCACCGAATTAGACACCTTTTAGATGTAGTTAAATTATATTATTTAATATTGTAGAAAAATAGAAACCCCGTAAACATTGAGTTTTACGGGGTTTTGATGTTATTTGATATCTGAAAAGTACTCGAGGCGGGAGTGCTTTAATTCCCTCTTACCCCTTATTTACAAAGCCTTTCGGTTAGGTCATTTTAGAGTGCCCCCGAATTAGACACCTTTAACTTAAAATTAACGAATAATTCAATGTTAAAGGCTGAGAAGATCCGGTGTAAAATAAAGATTTAAAGGAATTAGCAGGAATTGATAAACCCATTACAAGTTATATCGCCATGACATAGCTTCGCCAACTTATTAAAACAAAAAAGCTGATCTGTTTATCCTGTCTGATTCTTTAAATTGTGTTGGCTTAATAAGGAACTGAAATTCATCTGTTATAATTAGAATGATTATATCTTTTCTTTGTTTAAAAACAGAGTTTCTTTGTTAAGCTTTGTTTGTTTGATCCTTAAGCAAACCCTTGTAAATGTTGGGCTTATAAATTTTAAATTAAATTTTCTTTGTTATTTCTTTGATAAGAAACGTTTGTTTTTGGTTATAAATCTCATTTTTAAAAATTTTAAATGCCATCTATATTGTTTTTATACTTTATTATATTTCAACTTATTGAGCCCTTATCGAACCCTTGTATCTTTCGTTATGAGAATTCAATGAGCCCTTATTCAATCGCTGAAACCTATTGATATCACTAGGGTTATACTCTTTTATATTTCTTTTACTCTTTTCAGTGAGCCCTTGTTGAGCCCATTAAAATATAGATTATGAGCCCTTATTGAGTCCTTTCAAAACATATACAGTACCTACCCCTGTGGTTCCCATTTTCTCAATAAAATTATCTTCAAGTTCTTTCAGGTATCGGGTTGCAGTTGCTTTACTCACTTCACAAAGTTTTTGGACTTCAGAATTCGTAATAATTTCATTAGCCTGAACGTAAAGGACTATTTGTATAAGCTCATCTTTAAGCCCTCTCTCTTTAAGCCCTCCCTCTGAATATCTTATTAGTTCTACCTGAAAATCAGGGGGGTTATTAGAGAATATTGGAGGAGCAATTTTATGCTCCTTACATGCATTGATAATTTTTATTGTTCCTCTGCCCCAGGATTCAATATAACCGGCGCGGAATAAGGTATTCGCTATATCAGGATTAAAAGGTTTAGAAGGATGCTTTTGTGTTAATCGGTCTACCGTCCAATTTTCCGGTAACTGCCCTTCATTCCAGAAAATAATTCTATCGCGGTACACACTGATTTGAATAGGTATCCCACTACTGTAATCTTTATGGGCAATAGCATTCAATAATGCTTCCCTAATTGCATCCTGCGGAAAAGTGAATTTTTCTTCCCTAACTCCCTCCTTATAAGAAACAGCCGCATTGTCATATTTGGTTCTAAGCAAATCAAGCGCCTCTTCGGCCTGTTCTATTAGATTGCCTTTTATTTCATCCTGAAACTTTAAGTCATCATCAGATTCAAAAAAGCCTATTTTAATATATGCTCCGGTTATGAATTTCTCGGGCTTTGGATGGAACAAAAGAATCGCTGCCCGTTTTAATAGTTTTTCCTCGTCCAGATATAGATGCAGACTTTCCAGTAATTCCTGGTTAGATTCCTGCAAATCTTCAGATGCTAACCTATTATTTTTGGCTGCCTTAGATTTAAAAAAAGAAAAAGTCTCATCTTTTAAACTCGAGATCTCAACGTTTGGAACCGGAACCGCATCCCATTTTTTACCTTGCCTTTCTAATAAAAATTTGGTTAGCGACGCTCCTTTTAATTCTTGAAGGGTGCTCCCGGAACGGTAGTAATATTTACCCCTTAAACTAATAGGAAAAGGGTAAGGTTCTACTACAATTTCCAAATACTCCTTATCTTCTTCTGAATGCAAGTTCACATCCAGCATTAAACCTAATATATCCCGGGCCTTATTTGGAATATCTTCCAATAGTTTTCTTGCATTGGGCAAATGTTTAACCTCCCCTTCATCATCCTTCCCTATAAACAGAATACCACCCTGGGCATTAGCAAATCCAGAGATCCATTTAAAATAATCATCCCGCCAGGATTCCTTCCATTCGATATTTTGTGATTCCCGATTCATTATTGTCTTTTTTTATTAGAAAAGCTCATTGGACTTCTAGCTTATTCCTGGTAGTTGATTTTAAATTTCTATTCATCCAATTAACTTACGCTAATAGTTTATAGATTCTTTCATTTTCCAATTTCCTAAGCCTCCAACGGCCAATCCCCATATTGCCCTTCAGCTTGTTCAATTACTTCTTTCAATAAATTATCCAGTTCAGAAAATGGCACTTTGCCTCGTAATTCCTTTTTCACTGCCAGGCGAATGGCGGCGCGAGCGTCTTCTTTTTTGGTCCAGTCGAGCTGGAGGTTTTTCTTTACCGAATCTACTACTTTATGCACCAGGTCCTGGATGGGGCCGGTTTGGTTGAGTAATTTTTCGTTGGCAGATAAGAGGTCATAGAATGCCAGTTCATCTTCGGTTAAACCGAGTTGTTTGGTCCTGATGTCATCCTGTTGGAATTCGTTTGCAAGGTCAAGTAAGTGCTTTATTGCTGCTATAGAATCTAGGCTGTTTTTGTGATAGTTGCTAAGAACCTTATCCAATTCATCCTTTAACTTCCGCATCCGGCGGATGTTTTTGGGCATCCGCACCCGAATCTCGTCATTGATGATCCTGCGCAGCAATTCTACTTTGATATTCTCGTCGCCTTTTTCCTTTACTATGGCCTGGAAGCGATCGTCTACTATGGAAATATCGATCTTATCGAGGTTGTACATTTTTGCCAGGTCTACAATTTCCTGGGATTCCAGGGATTTGCTGATCAGGTCTTTTATCTTTTCGTTCTTCTCCCTGCGCGGACCGGGCGGGAATTTGATCTTTCTTATAAGCTGCCTGATCTTCTGAATGATCGCCAGCTCTTCCTGTATCTCCCAAACACGCGGATCTGAGCTTGTCATTGCCACCAGTTCTGCCAGCTTCCGCTCTTCGAGCAAAAAGGCATCGGTGACGGCATCAGACTCTAAAAGGCTGTTCACTTTAGAGTTGGACCATTTCATCCTGTCCATAGAGGATAATGCATTTATGGTTTCCGCATCAAAATCCCCTATCAGATCTTTCACTTTCCCAAACTGCTCCAGGCAAATTTTCACCGCGGCGTCGAGATCCAAAGTGGGTTTTCCTTCCCCACCTCCGGCGGTGTATTTTTTGGTGGCTTCGGCCAGGAAGCCGGAAATTCCTATAAAATCCACTACGAGTCCGTTGGGTTTGTCCTTGAAAACCCTGTTTACCCTTGCAATGGCCTGCATCAGGTTATGGCCTTTCATTATTTTATCCACGTACATCGTATGGGCGCAGGGGGCATCAAATCCCGTTAGCCACATATCGCGAACGATCACAATTTGCAGCGGATCCTCAGGTGTACGGAAACGCTTTTTAATGGCTTCCATCGCATCTTTGGTGCGTATGTGTTGATTCCAGTCTGTAGGATCTTTGCTGATGTTTCCGGTCATTATCACGGCTATTTCAGGGCAATCTTCCTGCGCGGTGAGGGCGTTGTACATTTTTACGCAGTTCTTCCGGCTCATACACACGATCATCGCTTTGCCTTCCAGGCTTTCTGTCCTAGCCTTGAAATGGGTGAGGATGTCTTTGGCAACTCTTTCCACCCGGTCACTGGCCCCGGCGGCATCTTCTATCGCTGCCCAAACGGTATTGTTCTCCTCGTCTTCATCTTCTTCCATTTCATCCAGCTCCTTGTCATATTTGGCTTTGATGTTGAGCGGAACCATTTTTGGCTCGTAATAAATGGGCACCGTGGCACCGTCTTCCACGGCCTGTTTGATATCGTAGGTGTGAATGGTGGGGCCAAATACCTGTTGGGTATCGGCATCTTTGCCATCTACGGGCGTTCCGGTGAAGCCTATAAAGGAAGCATTGGGTAAGGCGCGTCTTATGTTCTGCGCAAAGCCGCCGCTATGGAACCCGTACTGGGTGCGGTGGGCTTCATCTGCCATCACGATCAGGTTGTAACGTTCAGAAAGTACAGGGTGGGAGAGCTCTTTTCCCGAAGCCAGTTCTTTTAAGCGGAATTTCTCAATGGTGGTAAAGATCACCCCGCCGCCATCGGTGCTCAGCAGGGCCCGCAGCTCATCTGTGGTATCGGCGTGTTGTACGTGGCCCACCAGGTCTTTGCACAGCACAAAATTCTCATAGAGTTGCTGGTCCAGGTCATTGCGGTCTACCTGGATGAGGATGGTGGGATTTTTCATTTCGGGCATTTGCCTCAGGATCCCGGTAAGGATGGCCATCGAAATGCTTTTACCAGATCCCTGCGTGTGCCAGATCACTCCGAGCCGACCGTCACCGTTGGGTTTTATATTTTCCACCGCACTATCCACCGCTTTTTTGATGCCCCAGTACTGGTGATATTTTGCGCCTTTCTTGATTATTTTCCCGTTGTGGTCTTCGTGGAAAATGAAGTTTTGCAGGTAATTTAATAAGGTTTTCTTCGGAAATAATCCCTTCAGCAAGGTTTCCAGCTGAAGTTCCTGTTTCTGCTGAAGGTCATCCCCGTGTACACTTTTCCACGGAGCAAACCACTTAAGCGACGAGTTGTACATCCCGTGCAGGGTTTCCAGCCCATCTGAAACTACCGTGATGGCATTGTAATCAAACAGCTGCGGAATATCCTGAAAGTAATGCCCTATTTGCCGGTGCGCGTTTTCCACACCCACCTCGGGATCAAACATATTCTTGAATTCAAAAACGATGAGCGGAAGTCCGTTGACGAAAACGAGCAGATCTGTACGGCGGCTGTTCTTGCCAATGATCTTTACTTCATCTGCACACAAAAAGGTATTTTTCTCGGGTTCTTTATAATTGATAGGGTAGAGGTGCCGGGCCTGTTCTTTACCCGAAGCATCTTTCCAGGTAATGGAAACCCCCTGGGTCATTTTAAGGTGAAAATCGCGGTTGCGGTGATCGAGATCCATTCCCTGGTGCTGGGTGAAAGCTGAAAGGGCTTCGTTAATGGCGGTTGCCGGAACACCGGGATAGGAGCTTACTAAAAAATCCCGAAGATCCTCCTCCAGCACCACCTTATTGAGATCCCGCTGCAGGGAATTACCTTCTTTATAGGTATACCCCAACTCCTGAAGGCACTCTATGGCAGCCTTTTGTACCGTGATCTCGATCATTTGTGTCATAAGACTTCCGTTAAGGTTTTCTCCACATCTTTCACGCGGACTTCCCCGCTGATGAGTTTGGGTAGCAAGGTGTCGCGGAGTTTGGTGAGGGTTTGGTTTTCAGAATTATTGTTCCAACATTGTTCCATTAGGTTTTCAATACTTTGAAGAGCGGAGTCTTGAATTTGTTTTGGAGGGACTATTATTAGAAATTTTCGAAATTCTTTTAAAACTATACGCTGTATTGCTGCACCTGAAACTATTGCTTTCATTCTCGTCTTAACTGAATCTAATTTAAGATTGAGATTTAATAGGTGAGGATTGAGTTTTCCATTTGGTTTTAAAATAGCAATGGAAGATAGAAGTACGATGTCTAAATCCTTTTCAATAACGAAAGCGTGTTTTAGATAACTTCCATCTTTTGCAATTACTACATCATTTTTCAATGGGCGACAACCTTGATTTGTCAGTTTAAGATAATCTACTTCACTAATCTTTCTACAGGTTTCAATATTAAACCCCCAGTGATCCATATCTTTAACAGAAGCCATTGGTTTTCCCTCTTCGACGGACTTAGGGCTGTGATGTGCACCATCCGTAATTTTTGAAGTAACATCTGAAAGAGTAAGCACCTCCCATCCCTTCGGAATTTCCCCCAATTCAGAATCTACAAATTCCCCATCCTGAAAAGGCCCAAAATCAACAAACCAGTGCTTGTATAAAGCCATTGCCATTTCTTCCAGGATTTTGTTCATCTGCAGGTTGAGCTCGATCTTATCGTCTAAAGCGGAAAGGATGGAGGCGATGGATTTTTGTTCTTGTAAGTTTTCAGGAACTTTAATAGGTATAGATTTAAAAGCTGTATGGTTTAAATCTTTTTGAACAGAACCAGATGCTATGTCATTCGCGTATTGTCGTATTACTGGATTTTTTAAATAGTGATATAAAAACCCGCTGTCTAGTTTTTCGGAAGGTATTATTTTAAAGCAATTATTATGAATACAGCCAACTTTTCCTTTAAAAATGTGTCCCACCTGTCCAGTTCTACTATAAATCAGATCCTCTTTTTTAGCTATACATTGTCTAGGTACTTCATCAGCTTTTACATAATGTTCAACAGTATCATTAAGCAAATCTCTAATTTTAAAAAGAGGAATGCTGTTAATGCCCGCATCACATAATAGATGATTCGTCTTTTTATTAATAGCTAATCCTTGTTTCAAATCGACTAATTCACCAAGGTTATATGTTTTCCAATTCTCTGGCATTAGTTGTTGTTTACTTTTTTTAACGTTTCGAATAACGCAAGTTGCGGTTAGGTGACACGAAATTTTCGGTTAATCACAATTTTTAAATAGTAGTCAATAATGACATTTTTGAGTGCTCTCAATCAATATTGATTATTAGTTATTAGCAAACGTTTTTTTATTTCTTTTCCCAAGTCAGAAATCCAGATGTTAATTTTTTAAATTCTGTATTAAAAATTGCTCTTTCTGTATTGGGAAATTTCTCCAGTAGATAATCTAGAGATTCTATATATCTCTCGTTAATGATATTATGTTTAACTTCTGATATCATCTCAAGAGCCTGTTCCATTGATATTTTCCTGCTTAATTTTTGTTGAATATCAAATTCGCATAATTGAGCTATAAATAATGGTATAAAATCATCTTTTAGCATATTGAAAAATCTATCATAATATACTTTTCCAGACGGTGAAACCCCTCTCTTATAACTCAATCCACGACCAATTCTGCATAACATCACTGAATGAATTAAGTTTAATGCTACTTCATTAGGAATATCCGTTGAATCCTCAAAATATGTCATTATCTTTTTAATGACAGGCACTTCGTGATAGTAATTATCGTAAGCATAGTGAGCTTCTCTTAATTCATTAGATAAATTTTCTAAATTAATTACTCTTTCAGATTCTGTTCTATACTTATTACCATTTGCAATCTCAAAAAACTCACATCCTTTTTCGTACTTTTTTGTGTGAAGATTATTATTGTAACCCTCGAGAATAATTCCAATTTTATATTTCACATCATCAATTGATGCATTCCATACAATGGGGATTATTTTCGAAATGTTTTTTCTCAATATTTGGCTGCTGTCTTCTGAAACGTATAAGCCAAAAATTGTTCTTAATATTCTACTACAATGTAAAGATGAAAGGCTTGAAATTTGCCCTTTAATTTTTTCTACTTTGTCATCTTCAATGGTCTGTTCTAAATTTTTTAAATTCTGAATAAATGCTTTAACCTGAATTGCAGAATCGGATGGCATATCTTGTAAAACATCTTGTATACAAGTTTGAAACCACCCCATTAGTTCGAAAGCATTAATGGTATAATTTGTCGGATGCGAAATACCAATATCATTACGCATATCTAATATGTGAGCAAGTTTTTTATATGTGGTTTCACTAATTAACTCTAGTTTTTTACAGGTGTTTAAAAGTGTATTGTCTTTTAACCCAGCTAAATCTTCTTCCGAGTTATAAAGTTCTCGCATTTTACCACCTACAGATGCATCAAAGAAAATATCCAAGCCATAAGTAATAGCCTTGTTTCTTAACGCTAAGGTCACTTCATTCCAAATTGAATTCAAAGCATAATCAAAAAGTCCAAATCCAGCACCTACAACAAACTTTGATAAATATCTAGCATCCTTTTTTAATTCAACTGGAAGTTGAGAAATATAACCAGGTAAAGTTTGATTAATTATTCCTCTTTCTTGATTTGATGCAATAATATTGTCGGACGGTAACCCTAAATCTGCTAAAAATTCAGTTATTTTCTGAACTTGCGATTCTACAATGTCAGAGTGATTTTCTGTAATAATTATTTGTTTGTTGTTCATCCGCTTGTTTTTTAAATTTTTTCTGATGTCTTTATCAAAACAGTGGGAGCTGGCGAGCTTGATTGTCCCCAGGACCATCACCATAGCAAGCGAGCAGCGAGTTTCGATTCAACACAGATTTGAGCATTGTTATATTGTTTCCCAAAATTATTTTTTCAATTCAATAATTTCTTTTAAAGATTCGTATTCAGGATATTCCAAGATGTCAATTTCATTGAAACTACCTAATAATATGGAATCTCTACATTTCTTCATTCTCGAAAGCATAGGTTGTAAAATACTGTTGTATCTATTTACAAATTCAGTTAAATCAGATTTGTTTACTGGTAACTTATATCCGCCACTATTTGAACTCACAATAATTACATTATTGTCTCTTAAATTTCCTATAATATTTTTTCTAAATAGTCTCACAGAGTACTCTAAACCAATTTCATTTTTAAGTTTGTCCATTAATTCGTGTGTTTGAATGAAATAATGAGGACTGATTTTTTGAATTAACATTAAATATTTTAAAAGGTAGATTTGAGCTGTAATATCCGTTTCAACTTTGGACTCATTTTTATCAATATAGACTTTCACTAAATTCAGAGAGAGTTCCGCAATTTTCGGATCCAAATTTTCAGTGTCCTTATCTGTTCTTAAATAGTTGGTTACATTATTTGGCCAAAATCTAACATTAAGTTTGTCTTTTAATAACTTTAGATAATCAGATGAATTTTCTTGGAAGTGTTTTGTATCGAAACATTTGGCTAAACTTCCAACAATGAAATCACTTAATTGTATTAAATTATTTTCTTTACTATCACTAAACTCGAATAGCTTGGTCTCATTAAATAAATCATATTGAGTAACTTCTTTTTCTATATATTTCTGAAAACTTTTTTGATATTCTGCAGTTCCAATTTGGTCTGCTATAAATGTAATTTTATTGTTTATTCTGTTTAAGTCAGTTACTAATTGTTTATTGAAGTATTTGTAAAACGATTGTTTGATGCTTAAACCTTCTGAATCAATTTCTTTTTTGTCAACTACTATTACATAAATTGTAAAATCAATTTCATTTAAATCGTTAAGTATCGTCAATCTTCTTGCGTGATGTGCTCTTTTTACTTTTGAGGATTTTATTTCGCTATTTTGGAAATGAGTTTTTCGGACTTTGTCAATTATTTTTTGTCCAGTAATTAAATTTTCCTCTTTTATTAAAGTTGCACAAATCAGGAAATGAGATGAAACTCCTTCTTTATGAACTTCTATTGAGTTTGTGCCGAACTCGTCAATATGTGCAAGAATTTTTGTCAAATAGTTTATTTTTCCAATTGAATTAATAGCATATCGCATTGGTCATCTAAATAGGAAAGTTTAGGGACTAATTCCATTGATGCTTTTTCATTTCGCCAATCCTCTGGTTTACCCCAAAATTTCGCTTTATTATGTAAAAATCTGGGTAAGTTCTTCAATTCCGCATCAAGTGATTTTTTTAGTGCGTCATTCCACATTTTCGATAAATCCGTGTTTGCACGATACCCTTTGTTATCTATAAATTTTCTAGTTTCAAGTGAAGCCTGTTGAATTGCAATTAATGCTGAGGATATTCTTTCTCGGCGATCTTGGTCTATTTTACCTTTGACAATTTCTTTAGAAACTGCTTTGACAGATTCTTTTACTGACTCTACTAAAAATATTTTCCCGAGATATTCTATTATCATTTTTACTCTATTGAAACTTTAGTATTAGTAACCCAAAATATTTTGATTTCAAGTTTTTTTAGTGCAGGAATTATGTTATTAATGACCTGTCTCTGTTCTTTTGTGTCAGGTAATGCGATTCCTACCCTAGTTTGATTTCCTGCGGGCAAATTGGAAATAATTTTCATAGTTGCCAATATTGCAACAGAAATATGAGTTTTGACTTGGTTCCTGCTAAATGGAAGTCCAAATCTGTTCGAGGTCACTGATGCGCTTGTTCCGCCCTTTGCTTCGATGTATAGTTTTTCAACTTCCGTTTCGGCAATAATGTCAACTCCTTGCTGATTCGTAGTCAAACTTTGTTTAATATGATATCCTTTTAATTCAAGAAAGCTTGTTACTTTTTCAACTATTTCATTTTCTGTCAGCATTTTTTTCTAATTTGGGGCAGCATCCAAATAAAAACAGTGCGAGCTGGCGAGCTTGATTGTCAGCAAGTCAACCCGCTAAAGTAGCGAACACGGACCTTCGGTTCGACAAAGGTTTAAACATTTCTTACTATTTTATATTGCCTGCCGTTTTAATCATTACTGAAATAATTACTTAAGTCCTGAACTTTTAAGATTTGTCTTTCAATATGTTCATCTGAACAATTTTGCGATCTTAAAAATTCTTTATGTTTTTCTAGAAATTCTTCATATCCCACATTTTCATTTTCTGCGGCTTCTAAAGATTTTCTTGCATAATCGATTTCCAATTGGTGTGAGACAAAAATAAGGTCAGCACTACCGTATGATTTTTTTATTAGTTCTGCTAAATTCATTACTTTAAGAATAAATTATTAAAATTTGCTTTTATTTTTTCCTCTAATTCTTCCCCTTTTTCGAACTGTTCTAATAACTGCACCTTTAGGCTCTCCATTTTTTCTTCAAAAGGGATCCCGTCATCTTCTTCGGCTTCTGTGCCTACATAAATTCCCGGGGTGAGTTTGTAATCCTGCTTTTGTACATCAGTAATAGTTGCTGCTTTAGCAAATCCGTCAACATCTTCGTAATTTCCGTCGCGGTTTCTCCAGTTGTGGTAGGTCTCTGCAATTCGGCTAATATCATCATCACTAAAAACCCGCAGTTTTCTGCTGGCCATTGTGCCCATTTTGGAGGCATCCAGGAACAGGATCTCGTTATTGCGCTCGCGGTGGGTGCCGTCTTTTCCGTCGCGGTTTTTGCTCAGGATAAAAAGGCAGGCAGGGATTCCGGTGGTAAGGAACAGCTTATCGGGCATGCGTACAATGGCATCTATCATAGAATTGTCCACCATATGCTGCCGCACATTTTTTTCACCTTTATTATTGGAAGTCATCGCGCCGTTTGCCATTACAATTCCGGCAGTCCCGGTGTCGCTTAAATGGTGCCAGAAGGTTTGCATCCACATATAATTGGCGCTGCCATCTGTACTGAATTCCTCCTTTGGACCAAATAAACGGGGATCGCCATCAGGCAGATCTTCAGGATGCCAGTTGCTCACATTAAAAGGAGGATTGGCAATGATGTAATCGGCTTTAAGGTTAGGGAACTTGTCATCGAGCAAAGAATTCCCCAGTTTAATATCAAAAGAAAGGTCCCGCAGCATCAGGTTCATCAGGCACAGTCGCAAAGTTTGAGCGGTCATTTCCTGCCCATAGATCGCAATGTCTTTTTTGTTTCCGCCGTGTTCTTTGATGAACTTCAAACTCTGCACAAACATACCGCCACTCCCACAAGCCGGATCAAAGATGCGGCCTTTGTAAGGTTCCAGCAATTCCACCAGTAGCCTTACGATACTTCCGGGCGTAAAGAACTGCCCCGCACCCGAACCTTCCGCCATTGCAAATCGGCCGATATAATATTCATAGATACGGCCTAAAACATCACTTTCGGGATTTTCCTTTTCCGAAAATTTGGGTTTGGAAAGCAGGTTAATAATTCCGCCAGTTTGTTTGGGGGATAATTCACTCCGCACAAAGATCCGCGGCAGAATATTCACCAGCTGGGGGTTATACCCCGTTAACAGCTCCTGGATCACCTCAAAGGCATCATCAACCTTCACCTTGATATCATCCTGCTCGGCGTTATCCTTCAAATATTGCCAGGAAGCGGTTTCAGGAATTTTAAAAGTATTCCGGGAACGGTATTCATCCCGGTCTTCCAGGACGTAATTGATCTCTTCTTTATCTGTAGAGTAATAATCAGATTCGGGATCATTAAGCTGCTCCTTCAATTCCTCGCGTACCACCTCATAACGTTCGCTAAGGTGCTTTACGAAAACGAGGGGTAAGATGTAGTTTTTATAGTTGTTCTCAGATACCGCGCCTCTTAATTCGTTCGCCGCATCCCAGAGTTCTTTTTCAAAATCAATGTCTGCTTTTGCCATTAAATGGGGGTTGTATTCTTGGTCATGAAAATCAGGATCCTGTAGGGAAGAAACTGAAGGGGAAAGTTAGTTAAAATTTTTAAGAATAAATATTCCCGTAGGGAGGGAATGTTGTGATAAGGTATTTTCAAGTATATCCACCATGAATGAAAAGAAGTTGACTAAAACATTAAACGGAAATATTATTAGTTTACTTTTTCTTTGTATAAAACTTCTCTAATTCCATTTCTTGGCATTCTTGTAGTTGGTAGTTTTTCATTCTGTAAAAGTATAATTGTATTATTCTTGTTAATATCTCTTTCAAAATAATTAATAAAGCCTGCCCAATCTCCAGTATGAAGAACAATTTTTCCAATGTCAGGATTTTCTTCTAGCATCCATCCAAATCCGTAATCTGTGCTTTCATTATTCAAAGTTTTTGAGTTTAAAAACATTAACTCTTTACTCTTTTGACTAATTAATTTATTGTCTCGAATGGCTCTATCCCAAATAAATAAATCGCCAATAGTGGAATTGATTGCTCCGTCTCCAACCATTCCGTCTAAATAAACAACTTCATCATCTGATTTAGAATTTATAACAGGGATTTTCTGTTTTAAAGAATCGGAGTAAAAATATCCTTGAGCTAAATTTTCAATTGTTCTGGGTTGAAGAAATCGATGAAAAATAAAAGTGTTTTCCATTTTAAGCGGCTGGAAAATTTCTTTGCTCATAAATTCAGAATAGGTTAAGCCTGATACTCGTTCTATGATTGTTGCTAAAAGCACATATCCAGTATTACTATATAATACTCCCCAAATATAGGACAGGAAATTAAGTTGTAAATTAACCCTGTCAAAATGAAAACACCAAGAAGAAAATTCAGTGCCTCTTTCAAGGCTAAAGTAGCTATTGAAGCGATCAAAGAACA
>NZ_JAIQZA010000149.1 GCF_020164485.1 Salegentibacter tibetensis
GTGAGATGTCGTTTAAATTTTCTGCTGTTTGAGCGACACGTCTTTTTCTCGTTACTCACATTTTCCTCGCGAGTTCAGAAAATTTAGACATCGAACGAAAAATTTAGATCCATTTTCGTAAGCCTAGTCCCGACGCCTCGGGATTGGTTCTTTTTCATCAATGGAAAAAGAACAGAACACCAATCTATTTCAGCCTCATTAATAAATTCAATAATATCATATTTATCTGTCATTTCCCTCC
This sequence comes from Salegentibacter tibetensis, assembly GCF_020164485.1. Taxonomy (GTDB): domain Bacteria; phylum Bacteroidota; class Bacteroidia; order Flavobacteriales; family Flavobacteriaceae; genus Salegentibacter; species Salegentibacter tibetensis. Next base: position 242 of record NZ_JAIQZA010000149.1, read on the forward strand.
GCTAGATAAAACTTTTTTATCTCAGACCT
>NZ_JAIQZA010000150.1 GCF_020164485.1 Salegentibacter tibetensis
CGTTCGCTACAGCCAGCACTAATAAAAACAAACCAATCAATCCAATGCCGCTGGCGAGTTTTTGTTTTGTAGAAAGTTTTGCCGGTGCCTCTGCGGTGAGAGACATATTGTGTTCTAGTTTGCTCATGCTTTCTGTAAATTCTCTTTAAAACTTTTAAAAATTTCCTTTTCGTGGTGAGTATAAAACTCCGGATCAAAATTAGCTTGTTTTAGATTGGCAAGCACGTGATCTATTTTTCTTTCTTCGTTAAGCCATTGATCAAAAACAG
>NZ_JAIQZA010000151.1 GCF_020164485.1 Salegentibacter tibetensis
TGATTTCCCTGAAGCAGTAGCACTTCAGAAAAAATCCTAATCTTCGTAATTTAACTTAAAACAATATCACTATGCATAATCATAAAATTAACTGGAAGAACGCAATACTAGCTGGGGTAATTGGAACGCTGGTTTTTGACTTGGTAGGATTTTTGTTCACTGGACAATGGTGGGATATTCCCACCTTACTAGGAGCTAAAACAGGACTGGGATTGGCTTACGGAGTAATAGGTCACTTTTCCAACGGGATTTTACTTGCCATTCTTTA
>NZ_JAIQZA010000152.1 GCF_020164485.1 Salegentibacter tibetensis
CTCACGATAAACTCACAAATTCACAGTGAACTCACGATGAACTCACATAAAATTTAACACTATTTGTTAAAATTTAAGCACAAAAAGAAAGGGTAACTATATGAAAACCATACAATTACCCTTTTTTTATGTTAAAATACAACTTGTAAAAGTCGGGGTGGCAGGATTCGAACCTGCGGCCTCCTGCTCCCAAAGCAGGCGCGATAACCGGGCTACGCTACACCCCGTAGCTGATAGCTTACGCTATCGTTCAAAGTTTCAAATTCG
>NZ_JAIQZA010000153.1 GCF_020164485.1 Salegentibacter tibetensis
ATCCATAGTATGCAAATGCAGGGGGCACTTGCTATTTTCGCCGTAAACCTCAAGAGAATTCTTAAATTAACTATATAAGTCCGAGATCTTGAGGGAAGTAAGCTTAAAAAGCGATCAGAAGAGTTATTAGACCATTTTGAAGCATAGAATAATAAAAATATCTACACCTTAAAAATCACCAATAAAAAAAGCGACCAAGTCAAAAAATATATTTTTGCTTGATCGCCTTCATAAAATTACCTCAAAGGAGATAGTTTTTCAGTGCC
>NZ_JAIQZA010000154.1 GCF_020164485.1 Salegentibacter tibetensis
GTCCGGACATTACCCGATTAACAGTTAACCGGGAGCGACAGTCTATCATTGACCTGGAAAATGAACAGTTTTAAGGCGTCTCTGATAATCTTTAATTTTTGATGAATTTATGAATGGATAAACAGAACAAATTACCTGTAGTTATTATAGGGGCCGGTCTTTCTGGACTTGTGGCCGCTTACAGGTTGAAGAAAGCAGGAGTTGCAATTAAAATATTGGAGGCCAGAGACAGAGCGGGAGGAAGAATAAACACTGTTTTG
>NZ_JAIQZA010000155.1 GCF_020164485.1 Salegentibacter tibetensis
TTTCTTTCTAAGACCTTGTGTGATAATAGGGTTTAGCTTTGCCACTATCTTTATGGCCTCATTATTTTTATCTTTGAGTCTAAGGTTATCCTTGCCGGAATATGCGGTATCCCCGATTACGGTATCCGCCTGAACTCCATTATCCTGGCTTATTTTCAAAAGTATTGGCAATTCCGGACCATCACCTTTTTCACCAGATGTGACCACTGCAGCGCTAATGATACGTTCCTCTGTCATAGCTAGGTGGGTCTTGTA
>NZ_JAIQZA010000156.1 GCF_020164485.1 Salegentibacter tibetensis
TAGTGTCCGGTTATAAATTAAACATTTTCAGTTGGTTATAATCGTCATTAATATTCTTTCTGTATTCTTTATTGTTAAGTAGTTGATTTATAGTTACTTTCTCAAAGAGGCTAATACTCAAAATTTGAAAAATAGTGTAAAGTTCAAGCTCTATTTTCAGTCTTTTCTTCATAATTGCAATTATCAGATAGGCACTTACTGCTATCCATATTTGGGTATAAACCGCATTCAAGCTTGTTCCAAAAAAACTCTTGA
>NZ_JAIQZA010000157.1 GCF_020164485.1 Salegentibacter tibetensis
TTTGCAGGAGAAACAAACGAGAGACTTATCATAAGTGATATCTCCTCTACTAATCAAAATCTTATTACAGATTTTCAGGCTAACGACCTTACTTTGTTGTGGTTCACCGGGAATGGAAATTATCTTACCATTGATTCTGTTCCTTATGAGTTTCATAAAAACCAGATCATCTGTTTGACAGAATTCCATAAGATTGAAATAACTGCCATTAATGCTGCGCAAATGATACGCTTTAATCGCTCCTTTTATTGCATT
>NZ_JAIQZA010000158.1 GCF_020164485.1 Salegentibacter tibetensis
GCTACATTGATTCCCTTTCTTTGGGCAATAGCTGAAGATAATTTTGCTAAAGCATTGATTTTAATATCCCAGGATGCTTTTCCTGCTCTCAATTCCAGTATTTGTTCACTTGTAAAACCATTCATTTTGCCCATCATAGTATGAGCAGCCAGGCAATAATCACAATCATTTATTTGACTTACAACAAGGTTAACAACTTCTTTTTCTTTTTTGCTGAAGGATGTTTTACTGTTTTGAAATGCCAGGTAATTTTCT
>NZ_JAIQZA010000016.1 GCF_020164485.1 Salegentibacter tibetensis
TCCGGAATAGCTGTCCGCTTTGAAACGGAATCACTGTCCGTTTTGCCCCGGAATGGGTGTCCGCTTTAGTCCGGAATCACTGTCCGCTTTCCAGCGGAATGGGTGTCCGTTTTCACCGGATTGTGCAAATTAGAACTTGTGGGTGGGAATATGAGCCATAAACCATGGTAGCTATATAGCATCCTCCCGATTTTTTTGCGTGTTCACTGTCTAATATACTTTCATATTTTGCAACTTCCACTTTATTTTCTTCCGTTAAGGGTAAAGTATTCAAGTGAGAAAAAACTGATTTGATGGCATCGTAACGGGAATTGAAATCATTTGTTTGTGGTCTATTATTAAGCCAATCTTCATCCATTTTCAAAAAATGATGTGCCTGATTAGTCAGTTCTTTAGCAAAAAACACAGCATTTTGATTTATATACGTATCATAAACTTCATTCGAAACGCTGGGTTTTAGTTCTTTTGCTTTTTTAAAGACTTCTAACGCAATAAAATGATTATCATTTCCGCTTAGTTTCAATGTATCTATATGATTATTAATATTTTCTGAAAATTCATTATAATCCATACTTTTTATTTTAAGGTTAGCTGAATATAGAATTCAAATGTTCATTAAAAATTTTATCCATTAAGATTTCAAACTCAAAATTTGATAATCCTGCACTGTTCGCAATTCCTGCTAAATTCCCTTTTAATTTTACTTTATAATCTAAGAGCCCTTTTTTTATAAGCATTCCAAATATTGGAGAATTTTCACTATAACCTAAAGATTTAGCATCACTTACAATTAAAACTGTATACTCTTTAAAAGAAGTTTTTATTTGATTTTCCAAACGTTTAATTTTCAATTTTTTAAACATTACTCAATTTTTTTATTCAGGTTACTAATAAATACATCTAATCGCCTCCTTATTAATCTCTGAATGAATGGAAAAGGTTTTAAAATATTAATTAGACGAGGTGCTATTAAATAATAAATTCGAACACCTACAACACCGTATTTACTCCTCATTAGAACTTCATCCCTGTATTCCCTAAGTCGATTAACTTTGGGATGATATATATCGTTATAAACCAAAGTTGCTACATAACAATTATCATTACCTTCTGGATTTTTAGTTAAAGTTTCGAAACTTAATTTTTCCTGATATCCCGTTACAGAAAGGCAATTTTTATATACTTGAGTCAATCTTTGCCCCCTTCTAGTAAGGCTCACATTTACTTTAATTTCGGAATCTGTAATTGTAATTTTTTCACCAGCAATGGGATCCGCCCCTAATACTATAAACTTATCTATAACAAACTGGTCTTGATTCGCAAACGGCATATAGCCATCATCCACCACAAGAGCAAAAACAAACTTTGGCCCATCCCTAAAATAAAAACTTACATTTCCAATATAATTTTTCTGAATAAAGACTTTCCAAAATGATCTTTTACTAGGAAGATTCTTCATTTGAAAATTATCACCAATAAGAGTTGTTGTAAGTACCGAGAATTCTAATTCAAATGTTCTTAAATCAGGATTATTTAAAAAATCTATCAGGGAATTTAATACAGGAGGATTCATAAGAGGTCTAGCTAAAAATTATTATAAGTAGAGCAAAAACTGCTACTATATTTATGATATTATGGAGGATTTTCGCTGTATCAGAATCCCCTCTTTGGCTTGGAGGGGTATCAGAATATGCAATAAGATTTATCAACCCACCTAAAAGAAACCAACCTACTACAACTCCAATTATTGAAACAATCATATATTTAATTTGTAAGTTCTTCAACTTTTTTATCTGCTACCGAAGCCTCCATAAAAACCGAACCAACCTCCTTATACACCATCCTATCCCCACAAACATCTAGCGAATATGTAGCACCATGCAAACCCTTTACACTATCAATAATTTCAATATTCTCTTTTTCACATCCTTGTTCAACTGAAACTGTTTTAATTAAAGTTTTTTCAGTAGTTCCGAACATTGTTCTTTTAACTGATCCACAGGAAATAAAAAATAAGCCCACAAAAGCGGAAATAATAAGTTTTCTCATAATGATTTAGTTTATAATTATTGCTTGATTAAAATTGAATTCGCTACTTGATTCCAAGTTATCTCGTTATTGGAAATCTTTGTGAAGTCTAAATTTACCGTCTGTCCATAGGCTAATTCAAGGCGCAACGAATAACTATCATTAGATTTATTTTCCGTCACCACTACTTCTTGCCCTAATTCACGGCTATGATTAATTAAATCTCTTTGGCTAGTTTCTGCAAAACCCTGAATTAACACTAAATCATTTGATGTAAACTTTACACCACTATTCCCAGTTGTAGAGCCTTCAACTAACCAAGTACTTTGTATCCAATCTGGAGGGTTGATATCGTTAGATTTATTTTCATCATTAGTAGAACAGGATAAGAAAACAGCTATAATAAAAATTAGATATATCGGATATTTCATAAAAACAGGTGTATTCTCAAAGTTAGCATTACTGGATATATTAAAAATGTGGTTTTCCTCATATAAATTAAAATAGCGCATATATGCGTTGATTTTAAAATCTTGCATTTTTCACCTTTATCGGGTGCAAAAAATAAAAAATAAATCCTTCATTAATTCATTCGGCAATAAGCTTCGAGAAACAAGAAAACTCAAGAACTTTTCTCAAGAGCAACTTGCATTTGAAGCCGATATTCCCATTTCGCAGGTAGGGCGTATTGAAAGAGGGGAAGTAAATACTACAATAAGCACAGTTTCAGCCATAGCGAGAGCCTTAAAAGTATCTCCCAAAACCTTATTTGATTTTGAGTAAAATTTGAAATAATTTTTGGAATAAAAAAATAAAATTGTTCAAAGACATAAAAAAAGCCCCTTCCAAAATCTGAAAGAGGCGAATTTGTCAATAGTATTATAGCTTACATTTTCTCCTAAGCAGCTACCAGAATTTCTTTTAAAGAAGGATTATCAATGGTTATATTTGCGTTTAGTCCCTTATTCCGAAAAACATAATCAATAATATCCAGAACCATAGCAGAATCTTCCTCTCTACAAATAACTGAATCATGTATTGTTGTATGGGAAATACCATGATCCTTAAGAATCGGTTTAATTCCATCGATAAAGATATAAGATTCTTCTCTCTGAAGTTTTATAGAGAAAGCATTATCCCCGTATTGCCTTTTATACTTAGAAATATACTCAGCAACCGTAGGGAATAGCTTTTCAAATTTCGTTTTATTTTCAGATTTAAAGCCGTCAGAAGAAAAAAGCATTCTAAACATCACCTGTTTAGCTTCTCCTCTATTTTCTAAATTAAGCTCTGCCTGAATAAACTCATATAGATTTCCCTCTTCACTAGCTTTATAGAAATTCAAAGCATCTAAAGAATCAAATCCATCTTTTCTCATAACCATAGAAAGGATAGCAAACTGGCTGTTTGATAAATCTATATTTATAAGACCGTTATCTTTCATTACAACCTCTCTAAGCTCTTTAGGTAAGTTGGTTAGGTTAGTATCTAATCTGTAGTTAGTTTTGTTCCTGTAGGCTCTGAAATTACCTTCAGCAAGGTTATCAATACTAGAAGACCAGGAGGACTTTAGGCGGTTTTTCTTTAGCTCCTTATATTTGTCCTCGGTCATATAGTAATAGTCTAAACCATCTTGAATAAGAGAGCTATCTGTAGAAAATGACTGTTCTACTAACTTCCATATTTTAGCAGGAAAAGTTTTAGTTCCGTCATTCACTAAGATTACATCTTGCTCGTTAGCATCTACATTATAGTTATACTTATAGCTTTCTGAATCAACCAAATCTAAACAGTTGTTCATAGTAATATCAAGACTGTTTTTATTGATCTCCAAACCATTTACAAATAGCTCAAAATCCTCTGAGTGCTGTTTGTTTTCCTCCCCTAAATCTCTGGTCAAATCCATTTTGTAGAAAAATTTCCTACGCTCTAATTCTATCTGTCCTTTGAAATACTCAGGGTTAATTCTATAGTAGTGACATTTGGCAGTATCAGGACTGTAAAGACCGTCACACTCAATAATTCCTGCATTCTGAAGTGGAAGAATTACCTTAGTACTATAATAGGTAGTAAAAACCTTCTTTAAATACTTAGAAGAAACAAAAGTGTAATGACAAGAGATACCAAATCTTTTCTCACTCCCATTCTTTAGGAGGCTGAGAAGGTGCAGAAATTTATTATACATAATATTAGTACCCTCTAAAGCATCAACATCTGTAAAGATCTCACGAGGTAGTGAAATATTGCTATAAAATTTTTGTTTCCCGTCCTTTCCTGACTTCATTGGTATTTTAACTTTTATTTAACTTTTTATAGTTTGGTTTTTGTTTTTTATATTTGTATTTTTGCGATTCTAATTTTTTGCGAAATTAATAATAATTCTCCTGTTACGCAAATTTATTACCTGATTTTTTATTCATCTAAATACTAATGATCATAAGTATCTGAAACTAAATAAGTTTAGTAGGGTATTGATGCTGGGAATTCAAGGCGGAAGGAAGCTCAAACGCCCAAAACATCATTAGTTTATCTCTATTATACCAATCTTTTAGAAAATATTAATTTATCTAAAAATTAAAATAAAGACAAGAATACATTATGTGTTCAACTATTGGAAGGAGGGTAAGTATCAAATTCTGGTAGAAAACCAAAAATTCTGCGGATTGCTTTTCTAATAACTAAATTACAAAAGTAACTATATGTGATGTGATGTTTTCAACCTGTATTTAAGACTGTAAGAGCTTCTTTAGTCTGTGGTTTACATTAGCTACTGTGTCTTCTGAAATTGTATGATGAGGACTTCTAAATGGCCTCTGTGACATCAAACCCACGTGTTCCTTTACCCGCCCAACTACACTGTGAATTTTGGTAGTTTCCAGAGCTTCGTGCAGGGTCATTGGTGGTAAAATACTTGGCAGGCGTTTGGCCAACATCGTTTTCCCGGCTCCCGGCGGACCGATTAGAATAATATTATGACCGCCCGCTGCGGCAATTTCCATACAGCGTTTTATAGATTCCTGTCCCTTTACATCGGCAAAATCATGCTCGGGGTGGTCCAGGTTTTTGTAGAATTCTTCGCGGGTATTAATAATGGTAGGCTCTAAAGTTTCATTTTTATCAAAAAAATTGATCACTTCAGTAATGTTTTCAACTCCATAAACTTCAAGGCCGCTTACGATAGCGGCTTCTTTCGCATTTTGCTTCGAAAGAATAAATCCCTTAAAACCTTCTTCTTTAGCTTTAATGGCAATAGGCAAGGCACCTTTTATGGGTTGTAAGCTTCCGTCTAGCGAAAGCTCACCCATAATAAGATATTCTGAAATATTTTCTGCTTTAATTTGACCTGAAGCGGCCAGAATTCCCAGGCTTAAGCTAAGATCGTAAGCCGAACCTTCCTTTCTAAGATCGGCCGGCGCCATATTGACAATGATCTTTTTACCGGGAAATTTATAGCCGTTATTTTGAAGGGCGGCGGCAATTCTAAAACTACTTTCCCTTACCGCATTATCGGGAAGACCTACCAGATGATAACCAATGCCGGTTGCTACATTTACCTCAATAGTAATTGTAGTTGCCTCTACCCCAAATACGGCACTTCCATAAACTTTTGTTAACATCTAAGCGTTTAATTTCTTAAATGTACTAAAATTTATGAAAAATTGTAATTAATTATTGATAAGCACTTCTTTTCTATAGTATTCTATCAATGCATCAATTGGTCTACGTACAATATTGCCAATTTCTATTCCATAAGGCTGGGCAACTGCACGAATAATATCTTCGCTAAAATAAGCGATAGTACCAATAAAATGTACAGGTGTATTTTGCGCTTGTTTATAGCACATTACTCGGGAATGCATAAAATCTGTAATTCCCTCGTGTACCAATTTGTAGAAATAGCCATTGCGTTCGTTTGCAAAAATAAATTCAGCGAAAGAAGCGAGGTAAGTATTTGGATTCTCTTTGCGATAGAGATTTTTCTTAATCTCATCAGATTCCATATTGTATTTTTCACCAAATTCCTCGGCAAGTTCCGGGGGCATTCTTTTGTAGTAATAATCTCTTATTAATCTTTTTCCGAAGTAATTTCCACTAGCTTCATCCATTAGGATATACCCCAGGGAATGAACAGCCTGGTGTATGTTTTCACCATCAAAATAACAACTGTTAGAACCTGTACCAAGAATACAAACAATTCCGGGCTCTGTGGTAGCGGCATAAACTGCGGCAACCATATCTTCCAGAATCACTACTTCATCTACGTTGGTGAAGAAATTCGTAAAAATTCCTTCCAGTAATTTTTTAGGCGTTTCGGTACCACAACCTGCGCCATAAAAATGCACTCGTTCTACTTTGTCCTTTACTTCCTTTAAATCGGCGTTTTCTTCAATGCGTTGTTCCAGTACTACTTCAGGAAATACTGCTGGATTTAATCCTTTAGTGCGGGTTCTAAGTAATTCTTCTCCCGTTGCACTAAGTAAAATCCAATCACATTTTGTTGATCCACCGTCCGCTATTAATATCATTGTGTGTGAATATGGTTTAAATTTAAAAAGCCTGAGGAAAGCGCTAAAAGATTAAAATAATCCAAGCGTAACTTTCATCAGGCTCTAAAATAAAATATTAAATTGAATTAACGTGTACTGCCAATTTTATTATTGAGGCAGAATAACCATATTCGTTATCATACCACGCGATTAATTTGAAAAAATTATCGTTTAGTGCGATTCCAGCCTCAGCATCAAAATTACACGTATGTGCATCTGATACAAAATCCTGAGAAACCACTCCATCTTCCGTATAAGAGACTACCCCTTTGTAAGAACCTTCAGAAGCTTTTTTAAATGCAGCCTTAACCTGATCGTAACTTACAGACTTTTCAGTCCTAACCGTAAGGTCTACTACAGATACATCGGCAGTTGGCACTCTAAAAGCCATCCCGGTAAGTTTTCCGTCAAGTTTAGGAATTACTTTCCCAACAGCTACAGCTGCTCCGGTTGAAGATGGGATAATATTAAGAAGCGCACTTCTGCCGCCTCTAAAATCTTTTGCCGATGGGCCATCTACTGTAAGTTGAGTAGCCGTGGTTGCGTGAACAGTTGTCATTAAACCTTCAACAAGACCAAATTCATCGTCTACCACTTTAGCAAGTGGAGCAAGACAGTTTGTTGTACAGGAAGCATTAGAAACAATAGTGTCTTCCGGCTTAACATCCTCATGGTTAACACCCATTACAAACATAGGCACAGATTTAGATGGTGCTGAAACTACTACTTTTTTAGCCCCTGCTTTAATGTGTCCGTTTGCATCGTCTTTTTCTTTGAAAATTCCGGTACATTCCAATACAACATCTACTCCAACGTCTCCCCATTTGAGATCTGCCGGATTTTTTTCTGCAGTAATACGAATAGATTTTCCGTTAACCACAAGATTTCCGTCTTTTACATCAACATCTCCTTTAAATTTACCGTGAACAGAATCATATTTTAGCAAATATGCTAAATGATCCACGTCCAGTAAATCGTTGATTGCGACTACTTCTACGTCATTATTTTCAGCCGCAATTCTAAACGCGATACGTCCAATTCGGCCAAAACCATTAATTCCAATTTTTGTACTCATAATTTAAATTTTAAAAATTTACACTGAAGTGATGTTCGCCACCCTTCTTAATTCTTGATCAAATTCCCTGTCTTCTTTTAAAGCAGTTTCCAAAGGCACGTGTACCACTTTTTGATGGTGTACACCTACCATGATATTGGTTTTACCATCGGTTAATGCTTCAACCGCACCAACACCAAGTTTACTGGCCAGAACACGATCAAAACAACTTGGAGAACCTCCTCTTTGAATATGACCCAGCACAGAGACTCTAATGTCATATTCTTCGTGGCTTTGCGAAATAAATTCAGCTAACTGAAAAATGTTCTTTCCGCTCTTTTCACCTTCAGCCACCACGATAATGCTGGAGGTTTTTCCGGATTTTTTACTTTTTTCCAAAGAATCCATCATACGTTGAATTCCCTGGTCTTCTTCCGGAAGCAATATCTCTTCGGCTCCTGCACCAATACCGCTATTTAAAGCGATATCACCTGCATCCCGACCCATAACCTCGATTAAAAATAAGCGGTTATGAGAACTTGCGGTATCCCGAATCTTATCTATGGCTTCTACCACTGTGTTTAAAGCAGTGTCGTAACCTAAGGTATAATCGGTACCGTTAATGTCATTATCTATAGTTGCGGGAATTCCCACAATAGGAAAATCAAATTCTCTATTAAAATAAAGGCCACCGGTAAAGGTTCCATCTCCACCAATCACTACCAAAGCATCTACACCGGCATCGGTCAGATTCTTATGAGCTTTTGCCCTTCCTTCTTTGGTCTTAAATTCTTCAGAACGGGAAGATTTTAGAAAAGTCCCTCCTTTATTAATGATGTTTCTTACAGACCTTGCGGTAAGTGCTTCAAAATCTGCTTCTATAAGTCCCTGGTAGCCGCGGTAAACACCAACGCACTCCAGATTATAATATGAACAGGATCTTACAACCGCTCTTATAGCGGCATTCATTCCGGGTGCATCACCCCCCGATGTTAAAACTGCAATCTTATTAATTTTTTTCGCCATTAGGCCAAATCTATTTTAATTCTACAATATAACCTAATTTCCTAATAAACTAAAACGTTTTCGGTTAATAACTAACAAAAACAGCCCTCCGGGAGGGCTGTTTTTAGTTTTTTAGTAAATTTATTACTTATTTATTAAGATAAAGTACTGCCAGGGATCCAAATTCATATTTTTATCTTCGGAAATTTCTATCGTTTCACCCGATAAATAGTCTTCAAAATCCCCTTCTATTTTTATGCTGAAACTGGTACTCTCATCGCTCATATTCCCAATGTAAATTAACTCAGCTCCATCTTTTTCCCTTTTGAAAGCCAGAATTTTTTCTTCTTCTGATGTTTCAATATTCTCATAAGACGCTGCTTCTTTAGCGCCGTGCAGGGCTTTATTCTCGTTTTTCAACTTACCAAGTTTCTCCAGCAATGGCCAAACTTTACCTTTTTCTTTTGGGATAGTGTCTTTTTCGAAAAACAACAGCCTTTTATCCATATCATATTCCTGCCCACTATAAATAAGCGGCATTCCGGGTAAAGTATAAGTAAGTGCAAGCATAGTTTCTGAAGCATCACCCATTCTCTCCTTTACCGTCCCGTTCCAGGAATTCTCATCGTGGTTGGTTATAAAGCTCATCAAATAATCATCTTCCTGATAAGTGGTATCGATCTTCTGCATATAAGCATCCCAATCTTTGGCGGTTTTCTTGCCCTGAGCCATTTCATTCATAATATGGTGACCTTCCCAGTTGTATCCCATATCAAAAGCATTTTCAAAAAGGTCTTTGTCTTCTGATTCGGCCAGCATGAAAACTGGTTTTATTTCTTTTAATTGAGGAACAATGCTTTCCCAGAATTCGGTTGGCACTTCTCCTGCGACATCGGCTCTAAAACCGTCCACATCGTATTTTTCTACCCAAAACTTCATTTCTTCACCCATAGCTTCGTGAAGCTCTTCGTTTTCAAAGTTTAGATGAGCAACATCTGTCCATCCCCAGGATTCGCCGGTTGCAGGGTTTATAGGATCTGTAACTTGGCCTTCTTCATTCTTATGATAAAATTCAGGCTTCTCTTCAATCCACTTATGGTCCCATCCGGTATGGTTAGCCACCCAATCCAAAATTACATACATTCCGTTTTCGTGGGCGGTTTCTACCAGGTTTTCAAAATCTTCAAAATCCCCGAATTCAGGATTAATATCAGTATAATCTGAAATTGCGTAATAGCTACCCAGGTATTTTTTTCTTTCTTCCGGGTCTTCAATATCTTCCACTGAAAGATCTCCGGTGGCTTTTCTATTTTTCATCGAAATCGGATAAATAGGCATTAGCCAAATCACTTTTACACCAAGTTCCTTTAATTGCGGAATATCTTCTGTAAAAGCATCAAAAGTTCCTTCAGGGGAATACTGGCGAATATTCGCTTCGTAAATCACCGCCGATTCCAACGCATCGTTAGATACAGGCGCTATGGTTCGTTCTTCTTCTTGTTCCAGCTGCTCTTGCTTTTCGTTGTCTTTACAGGAAAACAAAGCCGTAAAGGCCAGCAGCATTATTAATGTTTTTTTCATTTGTTTTTATTTAGTTGATATTTCAAAGTTCATTTTTAAGCGTCATTCTGAATTTATTTCAGAGCCTGCTCCGAAAATTATTCGGAGATCTAACATGATTAAAACTACTCTCATATTAGAAGCTGAACCAGGTTCAGCTTGACGTAACCAGAAATTTCCCTTTTAATCCATTTTCGTAGTAAAGAAGTAAACGCCTTCTTCCGGTAACTCTAAAGAATCCTCCCACTTAAAGGTTTCTTCTGAAATTAAATTCTTAAAGCTTTTTCCTTCTAAATTTAATTCACTGAAACGTTCCAGATCCAGTGTTACAGATTTCTCATTTTTATTTAGAATTAGCACAATAATCTCATCGCCGGCTTTTCGGGTGATTAAATAAGTAGCATCTTCAGGTGCGAAATGTTTGGTTTCCCCAGAGTGGATAGCCTCACTGTTTTTACGATAATTCATTACTTTTTTAACGAATTCCTGCATATCTGATTTTTCTTCTGACAGACCTTCGCCGGTAAAAGCATTCACCTCACTATCGTCCCAACCACCCGGGAATTCGGTTCTAATTAGTCCGTGGTCGCCGGGATTTTCAGTATCATCCATTAAGATTTCGGTTCCGTAGTACATTTGGAAAATCCTTGGTAATACCGCCATGTAAGCAATCGTCATTTTAGTTTTGACAACATCTTCTCCAAGTTGCGTGTAAATTCGGCTTTTATCGTGATTATCAGGGAAGATCATAATATTTTCAGGATTGGCATAAGCGAAATCGTTAGCCAGAGCCTCATAGATTTCAACCAGGCCTGTGCCCCAGGTTTCTTCAGATTTTAAACCGGTTACAATTTTTTCCTGCATCGCGAAATCCATCGTAGATTTCAGGTTGGAGTCATAACCGTTATCCACACCATCCTGCCAGTAGCGAATAAGCAACGGATTCACACTCCACTCCTCACCTACTATATTGAAATTTGGGTATTCAGTCATAATCGCGCCGGCCCAGTCACTCATAAATTCCTTATCGGGATAAGGATAAGTATCCTGGCGAATTCCGCCCAAACCAAGGGTTTCAATCCACCAAATACTATTCTGAATAAGGTATTTGGCCATAAATGGATTTTCCTGATTTAAATCGGGCATGGTTTCTACAAACCAACCTTCTGTCAATCCTTTTTTATCGGTTTCTGAAGCATATAAATCCTGATTGGTAGTACGACGGTGATTCGAGTACACCAGGTCTTCTTCATTTTCAAATTTCTCCTGATAGTTGATCCAGTCTTCAAAAGGCAAATCGTCCATCCACCAGTGCTCTACCCCGGCGTGGTTCGCTACCTGGTCCATAACCAGTTTTATGCCGCGATCTGCTGCTTTATCGGCCAGCTCCCTGTAATCTTCCAGAGTTCCAAACCGCGGATCTACCCGGTAAAAATCGGTCATTGCATATCCGTGGTAAGAACCCGATTTCATATCGTTAATTACCAAAGGCGAAGGCCAAATTGCAGTGAAGCCCATTTCGTCTATATAATCCAGATGATCTATAATCCCACGAATATCTCCTCCGTGGCGCCCATAATCGTCTTCGCGATCTTTAACCTTTTCATTTAAAAAATCAAAGCTATCATTAGACTTGTCGCCGTTGGCAAATCGATCTGGAGTGATTAAATAAATAGCATCAGAATTATCAAAACCTACATATTCCGAAGCAGGTTTTTCGCGGTCTTTCAACTGGTATTCATACGCTTCTTCTGAACCGTCTTCAAGTTCAAAAGTAATATCAAAAGTCCCCGCCTTAGCCTGCTCAATTTGTAAATCTATAAACAGGTAATTCGGACTTTTAGCTTCTGTTACATTTTCAACGCTTACTCCGGGATAATCGATCTTTGGAGTGGCATTTCCAATATTTTCGCCGTAAACCATTAACTGGAGTCCGGTTTCTTCAAAACCTATCCACCAGTTTGGTGGCTCTACGCGTTCAATTTGCGCGAAACCGGTAAAACCGGTAAAGAGCATTAATGTGATTAGTATTTTTTTCATGATTCTTTATTTAAATAATGATCTGGTTGAACATTGTTCGTCGAGCTGAATTCGTTTCAGCTTCTAACATGGTTCAATAATTAACATCTTAGATTCTGAAACAAGTTCAGAATGACGATTAAAATTCAACAAATTAGATCTCCGAATATTTTTCGGAGCAGGCTCTGAAATAAATTCAGGATGACGTAATTACACAGCAAATTCCTGATTCGGATTTACCTCAACAGATTTTCCGTTTACATTGATTTCAATTGCATTTTCCCCTTCAAGTTGAAAAACCGTTTTTTCCGCAGAAACTTTTACTTTTAAAACCTGGTCTCTAAAATTCACTTTAAAGGAATAGGATTCCCAGTCTTCGGGGATTGTTGGATTAAAAGAAAGCTTATCATTTTTCACCCGCATTCCGCCAAAACCTTCTACAATGCTCATCCAGGTCCCGGCCATACTGGTAATATGGCAGCCTTGTTCTACTTCTTTATTATAATCGTCCAGATCCAATCTGGAAGTTCTTAGATAAAATTCATAAGCCTGCTTAGTTCTACCTAAAAGTGCCGCCTGGATACTGTGCACGCAAGGTGAAAGCGAAGATTCGTGAACGGTTATTGGCTCATAATAATCAAAATGCTTTTCCAGTTCGTTTTTGCTAAAATGATCTTCAAAAAAGTAGAATCCCTGCAAAACATCGGCCTGCTTAATGTAGCAGGAACGTAAAATCCTATCCCAACTCCACTTCTGGTTGATTGGACGCTGAGTTTTATCCAGTTCAGCGATTGGAAGGATTTCTTTGTCTAAAAATCCGTCTTGTTGAAGGAAAACTCCGTTCTCTTCAGAATATGGAAAATACATATTATCTGCAACTTCTTTCCATTTCGCCAATTCTCCTTCATTGAGTTTGGTTTTACCCATTACACGTTCGTAATCTTCAGGATAAGCGTCTTTAACCTTATCTATTGATTCCAAACAATACTCAATACACCATTTTGCGATATAATTAGTGTACCAGTTGTTATGCACGTTATTTTCGTATTCGTTTGGCCCGGTTACGCCCAGCATTACATATTTATTCTTGTTTTTGCTGAAATTCACTCGCTGTTGCCAGAATCTCGCAATAGCGATCATTACTTCCAGGCCTTTTTCAGGGATATATGTGAAATCGCCGGTATAACGGACGTAATTATAAATAGCATAAACCATCGCCCCGTTTCTATGAATTTCCTCGAAAGTAATTTCCCATTCGTTATGACTTTCTTCCCCATTCATAGTTACCATAGGGTAAAGCGCCGCACCATTGATAAAACCAAGTTTTTCGGCATTTTCTATGGCTTTATCCAAGTGGTTGTAACGGTAGGTCAGTAAATTCCTGGCTACCTGATGGTCTTTGGTCGCCATATAAAAAGGAATGCAATACGCCTCGGTATCCCAATAAGTACTTCCACCGTATTTTTCACCGGTAAAGCCTTTTGGGCCAATATTTAAACGCTCGTCTTTTCCTAAATAAGTTTGATTTAGCTGAAAAATATTAAAACGGATTCCCTGCTGGGCTTTTACATCTCCTTCAATAGTGATATCGGCCATTTCCCAGATTTTCGCCCAGGCTTCTTTTTGCTCCTGAAGCAATTTTGAAAATCCTGAATTTGTCGCATAATCCAAAACCTTACTCGCCGCAGTTACCAGATCTGAACGTTTATGGTTCATATCGGTTACGTAACCGGCGTATTTCCTCAGGCTTAGTTTTTGTCCTTTTTCAGCTTTAACTGAATACGAAAAAGTAAGCTTATCTTCGGTTTTGGTTTCAGTGAATTCAACATCCTGTTTTTCACCATTCAGCAAAACTTCAGATTGCATAAAGGTATTTACATGGAATTCGGTTTTTAGGGTTTTAGAAAGTACAAAACCTTTATTTCCTTCAGATTTCACTTCTAAAGTTTTCCAAAATCGCTCTTCCCAGTTGGCATCTGTATTGGTAATTCCCCCATCTAGATAAGGTTCAAAGCGAACTTCAACATCGCTGTTTAAAACTTCAATTTCAAAATCTATCGCGCCCAGTTCATCTTCTACTATAGAAAGAAAACGGGTAGCTGTTACCGAAATTTCAACATCGTTTGGCAGGGTTGCCACAAAACTACGGCGATGAAAACCTGCTTTCATATTAAGCTCACGCGTAAAATCTTCAACTTTTTTACAGGTAAAAAGATCTAAAGCTTCATCGTTTACAAATACATTTATCCCAATCCAATTGGGCGCGTTAAGTACTTTTGCAAAATATTCTGGATAGCCGTTTTTCCACCAGCCTACTTTGGTTTTATCGGGATAATAAACCCCGCCAATATAGCTTCCCTGGAAACTTGGCCCGGAATAATGTTCCTCAAAATTGGCTCGCTGACCCATCACGCCGTTACCGATGCTAAAAAGGCTTTCAGACGATTTTACGCGTTCTACATCAAATCCTTCTTCCAGAATGGACCACTCGTTAGGTTGTATATAATCTTGGTTCATTGCTTTATTTCTGTCTAGTTTCTTATTAATTTACCCCGGGATCAGCCCTGAAGGTTAAGTTGTAATAATTCAAAAATCTCACTTAGTGAGCAATTTCTTTATAAAATCTATGTCTATTTCAGTAAAGTCGTTAAACACATAATCGGCTTCGCCCAGTGTTTTTTCTTCGCCTATTCCAATGCTTATCATATTTGCATTATTGGCGGCCTGCACGCCGGCAACGGAATCTTCAAAAACAATACTGTTTTCTGGCTTGACATTTAATTTTTCGGCAGCTATTAGAAATACCTCGGGATCGGGTTTTGCTTTACTAACATCGGTACCGTCTACAATGGCATCAAACTCATCCAGTAAATTGATCTTTTTCAAAATAGTTCGCGCATTTTTACTCGCAGAACCCAGGGCAAACGGAATATTATTTTCAATTAAATAATCAATGACTTTTTGTACGCCGGGAAGAATTTCACTCTTATCCATTTTGGCTACATAAGAGAGGTAATTTTCATTTTTAAGCGCCATTTGCCGTTTAAATTCTGTTTTAGAAAGTTCCAGTTCCCCCCACTCCAGTATTTTCCTAAGGGATTCTACCCGGCTAACGCCTTTAAGTTGTTCATTTTGTTCTTTGGTGAAGTCGAAACCCAAATCGTTGGCCAGTTTTCTCCAGGCCAAAAAATGGAATTTAGCGGTATCTACAATAACCCCGTCTAGATCGAATATTATTCCTTTGTTTGTCTCCATAATTTTAAATTATCTCTCAATCTGTTTTTCTTAAAAACCTTATGCTTTTACGGGTTCATCTACATCGTCTATCCTAAAAGTTAGTATAGCCGCAATTAAAAAGGCTATTCCGCTAGTAACTAACGCGTAAATCGGGTTTCCATCGTAAAGATATTTCACCATCAATCCGCCAATAAGTGCATTTACAATTTGCGGAATCACGATGAAAAAATTAAAAATCCCCATATAAACCCCCATTTTTTTCGGTGGAATAGAGCCTGCAAGAATCGCATAAGGCATTGCTAGAATGCTGGCCCAGCCAATTCCAATCCCGAACATAGAAAGTAACAGCCAGTATTCGTTTGGCATTATATAAATGGAAAGCATACCTAAGGCACCAATAAATAAGGAAACGATATGTGTGCTTTTTCTTCCAATTTTTAAGGCAATAGCCGGAAGGAAAAATGCAAATACCGCTGAAACAGCATTATAAACTCCGAAAAGAACACCAACCCAATCACCTGCATCCTGATAGGTTTCACTGCTATTATCTGAAAGTGGTAGGCCATAAATATGATGGGCAATTGCGGGAGTAGAAAACACCCACATTCCAAAGAGCCCGAACCAGGAAAAGAATTGTACCCAACTAAGCTGCCGCATCGTATGGGGCATTTTGGCAAAATCTGAAAAGATATCCATCAAACTGGATTTTTCCTTTTCATCGACCGGTTCTTCAACGTGGTCGTCCATCTTTTCCAGTTCTTCAGGAGAATATTCTTTGGTAGTAATTACTGTTACCAGAATACTCCCCACTAAAATAATGGCCCCAATTACAAAAGAAAGCAACAGGTTAAGTGGAACTTCGCCCACAACCGTTCTATTACTAATATCAAACCAGTTGGTAAGTACATAAGGCAACCAGGAACCAATTACGGCCCCAATCCCAATTAAAACTGTTTGCACACTAAAACCAAGGGTTCTTTGATCGGATGGTAATTTATCGGCCACCAAAGCGCGGAAGGGTTCCATCGCTACATTAAAGGAAGCATCCATAATAAAGAGCATCCCGGCACCAACCCAAAGGGAAGGTAGAATAGCGATAAACCAATCGGCATTAGGCATTAAAATCAAGCCTATCGCAGCTAAAATAGCTCCCGTAAGAAAGAAAGGACGCCTACGGCCAAGACTGGTCCAGGTTTTATCGCTATAGTAGCCAATTATTGGCTGAACGATTAAACCGGTAACCGGCGCAACCAGCCAAAACCATGAAAGTTCATGAATATCGGCTCCAAAAATTTGTAAAATTCTACTTGCGTTGGCATTTTGGAGAGCAAACCCCATTTGAATTCCAAGAAAGCCGAAACTCATGTTCCAGATTTCCCAAAAACTTAATCTACGTTTTTGCATATCGTACAATTAACGTTTACGATAAGCGTAAGGCTTATCAAAACTTATTTTAGGTAGGAAGTAAAAATATAAGTTCTGATAATTAATTAAGCTGGGGTAAATATATATAAAATTTTAAAGATGAGCCTTAAAATTACGATTTGGTAGAATTTCTTTCTACCAAACTCGTTTCTACGATCACTGTTTTATAAGATTCTTCTTCTTCCGGTTTTCTTTCCAGTTTATCTATAAGTAAACGAGCGGCTTCAGCTCCCATCCTTTCCCCGTGCTGACTTACCGTGGTAAGACTCGGGATAAATCGTTTGGAAAGCTCACCATCGGTAAAGCCGATTACGGAGACATCTTCAGGAACTTTTAAACCTTTTTCCTGGAGGGCTTTTATGGCGTGAATTGCAAAGTGCTCATTTACAGCAAATACGGCATCAACGTCATTTTTATCAATAAATTCCTTTATCTCGGTTTCGCTATTATCCATATCCTCTATCTTAAGGATAAGATTTTCCTGTACTTCCACATTATTATTTCTAAGAACTTCAAGATAACCGCGGGTTCTTAGTTTACCTACACTAACATAATCTACGGTAGAAACAAGTCCGATTTTCTTTGCTCCATTATCAATTAAATACTGTACCGCTTTTTTAGCTCCAATTACATCATCTATAATCACTTTATCACAATGAATTTCATCTACAACCCTGTCAAACAAAACCACCGGCATTCCCTGGTTTATTACTTCTATAAGATGATGATAATCTTCTTTTTGCATAGTTTCTTTAGCTATAGAAAGAATAAAACCATCGGTACTACCGTTGGCCAGCAACTCAAGGTTTAATACTTCTTTATCAAAAGAATTGTTAGATAGGCATACAATTACATTATAACCCTTTTCATTGGCGACCTGCTCTACTCCACTAATTACGGTAGTAAAGAAATAATGAACTATTTCAGGAATGATTATTCCTATTGTTTTCGTCTTTCTATTTTTAAGGCTTAAAGCGATATTATTAGGCCGGTAGTTATATAATTTCGCAAAAGCCTTGATTTTCTTTCGGGTTTCCTCTCCAATTTCGGGACTGTCTCGTAAAGCTTTTGAAACAGTGGAAATTGATACATCCAATTCTCTCGCAATTTGTTTTAAAGTCAATTTTGGCCTCATAGAAATCTTTTATTTAGAAATAACCACAGCATTATTTTTAAGATATCGTAAAAATACTACAAAAATTAAGCTACACCCTTAAAATACAAAAGTTTTCAACACTCAAACGTTTTCGCAAAATAGTGCTAAGCGAGTTCCTATTTCTTCACATTCTATTTACATATATTTAACCTCAGGAAGTAGAAATATAAGCTTAATTTTTAGTAAAAATCAATAGAAAAATTTATGAAAACACTATTTAAAAGCACGTTGATGTTGCTCTTTATGCTGCCAATGAGCTTTTTTGCACAGGAAACCGTGAGCGGGGTTGTTAGCGAAAGCGCAACCGGTCTTCCGATTCCGGGCGCAAACGTTATTGTTAAAGGAACATCAAATGGTGCCGTTACAGACTTTGATGGTAATTATACCATTCAGGACGTAAGTGAAGGTGATATTCTTGTCTTCTCTTTCCTTGGTTTTGCCAGTACAGAGATTCCTTATGAAGGGCAGGCTACTCTTGATGTACAGTTAGACGAAGACCAGGCTACTTTAGAAGAAGTAGTTCTTATTGGTTACGGTAGTACCTCAGAGCAAGATGCAACCGGATCTGTAGAAAAGATTTCTTCAGAAAGTTTTAACCAGGGAGCTGTAGTTTCACCAGAACAATTAATTGCAGGTAAATCGGCCGGAGTTAGAATTACTCCCGGAAGCGGTGAACCAGGTGGCGGATCTGAAATCAGGATTCGTGGTGGTTCTTCCCTTTCTGGAAATAACTCTCCCCTTATTGTTGTTGATGGTATTCCATTAGATCAACGTGGAGTTCAGGGGGTAAGAAACCAGTTAAACTCTATTAACCCGAATGAAATTGAAGATTTCGTGATATTAAAAGATGCAGCTGCAACCTCTATTTATGGTTCCAGAGCTTCTAACGGGGTAATTTTAATTACTACTAAATCTGGTAAAAAAGATTCTCCTTTAGCTTTAACTTACGACCTTAAAGTTTCTGCTGGTAGAATTATAGATAAAGTAGATGTTCTGGATGCCGGTCAATTTCGAACTTTAATTGAAGAAACACCGGGTACAGACCCGTCTTTACTTGGAGATGTTAATACAGATTGGCAGGACCAAATTTATCAAACTTCTGTAGGGGCAATTCATAACTTCACGGCAACGCAAGGTTTCGAGAACTTTACTTACCGTATAAACTATAATCACACTTCACAAACAGGGGTTTTAAAAACCGATGTTTATGAAAGAAACGCGCTTAACATCTCGCTTAACCAGGATTTGTTTGACAATCACTTAAAGTTGAGCCTTTCATCTAAAAATATTGTAGATGAAAACCGCTTTGCAGACCAGGGTGCTATTGGATCAGCGGTAGCTTTTGACCCTACTCAACCCGTTTTTGATGAAGGAAGCTATTTTGACGGGTATTATGAACACACCCTTTCGCCACAACAACAACAAATTCAGGCAACTCGTAATCCGTTAGCACTTTTAAGACAATTAGATGCGCGTGGTACTACTAAGAGAAATATTACTAACCTGAATGCAGAATATAAGTTTCATTTTCTTCCGGAATTGAAATTTAATGTAAATGCTGGTATTGATTATTCAGAAAATGATGGTTACAACAGAAGGCCTTTAACTTCTGCAGCAAACAACCAGGATATTCCTTTTGCTGAAGATTATGGCGGATTAAATAGAAACACTTTGCTGGATTTCTACTTTAATTATAAAAACGATATCGATTTTTTAGACACTGAAGTAGATTTAACTGCCGGACATTCTTTCCAGGAATTTTATATCTCCAGCCAGAGAACAGCGACAGTAACTAATAATGTACAGGAATTCCCTAGAAATATTAATAGAAACGCACTGGAATCTTATTTTGCCAGAGCAAGTTTTGATATTGCCGATAAGTATTTAATTTCAGGAAGTATACGTAGAGATGGATCTTCAAGATTTGGAGGAGATAATAAATGGAGTTATTTCCCATCAGTCTCTGCAGGTTGGAAGTTACATAATGAAGCATTTTTATCAGATTCTAATGTTTTAAATCAATTAAAACTTAGGGCAGGTTTCGGTATTACCGGTAACCAGGAAATTGGGCCAAACTACGGCTACTTTGGAATTTACAGCCCAAGTGTTGGCGGTGCCAGGTATCAATTTGGAAACCAATTCTTTAATACCCTGAGACCCGAAGCTTTTGATTCTAACCTAAAATGGGAGGAATTAAAAACTTATAATGTTGGTATCGATTACGGATTCTTTAATAACAGAATTTCAGGTACTATAGAAGCTTATTATCGTGAAACTCAGGATCTTTTGGCTACAGTGCCTGTACCGGCAGGTGCTAACCTAACAGACCTTTTAGTAACTAACGTAGGTAATACGGTTAGTAAAGGACTGGAATTTGGAATTAACGGTGCTATTATCCAGCAAGAAGATTTTAACTGGGATGTAAACTACAATTTAACCTTCCAGGACCTGGAGATCACTAACCTTACTTTAGGGGATGATCCGGATTTTGAAATTCCACAAGGAGGAATTAGCGGTGGTGTTGGTAACAACATTCAACTATGGAAAGAAGGTTACGATCCTACAACCTTCAATGTTTTCCGCCAGGTATACAACGAAGCCGGCCAACCAATAGAAGGTGCTTATGTAGATGTAAATGGAGATAATGAAATCACAGAGGATGACAGGGTTCCTTATAAAAAAGCCACCCCGGATTACTTTATGGGATTAACCAATACTATGAGGTATAAAAATCTGGATTTTAGCTTTACTTTTAGAGGTAACTTCGGTCATTATATGTATAATAATACACAATCAAGTAATGGGTTTGTTGGAGCCGGTACAGTTACCCCACAACCTTACTATTCTAATTTTAACAGCAATGTTTTAGAAAGTAATTTTAGAAACAACCAGTTGTTTTCAGACTACTATATCCAGAGTGCCGATTTTGTAAAACTGGATAATATTTCTGTAGGATATTTATTTCCGGGAGAAGACATGGATATCAGAACTTCACTAACCGCTACCAATGTATGGACCATAACCAATTATGAAGGTTTGGATCCTGAAATTGCAGGTGGAATAGACAATAATTTTTATCCAAGATCTACAACAATTGTACTTGGTTTAAATCTTTCATTTTAAGAAATAATATTATAATAAATTTATTATGTTAAAAACACTAAAACCATTCTTAATCCTTTTTATAAGTGCCAGTTTCTTCTGGGCTTGTGAAGACGATTTAGATTTGCAGCCTGAAGATAACAGGCTCACGGCTGAAACCACTTTTGAAGATCCTGAATCTTACAAACAGTTTTTGGCTAAACTTTATGCCGGTCTTGCGGTGAGTGGCCAACAAGGTCCAGCCGGAGATCCTGACCTTATAGGGCTTGATGAGGGCTTCTCCCAGTATTTGAGATTGTACTGGTCCATGCAGGAACTTACCACAGATGAAGCAGTGATTGGTTGGAACGATGGAACTATAAAAGATCTGCACTCTCAAAACTGGACTGCAGGGAATGAATTTATAAGAACTATGTATTCCCGGATTATGTATCAGGTGGCCTTAACTAACGAGTTTCTTAGACAAAGTACTCCAGAACTTTTAGAATCCAGAGGAATTGCATCTGCAGAAAGAGAAAATATAGCCCGTTACCGTGCTGAAGCGAGGTTTCTAAGAGCTTTGCATTATTACCATGCTATAGATTTGTTTGGCAATGTTCCATTTGTGACCGAAGAAGATGCCATAGGAGCTTTTCTTCCGCAGCAAATTCAAAGACCTGAACTATTTGAATATGTAGAAAGCGAATTGTTAGCCATAGAAAGCGAGATTGTTAGCGCAAACTCTAATGAATATGGTCGTGCCGACCAGGCTGCAGTTTGGATGTTACTTTCAAAACTATATTTAAACGCTGAAGTCTATATAGATGAAGCCCATTATACTGAAGCCTTAGATTATACTGAAAGAATAATTAACGCTAACTATAGTTTAGCAGATGATTACCAAAAATTATTCCTTGCAGATAACAACTCTAACGGAGCACAATCTGAGGTTATTTTCCCTATCACTTTTGACGGGCTACAAACCCAATCTTATGGTGGGATGGCATTTATAATTCATGCATCAATTGGGGGCGATATGGAGCCTGCCGACTTTGGTGTAAGCAGTGGTTGGGCCGGTTTAAGAACCACCTCGGCACTGGTAGATAAATTCCCAGATGGAGCAGACTCTGAAGACCAAAGAGCGCTATTCTTTACAGAAGGACAAACAAAAGAAATTGATGATATTTCGAGCTTTAATGACGGGTTTGCTATCACTAAGTTTAAGAATATTACAGTAGATGGCGAATGGGGATCTGATGATACCGGTGAATTTCCAGATACAGATTTTCCAATGTTTAGACTTGCAGATGCTTATCTAATGTACGCTGAGGCACACTTAAGAGGTGGCGGTGGAAGCCAATCGGCAGCTTTAGGTTATGTTAACCAATTAAGAGAACGGGTAAATGCAGACCAGATTGGAGGTTCAGACCTAAATCTTAATTTCATCTTAGATGAACGTGCCCGTGAATTATATTGGGAAGCACATAGAAGAACAGATCTTATACGTTTTAATCAGTTTACTGAAAACGGAGTTTGGCCATGGAAAGGTGGCGTTCCTCAGGGAGCCACTACCCAAAGTTTTAGAGATCTAATGCCTATACCGGCTGCAGATTTAGGAACAAATACCAACTTAGAACAAAATCCAGGATATTAATTTTATAAAAGAATTAAAATGAAGAAATTTTCAATTTTATTTTTAGCATTTATCGCGTTACTTAGTTTTAACGCATGTACACAGGACGACGATATTGTTTTCGTTGCCCAACCAGATCCGGAAGGAATTCAATTTAGTAATTCCTTTCAAAGCACTTATGTGTTACCAGCCGGAAATCCAGGCAGTCTTGCCGAAAGATTTGTTTGGAACGAAGTAGATTTTGATGCTCCTACTACTATTACTTATGAACTTCAGGGTTCAGCAAATGAAACTTTTGATAGTTATATGGTAATAGGAAATACCGGTAGCAACAATCTTGGTGTAACTGTAGGCCAAATGAGAGAACTTGCTGAAGAGGCAGGTCTTGATAATGATCCTGAAACCGAAATGCCTAACACAGGTACGATCTATTTTAAAGTTCGTGCTTTCGCAGGTGAAGGAGAAGGAAATGCTTTAGAAGAATTTTCTGAGCCCGTAAGCATTAATGTGGAACTGCCGGAAGCTGAAGAAGAAGAAGAAGAAGGAGTAGAAACTAAAAGAAATCTTTACCTGGTTGGAGATGCTACTGAAGCTGGTTGGAATCCAGACAATAATAACACGCCAATGTTCCGTGATCCAGAAAATGACAATGTATTCTATTTTACAGGATATTTCGCTGCAGGATTTTTTAAATTTCTTGAAGGTCAAGCCTGGGCTCCACAATATGGTAGTGAAGATGGCAGCAACCTAATTTTTAGAGAAACCGAAGCTGACCCAGACCCACCAGCAATTGAAATTACCAGTGAAGGTTATTATTCGGTAACAGTAGACCTCGAAGCCATGACTTTTTCTTTTGAACCTTATGATGCCAGCGGAGCTGATACTTTTGAAACTATTGGTGTGATTGGTACTGCGACCACGGGTACTGATGAAGGATGGAACGCCGATATGGATTTAACACAATCTTCATTTAATCCTCATATCTGGTATAGTTCAGAAATGCAGTTATTTGATGGGGAAATGAAATTCAGAGCTAATGACGCTTGGGATGTAAATTGGGGTGGGGATACTGCCTTTAGTGGAGAAGCCACTACAGACGGTCCAAACATTCCTGTATCAGAAGGTACTTATCAAATATGGTTCAACGATCTTGATGGAAAATACATTCTTATTCCTGTTAGTGAGGAGTAAGAGACTTAATTAATTTTAAGGGCTGCCTGAAAAGTTATAAGATCGTCATTCTGAATTTACCTGCCCGTTCCGTTCGGGCGGGTTTCAGAGTCTAAGCTTTTGATAATCAAAACAAATTAGAAGCTGTAACCAGTTTAGCTTGACGCAATTAGACTTCTTAGACAGCCCTTTTTAATTCTAATAATATGAAAAAAACTAAATTTTTATTTCCATTTATCTTTAGCTTCCTGTTAGTGTTTTCGGGATGCTCTAAAGACGACGATGAAGTTGTTGATCCTACAGACGATATTACCGGTGGTGAAGAGGAAGAACCAACTCCACGAGAACCTGAAGCATTAGATCTATCTCAATATTCCAGCGGTCAAAAAGTAATGATGCAAACTTTTTACTGGGATGTGGAACCACGATTTGAGTGGTGGAACAACCTTTCAGATAAAGTTGAAGGCTGGGCAGATGCCGGGATAGACAGGTTATGGCTTCCGGTAGCTACAAAGGGACAATCGGGAGGTTATTCTATGGGTTATGACCCTTCAGATTATTTCGATTTTGGAGAATATGATCAGCACGGGACCGTACCAACCCGTTTTGGAACACGTGAAGAACTGGAAAACCTTATTGCCAAATCTCACGATTTAGGACTTGAGGTAATCGCAGATATCGTTCTAAACCACAATTCAGGTGGCGGATTACAATATAATCCTTATCGGGATAAAGAAACCTACACCCTTTTTAATGAGGAAAATGGGAATGCCTCAGGGATGTTTAATAGAAACTACGAGCATTTTCATCCAAATGATATAAGTCAAAGTGACGAAGGAGATCTTTTCTTTTCTGAACAGGATTTAGACCACGATGTTCCTTATGTACAGGATTGGTTTTGGAAAAAAGATAATTCCGTAGCAAAATATTATAAAAACGAAATGGGCTTTGACGGTTGGCGTTTTGATTATGTAAAAGGTTTTGGAACCTGGGTAATTGAAGCCTGGATGGATGAAGTTGGCGGATTTGCCGTTGGCGAAAATTTTGATGGCAATGCAGATGTCCTGGTAGATTGGGTTGACGCTACAGGAGTTTCAGCTTTCGATTTTGCCGCATTCTATAAAATGGAAGAAGCTTTTGATCGTTTTGAGGACTTAAATTATTTAGACGGAAACATGCTCCGGAAGGTTTATCCTGACAAAGCAGTGACATTTGTTGCCAATCATGACACAGAAAAGGACGAAAATGAGGACAACAGGATTGCTACTGAAAATAAAATGAAGGCCTATGCCTATATTTTAACACACGACGGATACCCAACAATTTTCTATTCCGACTACGAAAACGAAGCTTTTAACGAAGAAATCAAGCAGTTAATCGATATTCATAACAGTCTGGCGCTTGGAGATGTAGAAGTACTTCACGTAGACAGAGACGAATATGTTATGAAAAGAGAAGGTAATGCTGAAAACCCCGGATTAATTCTATATATTAGCACCGGAAGCACTACCAAGCGTAGAAACGTTCAAACTAATTGGAATAACGTTACCTTATTAGATTATAGTGGTAACACAACATACACCCCTACCTCCGATGAAAACGGAATGGTAACAATTGAAGCTCCGGCGAATGGATATTCAATATATTCCATCACGAAATAGGTTTTATTTTGAATTTTCATAGGTGTTAATTCAAAGACTGGCTGGTTGTTAATTCAACCAGCCTCTTTTTTTTCTACCAACCAGCTTTTATTCCTCAAGACAAATTTGTTAGTATCAAATAAATACTCCCTTCACACTTAATAAGCACTGCGATTTTTTGCCAGTTTTAATTGAAAATATTCGGGTATTCGTCGCTCAAATCAACAAAAACTTCTTCCTTCTCTTCACTTTCAGCTATTTACTCCTGCACAAACTTTAATTATCTTTTTTTACAAATTTGTCAACTTTTCATTGTTAATAAATTTATAGAATATTGATTGCTAGATTATTAACAATTTTTGTTTGATAACTTTTTTTAACAGGATTTTAAATTCTTGTTCTTCTTTGTCTATATTTACATTCCGCTTGAAACAATAACTAATCCAAATCTAAAATTAATATGGGTGTGAACACTACTACCGCCGCTCCTAAGACTTATAGCCAGGATGAGGCTTTTAAAGCTTCGCTGGACTATTTTAAAGGAGATGATTTAGCCGCACGGGTGTGGGTAAACAAGTATGCGCTTAAAGATTCCCAGGGGAATATTTATGAGCTTACGCCAAACGATATGCATCGTAGAATTGCAAAAGAAATTGCCCGTGTAGAACAACGCTACCCAAACCCAATGAGTGAAAATGAGGTTTTTGACCTTATTAAGGACTTTAAATATATCGTCCCTCAAGGTAGCCCAATGGCCGGTATTGGTAACCCCTACCAAATTGCTTCCCTTTCTAACTGTTTTGTTATTGGTAACGATGGCGATTCAGATTCCTATGGAGGGATTATGAAAATAGACCAGGAACAGGTACAGTTAATGAAACGCCGTGGCGGTGTTGGTCACGATCTTTCACACATTCGTCCAAAAGGTTCGCCGGTAAAAAACTCTGCCCTTACCTCTACCGGAATTGTTCCTTTTATGGAGCGTTACTCCAACTCTACTCGCGAAGTTGCGCAGGATGGCCGTCGTGGTGCGCTAATGCTTTCGGTTTCTATAAATCACCCAGATTCTGAAGATTTTATAGATGCTAAAATGGAGCAGGGAAAAGTGACCGGCGCTAATGTTTCAGTGAGGATAGACGACGAATTTATGCGTGCGGTGAAAGAAGATCGGAATTACGTTCAAAAATATCCGGTTTTTAGCGAAAACCCTAAGAACTCCAAGGAAATTGAAGCTAATAAGCTTTGGAAAAAAATAGTACACAACGCCTGGAAATCTGCAGAACCGGGAATTCTTTTCTGGGATACGGTGATAAACGAGTCGGTACCAGATTGTTATGCAGATCTTGGTTATAAAACCGTTTCTACCAATCCTTGTGGTGAGATTCCGCTTTGCCCTTACGATTCCTGTAGACTTCTGGCTATTAACTTATTTTCTTATGTTGAAGATCCTTTTACTGAAAATGCTTCTTTCAATTTTGAACTTTTCAAAAAACATATCGCTGCTGCACAGCGCATAATGGACGATATTATCGATCTTGAATTAGAAAAAATTGATGCGATCCTGGCTAAAATTGAAGCAGATCCTGAAGGTTCTGAAATTAAAGGTGTTGAATATAACCTTTGGAAAAATATTCAAACCAAAGCAAAAGAAGGAAGAAGAACTGGAATTGGCATCACTGCAGAAGGTGATATGCTCGCTGCTTTAGGTATTAAATACGGTAGCGATGAAGGTGTTGACTTTTCAGTAAAAATCCATAAGACCATCGCTTTAGAAGCTTATAGGGCTTCGGTTTATGCAGCCAAAGAAAGAGGCGCTTTCGGAATCTTTGATTCTGAAAGAGAAAAAGAAAACCCGTTTATCCTTCGACTTAAAGAAGCAGATGAGAAATTGTATTACGATATGCTGGAATACGGCCGCCGTAATATCGCTTTGCTAACCATTGCCCCAACAGGAACTACCAGTTTAATGACGCAGACCAGTTCTGGAATAGAGCCGGTGTTTATGCCGGTTTATAAGAGAAGAAGAAAAGTAAATCCTAACGATAAGGATTCCCGAGTAGACTTTGTAGATGAAGTTGGCGATTCCTGGGAAGAATACGTGGTTTTCCACCATCGCTTTAAAGAATGGATGAAGGTTAACGGCCACGAGATAACCGATGATTATACGCAGGCCGAATTAGATAAGCTTGTAAAAGCTTCTCCTTATTACAAAGCCACTTCCAACGATGTTGACTGGTTAAGTAAGGTAAGGATGCAGGGAGCAGTACAGAAATGGGTAGATCACTCTATTAGTGTGACCATAAACCTGCCTAACGATGCTACCGAAGATTTGGTAGGCCAGCTTTATTTGGAAGCCTGGCAAGCCGGTTGTAAAGGAGTTACCGTGTATCGTGATGGTTCTCGTTCCGGGGTTTTAATTTCTAATGAAGAGAAGAAAGAAGAAACCGAAGAAGAGAACAATACCCCATTCCCAACAACCCGACCACAAAGCTTAACCGCAGATGTGGTGCGTTTTCAAAATAACAAGGACAAATGGATCGCTTTTATAGGTTTAATAGATGACAGGCCTTATGAGATCTTTACCGGTTTTGCCGATGATGAAGAGGGAATTTTGCTTCCGCGTTGGGTTACCGAAGGAACAATTATAAAAGCCCGCAATGAAGATGGCACTTCCCGTTACGATTTTCAATATGAGAATAAACGAGGCTACAAAACCACTATTGAAGGCTTATCGCATAAATTCAACCCAGAATACTGGAATTATGCCAAACTGATTTCTACCACGCTTAGGCACGGGATGCCTATTGAAAAGGTAGTAGATTTAATAAGCAGTCTGCAATTAGACAGCGAATCTATAAACACCTGGAAAAACGGAGTTGCCAGGGCGCTAAAACGCTTTATCGCCGATGGTACCGTTGCCAAAAAACAAAAATGTAGCAATTGTAACTCATCTAATCTTATCTATCAGGAAGGCTGCCTTACCTGTCAGGATTGCGGCTCTTCCAAATGTGGATAGAATAGCTCTTGTTAGATTAGATAAAAAAGGTCTTTCGGTATATCCGAAAGACCTTTTTGTTTTTGTAGAGTTTTTAATGAAAGTGCCGCTCCGATGGAGCTCTGGCTTTTTATTATTAACTATGTGCTATAGATATGTAGCCTCTACGAGGCTGAATATTTTTTTTGTCATTATTCTTTAAATGAGATTCACATATTCCAGAGAAACCTACAAGGTTTTAAAAACCTTGCAGGAGAAACTAATTTTTAAATTGCTTTGGAGCTCCGTAGGAGCGTAATATTTTATAGGAAATGGAAAACGATAATTCAAAGAGCTTCAGCGGATCGGCATCCCATCTATCAAAAAAACCCACAGGTTTTTAAAACCTGTGGGTTTTAAACTTTAATCTATATTTTTTCTACTCCAAACTCACTGAAATAATCCCAACTCCGTGTGGGTTCTCCAGTTCGCTATCTTCTACTCCCGGGCCGATTGAAAACTGCAGGGCTTCTGCATTTTCGAACTTAAAATCCCCTTTGTAGGAATGCTCGAAATAATACGGTAAAAATGACGGATAAGGTCTTGGAAGACTCACCGTTTTAACCGGTTTTAATGAAGAAAGTTCAATCTCGTAAATTTCAGTTTCTGAATCTAAATCGATCATAGTTCCAAAAGCTGCACCGTTTTTCATTACGAAGGCAATTTGAAGTTTGTCGGTGCTTTCGGTTAACGCTCTGGCCTTGATTACAATTTTATCTTTAGAATTCAATTCTTTTTGACGTCCTTCAATTTTTCTGCTGAAATTATACCTAAATGAATAATCGTAAACAGGAGTTGCTTCAGGGTTTTCAACATCTTCTTCAAAGAGTTTTTTAACTTTTACCTGGTATTCTGCCTCGCCGGGCTTATTGGTTGGCACCAGCTTATTTTGCGGACTCCACTCCCCTACTATATAATCTTCATCTTCGGCAGCATTAAAAATATAAAGCGGTTTCTCTTCTTCTACCACGCGAGTCGTATACTTTTCTTCAGAATAAAAATCCCAATCTTCAGGGCTTCCGGAAACTTCCCCGGGAAATGTTTCTTTTTCTTTATCTGTAGTTACAATGATTCTATACTCCAAAAAGCCATTTTTCAGCATTTTTTCAGAAATTTGAGCTGAATAATTATAAGCACTGCTATTTTTTAGCTCAACAACTTCATAATTATTCCCGTTTTGCAACCAGGCTTCTACTTTTTCTATTTCTTTATTGGAAACAATTTCCGCTTTAATTTCGGCTAATGAATTTTCGGTAACCTCTTTAACTGGTTCGTGCAATACATAGGTTTTCTCTACAGTGGTTTCAGGAGCAGTAAATTCAGCTAAGTCAAAGCTTAAATCCAAATTCGAATTTTCATCAAATGCAGCACCATCATTTTTCAAAAGATAAGTTCCGGGGCGAATTTCAAAGGATTTTCCTTCAGTTTCGGGGTTAAATGAATTGCCTTCATTTAAAGCTTCCAGGCTAAAATTATCAGCTATTCCGGGAAGGTTTAAATCCATTTTCCACTCCTCCCAATTGATCACTCCTACAATTTTCTTGAGACTGTTGCTTCCAAAGGGATTATCGACCAAGACAGCATCAGGCATTACTTCTAAGCGCCAAACACCATCCCCTAATTTATCCAGAAAATAAGCGCCTTTTCCTTCATAGTTTACCACTTCTGAATTGCCAAATCCGGCAATATGTTTGAGTTTGTCTAACGATTTTGGCTGAATTTCGTTAGCGTTCGTATAAATAAATTTCTCTTCAGAATTTAATACCGCCAGGTCTTTTTCATAATCGATCGTAAAATCCTGAAATTCCAGGTTTTCGGGATAAACCCCAAAATCGCTGTTTACAGGAACCTGATGAAAAACCTCACCGGCAATCATTAAAGCCAGGGCTTTTTGCGGGGTGTAGGCAAGGTTCATATAATGCGTGTTGTACTCGGTATTTACGTGCGCCAAATAGATAGGCTCGTAAGCAAAGTGGGTTCCAATCTGAATCCCAGCTTCCCTAAAGCTTCTAGCCATTGCGGGATAAATATAAGATTTCATCACATCGGCCGCATCGAATTCGTAAACCAGTTTTGCTGCATTATTTTCTTCAATCACATCATCAAAAGGAATTTCATAATCGTTCACATTTGGCAATAAATTTCCCTCCAGTTCTTTTTGAAATCCGAGTCCGGTTGGATACCATTGGAATGTTCCGCCGTCTATTCCTGCATCAAAATAAGTCTCGGCAAGGTGAATGCTATGGCTTACATTATAGAAAATAGGTTTTTTAGTACCTGTACTTTTCATTGATCTCACCATTTTTTCAATAAACTCCTGCACTTCCTCCGGCTCTCCTTTATGGTGAGGCTCGTTGCTAATTTCAAAAGCTATCAGGTTTGGTTCATCTTTATAAGCCACACCCGTATGCGGATTCACGTGATTTAAAAATTGCGCCAAATAATTTTCCTGTGCTTTTATCGCACCGGGTTCGGTAAGACTTCCGGCTTTTCCATATTTATTGGAGAATCCGGGGGTATCCTCATCTGGCTCCGGCCAACCATTCCCCCAGTAAGCAATGGGGGTTATCACGAAATTTATATCGCGTTCCTTGAGCTTTTTCAGCAAATAATCAAACAATTCCAAATGTTCATTTTCGAGAAGGTTTCCTTCTTCATCGCTTATCTCTGTGTCCCAAACGTGAATTCTATAAAGGTCAAAACCCAATCGAGAAAAATGATAAACATCCTTATCTATAGCATCTTTTAAATCTACATCCAGTTTCTGGCCGCTACGATAGCCGTGTGCAAAAGGCACCGAATAATTTACCCCAAAGCCTTTGACCTCTTCATCATTATGCCCCCAACGCATCAAACCTTCATCGTCTACGTAAACATCTTGTTTTTCCTGGGCAAACCCTATAAAAGTTAAAAGACTAATTACAAAACTTAAAAAAATTCTCTTCTTCATAAGTTCATTTTAAACATCACAAATTTCAATGGCCTTTTTCAGAGATTCAATTCCATTAGGATTGGTAGGAATAAACTCCTGGGCAACGAAACCGTCAAAACCAGTTTCTACAATTGCTCGCATAATCGCAGGATAAAAAAGCTCCTGAGAATCGTCTATTTCGTTTCTTCCCGGCACCCCCGCGGTATGGTAATGATTTATGTACTTGTGGTGTTTTTTAATAGTGGCGATAATATCTCCTTCCATCACCTGCATATGGTAAATATCGTAGAGCAGTTTAAAGTTTCCGGCTCCCATTTCTTCAGCCAGGGCAACACCCCACTCGGTATGATCTGCCATATAATCTGGATGGTTTACTTTACTGTTGAGCAATTCCATAACCAGGGTGACATTTTTCTTTTTTGCGTATTTAAGGAGCGGCTTTAAACCTTTGGAACAATTTTTAATTCCGGTTTGCTCATCCATCCCGCGCCGATTTCCGGAAAATACAATCACATTTTTAATCCCATGCTCTGAAGCTTTATCGATTAAGCCTTTATATTTCTCCTGAAGATTTTTATGGTTTTTGGGTTCATTAAACCCGTTTTCGATATCGGCAAACTCATCAGTAGCCATTGAGCAAACCAATCCGTATTTCTCAACAGTATCCCATTCTGAAGGTTTTAAAAGATCTATTGCCTGAATTCCCATATTCGCACAAGATTTCGCGAACTCGTCTAAAGGAATATCCTGAAAACACCAACGACAAACCGAATGTTTTATATTGTTCTTTTTGCTATTTGGCAAAGTGTTATTATCAATATAATTCATAGCAGCAAAAGAAGATGCTACCCCTCCCAGGCTTAAGACTCCTGAGCCAATGGCTATACTCTTTAGCGCATCACGCCTTGAAAATTTCTTTTCCATATTTTTGGTTTTTAGTTGGTCTAATAAATTGAGGGATCAAAAAAGTCGAAAATCGAAAAAGTTACTAATCAAATGTTCTTTTTCCTCCAAAATATAATTTGCAATATCAAAATGATTAAAGAAAAAGTTTGTTTAGTTTCCCGCAAACAGCAATAAAATATAATTATAAACTCTGTTTTAACAAAAATAATTATAAACGTAAAATTTACAATTATTTTTTAAAAAACAAATTTTTTACCGGGAATTTTTTTAGTTTTTTCTTAACAAGAAAAGGATTCAGAAAAATTACTACTAAGCTATTTCAAAGTTATAGCCAGATTCCAATAACTTTTTGTAATTCGTATAATCAAATTTATAGAGGAAAGCACCTCTACGGGAAGTAGATTTGTCTTTTTCATCCAGTTTTATCAATACATTGAGCGAAAGCACTTTTTTCCTGAAATTTCTGGCATCGAGCTCTTTCTGGTAAATAGCCTCATAAAGTTGTTGAAGTTGGGGAATAGTAAATTTTTCTGGCAGTAATTCAAAACCAATTGGTTTAAATCGTGCCTTGCGTTTTAGGCGGTCTAAGGCATCATTTACCATCTGATCATGATCCAATACCAGGTCTGGTACTTCGTCTATCTCATACCAATGGGCTCCGTGTTTTTGCACCAGTTCTTTATCGTATTCATCCAGCCTGATTAGCGCATACTGCCCAATAGAAATTGAACGATAACCGGGATCCCTTTCAGACTTTCCGTAGCTTTTAAGCTCTTCCATAAACACGTTTTCAAGACCGGTAATTTCTTTAAGGACGCGCTTTGCTGCCTGATCTACATCTTCATCAAGCTTCACAAAACTCCCTATTAAAGACCAGGAATCTATAAGTGGCTCTACCCTTCTTTTAAATATAAGCAGTTTGAGTTTGCCTTTATCAAAACCAAAAATTATACAGTCGGTAGCGACATACATTTTATCGTTTTGAGCATAATAATCTAAAATGGGTGCAGGCATAAGGGTTTGGTAATTTCGGTATAAATATAATCAAAAGTAAAAACCCGGGACTAAGTCTACCAGTCATAAGGCTAAACAGTAAAATATTTGTGTCCAGCCTTTTTTATTATAATAGCCCCTGGTAAATAAATTATTATTCAAAAAACTTACTGTGCAAAGTATGCGTATATAAAAACGACAAGAACTACAATTCCCAGTCCAACTGGTTTTACCAATTTCCAGGGCTGAATATCCACCTGCCTTGTATAATCTAAAACAAAAGGTTTAATTCTAGGTTTCCATTTTCCGATAACGAACATAATGATCACGTTAAGCACAAATAAAATAGCCATTACATGGAGGTAATGCGGTAGGGAATCTTCTCCTACTACAAAATACTTAAGACCCAAATAGATTAAGTAGAAACCAACCCCACTAAAAATTGCGACTTTGGCAGCAATTGCCGGAATTCGTTTAGTCAGATAACCCACAATTACAATTGTTAAGATAGGAATACTGTAACTTCCATTTACTTCCTGCAAATAACCGAAAAGGCCTTGTGGTGCGTTGGCAATAAAGGGCGCGATAAGCATAGCTCCAATGGCCAGGAATATCCCGAAGCGTTTTCCCTGTTTTACCACTTTAGCTTCACTGGCTTCCTGATTGAAATACTGTTTGTAAATATCTATTCCGAAAAGGGTTACTGAACTGTTTAAAGCGGAATTAAAGGAACTCAAAATTGCACCAAAAAGAACGGCGGCGAAAAAACCTGTAAGCACCGGTGGAAGCACCGCGTTCACCAATGCTGGGTAAGCCTGATCGGCATTTTCTAAATCTCCCTGAAACATATGCCAGGCAATAATACCCGGTAAAACTACGATGATTGGCCCAAGGATCTTAATGAATGCAGCCAGCATTAATCCTTTTTGACCCTCTCTAAGGTTTTTAGCCGCGAGAGCCCGCTGAATAATCGCCTGATTGGTTCCCCAGTAGAATAATTGCACCAGCATCATCCCGGTAAATATCGTTGAAAATGGCACCGAAGCATCAGGCCCACCAATAGAGTTAAATTTCTCAGGATTAGAATCCACTAAAGTTTCCAGGCCATTAATAATACCGCCATCTCCAATGGCCATAAGTCCAAAAATGGGGATTAGCAAACCACCTATAAGTAAACCTACCGCATTAATAGTATCTGAAACGGCTACAGCCTTTAAACCTCCGAAAATGGCGTAAATAGAGCCGATTATTCCAATGCCCCAAACTGTTAGCCAGAGTGCGGCATTTGAACTTACCCCTAACATTTCAGGAATTCCAAACATCGTGCTAATCGCTAAAGCACCGGAATAAAGTACAATGGGTAAGAAAATGATCATATACCCCGATAGGAATAGCGCAGAAACCAGGGTTTTCGTTCCTCTATCAAATCGCTTTTCCAGAAATTGCGGTACGGTAGTTAGACCTCCTTTTAAATAGCGTGGTAATAAAAACAAAGCGGTTAACACTATGGCAATCGCTGCAAGGGTTTCCCAGGCCATAACTAAAATTCCTTCACTAAAAGCCTGGCCGTTTAAACCTACAATTTGCTCTGTAGATAAATTAGTAAGCAATACCGAACCAGCAATAACGCCCGCGGTAAGGCTTCTTCCTCCAAGAAAATATCCATCACTCGTATTTTCATCGGTTTTTCGGGTTGCCAGATAAGCGATAATAGCTACCAATAGCGTAAAACCAATGAATGATAAAATTCCAACCATAGCTTAATTTAAAATTTTGTTAAATATAAAATTTTAATTGAAAGTTATACTCTTCTTAGTCTTTAAACTTCTTAATATCCACTAACTGAAAATTTATAGGAAATCGAGTTATAATATTGCTCTCCCGGTTTTAAAACAGCTTTAGGAAAATTTCTAAAATTAGGAGCATCAGGGAAATTTTGTGCCTCGAGGCATAGCGAAGGATATTGTTCAGCAATTTCGGTATGGTAATTCAGATCTTCAGGAAGGTTTTCAGGCGCATAGGTTACCAGTGCCTTCTGATTGGTTCTTACCTCCATTTTTATTCCTGTTAAGGGAGCAAAAAGTCTGGCTGCAACCTGATCTTTTTCAGATTTCAAAACAAAAGTATCGTCAAGATTTCGATTTCCTATCAATTTACTTTCGCTAAAATTTTTAGGATTTTTTTTCAGCTTGGTTAGATTTCCGGTAGGTAATAAATTTTTATCCACTTCCAGGATTTTTTCTGCTGAAATCTTTAAAAAATGATCGCTTATACTGCCCCCTCCATTGAGATTAAAATATGTATGATTGGTTAGATTAACAACCGTTTTTTTATCGGTTTTTGCCGAATATTCTATTAGCAATTCATTATTCTCTGTAAGTATATACTTAACCTCAACTTCTAAATTCCCCGGGTAAGATTCTTCGCCGTCTTTACTGAAATAACTCAATTTCACCGAAGGATTAGGCGCGGATGTCTCTTCTACAATTTCCCATATTTTATACTGAAATCCATAATTGCCCCCGTGTAGATGCACATCATCCTGCTCAAATAATTTATAAGTGGTTTCATCAAGCTTGAATTGACCTTTAGAAATTCTCCCGGCATAACGGCCAACTGAAGCACCAAAACATTTATTATGCTCTTTGTAAGCGGAAGTAACAAAGTCTTCAGCCCTTGGGCTTACTACCACATTTATAATTTCCCCGCTTTTATCCTTTATCTTAAAGCTAAGCACCGCAGCACCGAA
The DNA here is from genome assembly GCF_020164485.1 of Salegentibacter tibetensis. GTDB lineage: Bacteria > Bacteroidota > Bacteroidia > Flavobacteriales > Flavobacteriaceae > Salegentibacter > Salegentibacter tibetensis. Next base: position 36,170 of record NZ_JAIQZA010000016.1, read on the forward strand.
ATTAAGAACCTCGAGCTCGCTACCTTTATTGTTCACAAGGCTTAATGTTTTAAGATCTTCTTTTCTTATAGCTTTCAAATTCTCTCTTTTTAGTTGTTTTTCCCCGAAATCCAGTCTTCAACTTTTTCTTCGAGAATATTCAAAGGTAAGGCTCCATCCAGAAGAATCACATCATGGAATTCCCTAATATCGAAATCTTCTCCCAGTTCTTCTTTGGCATTTTCCCTTATTTCCAGGATTTTATTCATTCCAATCTTATAAGCCGTTGCCTGGCCGGGCATTACTATATGCCGTTCCACCATCTTTACACAATCACTTTCAGCATTTGGAGTGTTTTCCTTATAATAGGCAATTCCCTCTTCACGTGTCCATTTTTTAGCGTGAATCCCGGTATCTACAACCAGCCTGCACGAACGCCAAAGTTCCATTGCCAGGCGGCCAAAATCTGAATAAGGATCTTCGTAAAATCCAATTTCCTTTGGCAACAGTTCGCTGTAAAGTCCCCAACCTTCTACATAAGCGGTATAAAAACTGAATTTCCTAAACTGCGGAATATCTTCTAATTCCTGGGCAATGGCGATTTGCATATGATGACCCGGGATCCCTTCGTGGTAAGCCAAAGCCTCCATTTGGTAAGTGGGCATCGCAGCCATATCGTATAAATTCGCATAATAAGTACCCGGTCTTGAACCATCGGTTGCAGGTTGCTGATAAAAAGCTTTTCCTGCACTTTTTTCCCTAAAGGGTTCCACGGCCTTCACTACCAGTTCTGCTTCAGGTTTGGTTAAAAATAAATCGTCTAACCTGCCCTTCATGGTGTTGATGATTGCAGTAGCTTCATTTAGATATTTTTTACGGCCTATAGAATCATTAGCATAATAGAACTGCTCATCGCTTCTCATAAATTCAAAGAAATCCTGAAGCGTGCCATCAAAGCCAACTTCATTCTTGATTTCTTCCATTTCAGTATGAATGCGCGCTACTTCTTTCAAGCCAATTTGATGAATTTCTTCTGCTGAAAGATTAGTAGTGGTGGTTCTTTTCAAGGCGTTCTTATAAAAATCATCTCCTTTTGGGAACTTCCAGGCACCTGCATCGTTATTTGCACGTTTTTGCTGAATTTCAAGAAATGAAATTAAATTCTCATAAGCAGGTTTTACATTTTTTACCAACGCATTTTCTGCAGCATTTATTAATTCCTTTTTCTTCTCCCCCGGGATCTCCAGGTTTTCGGTTTTGGTCTTAAAATCTTTTAGTAAAGCACTTTCATCGGTGGATTTACCAAAAGGCTTTCCTCTTAATACATTTCTACTGGCATCGAGGACTTTTTCAAAGACAAAAACCGGTGGAACAATCCCGTTTTGTTCCCTTATTTTAAGATTTCCAATAACCTCTTCCATCACCCCGGGAATTTTCTCCAATCTGGAAATATAAGCCTTAGCATCGCTAACTGAATCTATGCGGTGCATGTTGATTAAAAATGCAGGCAATTCAGCGTGATAACCAAACATCTGATTCACCGGATAATTATAAAACCGATAATCGTAATCGGCTATTTCATTTTCAATCTTCTGGCGATAGAGATCGTAGCTTAAACGGGTTTGCTCATTTAAAGCTTCTACCTCTACTTTTTTCAGATATTCAAGTCGGTTTTTGGCTTTTTTGAGGTCTTCGACATACTTCAAATGAGAAAAATCATCCCATTTCCCATAATCGGACTTCTGACCAAGACGGGTTTGCATCATTGGAGAATCAGCTACATCTTTCTGAAATTCGGCTTCAAAATATTCGTTTAATTTTTCTGAATGCTCTGCAATTTCTTCTTCAGAATAATCCCCGTTTTTATCGTTACAGGAAATCATAAGTACTAAAAGCGCTATAGCTAAGATTGAATTGATAAGCCTAAAGTTCATTTTCTATTCTTTTAATACTGAAAATTCTATTGCAGAATCTCCAAATACGGTGTGGGTTTGTTTTTGAAAATCTTCTTCTTCCGCTTGAAAAATATTAGGAACATAAGTCTGCGGATTTAAGTCTATAAGTGGAAACCAGGTACTTTGCACCTGAATTTGCAGTTTGTGCCCTTTTTTGAAAGTATGATTAATATCCTGAAGCGTGATATTTACCGAAGTTTTCTCATTAGGTTCAAATGGCTCAGGATTTTCAAAACTGTTTCTAAAACGTCCTCGCAGAACCTCGCTGCGAACCATCATATGGTAATTACCCATATCAAGGTGCTTCATTGTTTCTTCATAATTTTCGGCGTCAGGTGGGTAAACATCTATTACTTTCACCACCCAATCGGCTGCGCTTCCTGTGGTAGCCACATTTAAACGAGCCATAATCTCCCCGGTAAGTTTCATATCTTCTTCCAGTACCTCGGTTTCAAAAACCAAAACATCGGGTCTTCTGGCAGAAAAGCGCTGGTCGCCGGTCATATACTCTCTTGGAGTGAAAACCGCTTTAATTTCATCGTTATAAGAAACCGGTTTTTCAGGGTCGCTTACAAAGCTTTCCTCATTATCAGTCGCTTCATCAGTTAATTTCTGATCATCTCCCAGGTAAAAAACCTTTTCTTCGGTATTTTTTGGAGGCCATGCTTCATAAGAATTCCATTTTCTCGCACCGGTATCATAAACATAAGCTTCAGCAAGATCCAAGTCGCCATCTCCACCTTCTTTTAGGAAATGATTAAAGAATTTTGTTTCAATATTCCTTTGATAATCTTCAGAAAGATTATCACCGAAATAAACATTCCCTACTGCCTGCCTTTCAGTTTGTCTCGCCCAGTCGCCGTGGCTCCAGGGACCAAAAACCATAATATTATAATTATCGCTGGTTTCTTCAATTTTCTTATAAGTATTAAAAGGTCCGTAAAGATCTTCAGCATCAAACAATCCGCCTACGACCATTACTGCCGGCTCAATATCTTCTAAATGCTGAATAATCCCCCTACTCTGCCAGAATTCATCATAATTTGGATGCTCCTTTAATTGCTGCCAGAACAGATTGTCTTCGCCATAGTATTCATCCAGGTTACTTAGCGGACCAACATCTAAAAAGAATTGATACTGGTCTTGAGTCCCAAGATCTGGCAATTCGTACCAGGCCTCGGTAGTTGGCCCGGTTTTATCATATCCAAAAAGCGCAGTGGCTCTCCAGTAACTCAATAAATAAGCGCCATTATGATGAAAATCGTCAAAAAAGAAATCCCCGATTCCCGCTTGTGGCGAGGCTGCTTTTAGGGCAGGGTGTGCATCTACCAAAGAAGCAACAGCGTAGTGGCCGGGATAAGAAATTCCCCAGGTTGCCACCCTTCCGTTATTATTGTCTACATTGTTGATGAGCCACTCTATAGTATCGTAAGTATCGCTTGATTCATCGAATTCATCTCCAGATTTATTCGGAATAATCGCGCGCATATTATCATATTTCCCTTCACTCATCCAACGCCCGCGTACATCCTGGTAAACAACTATATTCCCTTCTTTCATCAAATATTCGTTAGGGCTGATAAGCGAACGAAATTGATCTTCACCATAAGGTCTGGAACTATATGGTGTACGCTGCATAAGAATAGGATATTCTTTAGAAGTATCTTTTGGGGAATAAATGGTGGTGTGAAGGTTTGTGCCGTCCCGCATCGGGATATCTACTTCTGTTTTGTTATAATGTTCTTTTACATCATATTCTGCCTGCGCAATAATATGAACAGGTAAAAAACTCAAAAACAGAAGGATAAAACTTAAACGGAGTAATTTCATAGTTTAGGGATATTTTAAGGCCCTAAGATAGAAATTACACCGATAAACCTAAAGGAATTTTACTCGATAATCGAGTTTTAAATGAATCAAGGCTTGTTTCTAAATTGGAAAACATTTTCTAATTAAGACCTTCTAAGCTTGACAAGAAGTAATTCACGTCGATAATCGAGAATTAAATACTCCAGGACTTAACTTATAATTCAAATATTATTCCATCTGTAAATGCCTCTCGAATATCGAGGTTGTTTATTTTTTCGCTGCTTCGCGAAATTTGGCAAGGCCTTCCTGTAGCCAGCTTAGATATTCAACCTCGTTTGGCGTGTAACCTACCGGCTCGTTTAGCAGGTTTACATCATTATCTAACAAGACGTAAAACGGCTGCGAATTATTCTGAAAATTAAGGGTTTGGAATGTGGCCCATTTATCGCCAATGGTTTCAATAGGTTTTATTCCACCCTTTGGTTTTAGATAGTTAAATTGCTCTTGTTCGGGCAATTCTTTTCTATCATCAACATAAAGGGAAATAAGGATATATTCATCGTTTAAAACGTCAAAAACATCGTGATTGCTCCATACCTGTTCTTCCATTTTACGGCAATTTATGCAGGCCCAGCCTGTAAAATCAAGGATTATGGGTTTATTTTGTTTCCGTGCAGCTTCCAGCCCTCTATCCCAGTCCTTATAGGCTTCCAGACCAAGAGGTGCTTCAGTTCCTTTATCGTAAATACTATAAAATAAGGGGGGTGGAAATCCACTTAACAATTTAAGGTTTGCTGCGGAAGTATTGGTTAAACCCGGGATTAAATAAAGCACGAAAAAGAACGTGATAACACCAACACCAAACCTGGCCTTACTGATCTTCTTTTTGGGCCCGTCATGTGGAAACCGGAGAAATCCGAATAAATAAGCCATTAGACCCAAACCTACGAGGATCCAAATTCCGAGGAAAATTTCACGTTTTAAAAGTCCCCAATGTTGTACAAGATCGGCATTAGAAAGGAATTTAAAGGCCAGACCTAATTCTATAAAACCTAAGGTTACTTTCACCGTATTTAGCCAACCCCCGCTTTTTGGTAAAGAATTAAGCCAGTTGGGGAATAAAGCAAAAAGCGCAAAAGGTAATGCCAGGGCAAGTCCAAAACCGCCCATTCCCATAGAAAGCTGCATTGCGCCACCATCACTGGTTAGCGACCCACCTAAGAGTGAACCTAAAATTGGCCCGGTACAGGAAAAAGAGACCAAAGCCAATGTAAGTGCCATAAAAAAGATGCCCACAAAACCGCCAACGCTGGAAGCTTTATCGTCCATTTTATTGCTCCATGAACTCGGCAAAGTGATCTCGTAGTAGCCAAAAAAGGAGAAGGCGAAAATGATAAAAATGATGAAGAAAATAATATTCAGCGCAACATTGGTTGAGATATTATTAAGGATTTCAGGATTTACGCTGTCCAATAGATGAAAAGGCAAACTGAGCAAAAGATAGATCGCAAAAATAAAAAAGCCGTAAAGAATGGCATTTACCAATCCTTTTTTACGGTTTTCAGCCCCTTTGGTGAAAAAGGAAACCGTAAGCGGAATCATAGGAAATACACAAGGCGTTAATAAGGCGATTAAACCTCCTATAAACCCAAGAAGGAAGATATTTAGAAAGTTACTGCCTTCCTCCTCTTCAGGTGCAAATTTTTCCATTCCAGAAACCTTGATATTCAAAGCTTCAGTAAGTTCTCTGTCCTTTTCTGAAATTTCCAGATCGGTAAAACCTTCGGTTACTTGATTTTCTTCAAGGGAAATCGTGAAACGTTCTGTTTCGGGAGGCAAACATTTTTCATCATCACAAACCGAAAAATATATTTCTGCAATAATCTCAGGCTTAGATTCAGCAAGTACTTTTATTTTCTGAGTAAAGACCGCTTCATCTTCAAAATAGGTAATATCTGCTTCAAAAACCTGATCGTAAATGGGTGCTATATCCGGCTCTGTGGTTTCACCAATAAGCTCAAAGTTTTCCTCCTCATTATTGTAAGAGAAAGTAGTGGCGATGGGCGCAATATCAATATCAGCTTCTTTTTGCGAGTATAAATGCCAGCCATCTTCAAGATTCGCAGTAAAAATCAGGGTAAAGATACTGTCGTTTTCCTTTTCTACGGAAGCCTCCCAGGTTATAGGATCTGCCATTTGGGAATCGCCGCTCCCATCGTCAAAATATTGTGCCTGTAACTGTAATAAAGGAATTATAAATAAGAGCAGACTCGCCAGGTATTTCATAAACTGAAAGTAATTTTTATAATTTTTTGATCGGGTGAAGTAATTGAAAAACGCCTATCGGCCCGCTGATTAATCACCCAAACAATTTTCTCTCCCGAACACAGCAACCAGCTGTTTTCTTTCTCGGGCAAAGATAATTTTTTGTCTTTAAAGAAGTCGCTTAACTTCTTCTTTCCTTTCATCCCAAAGGGATAAAATACATCACCCTCCTGCCATTTTCTCACAGTTAGCGGATAATCAAGTTTTTCCGGGTCTACATGGATACAATTTGGATTTTTTTCTATTATTTCTTCAACTTCTGAAAATGAAAAAGTTCCCATAGGCAGCATCGCAAAGTCTTCGTCTTTGGCGATCTTGTAAACCTTATCTTCCACCTGATTTTTATCGGTCAAAATCAAGTATTCCCGGTCTTTAACTAACCTGTGTGAAGTTGAAAAAACCATTTTTCCGGGTTGAGCGTCCAGTAATTTATACACATCGTTCCATTCGGTAAAACCGAAAGATTTAAGCAACTGGTATAACACCGCTGAAGTATTCGGAACCTTTTTTAGGTAATTTATATCCAGGCTATACCCATATTTTGTCTTATTGATAATTTTAGGATAAAGCAGGCTCATATAATCTTCAACAAGCTCTTCGTTTTCCTTTAAATGCGACTGGGTTTTTAAAAAAGTCTCTAAAAACTGCGGGTTTAATTCTTCAAAAATCGGCACGATATCATGCCTAATTTTATTCCGAAGATATTTTGTGGAAGCATTGCTGCTGTCTTCCCGCCAGGTAATATTGTTTTCTTTTGCGTAAGCTGCAATTTCCTTTCGGGAAAAATTCAGCAGTGGCCTGATTATTTTGTTGCTGTCAGAATTTATTCCGCTTAAACCTTCCAAACCGCTTCCTCGCAATAAATTGATAAAAAAAGTTTCCAGGCTATCGTTGGCATGATGAGCGGTTAGGGTATAATCAAACTTGTGTTTAAGTCGCAGTTCCTCAAACCATTCGTACCGGAGATCCCGGGCCGCCATTTGAATAGACAAACCGTTGTCTTTGGCGTATTGCTCGGTATCAAAATTCTCTATGAAAAGTTTCACTTTCAGCTTTTTTGCCAGGGTGGCAACAAAATCTTCATCGGCGTCACTTTCTTCGTCCCGAAGGTTGAAATTGCAATGCGCCAGGGCGAAATCCAGCTTGGCTACTCTGCACAAATGGGCAAGCACCACGCTGTCTACTCCACCGCTTACCGCGAGCAGAAGTTTGTTGTTGCACAGGTAAGGAAACTGCGATTTGATCTCGTTTTTGAAAGCTTTTTCCATAGAAATCAAAGATACGAAAACAGTTTACAGAGTTTCGTTTGGGAGTTTAGGAAATTTTTGTTCGAGAATTGAGTTCTGAAAAATCAACCCAGAGCCTGTCGCATTGCGCTTGCTTTTAGCAGGCATTCTTCATATTCCTTTTGTGGATCTGAGCCGGCAGTTATTGCTCCGCCCACCGAAAAAGAAACATATTTTTTTACTGAATTATAAAGGATACTACGTATCACTACATTAAAATCGAAATCCCCATTTGGAGTAAAATAGCCTACCGCGCCGCTGTAGAGTCCGCGTTTGGTTTCTTCCAGTTCTTCTATAATTTTCATCGCTGAAATTTTTGGAGCGCCCGTCATACTCCCCATCGGAAAAGTCGCCCGTAAAGCTTCTACCGGCGGAATGCCATCATCGATTTCTGCAGAAACCGTAGAGATCATCTGATGCACCTGTTTAAAGGAATAAACCTTACAAAGTTCATCTACATTTACGCTGCCCTTCTTGGCAATTTTAGAGAGGTCATTTCTTACCAGGTCTACGATCATCACGTTTTCTGATTGTTCTTTTGGGTCTTTGGAAAGCTGTTCAGCAATTTCTAGATCTTCTTCGGAATTGGGCGAACGCCTGTCTGTCCCCTTTATAGGTTGGGAAATTAATTTTGAACCTGATTTCTTTAAATACCGTTCGGGGGAAGCACAAAGTAAATGATGTTCTTCCAGTTTAAGAAAAGTAGCAAATGGAGGACCCGAAATATCATTAAGCTCCTGAAAAACTTCCATTGGCTCAATCTTCCTGTCTTCAGCAAAAAACTCCTGACAAAAATTGGCTTCGTAAATATCGCCACGTTGAATGTAAGCGAGCATTTTCTCTACTTTTTTCAGGTAATCTTCTTTTGAAATTCTGGCTTGGATCTTCGGTTCTCGGTTTTCTGTTGTGAGTTGTGAGTTCTCAGTTGTCGGTTGCGGGTTATCGGTTATTGGGAGTTTTGAAATTTCATTGAAATCTTCTTCAATTTCGTCATCCAGCATTCTTAAATAATGCATCTCCAACTGAATCCCTTTCAGTAAAAATAACTTCTGTGGCTGAAAAAAGTAAATATCCGGGAAATGGAGTTCGTCGTTATTTTTGGAGGAAAGTACTTCCACATCATTTTTAAGATCGTAAGAAAGGTATCCGAAAATCCAGTCTTTGGTAGTTTGCTGGTATTCCTGAAGTTTCGCAAAAGCCTGATGATAATCGGTTTTTATCGCGGTAAACGCACCCAGTGCGAGTAGCGCGTCAAACTCGCCGTGCTCCTGGTGATAATTATTGCTATCCAGCCAGGCAATTTCCTCAAACTGCCGGCTCCATTGCAACAATTGTTGTTTAAATTTTAAGGGATCTTCTAAAGTATAAGTCGATTTGGTGCGCACCTGGCTTTTAATTTGGAGCGCAAAGATAAGAACAATTAATGGTGGTTAAAACTGCGAATAATTAAAATTAGTTCAAGTTCTTTTTGGTTTTTAGCCATTCCTTTAAATTTGAAATAGCTTCTCCACTGGTAAGAAACTCATCTTTTTTATACTGCTCCCTGCTTTCTGTAACCGCTTGTTTTTTGTTCGCTGGTAAGCTGATAAAGATCTGCGGCTTCCATACTAAGCAATTTTTCAATAGCCTGTAGCAATTCAAGATTATCGGAAACTTTGATTTTTGTAATTAGGTGTTCCTTTGTTTGGGCAAGCGCATCCATTTACATCATTTTCATTAAATATACCGAATTATTCAAAATTCACTCTTCCAATTGATGCGAAAAAGTAGTTAAAACATCCTGAACTCCCATATCCAAAACTTCGTTTAGCATTTCTCCATCCTTAAAATTATCGTTAAAAGAAGGCAGGCTAAAACTTTCTATCACCTCGCCGCCAAACCTTGGTAGAATTCCTTTGGTATATTCTAACGCAGAAGCTGCTCCCCGTTTTCCGGGTGAAGTGCTAATCAATAGAATCTTTTTGCCCTCCAGGAAATTACGGTCTAAACGCGAAAGCCAGTCGATCATATTTTTAAAGTACGCCGAAACATTGCCATTATGTTCATTTACCGCGATTACCAGCGCATCATGCTCTTTAATGATGTTGTTGATAATTGTGGCACCTATAGGCATTCCCTTTTCTTTTTCCCTATCGGCACTGTAAATAGGTAAATCATATTGGGTAAAATCCTGAATTTTCACTTCGTGCCCCTGGATACGGTTGGCCACGTGTTTTAATAATTGAAAATTAATGGAGGTGCTGCTATTGGATCCGGCAAAGGCAAGGATTTTTTTCATCTTTAGATTGAATTTCGTCAAAAATACCGAAATAAATAAAAACTCTTAAACTATAAAATTGAGAAGTTCTTATTCAATTTTGGAAAGCTTTCTAGGATTTTGCCTGGTATCGAAAACAGTAGCAATATCGATTCTGTTTTTATCGTAATTAATCCAATAAATGATTTTATAATTTTTATAAGTTAAATACCGGAACTTTTGTGGTTTACCTTCTAAAAGAATTTCTTTCTGACCCGAAAACGGGCTTTTTTCCAAACCTATGGTTTTATCAATAATTCCATTTATTAATTTATCGGCAACTTGCAAACCTGCTTTGTTCAAATAATAACTTTTAATTTCTTCAAGTTTATTCTGAGCAAATTTAGTCCAGTAAATCCTTAATTCCATTCCTTCATCTTGCGCTTCAGTTCTTTGGCCTCAATAACACGATCATTTCTGGAATCCTCAAGAGATTTTTCAATACCAGCATCTAATTGTTCCTGGCTCATTGACTCAATATCTTCATTAAAGGATTCTTTTTCCCTTCTAAGCAACTTCTCAAATCTTGCTATCACTTTTTCATTCTGAATCTTTAGAAATTCATCTACAAATTCTTTCTTCCTGGTTTGTAAATCCATAACAATAGGTTTTATTCAAAAATACGAAATATATTTTTTTTTAAAATAGCTCGGACGCAGTTCCCATCATTAGTCGCGAGATTCTGCTCTTCCGCAGTATTAATTCAACTAGCTATTTTAAAAATTGCTATAACCAGATTTCAGCAGTTGGGGTTTGAAATCCCGCCCTGCGGCGGGATTAGTTCAACTAGCTATATTAAAATTGCCTCAACTACTTTCGGCAGTTTGGGCTCTTGAGATCCCGCCCTGCGGCGGGATTAGTTCAACTAGCTATATTAAAATTGCCTCAACTACTTTCGGCAGTTTAGGCTCTTGAGATCCCGCCCTGCGGCGGGATTAGTTCAACTAGCTATATTAAAATTGCCTACAGCAATTTTAATATAGAGTTTCACTAACTTTGCTGGCTCATAAAAACTTCATTTAGTGACTTTTCAGGACTTAAATATTACCACTCCTTTGCGCAATGCACTGGAAGATATTGGGATTAACACGCCCACACCTATTCAGGAAGAATCTTTTTCTACTATTATGTCTGGTAAAGATATGGTGGGAATCGCGCAAACAGGTACGGGGAAAACCTTCGCCTATATGCTTCCCATTTTACGAATGCTCAAATATTCGGAACAGAAAAATCCGCGGGTGCTGGTTTTAGTACCTACACGTGAGCTTGTTGTTCAGGTGGTGGAAGAGATTGAAAAGTTAACCGCTTATATGAACGTTCGCGTCACCGGCATTTACGGTGGCGTGAATATGAACACCCAGCACCAGGCACTTTTGCAGGGTTTGGATATTGTGGTGGCCACTCCGGGAAGGTTGTACGATCTTGTTCTTAGACGGGCGCTTCAGCTAAAATCTATCCAGAAACTGGTGATAGATGAAGTAGATGTCATGTTGGATCTGGGTTTTAAATTTCAGATCAATAATATCTTTGAATTGCTTCCCGAAAACCGACAGAATATTATGTTTTCGGCAACAATTACTGAAAATGTGGAGAATCTAATCGAAGCCAATTTTAAAAGTCCGGAAACCATTTCTGTAGCTGCCAGTGGGACCCCGCTAGATAATATTAAGCAAACAGGATATAAAATTCCGAATTTCTATACCAAGATAAATCTTTTGAAACACATTTTAAAAGATAAGGAAACCTATTCCAAAGTCTTGATTTTTGTGGCTTACAAACGTATGGCCGATCGGCTTTATACGGAATTACAACAGCATTTTCATGACGAATGTACAGTAATCCATTCCAATAAAACTCAAAACTACCGCCTGCGAAGTATCAAACAATTTGGCAGCGGATTTTGCCGAATTTTAGTCGCTACCGATGTAATGGCGCGCGGACTTGATATTGAATCGGTAAGCCACGTTATTAATTTTGATACGCCAAAATATCCAGAAAATTATATGCACCGAATTGGCCGAACCGGAAGGGCCGAGAAAGAGGGGAATTCGATTTTAATGACTACGGAAGCCGAAATGGAATCTCTCGATAAGATTGAAGCTTTGATGAAAATGGAAGTTCCACAGGAAGAACTACCGGCCGAAATTGACATTTCTTCAGAATTAATTCCGGAAGAGCAACCAAAAGCTTTTGAAATAAACAATCCCGGAAAAAATAAAGATGAAGATGCACCCGGTCCTGCATTTCACGAAAAGAAAGAGAAAAACAGAAAAGAAAACCTTGGTGGTTCTTACCGACGTGAAATCGCAAAAAAATATAAAAAGCCCCAGACAAAAGGCGATAAGCACGCCAACCGAAGAAGAAAAAAATAGTCAAAAATGCACGAATTACAGAACGAATTTTTAAGTATAAAGGTCAATCCTGTTGGTGCTGAATTATCCAGCCTTAAAAACCTGGAAACCGGTGTTGAATATTTATGGCAGGGGAACCCTGAATTTTGGGCAAGCCAGGCACCGAATTTATTTCCGGTAATTGGAGTTTTAAAAAATGGTGAATTCATTTTTGAAGGCAAAACCTATAAAATGCCAAAACATGGTTTTATAAGGTATAATGAGGAAATTCGGTTAAAAGAAAAAACCCCAAATTCATTGGTTTTTCAACTGGAATATTCAGAGAAAACTTTAGCTATCTATCCTTTTAAATTCAGGTTTGAAATTTCTTTTATTCTGAATGAAAAAAGCCTAGAAGTGCAGCATAGGATTCTCAATTTAGATCAAAAGCCTCTTTATTTTTCATTGGGCGGGCATCCGGCTTTTAATGCACCCATCAGTAAAAATGAAGTTTACGAAGATTATTATCTCGAGTTCGACCGAAAAATGGATCTCAGCACCCACGTTTTAAGCGAAAACGGGTTGGTAAGTGATAAAACAGAAGGAATTTTAGACAATGAAGATAAAATCAGATTACATAAGGAGCTTTTCGCCAAAGACGCGCTGATTTTCAAAAATATTCCTTCAAAGAAAGTAGCATTAAAAAGTAAAAATACGGGCACGGTATTAAGCGTGGAATATCCTGATTTTAAGAATTTAGGAATCTGGGCTAAACCGGGAGCGCCTTATGTATGTATAGAACCCTGGTTGGGAATTGCCGATACTGAAGGTGCCGATCAAAACTTACAAAACAAAGAAGGCATGGAAATGCTCGAAGCCGGCAAAGATTTTGAAGCTTCTTATAAAATCTCTGTCACCTAATATCTTGTGTTCATTTTTTAAATAATCCTTAACTTAAAATACTGATTAATAATCTCATTTTAGCTAAAATAAATCCTTATGAGCGAAAATGGGAAAAGAAAAAGGTACCGTAAGAAAAGGTATGTGCTACCAATTCTTATTGTTTCGCTGTTAATCATTGGGAGAATTGCCCTACCCTACATCCTTGAAAACTACGTAAATAAAACCCTGAATAATATTCCCGGTTATGAAGGAAGTGTTTCAGATATTAATATTTCCCTATGGCGTGGCGCTTACCAGATTGAAGGTTTGATACTTCGTGAAGAAAACTCGCAGGGAGAAAAACCACTTTTAGACTTTCCATCTTCAGATATTTCTATTGACTGGCCTTCCTTACTAAAAGGCAAAATTGTTAGTGAAATTGAAATGCAGGATCCAAAATTCAATTATATTTTTGAAAATCAGGAAAAAGCAAACGAAGCAGATGTAGAAGACTGGACAGATGCACTTACCAGTTTAGTACCCATAGATATCAATCACTTTGTGGTACACAATGGTACTGCCAATTTTGTTGAAGTATCGGCCGATCCCCAAATAAGCTTGTTCCTAGAAAAAATTAGCCTGGAAGCTCATAACCTGAGTAATGTTGTAGATACTGAAAAAGAACTGCCCTCCCATCTATGGGCTAACGCAGTTTCTATGGGTGGCGGAGATGTAGAAATGCACGGGAATTTAAATTTACTGAAGCAAATTCCTGATATAGATATGGAATTTAGCCTGGAAAAAGCCGAAGCAACCGCATTAAACGATCTTACCAGAAGATATGCCGGAGTCGATTTTGAAAGCGGAACCTTTGAATTATACAGCGAAGTTGCTATAGCCGACGGATTCCTGAAAGGTTACATAAAACCAATGTTGATCAATACGAAACTTATTTCAAAAGATGATGACGGTGGCTTCTTCAAAAAATTATGGGAAGGTTTTGTAGGTTTCTTTAAGTTCGTACTCAAAAACCAGGGTACCGATACTTTAGCGACAAGGGTTCCCTTAGAAGGAGACCTAAATAATGTGGAGTCTGGGGTTTGGACTACAGTTCTAAATATTTTTAAAAATGCCTGGATAGAAGCTTTTTCGGGATCGGTAGATCAAGATATTGAGTTTGAAGATGCCAAGCGGGAAAGTGAAAAAGGATAGTTTTTTGTTTAAGGACTAAAGAGACTGTCTAAAAAGTTTTTTAGGTCGTCATCCTGAATTTACCTGCCCGTTCCGTTCAGGCGGGTTTCAGAATCTAAGATATCGATAATCAAAAAAATGTTAGAATCCCGAATTAAATTCGGGATAAAGTCTGAAACAAGTTTAGCGTGACGAAATTGGACCTTTTCAGACAGCCTCTTTACTTTTTAAAATATAATATTAGGTTCTGTTCTTTTTCTTAGCGGCTTTAGCTGCACGCTTTTCTTTCAAACTCAAAACCGGTTCTTTTCTGGCCGAGTTCTTCGAAGGTGATTTTTCTTTTGGCATAATTTCTAAATATTTTAGTATTAACCCGATAAAGATAGTAAAAGAAAAGCTTTATAAATTATTTTTTATTTGAATCCTAAGTATTTTTCAGTTGAAAATTTCACCCTATTTCTTTCCTGATTATTGACATATAATACTTTATAAAAATGAGAGAAAATTTGTGAATATCTATTAAAAATTTTGTCTTAAAGGCCTGTTATAAATCATATTTTTGGATCCTTAAAATATAAAGATATGAGCGCAACTTGGTTTGAATGTAAGGTGAAATACAAAAAAACACACGAAACAGGAGAGCAAAAAATGACTACAGATACCTATCTCCTGGATGCAGTATCTTATACAGAGGCAGAAGCGAGGATTAGCGAAGAAATGACTGCTTATACCAGCGAGGATTTCAGGATTATGAATATAAAGGTTGCTAATTTCTCAGAGGTTCATCCTTTTGAAAATTCTGATCGCTGGTTTAAATCAAAGGTTTCCCTGGTGGCTTTAGATGAAGAAAGCGGAAAAGAGAAGAAAACCAATATTTATTTGCTTGTACAGGCCAATGATGTAAAGGAAGCTTTTGAAAATACCACCCAGGCGATGGAAGAAACCATGGGCGATTACAGTATCCCATCTATTACGGAGTCTCCAATTCTGGATGTATTCCCTTATTTTACTGGAGAAGAAGAGCAATTAGAGAAATTTAATGTTCTTGAATCGGCTGAAAATGAAGAAAAAGTTGTTAAAGAAACAGAAGAGGTGTAAATATAGTTGTTTATCTCTGGAAATAATTAAAACTAAGAAAGGGTTTGACTTTAAAAAGTTGACCCTTTTTTTATAAATATCAGGAGTAGTTCAACAAAAACATCAGCTTATCAATAAGCTGTTGATTTTAAATAGTATTAATAAATTGGCATAATACTTTTGAAAAGCCTGTCGGTGGTGAGGGAAAGGTACATAAAATCTGAAGGCCAGTTCTTGTATTAAAGAATCAAAAAGTCAATTTTCCCGAAAGAAAGACCACAAAACATGATTTATCAGCAGGTTAGTTTTGTCTACAGCTCCGAAATAGAAAGATGAAATCTCACTATTAGAGAATAGATTTAGCGCTACACTGAGTCTTTAATTTTATAAGAAAAAGCTTTCCATTAACCGGTAATCCCCAAGCCATATCAATTTTGGTAATAAGTTCCCCATAACGCCCGTCATTCCTTAAAAGCAATATAGCAATAATGCAAAATTTATACTGAAAAGGAGGGCCAGGTCTGTACACGCTCAAAAATTTAAAAAGCTTCATTAACCTTCCCTTCAAGCGCATAAAGCATTTTCAGTGGGAGCTATACTTTTAAATCTCTGCCCCTTTAGCAGAAATCCCTGTTTTTTATCCCCTAAAGTTTCCGCGGTAAATGCAAGAGCCGTTTAAACCACCAATTTAGTAGGTTTACTTTTGTTCGCGATCAAAGATGCCCGTAACAAAAAAATTGATCATTTTCAAACACATCGCTACTTCTGGTATCTGTGGAAATAGTATTGTAATTTGGATCAATATAAAGTAAAACAAGTATAAGGGGGGGATATGCAGTTCAGGGTAAATTCTCATTACGTCCGGCTTTTCATTTGCCAATTTTAAATTTTATTAAAAAATCATTAAATTATAGTTTAAAAAGCCAAAGCTTCTAAAATAACGGACTGTTAATATTCATAATAACTAAAACTAAAAACCATGACTAACAAAACCATCGTTGAAAAATTTGCAAAAGAATTGGAGGGACAACTAATACTTCCTGGAGATGACGCATATGATGAAGGGCGCCGGGTTTGGAATGGTTTGTATGACAAACATCCGGCAGGGATCGTACGCTGCAGGAAACCCTCAGAAGTGATCGCTGCGGTGAACTTTGCCAGAGAGCACAAGCTGGTTTTATCTGTAAGAGGCGGTGGTCATGATTATGCCGGGAATTCAGTTTGTAATGATGGTTTGGTCATAGATCTTTCTCTAATGAACAAGGTTGAAGTGGATCCTGAGAAAAAAACAGCCCGTGTTGAAGGAGGTGCTACTTTGGGTCAATTTGATGCCGTGGCACAGGAACACGGGCTTGCTACTACAACCGCAACAGTTTCATCGGTAGGAATAGGCGGGTCCACATTAGGTGGAGGATCAGGCTATTTACTGCGTAAGCATGGATTAACACTGGATAACCTGCTATCGGTGGAAATTATAACTGCAGATGGTAATTTGATTACTGCAGGGAAAGGGGAAAACGAAGATCTTTTCTGGGCAATTCGCGGAGGTGGCGGAAATTTTGGCGTAGTTACTTCTTTTATATTTCAGCTGCACAACGTGGGTCCGAAAGTACTTTCTTTCCAGGCTTATTTTCCATATGAACACAGCAAAGAAATTCTCCAGTTTTACCGGGAGTTTATGAAAAGCGCGCCCGAGGAGATCCAGTGTTATGCCTTTTTCCTGAATACTCCTCCCGTGGAACCTTTTCCGGAAGAATATCATGGAAAAACCACCTGTGCGCTTATCGGTTGTTATGCGGGCAATATTAAAGAAGGAGAGACTGCCTTTAAACCCCTGGAGGAATTTGGTGATCCTTTTGTTAAAGTGTTTCAGCCTGTTCCCTATACCGAAATTCAGAAATCTTTTGATCCCGGCATGCCAAAGGGTTTAAGATGGTACACCAAAGCCCATTATTTAAAGGAACTTAATGACAGCACGATTGATATTTTGCAGGAATTCACCGATCCGTTGCCAGGTCCTTTTACCACCGCTTATTTAGAGCCCATGGGAGGAGAAGTAAATAAAAAAGATTCCTCTGCCACAGCTTTTCCCCATCGGGAAGCGGCTTATTCGCTGCATATTTTCCCCGGCTGGGAGAATCCCGAAGATGACAACCAAAATATACACTGGGCAAAAACCTTTCACAAAGCATTGGAAAAGGAAACCTTAGGCGGAGTTTATGTAAATTTGCTAAGCCACGACGAGAAAGATCGGATAAAAGCTGCTTACGGAATAAATTATGAGAGGATGGTCCGAATTAAGAAAAAATGGGATCCTGAAAATTTATTCAGGATGAACCAAAATATTGAGCCTAAAAATTGATCCTATAAATCAAATATCGCTACTGCTTATAAAAGACTTTCAACTTCTGTTAATCCCCAGGCTTTATTTACCTGCGTGATAAGATCTTTGTAACGTTTGTCTTTCCGAAGAGGTGATAGAGCTTCAGGAAAAAAATAACGAATCGTTTCCGTAGAAAAAGATGACCAGTCCTGTACCCGTTCAAATGTTTTAAAAGCCTCATCTACTTGCCCAAACAGGGTCTGGAGCATGGCAAGAGGAAAAGGATCTATTCTCCCGTAGATCTCGTTCTTTAATTCCCGCCCCCAATTTTTATTACCTAAAGTATGATAGGTGAAAGCCAGTGCGGTATTTACCTCAGAACGGTTAGGGGTTCCCCTGGATGGAATGATGGATAAGGTCTTCTCAAAAGCGAAAACTGCTTCTTCAAAATTGCCGGTATGGTAAAGAACCAGGCCTTCCATATAATGAGCAAGGCCGTATTCAGGATTTATCTCACGTGCTCTCCTTGCTTCGGTCAAAGCTTCCTTCTGTAATTTGTTCCCAAGATAGATATCTGAAAGAAAGACCCGGAAAGCCGGTGATAAGGGATTTAATCTTACGGCCCGTTTGGCAGGTTCCAGTGCTTTTTTCGGCCTGCCAAGTACGAGGTTTACCCACCCCAGCCAGATTAAAGCTTCTGCATATCCCGGCGAAAGATCTACCGCAATCTCAAGTTCCCGGAGAGCAGCAGAACCTTGCTGATTAATTGAATAAAAAATACCAAGAGAGGTATGGGCCTCGCTAAGATTCTTATGAAGTTCTACTGCACGGGTGGCTGCTTCAATAGGGTCAGGACTGTTCCTGGGTATAGGAAAACCGTAAAACTGAAGAAGCGAAATGGCATCAGCAAGTCCGGACCAGGCAAGGGCGTAACCGGGGTCCAGTTCTATGGAACCCTGGAAACAATCCAACCCCTGGTAAATACCGGTTTCTGTTCGTTGGCCCAGGCAACTTCGGCCCTGGGCATATAAGCGGTAAGCTTCAAGGTTGGTTGTGGAACTACGGGGCACCCGCTTTTTTTCTTTACCGGATAGCTGGACCTTTAAAACCTCAAGTAAATCCTTTGTAACCTCCTCTTCGATAAGAAAGATATTTTCAGCTGACAATTTCCGGTGGTAGTTTTTTTTCCAGACTTTGGAACCGTTCGCAGTTTTAGTGAGATATAAGTTTAAATGTATGTCCTCACTGGTCTGCTTTACTTCACCTTCCAGTAAATAAGATACCTGTAGTTCTTCTCCTATCTTTCCCGGTTTTTTTCCTGTTCTATCATATTGGCAAACAGAAGTGCGGGAAATAACCGGCAGATCCTTTATTCGGGAAAGAGAAGCTAAAATATCCCCGTGAATTCCATCTGTAAACCGGGGTTCCGGGGAATCGAGGTCTTTAAAGGGAAGTATTGCTATAGCATTGTACGATCCACTTTCTATTCCTGTTTGTTGCTTTCCGGGTTTCGGAACGGTTTCAGAGGTACCTTTCTTTTTTATTTTCGCCAGTTCCTTATGATCTGTTAGTCCCCAGTTGCTGTTTACTGTTTGGAGTATTTGCTGAAAACGCGTATTCTCACGAACAGGATCGAGAAGGTCAGGATAGAGGTGGTAGATGGAGAGCATTTCCCAATAATTCCAGCGTTCAATTTTTTCGAATTTTTCAAGAGCCAGGTCCGGCTCTCCATTGGTCGCGTGTATAAGTCCGCGTGCAAATTCATCTTTTTTGATGCCTTCTGAAAGTCTTTCAGCTTTCTGATATTCTCCGGATCTGATGCAGCTTAAAATTCTGGTTGCGAGAGGTCCGTTACCGGCCCAGGGCACCAACAAATCTTTCAGGACCTTATCGGCTTCCCTGTACATTTCCAGATGATAAAGAGCCAGGCCTTCCTGGAACTGAGCTGAGGTGAAGTCAGGCTGGATTTGCAGTAAACGTTCGGCTTCATGAACAGATTTAGTATACTCACCGTTAATGAGCCATGACAGGGATAAATTACTGATGGCTTCCTGGGACAGCGGATTTACTTTAACCGCCTTCAATGCATTTTCGAGGGCTTCTTCAGGATTCCCTGTCAATGAGAAGATCCAGCTTAACCAGGCATGAGCCTCGGCATGACCCGGTCGTAATTCTACAGCTTTGTTCAGGTTGTAAACAGCAGATTTTGCATCTCTTATAGTGGTATAGTACAGTCCGAGCGAGGCATAAGCTTCAGCCATTTCCGGATCTAGTTCCAGAGCTCGATGAGCAGCTTTTCGGGCTTCTGAAAGTATATTTTGACCATCCTTTTCATGCCCATAATCATGTCGAAGGCTAAGAGCGTCTGCCAGTCCCATCCAGGCCTGGGCGTAATTTGGATCATGAGAGATAGCCTGCCTGAAATATTTTTCGGCCATTCTCATTGCTTTTTCGGTACGCTGGTCCAGGTTCCATCGGCCATAGGCGTGAAGACGAAAAGCTTCAAGATCTTCAGTAGGAATTTGTCTTATCGCAGTTCGTTCCTTGCGGGTTAATTGCATCTTCAGTGATTCGCTGATCTTTCGGGTGATCTCTGCCTGGATATCGAACAGCTCTCCTGCAGTTAATTTTCTTTGATAGATCTCGGCCCACACCTGCCGGTCTTCCTGGGATTTCACCAGTCTTACACTTACTTTTACATGTTTGTCAATTTCCTGTACTTCACCTGTTAAGATCCAGCCTACGTTTAATTCCCTCGCAATATCCGGTAGTAATTTTCTCGTACTTCTAAAGCTTTGAACAGATGTTCTGGAGATCACGAAAAGATCGGAAACCTGCGAGAGCCTGGTAAGTATATCCCCATGAATGGCATCTGTAAAGGCTGAAGCTTTTTCAGAGCCCAAAGTTTCGAAGGGCAATACAGCAATGGAAAACTGATACAGATCCTTGCCTGGCTGTTCTCTGCTGCCTGCACGTTCTGGTATATGTCTTCTTCGGGTCTTAATTTTTTCAACCAGTGCTTTTAACTCCTTACCGGGCTCTTCCTCAAATTCTTTTTTTATCAGTTCTGTGTAGGTATTGTAGGTCTCCAGGGCAGCAGCCGGTTCCCCAGCTTTATCCAACAGGCTGATGACCCGCAACTGAATATCTTCTGACAAAGGATTTAATTCGGCTGCCATTTGTGCCCAGCGCTTTACATTTCGATGTTCTTTTCTGGAAACGGCTTTCCCGGCTAGATCAAGACCGGCATTTGTGGCAATGCTATGGAATCTGTTTCTTTCCTGCTCCAGCCACTGATCAAATTCAGGAGAGATATCGCTTACATGAAAACCCTTTAAGAGATCGCTGCGGTAAAGCTTGAGGGCCTCTGCAGGCTTTTTTTCCTCGATCGCTTGCTCAAAAGCCAGGGCATCACTCCAAAATGTTTCAACATTAATGGTGATCTCCTCAGATCCGCGGTTCTCGATAGCCTCTTTTCCCAGGGTTTTCCGAATATGATACAGCATATTACTAAGGGAGTTTCTGGCGCTTTTTTGATCCTGATAGGGCCAGAACAAGAGAAGGAGGCTATCCCGGCGATGAAAGCCGCGAGGCCTGTTAAGCAACAAATAAGTAAGTAAGGCCAGTCGCTTGGGACCGGCAAGAAAAGAATGCTCCAATTCTCCTTCTGAATTTCTTATTTCTGCCGGTCCTAATACATATAACTGTGTCATGATCCTCCTTTTTACATCCCTTAGATTCTAATCTAAGACATAAAACGGACCTAACAAAGAAACTCCGATAGATTTACTAAAAATTAGAGAATCAGTACAATAGATTTTTCTGAAAAAGAGGAAAACAAAACAAACAACCTTAAAATTTAAAAAAATGAAAACACAACAAAGCAAATTCCGAATCATGATTTTCCTGTGGATCCCACTATTACTAATCGGATCCCTGGTCTCCTGTAAGAACGGAGAAAAGTCTGATTTTTCCCATCAAATGGATATTGAGGAAAGAGTAGTGGTAGAGCATGTTACATTACCGGTTTTTGGTAATCTTGTGGAGGTAAAAACAACAGGAATGAATTTTATCCTTCCTGATGAAATTCCCTCCGGCTGGACAACCTTCCGGTATAGTAATGAATCTCAACTTACTCATTTCATGCTAATCGATAAATTACCCGTTTATAAAGGAAAGCAGATCACCTATGCGGATTTTGAAAAAATTCCACCTGTATTTATTGATGCCATGGATTTGATAAACTCCGGTAAGTCTGAGGAGGGTTTTGCAGAATTTGACAGGTTACCTGTCTGGACCTTTGATATTATTTACTCCGGTGGGGTTGGCCTGGTCTCTCCAGGCGAAACTGCACAGACCACGGTTTATGTGGAACCGGGTACCTACGTGATCGAGTGTTATGTAAAGACCGGAGGAAAATTTCATCCCATGTCAAAACAACTTGACGTGAAGAAAGATTCTTCTTACGAAACTCCACCAGTTTCGACGCTTAATATGGCAATTTCGCGGGAAGGAGGTATTGAAATGCATGAGGCGCCAAAGGCCGGTCTCCACACTATAGCAGTGCAATTTAAAGATCAGGAACCGCATGAACATTTCCTGGGGCACGATGTAAACCTGGTGAAATTAGAAAAGGACACAGATCTGAACGAGCTGGCCTCCTGGATGAACTGGGCTGACCCTGATGGATTGAATACCCCCGCACCGGTCAAATTTTTAGGTGGTACCCAGGAGATGCCGGAGGGAAATACCGCTTATATAACTGTCAATTTAAAACCAGGAAATTATGCCTGGGTAGCCGAAGTACCGA
The DNA here is from genome assembly GCF_020164485.1 of Salegentibacter tibetensis. Classification (GTDB taxonomy): domain Bacteria; phylum Bacteroidota; class Bacteroidia; order Flavobacteriales; family Flavobacteriaceae; genus Salegentibacter; species Salegentibacter tibetensis. Next base: position 58,433 of record NZ_JAIQZA010000016.1, read on the forward strand.
ACCCGAGATCAAAGAATATGCTTAAAACTTTTACTGTATCCCAGGATGAAAATGGGAGAATAGGTGGAGGAAAAGATTAAGACCGGGGTTTGCTGTAAAATGATATTCCAAAGCAGCTGAACTCCAAGATTTAAAAGCATTTTATTAACCAATAATTATAATTATTATGAAAAATTCAACTCAATTACCAATTAGATCAATAAAAAATGTGGTGTGGCTTTTCTGCCTTGCATTGATATTTAGCTGTGAGGCCGAACCGGTTCTCCAGGAGGAAATAAACACAGCCGATCTGGGGGTTAAGAAGAACCATAATGTAGTAGATGTGGTAACCACTCATATGAACATCGAAGTGCAATCAACTATTCCTTCTGGATGGACCACCTTTAGATATGATAACAGGAGTCATAATCCCCATTTTGTTCTAATAGACAAACTACCTGAAGGTAAAACGGTAGAAGACAGTAAAGAAGAAATTGTTCCTGTTTTCCAGGAGGGAATGGATTTTATAGCTCTGGGGGATTGGGATTCCGCTTTGGAAGCTTTTGGCAAATTGCCGGCCTGGAGTGGGGAAATAATTTATTCAGGAGGTACTGGATTGTTATCACCTAATCAAATCTCTGAGATTACAGTTTACCTGGAACCGGGAACGTATGTTCTGGAATGTTATGTAAAGGATTCCGAAGGAAGATTTCACACCTGGGAGATGATAGCCCAAATAGAGGTTACTGAGGACGATAGTGGAAACAAAGAACCAAAACCTACTATGGAGGTGAGGATCTCTTCAGAAGCCGGGATCCAGTTTGATAAGAAGGTACGTCCGGGAAAACACCTGATAAAAGCCTTTTTTGAAGACCAGACGGTTTACAGTCATTTTCTGGGGCATGATATCCACCTGGTGAGGCTGGATGAAAATGCGAATCTTGATGAGCTGAACAGCTGGATGAACTGGTCAGATCCCAATGCTTTTAAAACTCCCGCACCAGAAGGAGTTGAATTCCTGGGAGGAATGCAGGATTTGCCGGTATTGGATGAAATTCCAAATTCCAATGTGGGATATTTTGCTGCTCATTTAAAACCGGGCACCTATGCCTTTATCGCAGAAGTTCCGGACCCAATGAGCAAGGGAATGCTTAAGGTGTTTACAGTGCCGTCATCCATGTAATAGGAATGTAAATCTTTACAAAAAGATCATCAGCAAGTGTTGATGGTCTTTTTGTTTGTTAATTGCTATAGTAGATTTTACTAAATCCAATGAATATTTGTGCCCATCCTGTGAAATTTATTCAACTATCTAATCTTCGGTTTATCAGATAAAATATTCTTGACGTATAATTTCAATCCCTACTCTTTTATCTCTTTTAGGTAACTAAGGCCGGGTCCATTTTCCCGCACTTATATATCAATTCCGATAACTACTAAAAATTAATTTTAGAAGATATTTTCATTATTGCTGTTATGATTCCGTTCGTTTATGTATTCATCACATATTCACAGGATATGGAAAACACTTCCTATAGCGTCATCGGAATGGGAGATCAGGAGTGGATGGAAGAAAACCTGAATGTGGCCCATTTCAGAAATAGAGATCCTATTCCTGAAGCCTGCACCGAGGAAGGATATGGAGAAACCCAGGGGTCAACTCCTTACAAAAGTAAAATCAATTTTAATTAACTAAACCGATATTGACATGGAAACAAAAACACAACAATTGCAGAAAATCAAAGTCAATTTTTTATTATCCTTTCTTGCTTCAGGTCTATTGCTATCCTGCAAGGAGCCGAAAAAATAACACTCTTAAGACTTTTTAAAATGCGTAGCTCCACCATAAAATAGCTCGGCACTTTCCATTATAGTTTCTGAAAGCGTAGGGTGCGGATGGATAGTAAGCGACAAATCACTGGCGGTACTTCCCATTTCAATAGCCAAAGCGATCTCAGGAATTAAACTACCCGCATTTTTTCCGGCTACGGCACCTCCTAAAATCACTTCAGATTCAGGGTCTATTAGAAGCTTGGTGAATCCCTTATCTTCTCCAATGGCAGCTGCCCTTCCCGAAGCCGCCCAGGGAAATTTTACTATTTTAACCTTCCTGTCTTTTTCTTTTGCTTCATTTTCGGTTAGTCCACACCACGCGAGTTCAGGATTGGTAAAAACAACAGCCGGAATCACCTTAGGATCGTAAGCAGCTCCTTTCTTACCGGTAATTACTTCTGCAGCAATTCTACCTTCGTGACTTGCTTTATGCGCTAACATAGGCTCCCCGGTAATATCGCCAATGGCAAAAATATGCTCCAGTTTTGTTCTGCGTTTAGCATCTACTTCTATAAATCCGTTTTCATTAGGTGAAACTCCAAGTTTATCCAGGCCTAGATTTTGAGTGTTTGGCTTTCTCCCCACAGCCACTAAAACACAATCAAATTTTTTGCTTTGTTCCTCTTCTTTTCCTTTTAAAGTAACCTTCACGCCCTTTTTAGTTATTTTTACTTTTTCTACTTTAGTTTCAAGAAAAACATTTTTAAAGGGCGGATTTTTTTCAAAGACTTTTATCAAATCAGGATCTGTTCCCGGGAGAAATCCAGGAGTCATTTCAGCTACCGAAACTTTGGTTCCCAAAGCGGCATAAACACTGCCCAGTTCCAGGCCAATATAACCGCCACCAATCACCAGCATCTTTTTGGGTATTTCCTTAAGTTCCAAAGCATCGGTAGCATCCCAGATTTTCTTATGGTCTATCTCAATATCCGGTAAATCCATTGCAGAAGAACCCGTAGCGATAATCGCTTTTTCAAAATTTAAACTGATTTTTTTTCCTTTTTTAGGCCTTACTTCCAGTTCATTCTTACCGGTAAATTTGGCCTTACCCTGCACATACTCTATTTTTCTGGATTTGCTTAATTGGCCTAAGCCTTCAGTAAGCTTCCTCACCACATTTTTCTTCCAGTCGGCAATCTTTTTACGATCTATTTTAGGTTCCTCAAATTTCAATCCCCATTCAGAAGCCTTCATAGCCTCTTCTTTGGTTTTGGCTAAATGCAAAAGCGCCTTGGAAGGAATACAGCCCCGGTAAAGGCAAACCCCACCGGGATTAACTTCTGGATCAATCAGTGTTACTTTTATTCCCAGATCTGCTGCGTGAAAAGCTGCGGCATATCCTCCGGGCCCGGCACCAATAATCACCAGTTCTTTTTTATCATTTTTTGCCATCGTTTCTTATATTTTTAAGATTACCCCAATAATGCTTCATATGGATCTTCCAGGGCTTTAACCATCCAATTCATAAAAGATGCGCCATCTGCCCCGTCAATTAGACGATGATCATAAGACAAACTAAGCGGAAGTATGCTGCGAGGTTCAAAATTATCCTCTATATAAACAGGTTTTATACTTGCCCGGGAAACACCCAGGATCGCAACCTGCGGATGATAAACTATGGGGGTGAAATTGGTGCCTCCAATACCACCTAAGTTAGAAATAGAAAAATTCCCCCCTTCCATGTCTTCTTTTGAAAGTTTTTGATCCCGTGCTTTTTGAGCTATTTCTGAGATTTCTACCGATAGTTCTTTGATACTTTTTTGATCGGCATTTTTTATTACAGGCACCAGCAGGCCTTTATCTGTAGCCACCGCAATATTGATATTCACATATTTTTTAAGGATCATTTCTTCCTTATCCATATCTATACTGGCGTTAAACATTGGAAACTTATGCAGGGCCGTAGCTACCACCTTGGTAAGTATAGCCGTAAGCGTAAGCTTTCCCCCCGCTTTTTCAACCTTCTCTTTGTGATCCTCTATATAGTTTTCAATTCCCGAAATATCTGCCTCCCCAAATTGAAAAACGTGGGGTATAGATTGCCAGGACTCCAGCACATTTTTGGCAGTAATTTTTTTAATATTATTTAAGGGTTTTGTTTCTACTGCACCCCATTTGGTAAAATCGGGTAGTTCTAGTTGCCTGGCAACAGATTTTTCTCCGCCACCTTCTTTATGGTTTTTTACATCTTTTTCGGTTATCCTACCGCTATCCCCGCTGCCTTCTATTTCCTGGATATTCACTACCAGTTCACGGGCCAGGCGGCGTACTCCCGGAGATGCATAGACTTCCTTTGAAGATTGTTTGTCTTCAGTCTCATCTTTTTTAGATTTCTCAGATGCCTTTTTATTCTCTTCAGTCTTTTCATCTTCCTCCGTACCGGACTTTTCCTCGCTTTCGTCTTCCTCTTTTTTCTCTTCTGAAGTCTCTTTCTTCTTTTTATCTTTTGTTCCCTTTTTCTCTTTTTTTTCTGAAGTTTTTTCCTGCTTTTCCTCTTTTCCCCGGTTTTCTTTTTCTTCCGAAGCTTCTTTTTTCTCTTTTTCGTCGGCTGAATCATCATCGGATTCTTCAAGAATGATAATAACATCTCCTACACTTACCTCATCCCCTTCACTCACCTTTATTTCTTTAACCGTTCCGGCGAAATTAGAAGGAATTTCGGTTGAAGCCTTATCGGTTTCTACTGCAATTACCCCCTGATCTTCTTTGATTTTATCACCTTTGGAAACAAGGATTTCAGAAACAGTTGCGGTATCTACGCCTTCTGATATTTGTGGTATTTTTATTTCTTTTGCCATAATTAGATTTTTACGCCGTTCTTGGATTGGTTTTTTGTGGATCTATTTTTAATTTTTTAGCAGCCTTTTTTAATTCGTCCAGGCTAATTTGTTCCTGTTTAGCCAGTCCGTAAAGCGCTGCATAAGCAATATGCGCTGCATTGACTTCAAAAAACCCCCGAAGTGCTTTCCTGTTATCGCTTCTACCAAAACCATCGGTTCCCAAACTAATAAGCTCATCAGGAAAATAAGCAGCCAGGCTTTCGGGAAGGGCTTTAACGTAATCTGAGGCAGCCACAAAAGACCCTTTTTCACCTTCTAACTGCTGCTCAATATAATTTTGCTCCTTGTTCACCTGGCCTTTTAATCGATTGTCGCGTTCGGTATCAATAACATTGTCATATAAAGCCTTATAGCTGGTAATACTCCAAATATCGGTACCCACATCAAACTTTTCCTCCAGTATTGCCGCAGCTTCCAGCACCTCATTCATAATAGCGCCACTACCAAATAAATGAGCTTTTCTGGTTCTTTTACGTGATTTGGATTTTTTAAATTTATAAAGCCCCTTAAGAATTGCTTCTTTATCTAAATCTGTAGACATTTCAGGCATAGGATAAGTATCGTTACTAATCGTGACATAGTAAAAAATATCCTCCTTATCTATGTACATTTTTTTAATTCCTTCTTCTACAATTACCGCCAATTCATAAGCAAAAGCGGGATCGTAAGCCCTCAAATTAGGAAATGCCAGGGCGTATAAATGACTTTGCCCATCCTGATGCTGCAATCCTTCTCCCGGAATACTGGTCCTTCCTGAAATACCGCCCATTAAAAAACCTTTTGCACCGGCATCTGCAGCGGCCCACATTAAATCCCCGGTTCTTTGAAAACCAAACATGGAGTAGAAAAAGTAAAACGGAATGGTATTAATGCCGTGAGTAAGATAAGTAGTACCTGCAGCAATAAATTCAGCCATACAACCAGATTCCGTAATCCCTTCTTCCATAATAGCGCCGTTTTTAGCCTCTTTATAGTAAAGTAAACTTTCCTCATCTACGGGATCATATTTTTGACCATGCGGGGCATAAATACCTGCCTGTCTAAAAAGGGACTCCATTCCAAAAGTCCGGGATTCATCAGGAATAATTGGGACTATTAGTTCACCCAGATTTTTATCCTTCATCAATTTCCCCAGAATCTGAACCATAGCCATTGTCGTAGCAACCTCATCTTTACCGGAGCCCTTTAAAAAGTTCTCGAATATCTTTGAATCCGGAGCTTTTAAAGCTGAACTTTTATCACTTCGCTGCGGAATGTAACCACCCAAATCTTCCCTTTTTTTCTGAAGGTATTTTAATTCTTCACTATCTTTTTCTGGTTTGAGGAACGGAATTTTCTTCAGGTCTTTATCCGAAATTGAGATCTTGAAAAAATCCCTGAAATATTTGAGTTGATCCTCCTCAAACTCTTTGGTTTTGTGAGAGACATTACTGGCCTCACCAGCACTACCCTGACCGTAACCTTTAATTGTTTGGGCCAGGATTATGCTAGGCTTTTCTTTAGTTTCTGTTGCAACTTTATAGGCGCTATAAATTTTTTCTGAATCGTGGCCCCCGCGTTTAAAATTTTTCAGCTCTTCATCTGAATAGTCTTCCACCAGTTTTTTTAGATCTTCATCACTTTCAAATAGATCCTTCCGAAGAAATTCCCCACCGCTATAAGCGTATTTTTGAAGCTGGCCATCGGTGAGTTTATTTAATTTCTTACGGAGTTTTCCGCTGCTATCTTCCTCGATAAGCTTGTCCCATTCTTTACCCCAGAGTACTTTAATCACATTCCATCCGGCGCCTTTAAACAATCCTTCTAATTCCTGAATAATCTTCGCATTACCCCGAACGGGACCATCTAATCGCTGTAAATTGCAATCTATTACAAAAATCAGGTTGTCCAGTTTATCCCTGGAAGCGATATTAATTGCTCCACGGGCTTCAACTTCGTCCATCTCTCCATCTCCTATAAATGCCCAGACTTTGCTGTTATCTTCATCAATAAGTTCTCGATTATAGAGGTATTTATTAAAACGGGCCCGGTAAATAGCCTGGATAGGGCCCAAGCCCATAGAGACCGTGGGATTGCTCCAAAAATCTGGCATTAAATGTGGGTGAGGATAGGAACTAAGACCTTTTTCAGATTGTATTTCGTGACGAAATTCTTCCAGGTTCTTTTTAGTTAGTCGGCCCTCTAAATAAGCCCTGGCGTATATACCCGGTGAAGCGTGGCCCTGGAAATAAACCTGATCTGCCACCTTATTTTCATCAATTTTAAAGAAATGATGAAAACCTACTTCCCATAGCTGGGCGATAGAGGCGTAAGTAGAAATATGACCTCCAATACCGGGATCTGCCTTATTTGCCTTAACCACCATAGCCATAGCGTTCCACCTGATATAAGCCAGGAGTTTCTCTTCCAGCTCTAAATCGCCGGGATATTCTTTCTCCTTATCTTTTGAAATCGTATTTTCATAAGGCGTAATAAGCGATTCAGGAAGTTCAATATCATGCTTTTTAGCTTCTTCCTGTAAAATATGAAGTAATTCTTCTGCTCTCTCAATTGATTTATTCTCAATGATCCAAGTAAGCGAATCTATCCATTCCTGGTTTTCCTCACGGGTACTGTCTTTTTTATTTTTGGTCATAAGTTGCGGTTATTAATTTCGAAACAGGCAATTTTTCACCCTAAAGCAGTAATAAAAAAAGGAAGACAAATTTTATTGCATTTATCTTCCTTTTTAAATAATTTCTATATACCTAATCTTATTTGGAAATGGTGAACGACACTTTTGCGTTTATCCCATAACTGATTATTTGGTTGTCATTGACTTTCGCATTCATGTCTTTCACATAAATAGATTTGATATTTTTTACAGATTTACTTGCTTCTATAAGCGCATTTTTAACTGCGTCATCAAAACTTTTTTCTGAAGTTGCGATAACCTCAATTACTTTTACAATACTCATAATTTTATTTTTTTGGTTATTAATCACCTTCAATTTAAAAAATAAGCAGCCTAATATCAATTGATTAACATAAGATTATACCGAGTTGTTAAAGAAAAAAGAAGAATGAATCTCAAAGTTGCTTGATATATAATCCAAGATTAAACGGCAGTTTACGTCACTAAAATTTTAAATCACCAAGTAATTTATTCCCTTTTTTGTTTTGTCTCTAAAAATCCTTTTCTATCTTGAAGCAGGCTATTTCACTATTATTTGGAAAACAAAAATAAAAAGAAGGTAAGCCCGGTAAAGGCTTCTGGACTCAGTACTTTTGCGGGTGTATTTACGCCATCTATTCTCACCATACTCGGAGTAATCATGTATCTCCGGTTTGGCTGGGTGGTAGGTAATGTAGGCTTAATGGGAAGCCTTATTATTGTCACCCTGGCTACCTCCATCACTTTCCTCACCTCACTTTCCCTTGCGGCTATAGCCACAGATCAACAGGTAAAGATAGGAGGAGCTTATTATATGATAAGCCGTTCCCTTGGGATTGAGAGCGGCGGCGCTGTTGGCATTTCGTTGTACCTGGCCCAGGCCCTGTCTGTTTCCATGTACACCGTAGGTTTTGCTGAAAGTATCGTTCAGGTATTTCCTCAGTTAAATGAAAAACTGATAGCAGTAACTGCTATTCTTTTTGTCTCCGGGGTAGCTTTAGTATCGGCCAAGGCCGCCAGCAGGGTGCAATATTTCATTCTTATCGCAATTGGTATTTCCTTGATTTCCTTGATTTTTGGCAACCCCATAGAATCTACGGAAATAGAGTTATGGGGCGCATCTCCAGAAAATTCAGTTCCGTTCTGGGTAGTTTTTGCAGTTTTCTTTCCTGCAGTAACGGGTATTGACGTAGGGGTTAACATGTCCGGTGACTTAAAAGATCCTGGTAAATCGATACCTAAGGGTACTTTCCTGGCGGTAGGTGTTGGTTATATAGTCTATATGGGATTACCTGTTATCCTTGCTACACGTGCAGATGCTCTTAGCCTGATAGAAGACCCAATGATTATGCGCAGGATCGCCTTTTGGGGTGATGCTATTTTAATTGGGGTTTGGGGCGCTACCCTTTCCAGCGCTCTTGGTAGCACTATGGCTGCGCCACGGGTATTGCAGGCGCTTGCTCGCGATGGGGTATTACCGCCTGTTATGGCGCGGTTAGGCAAGGGCAGCGGGAAAGAAAACCTTCCCAGAATGGGTACTCTTTTTACGCTTATCTTTACAATAACCGCTGTACTTCTGGGAGATTTAAACATGATTGCCCCTGTGTTAACTATGTTCTTTCTTACAGCTTATGGCGTGCTTAATATCTCTGCAGGAGTTGAAAATATTTTAAAGTCCCCTTCCTTTCGACCACGCTTTAAGGTTCATTGGTTCTTTTCTCTTTTAGGTGCAGCCGGTTGCATAAGTGCTATGATACTTATTAATCCGCTGGCCACTTTTATTGCCGCTGTATTCGTATCTGCCATTTTCTTCTGGATTAGACGCAGGAACCTTCAGAAAACCTGGGGCGGAGTTGGTCGCGGAATTCGATTAAGCCTTATCCGCTCCAGCATTATGCATCTTGGGGAAGTTGCCGATCCCAAAAATTGGCGTCCGCATTTCCTGGTTCTATCGGGAGCTCCTTTAAGCCGCTGGCACTTAATAGCTATGGCAAATAGTTTTGTGCAGCAAAAAGCTTTAATGACAGTAGCAACCGTTCTCACCAAAAAGGATATTCGTAAGAAAAGACTAATTGAGTTGGAGCGGCATACCAGGGAATTTCTTTCTAAGAAAGGGATTTACAGCCTGGTACGTATAGTCCCGGCAGCCAATCCATATATCGGGGCTAAAACAATGGTAGATCATTATGGTCTGGGAAGCCTGGTCCCCAATACTATTATACTCGGAGATACCAGAGTAGAAAGCCATTTACCCGATTACTGCGATATGATTAACTATTTCTTCCGGGCAGAGCGCAACGTGATGATCCTGGATATGGAGGATGATTACAGCGCGAATCCCAAAGAAAAAATTGATCTCTGGTGGGGAGGATTGAAGTTAAATGGAGCTCTTATGATCTTGATGGCTCATATGCTGCAACGAAGTGTGGAATGGACAGATGCAAATCTTACCATCAAAATGGTGGTGCCTAACGAACCTGCCAAAATAAGAGCTGAACAAAACCTGGTAGAAATGATCGACAAAATGCGCTCCAATGCCAGCTATGAATTTATTATAGCAGGGGACAGAAGTTTTCCCGAAATTCTTGCCGAATCAAGCCGTAAAGCAGACCTGGTTTTTCTCGGTTTAAAAGAGCCTGATGATGAGTACGCAGATTACTATCGAAAGCTTCAGGCTAATACTTCCAGCCTTAAAAATAAGGTGTTCATACTAGCGGGCGAAGATATCTCCTTTGAAGAAGTTCTTTTTTAAATTTAGGCCTATCTCATAAACTGTGTAAATAGCAAAAAAGGGCAGACTGACGGCAAGCCCCCAATCAGTCATTTTCTTGCTTTAGGCTACTTTCGAGGCTTTAGAAATACCGAAAAAACAGAACCCTTTCCTACTTTACTTTTCACCTCTATCCTTCCACCCCTGTGCTCTACCATCCGTTTCACAATAAACAAACCTAATCCCGATCCTTCGACGTTAGATTTGATACGGAAGTATTTGTCGAATAATTCCGGAAGGTATTCTGCCTCAATCCCACTGCCATTGTCTTCAACCTCGATAAGAATTTCTTCAGGAGTGAGTTTAGTGCGTACATTAATTAAAGGGGGGCGATTGGGATGCCCGTATTTTATTCCATTAGAGATCAGATTAAATAAAATACTTCTAATTTCCTTTCTTGGATATTGCATATACTTAATCTCTAACTCAAGGTTTATAAGGCTGCCAGTTGAGTTGATAAGATGACTAAGGTCACTTTGAATTTCGCTTAACAGCACCTGAAAATCTATATTAGGAATGCTATTGTTATCTTTAGCTGTTTGAGCTATCAAGGTCATATCATTAACAACCTCTTTAAAACGCTTTACAGATTTACCTATCAACGGGAGTACTTCATCTTGATTCGGTTCAATTTCTTCAGAAGGTTCCAGAAGCGCTACAAGCCCTTCAATATTGTTTAATGGTGCTTTCAGATCGTGCGATGCAGAATATACGAAGTTATCCAGTTCCAGATTAATTCGACTTAACTCTTTATTAGAATTGTTCAAATCTTTGTTCGAGATATGAAGTTCTTTTTTGGTTTGCTCCAGCTCTTCCAGAATTTCTCTTTGCTCCTGAATATCTGTGCAGGTACCAAACCACTTGATAATTTTACCGCTTTCATCCTTGAGGGGTTGGGCGCGGGCGAGAAACCAAATATATGTACCATCAAATTTTCTCATGCGATACTCGATTTCGTAGATGGCACCTGTCTCCAGGGATTTTTGCCATACCTCCCAAGTCCTTTCATAGTCGTCTGGGTGAAGCACAAGGGACCAACCTTTATCTTTTGTCTCTTCATAGGAGAGGCCGGTAAAATCAAACCAGCGTTGATTATAAAAATCATGATAGCCATCTGGTTGAGTGGCCCACACCATTTGTGGCATCAGGTCAATAACAAATCGAAATTCTTTTACGAGTTGCTCAAGTGAAAGGCTGGACATGTTATTCCCTGGGAATATTTCTGACATATAGGTTGAAATTATAATGTACCGACTTGGGTAAATGAATTTTTAAAATAGGATAAGTGTACTGCCAGCGCAAATTTTTTTCAAATTTAATTTAATAAATGGCAACACTTTAACATAGCTATGTCATCAGTATGTTTTCTCTCACCCCTTTAAGATTATTTACTTTTAATGGTTTGGATAAAATCCCTGAATCGAAGTATAAACTTTTCCTTTCTTTAAAATCTTCGATTGAAAAAGATAATATATATGGTGAAATAGTGAAGTATTCCTACAAACACACTACCTGTACAGCTATATTTTTTATCTTTTATCGATAAAACTATGTGTATTATCGATAAAATATTTTGTAAAGATAATTTATTTAAAATTTATTAACGTTTGTTTAATCAAATATTTTGAAATCATTCAATATTTAAAAGGATATTCAAGCTTTTTAATTGGAAGGAAGTGGCATATTCGTGCAGTGACTTAATACAGGCTTGGGTCTGTGCGGGGATTCATTATAATTTCTGAAGGCTTATTAAATTTAATGCTGATCTTATTACAGTAATAATAGTGGAGCAATAACGCCAACTCTAAGTTCATTTCTGTTATAATTAGATGCGCCAAGTGTTTCCCTGGCATAACTTGAATAATCATAATACCTGCCGAGATAAGCTAAGAAAAACCGAATATCAATGTTTTTAAATGGACTGTAATAAAGGGTAGGGATCATTCCATAGCTCGTTCTCAAGTGGTCATTTTGCAAATTTACGTCATCATAGCCACTGCTGGTCATAAGTGTTAATAAACCTTTGAATTTTGGGCTGAAGCGATATTCTGCTCTTAACCAGTTCTCAATATACATCACATTCTCAGCCAACGTACCGTCAGCGAGAAGATTGGTCATAATGCCTTTTGTATCGACCTGTTCGTAGCTGTAATGAAAGTCATACATAATGGTCAGATTATGGTTTTGGTATTTGTGACCTAAGGTAAAAAAATAGGTCCCTCTATTTTTAACTTCATTGCCATAACTCAAGCTATAAATGGTTTCTAATTTTCCATCAAAAAAGTTTCCACGCCAGTTTCCAACAATTGATACCGGCCAGATCGGTTCCTGAATATTTTCTGCAATCACATCGCCGTAAAGGTCCTCATAAAGCATGGTACGCGAGTTTAAGACCTGCAACCCGAATACGTGATTTTCAAAAGCCTGATAAGTAATTCCGGCCCCCGTGACAAATGCAAGGGCATTGCTGTAAATATCATTATATTCCAAAACATACATGGGGCTGAACTCGTATTCATAACCACCGTAAAACGGATTCATTTTTCCAAGTCTAATATTTAGTAACGGACTGGCTTTAATATCAATGTAAGCAATTTCGATATTGTTGCCCAGCTGGTCCAGGCTTTGCACATCGCCGCCTTTATTAAAGCGGTGTCTGAAACGAAAATTCACCTTTTCGTGTAATTTCCCGGAAATTCCAAGAGCTGTAAACCCATTTTGAAACTGCATCCCATTGTAATACTGGTCACCGCCCCTAAATTTATATGCCCTAAACGACATGCGCATATCGAATGTGAAATCTATATCTTTTAAGAAGCTTTCCTTATCCATTGGGATAATTGGCTCTGCCAGACTGTCGTTTAGTTGCGAGAACCCCAATAATGGGATTAATAAAAACACACTTATTAAAAATGACTTTATCATAAAATTTAAATTTCAGTGCAATTATTGGTAGAAGTATCATCAATCGATAGGTTTGGTTCCATAAGGATGCTTTATTTCCATAGTATCCTTATAAATTTAATCAAATTATATTGAAGCTGGAGTGATTTTAATTAACCTATTTAAGGTAGTACATACCTTAAACTTGCTGCCAGCTATGAAAAAAGGATCAGACTCTATCTTAGACAGATATTGAAATGCCCACCCCACGTTAAGATCTAAATTAAAAATGGTGGAATAAAAGCTGTACCCTGAATGATATTTTTCTAAATTTTGTTTAAGGTATACAAGAATTGCCTTTATATGAAATTCTAAAATGGCTTTCAATTTGGTGGGCTACCAACGGGGTAGCTGTTAATTCTATCTAAATTGGTACAGGGTTCTTTTTCAAAGCTTTATATTAAAAAAAATACTAAGGCTATCTATATGAAATTTGCTGACTTTATTAAGCACCATGAAGAAGATATCACTAACGAATGGGTGGAGTTTGCCCAGGAAAATATTAGTGGAGTCAACGAACTGGAACCGAAGGAGGTTCGGGATCACATCAAACAAATGCTCGATTCCATTGTAGCAAACATGGAGGCATCGCAAACTGATGCCCAGCAGGAAGAAAAATCAAAAGGGAATAAAGTTATCCCGTCTGGTGAAAGCAAGGCTGCCAACCAACATGGTTTACAGCGGGCAGATGTAGGTTTTGACATTATGGAATTGAGCTCTGAATTTAGAGCTCTCAGGGCAAGTATATTGCGACTTTGGGAAGCGAATAATAAGGCGGAGAATTTGGAAACTGATTTTCAGGATATGATACGTTTTAATGAGTCCATTGACGAATTATGGATGATTTCAATAAAACGCTTTCAGCATCAGGTAGATGAAAGTAAGAATTGGTTTATGGGTATCTTAGGGCACGATTTGCGCAATCCTCTTGCTGCCATTTCGGGCGTGCAGTCAATTCTTAAGTTATCTAAAAATTTATCTGAAAAGGAAAAATCCTTACTTGGGCGTTCGGGTTCCAGTGTAAAACGTATGACAGAATTGATAAATAATCTTTTGGAACTTACCAATTTGCGTTTAGGAAACGGTATGACGATAAATACGTCCCCGGTTGATCTTTCAAAACAAAGTGAGAAGATTGTTCAGGAATTGCAGTTGGGTTACCCCGAAGCCGAAATAATCCTAGAATCTCCCGGTCCTGTACAGGGGGATTGGGACATTATAAGGCTGGATCAATTAATGACCAATTTAATCACTAATGCCTTGCGTCATGGAAAACCGGGAGGTCCTGTTACAGTAAGTATATCAGCTAAAGGAAATAAGGCATTCTTTAAGGTTCACAATCAAGGTCCACTCCTGCCGGAGAGTATTAAAGAGATGATTTCTAAAGGAAAGTTTACTAAAACTAACGGAGATCCTAACAAAAAGGATAGTTATGGACTCGGCTTATATATCATAAAGCAAATAGTAGATGGCCATAAGGGAGAAATAGAAGTAAAAAGCAATAAAAAAAGTGGCACAACTTTTATAATTATTCTACCAAGACACTAATAAATCTAAGGTTGTTTGTTTAGACTGCCACTTCAAAACTTTACATAATTATACTTTTAATCATTCAAGCCCAACGATGATGGTAGAGTATTAGAATTGGAGAAAGAATTCAGATAAATGGGGAATGCCAATGAGATCCCATTTTGCTCAGACTTTGTGGAATAGTGTTAGCTAATTTAGTAAACGTTTAATATCAGTATTTTAGTTGACATTTTTTATCATAAATAATTTTTGATTTTTAATTATTTCCCTGTTAAAGGGAAAGCTGACATTAAAACTTCTTAGATTTAGGATCAGTGCAGTTTCTTCCCCCTCAATTATATCCAAAAAAAAGAAATTTACACCGTATACAACTGCATGCCAACTACTTGCATACTACAAACAATTCATAAAATTTTGTAAAAAACCTAAAATTTTATCCTGTTTATAATTCATGATGGATAAGTATCCTTAAATTAATAGGTGTTTTTTTAAAAAAATTGTTATGAAAAATTTAAAATTATATTTCAGTTTTCTTGCCGTATTTTCCATGCTTTTAACCTCCTGCAGCAAGGATGATGACAATCTTATTGGAGAAACCGCTAAAGCTACATTGTCATTTTCAGTTTTTTTAAATGATATGGCTGCAAATAGAACCTCTCTTAAACAAGCATTAGAAGATATTCCGGCATGCTCAGAAGACGCACCTGCCTACGTGAAAGTGGCTCTCTCCCAAAATGGTTCAGCCGTAGTGGGCACTATAGAAGATCCTGTAAAAGTAACTATAAATTCAGCCGATAATGATGGAGATGGAGTGGATGAATATTTTACTGACGAATCTGCAGATTTTGAATTGGATCCGGGCACTTACTCTCTGGAATATTTTATTGTTTTAAATGCAAATGAGAAAATAATTTGGATTTCCCCTTATGACAACGGGGGTTCTGACTTTTTTGCTGCTATTGTAGATACACCTTTACCCTTAGATATCAATTTATCTGCAGGTGTCAAAAAATATGTAAAAATGGAAGTTCTATGTTTTGACAACCGCATGGTAAACCAATACGGCTATACTTTCGATAATGATGACGATCATGGTGATGATGACGATGATGGCGATAGTAACGGTAATGACGAAGGTAACCGGGATGACGACGACGACGATGATGATGATGATGATGATGACAGTAACGGTAATGATGAAGGTAACCGGGATGACGATGATGACGATGATGACGATGATGAAGTAGACGACGACGATGACGACGATGACGATGACGATGACGAGGACGACGACGACGATGATGATGAAGTAAACGACGATGACGATGACGCCGACGACGATGATGAAGACGACGAAGATGACGATGATGATGATGACGACGACGATGACGACGATGATGATGAAGTAAACGACGATGACGATGACGCCGACGACGATGATGAAGACGACGAAGATGACGATGAAGTTGACGACGACGATGACGACGACGATGATGAAGACGACGAAGATGACGATGAAGATGACGACAACGATGATGATGATGATGATGATGATGACGACGATGACGATGATGATGAAGTAAACGACGATGACGATGACGCCGACGACGATGATGACGATAAGTAAAGCGAGAGGCCTTTAGTCTATAATAAAAGTCGGAAGTCTAAGAACCCAAATACCCGCAATGGCTTTGGTAAAAAAAGGTCCGCACTTCCTTCGGGGAATCGCAAATCCCAGTTCCCAGGGATCATAATGATTCCATTAACGATGATTGTTCCTAAACGTGAGAATGGTTGACAGTGTGGAAAACGTATATACAGAATTGCCAAAAATGTTACCTGAGAACTGGGGCATTATCTTAAATCAGTTCTTTATGATCTATAAAAAAGGGACAGACTTTAAAAAGTCCAACCCCTTTTATTATAACTTTAAACACTTTGCGGGATAGTGTCAATAAAGAACTTATTCCAAAACAACCCCTACCCCTATTTTCCCCAACAAATACGGATTATGATCAATAATCAGAATATCATTGGCTTCGCTGAGTTTTTTTAGTATCGCATACAATAGGTCAATATCAGCATAATGCAGTCCTGTGCTGGGTTCATCTAAAATATAAAGGGCATTGGCAGTTTGGTCCTGAAGCCAGTTCAATAACAATAATCGTTGCTTCTCCCCCGAAGAAAGGGATTGTACCGGCTGATCTAGTCTAAGATGCGCCAACCCGATCTCCTCCAACTGATCTAAGAATTCCAAGGTTTTGACAGGTGCCTTTAACTCCTCTAACCATTTCTTTAATTCCATGAGATTCAAGGCAAGTACCTCAGCAATATTTTTTGAATTAACAGTATGTTCCAATATATGCGCCTGGTAGCGTTGCCCCTTGCACACTTCGCATTTTTCGATCGCATTGGCGACTACATCCAGGCTGGTTTCCAAATAGCCTTTGCCTTTACAATTTAGGCACTGACTTGTTTTGGTTTTATAAGAAAAGTCACGAAGTTTTAGTCTTGTTTCACTTGCAAAGATCTTGCTTATTTCTTTCAGCAGATCTAGATAAGATACGAGTAAGG
This sequence comes from Salegentibacter tibetensis, assembly GCF_020164485.1. Lineage (GTDB taxonomy): Bacteria > Bacteroidota > Bacteroidia > Flavobacteriales > Flavobacteriaceae > Salegentibacter > Salegentibacter tibetensis. Next base: position 75,555 of record NZ_JAIQZA010000016.1, read on the forward strand.
TATTCGCATGGGCTCTTAGTTTTTTAGACTCAAAATAATGTGCTTCTGCATACTTCACCCGGAACTTTATGCTTTCACAATTTACCGGCTTTTCCGTTTGAATGCTCGGAATCAAAATGTCTTTCACCAAAGTGGTTTTCCCTATTCCCGATTTCCCACTAATAGCTGTGATTCCTCCAACAGGCACTTCCAGCGCATCTTTTACTAAGGTGTGTTTAGAAATTTTTTGGATTGAAATAGATTTCTTTGCTCCTTTTAACTCGATAGCTTTGGAAGGTTTTTTTAAAAAAGGATGACAATCTTTTCGCTTCAAATAATCCTGTGGGCTTCCCTGAAAAGTAATATATCCTCCCAACTTACCCGCCTGAGGCCCAAGTTGAACCAATTGATCTCCCGCCAGGACAATCTCTTTATTATGCTCAATCACGATCACCGTATTGCCTTTTGCAATAAGTTCTTTTAGAATGCTGATCAGGTCGGGGATATTGTCATTAGATAATCCTGCTGAAGGTTCATCTAAAAGATAGGTAATGCCCTTCAGCGGTGAGTTTAACTGCTTGATAAGTGCTACCCGCTGGTTTTCTCCGCCGGAAAGCGTGGTGGATTTTCGATTGAGTTGCAGGTGATCAATATGCAATTGCTTTGCCCGCTTAATGGTATTGATCAAATGAGGTTGAATGTTAGCGATGAGTTTTTGATCCATCTCCTCCCGCTTATCATCAGCTGAAAGCCAGTTTTCCAAAGCTTTAAAATCCATTGACCTGATTTCGTGAATGGTTTTTCCTCCAATTTGAAAAGCCAGTCGTTCCGGCTTTAATCCGCTTCCCGCACAATCGCCACATTCCGCAAGGGAGAAAAGTGCCTTTAGTTTCTCGATATTTTTATTTTTCCGGGTTTTATAATATTCTTCTTTTAAGTAGTGGAAGAGCCCCTCCCATTGCATGCTAATCGCCTGAATACCTTCCCTGGTTTTGGTCTTATATACCCATTGGGCTTTCCATACTGTTTCCCCGGCCCCATTAAACAGTATGTCTTTTTGTTTATCGGTCAGCTCCGTAAAGGGTGTTTCCAGGCTAAAGCCATATTTGGCACCCAGCTCTTTTACGATTGCCATATACTGGCTACTCGCCTGTCCGTAATAAGACAGGGATTTGTTGTGTTCAAAGAGTCCATCAGCAATACTCTTGTTTTGATCCAGCACTATTTTATTCAAATCGGGCAACAATTCCTGCCCCATACCATCGCAGATGGCACATTTTCCCAGTTCGTGATTATTAGAAAAATGACTTGCTGATAATTCCTTTCCTTCGTACTGCGCTTTTCTGGAAAAGGCAAAACGCAAAATTTTATCTATCCCCGTTTGTTTGGCGATATCAGAACGCTCTGTAAAGCTCTTTTCTTTACGTGTAACGCAAATGGTAGGGCTAAGCCCTTCAATATGATCTAATTCAAATTGAAAATTCACCCCTACCCTGGACTGCTGATAACTCGAAAATTGTTTGGTCATTTCCTGTAGTCCGTAGCCATGCAGGGTATCTATCACCAAAGAGGATTTACCCGAACCGGAAATCCCTGTAATCACAGATAATTGATTTTTTGGCAGGTCTATGTCCAGGTCTTTAAGGTAATGCGTTCGAGCCCCCTTTATGGAGATCGTATCCCTGCGTTGATCCGGTGCTTCTTTTAGAGCCTGCGCTTCGGCTTTTATGAAATTATCTACCAAAGTATCGGAAGAGAATTGAAAAAGTGGATTGGTCTCAAAACAAATAATACCGGCCGTTTGATTTTTGAGCTGGTGCAAAGCTTTTAGCAGTTGCCTCACATTTTGCTGATGCAATCCAATACTGGGTTCTTCCAGCAATAAAAGCGTCTTTTTTGATTTGGCAAAATGTTTAGTGAGTTTAATACGCTGAGCTTCACCTCCAGATAAGGTGTTGGAGGGCTGGCCAAGTTTGATATAACCCAGGCCCAATTGCAGCATCAAAGACAGGGTTTTGGTGATTTTCTTCTCCCCTGAAAAGAAATCATAAGCTTCCGCTATACTCAGATTATAGATTTCTGCAATGTTTTTATTGTTCCAATGTACTTCCAGTACATCAGGCTTAAAACGCTTTCCATTACAGGTGGGACAAATCTGGTTGATAGTGCCCATAACATTCATAGAGAGGGTGATAACACCCGCACCTTCACAGGCTTCACATCTTCCGCTCTTGTTATTAAAAGAAAAGGCTCCTTTTGCCAGTTTCAGGGATTTAGCTTCCGGGGATTTAGCCAGTAGATCACGTATTTTATCGGCTAAGCCGGTATAAGTAGCAGGATTGCTTCTGGGCGTTTTCCCAATGGGTTGATCTGATACCGTCAGCAGTTTTAAGTTCTTTTCTTCACCATACTCCGAAAGCTTTTGCAGTATTTGAGAGGTTTTTCTGCTCACTACAGTCAGTTCCCCCGGTTGCGGCTGAAATGAATCCTCTGGTTCCCGTTTAAGTTCCGTATCAGATTTGGATGTTGTTTTTTGTAATTCAGCTAAAGTGGGACTCGATAAGCCTTCCGCATTTAAAAATTCCCGGGTCGGTCCGTTAAAAATCACTTCTCCTCCAAAATCACCGGCAGCCGGACCTAATTCGACTATCCAATCTGCAGATTTGATAAAGTTCAAGTGGTGTTCTACCACCATAACCGTATTGCCCCGTTTTATCAATCGATCGAGAATATGGAATAAATAATTTTGGTAATCTTCAGATAAACCGATGGAAGGTTCATCAAATACATAAAGAATACCCTGCAGGCTGCTGTTTACCTGCCTGATTAATTTAATACGTTGCGCATCACCGGAAGAAATATCGGTACTTGGGGTACTCAACCGGTATTCCTCCATTCCCAATCGTATAAGATCGAACAACTGCGTGCAGATCTTATCAACCAAAACCTGTTCCCCGGCAACCAGGTCCTGGCTTTTCAGCCTGTTGTATAGGTCGTTTAAGGGAAGGTCCATCCATTCCTGAAAGTTCAGACCTTTCCATTTATATTTCAGGTGTTCAGCTTTAATCCGCGCGCCCTTACATTTCGGACAGGTGCTGGAACTGGCAAACTTTAAGATGTTCGGGTTACGATCCCTTCTTAAAATATCTTTCATAATAGGAAGCATGCCTTTATAATAGCCTTCTTCCCGGGGCTTTGCCTTTAAGCCTTCCCATCTTAACCGGGATTCCAAAGTATGTTTTCCGAAGAAAACTTTAATGCGATCACTTCCATTTAAAACCACATCTTTTTGTTCATCTGTAAGCTCCTTCCAGGGAATATCTACATTAAAACCATGTGCCTGGCACACTTTATTCAATTCATCTACCGTGATCTGAGAATAGACGATATAACCATTAGGTAAGGTAGTGGTAATGGCCCCTTCCCTGAGGGTTTTATTTTCATCTCCAATCAACTTATCAAGGTCGATATATTCTGCCTCCCCAATACCATGACAAGCCTCACAAGCTCCTTTTGGGTGATTGAAAGAAAAGAACGACTTGCTCATAGTCTCCGATCCAGAATATCGGGCAAATAAAATTCTGAAGACAGCAGCGAGCTCAGACAGGGTGCCAAAAGTGGCATTAATAGACTGGAAGCGCTTCGATTGCTCCACCTTGATAACCGGTGGTAAGGCTTCTATATCATCCACTTCAGCGGTGGGAATTAACTGAGCATTTTGTTGGTTATATGCCGGGAGGCTCTCCAAAAAATAGCGGTATCCTTCATTTGCAATAACGTCCATAGCAAGGGATGATTTCCCGGAACCCGATAAACCGGTTACCACAACCAATAGGTTTTCAGGAATGCTTAAAGAAATATTTTTGAGATTGTTTTGGTGGGCATTAATGATGCGCATAGAGGCTTACTGTTTCTCTTTTTGAAAAAATAAAAATAGGAAGATTATACAGCCTAAGATGGGCTTTTAAGGAAAGTATAGCATAATTTATACTCGCTCGACTTTAAGGTTAGCATATTTTTTCTCTGTCATCTTGTAATGTAGTTTTAAAAAATTCATACCATAAAAGTTTAATACGTGATCAGCTCTTAATACTCCTTCTTCATCTTCATAGACCTTTATCCATTCGTGCATAGCTTTTACGAACTTTGCCCAATATTGTCCTTTATGGTTGGTTAAGGTAAAATAGAACCCATTATCACCAAACTTCCTTCCATCTGAACTTAATAGTAAAGAGCCATCTTCTAAGACTTCCTTCTTCATCACTACTGAAGCATTGCCATTTGGTAAAGGAAAAACTACTTTTAACAATGGATTTTTGTAGTTCGGATTTTTACAGGTTGTATAAACTCCGGAGTAAATAACATCTCCAGAGCTTTTTAATTTTCTATACCATATAGTCCACTTTGTCTTTTTATCTTCTTTAGATTTTAATTTAATTATTTCACTGTTTAATCCTTTTGCTGAATCTAAAGAACTTAATGGTAAGTTTAGTTGTTGTAATCTTTTACTAAAAAGAATAACTAATAAGCCTCCAAACGGCTTAAAAAATCCTTTCCACTCTGACCAGATTTCAAAATTATAATTAGAGGTGTTTTCATAAAAATCAACGACAGAGTTTTTCAGTCGACATTTTTCATCATTTGAAATACCAATTCCCTCTATTGATTCCAAAAGACCTGTATCTTTTTCATTTCTAATTATTTCTAAATTTTCTTTAGATGCTAAATCTTTAATGAATTTATCTTTTATGATATCCGTTGCTCCAATTGGTCCAATTAGCCATTTATGTTTTTCGAGATCTATTTTTCTTCCAGTTACTTTTACCCATTTTTGTGTTAGTTGATCTTGAAATTTGTTCATTTTTTTCTTTCTAAAATATGGTAGATAACGAGGAAGTATATACAAAGTAAGTGATCTCGGCTTTCAAATTCATCAAACTGTGACAACTTTAAAACGGACCAAAATCCTTGAATTGTTAGTGGTTTTTAGTTTAATTACCTATTCGGAATGCTCTTTCAGTTGTATGAATATCTCTAGTCCCTTTGTATTTAAAGCTGATTTTCACCAAAATATGAGTCCAATTTGATGGGATTTTTGTTACAATGGGAAATCTCTGTTTTACTCCTGGCCTAACGAAAAAATAATTAAACTTTTCCGGTATCATTTCCCAATTAGTTTCTAAATCAATAGGGAAAGCAAGTCGAGGTTTATAATTGTCCAGTTCCTTTAATTCAGAATCCTTATCAATTCCCCGAATTCTTAGCCTCATACTTTTAAACTTTTGCTCAACATTTCCTTTATTCTCTGCTATTGCTCCAAGTTCAATGATTCTGTCGGAATTCTTTACTCCTAGATTCTGAAAATCAATATCAAATTCAATTCTTTGTCTATGTGAGCCTTCTCTAAAAAACTTATAATATGTGAAAAAAGCCGCTAGAACAACTAATCCAATTTTTATGGTTTCGAATAAAATGGTTAGTTCCATTGTCATTTCTTTTAATTGCCAATAACGGTCTCGAATAACACAAGATGGTGGAGTACTGGCCGCAAATTTGTCGGCTTAGACCCGGTTGTTGGTGAAGTTAATTATTTTCTTCAAAATATTCTCGTCAATTTGCGCTACGTTGTATGCTTTTGTTTACCGAGTTATATCTAAGTGCTTAGTATTTACCTGGGTAGTTACAATGTAGTATAAAAGAGCAGTTAACACAATAGGGATTAAGATTATACCATATTCTAATTTTATAGATTCGATTATATTATTAGGTAGCCTTATCAAAATAAAGATTGAGAAGAATCCTATGATAATAGTTAATGTCTGAATTAAATGGCGAATAGTTTTTGTAGTTGCATCTTGCTTCCTTTCAGGGTTTTTTAGACGAGTCGTAGCGTAACCATCTGTAACTTGAAATTTTTTTTCGATTTCAGAAAGCCTAAGCGTATATTTTCTAAGCCTGTTCATAAATATTTTATCAATAACAACTAGAAAACCAATTATTATATAAAGAAGAAGTAAAGAAAATAATTGTATTATATAATCATTCTCAATTCCATTTAACATTATTGCACCTACTGCTGTGATAGCCAATAATATTAGGTTTAATCGATTCGACTGATAAATTCTAAAATTTTCTGCGATAGATGTGTACTCTGCAATTAAAAAATTCTCTTTTTCCATTGTACATAAATTTAATATTTATTAAATAAATGAAGCACAACTCGTTATATAATCTATTCTATATTTCTACAAGCTTATTTTTTGCGGATAACCCGTACCTTACTGCCTGAGGTAGTGCGAAATCGTGAGACCTAAGTTGGAAGAATTTAATTTTCACTCTTTAACTAGCGTAGAATGTAGCAGCTGCAATTTCCATCCCTCTTCAGTGAGAATGGCGGTTGCGCTTTCCAGCCAGTTCATCTCTCTTACAACTTCATCTCCGGCCTTAAATTCAGCTTTATTGTAATAAGCCACCCAGGCCATCCTGCCTTCAATTTTTAGCTCTATAAAATCAAAAGAATTTATCCTTTTCACCTGTGTTTTTTGTTCTCTGGCTCGCTCTACATAATTTCTCATTTTTTCCATATTCCAAACCTCTCCGGTTTCCAGTAACAAGAAATCCTGAGTGCAATAGGTATCAAGTGCCTGCGGATCCATATCAGAAAATATCTTCTGAAAGGAATTTACAATAAGATCCTCGATCTGATCTTCATTGGTCTTCTGGGAATTCTGGCCTATAGCCGTTACCGCCAGGAACATTATTAAAATCTGAACTATTTTCTTCATTGAGTATGCTTTGTTATATTTTCCAGCTCTATTTCAAAATAGCAAACATCGGCATTCTCATAATGAGCCGGTAAGCCTTTTGAATCTTTCAGCTTCTTAATTCCAAGAAAATTAAAACCGGCCTTGCAGTAGTGGGAAATTAATTTCAAATTATTACCACAGGTATCCAGTCTTATAAATTTTTTATTGTTTTGCTGTGCATATATTTTCCCCCAGCTAAGGATTTTGGAGACAAAATTATGCCCCCTAAAATGAGGGTTGGTTGCAATTCGATGAATATAAATGGCCGGATCTCTGTTCTTTTCTTGCCATATTTCAGCATCGCTAAAGGTTACCGCCCATATACAGGCTATGCTATTATCAATTATGATCTTAAATTGCCTGTTTTCCTCCAGCTCTTTAACTACAAGGTCCCGACTAAATTCGGGCCACTGATTTTCAGGGAATTTAATTTTTTGGAATTTAGTCGCCTCTTTATATAATCTAAAGATCTCTGCCAGATCATTGCGGCTGCTGTTTTCTATTTTCATTCAGGTTGTTTTCAATTCTTAAATCCACAGCCTCCAACCCCCATATGGGGAGAAATATCCATGCTGATAAGATCCATCGCAGTATACTTTTAAATTTAGTAAATATAGAATTTCTGATCCGGAATTTTTTTATCGATAATAAAATTCGCTATGATTACAGAAACCTTGAATCCTGAATGTTGAACCCTAATCTAACTCACTTCCAGAATCCAGTTTCTCCAAAAGTTCAAAATCTTTTCTCTTGTCTCTTGTCTCCTGATTCTTGTCTCTTGGTTCTTGTCTCTTGGTTCTTTTCAATGTTAGGCTCACTCATTTTGAAAGTAATGACTAAATTTAGCATAGATAAACGCCTGACCACCAAATTTTAAATTCAGTATGAATACAGAACCATCCACTTCAGTAACGGCACGTACAATCGGATTTTTCGGAGCCTTAGGCATTGGCGTGGGTGCGATGGTTGGGGGCGGAATACTGGCCCTGGCCGGGGTGGCCTATGCCGTGAGCGGGCCTTCGGCAATCCTGGCCTTTGCGCTAAATGGCTTAATAGCCTTTATTACTGCCCTCAGTTTTGCTGAGATGGCTTCGGCGAATCCGCAGTCGGGTGGCACTTATACCTATGCCAAGAAAGCGTTATCGCTTCAGGTAGCGTTTGGGGTGGGGTGGATCGTTTGGTTTGCTTCTCTGGTAGCTGCAGTTCTGTATGCTCTTGGATTTGGGGCCTTCGCTTTGTTTGCCCTTCAGCAAATTCCGTCAGACACCCTCAGTGGGATCCTGGAGTTTGGAATGCTCCCGGTTTTGCTGGCCCTTGCAGCCATAGGTTACTTTGCTTTCAGCCTTAGCAGAAGTTCCGGTGATGGCGGTGCCGTTATCAATATTGGTAAACTCGCTGTATTCGCAATACTTATAGCCGGCGGACTAGCTGTTTTTGTTCAAACACCATTCAGTCAGATTACCCAAAGCCTCGACCCGTTTTTCTCGGGTGGATTCAGCGGAGTGATAGCTGCGATGGGGTATACATTTATCGCCCTTCAGGGGTTTGATTTAATAGGTTCTGCCGCAGGTGAAATCAAAAATCCGGAAAAAACGATCCCTAAGGCAATGGTGGGAACACTTGCAGTTGGACTTGCAGTTTACCTACCCTTACTTTTTCTAATGTCCACCGTAGGTGTACTGCCGGGGGAGTCAATAACAGAAATGAGTCGGGAAAATCCTGAAACCGTTTTGGCTGTTGCTGCGCAAAACTATCTGGGCGCTTTTGGGTTCTGGCTGGTTCTGGTCGCGGGTATATTTTCAATGCTATCAGCTTTACAAGCCAACCTCTTTGCTGCTTCACGTATCTCACTGAGAATGGCAAAAGACCGTACCTTAAACCATCATCTGTCAAATATTGATGAAAGATTCGGAACACCTGTAACTTCCATATGGGTTACCTGTGGAATTGTAGCACTTCTTGTTATGATCCTGCCGGATCTGGCGGCAGCCGGCGCGGCTTCCAGTTTAATCTTTCTTATCACTTTTGCACTGGCACATCTCATTATGATCTTAATGCGAAATCGCGGATATAAAGAAAGTGAAACCTTCAGAGCACCCTTTTTCCCTGCACTTCCCATCGTGGGAATAATCACTTGTTTAGGACTGGCTATATTTCAGGCTATTGTGGTGCCCGCTGCCGGAATTATTGCCCTGTTATGGCTCCTTATAGGTGCCGTTCTGTTTGTATCCTTTTTTGTAAAAAAAGCCCGGGCTATTGAAGCCTCTGAACAGGCCCTGGATCCGGATCTTATCCGGTTAAGAGGATTAAGTCCTCTGGTTCTGCTCCCAATTTCAAATCCTGCAAATGCGGAATCCATGGTTTTTCTGGCAAATGCACTGGCGCCTCCGGTGGTAGGACGGGTCCTGCTGCATTCCATCGTTATCCCAAGCACCGAAAAAGACGATCTTGAGAAACGACTTTTATCAAGCCGCGATGTTACCCAGTACGCACTTAAAGCCTCTTTTGAAGCAGGTTTACGCCCGGATAGCCTCACCACTATTGCAGACCATCCCTGGGAAGAGATCGAACGGGTGGTCGAAGTACACAATTGCAGGAGTTTGTTGTTGGGGCTGAGTGACCTCAACGATTTTCAAACCAACCAAAATCTTGAAAAACTGGTGAAACACGTGAAAGCAGATGTGGTAGTTTTCCGCCAGCCTTACAGCGGCTGGAAAATTACCGAAGCAAGAAAAATCCTTATTCCGGTAGCGGGATTTGGAAGTCATGACCCGCTTCGCGCAAGAGTTGCCGCCAGCCTGTGGCGTGCCTCCCAGCCCGAGATCACATTTATACAAATTCTGCCCTTAAATACACCCCGTGAAACAATTCAAAAGAATAATTTAAACCTCTCACGTTTCGCGGGCCGCATCATTCCCGGAAAGACTGAAGTGCATATCATCCCCAATGATGACGTGGAAACTGAACTAATAAAGCAGGCTTCCGGGCATGATCTGGTAATAATGGGATTGGGTACAGCCGGTAAAAATGAGAAAGCATTTGGTCACCTGGCACTTGCACTGGCAGAAAAAACCGAAACGGCATTGATATTTATAAGTCAAAAATAATGGATATAAAACAAATTCCTACTACCATAGCATTCAAGCTCTTGACTGGACCGCATCAAAATTTAAATTCCTATGTAGACTAAGGACAATACCTGGCTTCAGTTCCTATCATGAGCTTGTTGATTACCTGCCACTCCCCAAAGGTTTAATAACCCTAGATCTTCGATCACCTGACGTTAAAACGAATAATGATTAGATCTAAAACTCCACCCGATTTTAAGCTAATTGCAAGATCCTTTGTTTTTTACTTCGACAGCTGATAATTACTTACAAGTACGGAAGCTGAAATATGTAAAATCCGTTCTAATTCCCGAATCATATCAACTGTCAATCTTTTCTTTTTATTTAACCGATAAAATTCCGAATATTTTTTTCGCTTATTATGCACTTTTCTGGATGGCAAAATCAAATTCTACATGAGTTCCTATATCACTGCGTTCCCTCATCTTCCCGTTAAGTTGCCGTGTAAGTAACTCTATCAATAGGGAGCCGAAACCGGTGCCTTTGGGAGCAAGTCCTGCTGTTTTCCCAATCCCGTTATCGCTCACTTTTAGTTTTAGATTATGCTCCCTGTCCTTTTCCAGGCTAATATTGATGACTCCCTGTTGTTCTTGCGGAAAGGCATATTTGAGCGCGTTGGTAAGCAGCTCGTTTACAATAAGGCCTATGGGAACAGCTGTGTCTACATCCAGCTCCAGGTTATCCATAGCACATTCAATTTTCACCCGGTCTTCGGCATTGAAGGTGTCTAGAATACCCTCGCTCAGATTGATAAAGTAATCCTTCATTTCAATACTTCCCAGATTTGTCCCCTGATATAATTTTTGATGAATAATGCCCATCGATTGTATTCTATTTTGGCTAGCAATCATGGCCTCTTTAGTGGCAGGGTCATCTATTTGAGCCGACTGCAAAGCAATCAGGCTTTTTACCATTTCTAAATTGTTCTTGACACGGTGATGTATTTCTTTAAGGAGCAGTTCATTTTCGGCATTGTGCTTGTCAAGCAATACATTTTTATGGGCTAACTCTTCATTCAATGTTTTTAGCTTTTGATTACTACTTTGTTTTAGTTTGTAATTACGATATAACAATCCCAGTAATAAAACACCAATAGTTAAGGCAATAATATAAATAGTTTGTTGTTGCTGCTTTGCAGTAAGCTCTTTCTCTTGCTCGAGAACATTCTCCTGTAATTCCTTTTCACGAAGGCTTCTTTCATTTCTTTCTACTTCGATTATATCGTTAGCCTCTGACCATTCGATATAGTATTCAAGAGCTTTTTTGTAATCTCCTATGAGATCATAAACACTGTACAATTTCTTGATAAAATGTGCCGTATTTGCTTTGGTATTAATTGCAATTGAGGAATTCCTGGCTTTTTCATAATAGGCTATTGCTTCATCATATCTGCCTTCCGCCATGGCAATGTCACCTATACGGGAATGTGCAAATTGATAAGTATCAATCGTAGTCAGGTCATATTCCTCCAAAAGTTGTATAGTTTTGATCAGGTATGATTTTGCTTCTTTATATTTTTCCCTTTTAATCAGGTTATTGCCCATTGAGTAATAGTGCCAGGTATGATGGAAAGGATTGGTGATTTGAGGCAATAGCTCATGAAACTGGTTCATAAAATAGTCAGACGAATCGGGATTTGAATCTCCAAAATGATAAGACAATAGCTTATAGGAGATGACAAGGGCCTCATTCTTTTCCGGGTAATTTGATTTTTGATAGCCAATCATACTCTCCTTTAAATACTGAATTGCTTTTTCTTCTTCTTCAGGCAAACCATATTGATAGAGAAACCTACCTTTATCTTTCAATATTTTAAGCTGAATCTCAGGCCTGTTATCTTCTTCGAGCAAGTCCAGGGCTTTTACAAAGAGCTCCAGGCCCGGTTTTGGTTCTCCTCTTATAATTTTTATCAAAGCCCAGTTGATCAATAAATCATAACCCAGGACCTTGTCTTTCCTGCCTTCCGGGATTTTTTCGTAATAAGCCCAACCTATGGGTGCCAGGGAATCCACTACATTAAAGTTATGAGACCTATTCGCTCTATCCGTGATGTCCCGGTACAGATCAGCCAAAAGCTCATATTGTAAGGGCTGGCTATTCTGGAGGAGTTGCGCAGCCATATCAAAATAATAGACCGTGCTGTCCCTGTTAAAATGGGGCATTTCTTTAAACCACAATGCCTTGTCCTGGTAGGCTCTACTCAGGGCCGCAACTTCATCAGAAGAAAGGTCCTGGCCAAGGTTCTTTTTTTTCAATTGCAAACTACTAAGTTTGGTTTGATACAAAGGTGTTTTGACATCCAATATCTCAAGAGCTTCATCTGCACTATACAGAGAACTGTCCACATTTTCTACTGAAGTTTCATTGGTGCGCATCCAGCTAAGAGTTGTATCTACAGATGCATAGGCGTCCGGAATCTGTACTTCTGGAAAGCTGAGGCCGGTCCAAAAATACAGAAATAGAAATGGGAAGATTATCTTATACATCATGATTATTAAACCGGGGGAAATAATAGATGTTAAGATACGACAAACTCAAAGAAGAATTTGCTTTCTGTAAACATAAGCGACTGAAATACAATTAGTTTAGTTGATATCACAGGCGTGGCTTGATGCTGGCGAGTATCAGGTTGAGGGACTTTTGATCAGGTGATTTGAAAGATAATTTCGGTATCATTTTTTCTGTTTGCCGTGTTTTTAATCCTAATTTCTACTCCGATTAAGACAGTACGGGGTGGTGCAGGGGGAAATAAGTAAATCAAAAACCTCGGGGCAAGCCCACGAGGTATGTCCCGATAATAATCGGGGGAGAAATACTTTTAAAAAATTCGAGGCAAGCCCGCCTGAATGATTCGGGCAGGCCTCGGAGAACCTGCCCGAAATAATTTCATTCAGGCGGGTTAAACCCTCAATGAGGGATTAAATTTTCGATATTTTTATCGAGTAGCTATAAATCTCACAAGCATTCTTTCATTGACCTTCTAACCTCAATGGGAATTCCTTTTAGAGTGCCGGCCAGGAAATCAAAGTTATAATATCTGTTAATCACAAATAACGGGTATTCTAATAAAAAGTGATATTTTAGAGCCTAAGTAACAAACAACCAAGCCGATAAAGCGTCCCTACTCCACTCGACTTGCAACCAAGATCAATAAAATAAAATGACGATTTATAATGATAGACTTCATTGGAGACATTCACGGGCACGCAGACGAACTTGAAGAATTACTACTTAAGTTAGGCTATAAAAAAAGTGACGGAGCTTATTCACATCCCAGCAGGAAAGTATTATTTGTTGGCGACTATATTGACCGGGGTCCTAAAATCAGGGAAACTCTCAAAATAGTTAGAGCAATGGTTGATAGTGAAAATGCAATTGCCTTAATGGGCAACCACGAATACAACGCACTTTGTTTCCATTTAGAAGAAACCGAAGGCGGACATCTTAGAAAGCATTTAATTAAAAATATCATTCAACATTACGAAACGCTCAAACAATTTCAGAATAAACAAAGTGAATATGAAGAGTATTTGGATTGGTTCATGACACTTCCCCTATATTATGAAACTGACACATTTAGAGCTGTCCATGCCTGCTGGGATCAAAACAACATTGACTTTCTTAAAAAGACATTTGTAAACGACAGATTGACTGATGACCTTATTCATCAATCGGTAAAGAAAGGAACAGAATTGAATGAGGCAATTGATCAAACCCTAAAAGGTAAAGAAATAAAAATGCCGGAGGGACTTTCTTTTGAGGATAAAGACGAAACAAGAAGAACTGAAATAAGAATAAAATGGTGGGAAGATCCTTCAAAAATGACCTACAAGTCAATAAGCGTTCACCCCCTTGAAGTATTACCAGAGCAACCAATTCAATTATCCGAATTAAAATCCCTTGACTATTATCATGGTGCTGACAAGAAAGTATTCTTCGGGCATTACTGGCTAAAAGGTGAGCCATCTCTTTACAAAGACAATGTTTGTTGTTTAGATTATAGTGTTGCAAAAGGTGGTAAGCTCGTCGCTTACCGACTGAACGGGGAAAATATTTTGGACAGGAAAAACTTAATCTATGTTTAAAAATTAGATCATATAGCAAGCAATATGCTTGTCATAGTGCATCATCATTTGGCAACATAGGAACTTCAAAATGATTGAGAGAAAGCAACTTAAAAAAACCTATGACAACCGGGACAAAAAAATTTCATTTAAGAGTTTACGAGAACTCTCATTATATGGACGAATCCGAGGCATACAACCATGGACAGTATAATACTTACGAAGATGCTTTGAAGGCAGCCAAAGCAATTGTTGATGAATTCATGAAACATAATTGGAAGAGAGGCATTACGCCAGAGTCTTTAATTGGACAATATTCCCTTTACGGAGATGACCCAATTATTCTACCTAACGAGCATGGAAAACACGAACGTTTTTCAGCACGGACTTATGCAAAAATCAGTGCAGTAGAGATTTGTCGTAAATTAGAAAACAAATAAATAAGCACAGACCCTTTATCAGGAAGCAATAAAATTTGCGGCAGAGAAACACCTGGAGCAGGAACAAAAAGTTCCAGGAACAGACCTTCAATATTTGTATCAATCAAAACAGATTACTTTCCAATACAGAAATCATCTTTTCAGGGATTACCTAGACTTCCCTTATTTTGAGGTACAAACCAGGTACACGCCATTTCCAGAAAGTCAAAAAAAAATGATAAAATGTTAGCAAATATGTCATCTTGGTGAGCTCACCGGTTATTTCACCAGTGTTCTCCTTTAATTTTTGCTATTTCGATTCACTAATAATTTCTCCGGTTAGCTCATCAATAAAATTATTCTGATTCTGATTGGAATATTCCAAATCAAGCTTAGCAAGTTTTGATTTCTCTATCGCTCAGATCCTGGGCGTTCACTGTTATTGAGAAAAGGCCTAGAAGGATAATTAAATAAATTTTCATGAGATCTTTTTAAATCTTAAAAGAATTCCAAAATTCAGGATTATAATCAACGCGTTTTGCTTCTCATCGCCATAGAATTTATATTCTATCTCTTCTACTTCGAAATAAAAAAAGGATTAAGACTTTATTTTCTGAAGTTGTTTTAACCGGTATTGATAATCCTGAATATAATTTCGCTGGGTAGCTTCTTCTAAAAAAGATGCCTGGGTTAATTGGATAATTTTCTCTGAATGCTCCATCATGTCTGTCATTATCTGTTCAAATTGTTTTGGTTTTAGATCTACCTGTTCTGCCAAAATTTTAAACTGACCTGCGGTCGTGGTTTGCCCCATACTTTTTGGTAATAAGCCATCTTCCATGGCAAAATCGCTATCACCTACATGGATGCGAGTATTGAGTAAATCGTAAGCTGGACTCAACCGGTGATCTCCCATAGGGGTTTCCAAAATGGCGAAGTTTTTTAGGTGGGCATCACCGTTAGAGAACAAATAATTAAATAGCAGCAGTTTAAATAATTTAGGGATTTCCACACGATAAGCCGGTAGGAATTTTTTCATCAAATGAAATAATTCGAGATAATTCCCTTCGTATTTATAGTGTTCACCGTGTGTCTGTGGAGTTTTACCGGCAAGGGTGGCAAAATCTTCTTTTGCTTTCTTCGAACCGTCCGGGTTTACATCAAAACGTTTTGTTATATAGGCGGGAGCTTCATTTTCAAAAAAGATAATCGCATTTTCGGCAGTTTCAATATTGTAGACCTGGCGCGCAATCTGCATGGTTAAATGCTCATTGGCCGGCATTTCAAAATTCTTCTTGCCAGCATTGGGAACCGGTTTCAATATATGGGTCCCTTGCTCCCCTTCTTTGACAAGACGTAACTTATTTTTTTCCAGAAGTACAGAGAATTTTTCCTGCACCCCTGAAATAGAAATTCGTTTTTGATTGTCTTCAAAGAGTTTATCGGTTTGCAGATTAGAGTTTGGCGCATCATAAGGCAATACGTGTGAAACTTTACGCCCATCAAAAACACGCTTTAAACATGTTCTGCTATAAGTGCTAAATCCTTCTGCTAAAGTTCCTGGGCAGTGATCTATTTTCATTTAACCTCTTTATTTTTTTTGACAGTAATTGCACCTACCGTATCATAACGAGCGGTAGTCATAAGAATTCCAAAGTAATCATCGGAATCCAGCCGGTTAGCCTTACACACCGTTTGTCTATTAGTTCCTTCCGGAAGCATATTGTAAAAAAAAGGGAATAAGTAATTAGCGTTATGTTCCGGTTGGGATCTTGGCAGGGTTAGACTAATAGATGGATTCTCCGGAACAGCCAACCAGGCTTCCAGGTACTGAAAAGTAAAACTCCCGTCATCGTGCTGTTTCAGAATACCAGCTTCCTTTCCTTTATAACATATAGTCGCTTGCCTCATTTATGCCTATACTTTTTTGACCTGCAATGTGATTTCCATACCAAGGACATCTGTGATTCTTTGTAAAGATTCCAGGGTCGGATTAGCCTGACCGGTCTCAATTTTATATAGCGTATTGATCCCGATATCAGCCATCTCTGCTAATTGTTTCTGGGTAACCCGCATATTATCGCGGCGTTGCTGAATCAGCTGACCAATCTTTTGTATCGCTGCCATAGGTCCTTTTATTTTTCACACCTCTAAACACACATTATACTGTGGAATTAGACATCATAAATATGATTAGTATCAAAATTACATTAAAATCCACACTTTAATGTGAAAATTAAATCATTTATGTAATTGGCAAATAAAAATATACAAAAAACCACATTATAATGTGATAATGAACGTTGTTTTTAGAAACTAATAAGCACTCTGTCTTGAGGTAATGACTCAATTCGCGGCCGATGGTAACGTTGTAATTGCTGTAATATTGGTGATTTTTTTCCTTTATTTGAAGTGTGAATTAGTAAGAAAACCATAGATAAAGTTGTAAACATAATATTTACCTTATAAAAAATAGCAGTGGCAGATATCCAATTCTTATATTGAGTACTTTCCAAGGAAACTAAACTTTTGCAAATTTGTAATTATCTAAAGCATATTTAAGCAACCTATGCCATCAAACAAAACCAGATTACATAATCGGAATAGAAACCGGGAACCTTATGACTTGAAAGCCTTGGTCGATGCTATTCCAAAATTAAAAAACCATATTAAGCTCAATAAATATGGAGGTGATTCAGTAGATTTTTCAAACCCAATCGCCGTAAAACTTCTAAATCAAGCGCTCCTAAAGCATTATTATGGCATAGACAATTGGCAGTTCCCTGATGAGAATTTATGTCCACCAATTCCGGGTAGAGCTGATTACCTTCACTATATTGCTGACTTACTGAGCGAAAGCAATGCCGGTAAAATAAAAAAAGGTAGTCAAGTTTGTGGTCTTGATGTAGGAGTTGGAGCAACTTGTATCTACCCTATTATTGGCGTTACAGAATACGATTGGAACTTTATAGCTTCTGACATTGATCCCACATCAATTGCCTCAGCTGAGCAAATTATTAATTCAAATCCATCGCTAACAGGTAAAGTTGATTGTCGATTACAAAAAGATCCGTCTGCAATTTTTCAAGGGATAATCGATAAAAAAGATAAAATTGATTTCACCATGTCCAACCCACCCTTTCACGCCTCCACTGAAGAAGCTCAAAGAGGCAGTCGACGAAAAATAAGGAACCTCTCAGGAAAAAAAGTAACTGAAGCTAAACTAAATTTCTCAGGAGCTAAAAATGAACTTATCTACGATGGTGGTGAATATAAATTCATCAAAAACATGATTCGCGAAAGTGAAGAATTTGCTAAAAACTGTTTCTGGTTTTCAACTTTGATATCAAAGCAATCTAACCTAAAGGGTACTTATCAATTACTAGAAAAAGTAAAACCCAATAAGCTTAAAACCATTTCTATGGGAACCGGCAATAAAAGCAGTCGAATTGTAGCTTGGACGTTCCTTTCAAAGGAAGAACAAAAGGTATGGAAAAAAGAGTGGTAAGCTAACTAAGCGGTAAATTTCCATCTTAACAACTGATCAGCTAACGAATATAATTTTTATCCTTGAACCTTAATTAGCTTTGATTTTTTTTGATAGTATATCCAGGTAGGTGACTTAAAAATTTTTAGTCAAGGATACCATATTTCTTATATCTCTTAATCAATTTAATTAGTCCCTGCATCGAAATAGTTTCGGCATTGTTTACGTAGCTCAAACCCTTTTGATCAGCACTCCTGGTTACTGTTGCAATTCCTCTTACCGTACTTTCCGAAAGAAGTTCCTGGGTATTAAGATTATAAATCTTGATCATTATTCCAGCTTCATTTGTTTTAGTGATACTCCCCATTGCAGGTTTAGAAGGAAAGGAATTCATTTCATTTCTAATCATGTTTGATTGCACGTTGATTAAATAGTCTTTACCTGTGGCTGTTTTTAAATCTAAAAGGTATTCTTTGGAAGGGTCAAAAGTTAGTTGTGCCGGAATCAGCATTTCCCTCCTTAATTCATCTATAGTAAATAATGAATCCTCCAGGATCTTTTCAAATTCTCTGTGTGCTATATTACCAATCCTTTCTTCATTATAGTTGGTGTAAGGCCTATTAAGAATCCACTCTCCCTGAGTAAAATCGATCATTCTTCCCCTTTCAAATTTGTAGTGGTATTTGGTGTTGCCACAGGAGCTTAAAAGAAGCACTAAAATGGCCAGAGCCATAAAATTTTTAAATATCACCGAGAAGGTATTAATCTGAAATTTCATTCTTTATGGGGGTTATTGAAACTTATTTTGGTTATAAAATCGGATAGCTTTCGAATTTATTTAAAGGTTTGGAATCAAGTTATTCGCAGGTAGATTTTAAATTTGTGCGGCCGTTTTTTTCTTCCATTACAAAACCATTGTCAAGAAGTGGCTTAAAGCTTTGGCGCCCGGTAAAATGCCACAACATATGCCCATAGGTACACCGGTCAATACGTCCCTTTTCAAGTTCGTTCTTCATAAGTTGCTTTAATTCTTCCCAATACGGTTTTGGAGCGTGAACCAGGAGAATGGCAGGACTAAACTCAGGATCAGAAAATTCCTTATCATAATATTGCTTTATTCTTTTGGTACTCGGGAATCCATATTTTTTGGTGATCTCTATTATTCTGGCCGTGTGTTTAGCATCCTTGGGGCCAATATAATCCCTGAAATAATTTTACTTAGGCTATCATTTTCAAATTGTCGCTCTTTTATTATTTCAACTCGAAGGCTATCCGGTAGAACTTCTAAACTGTCTGTTTCATTTTTGTTTAGGGATTTGAAAATAAGATATTCACGCAGGAGCTGATCATAACCGTACATGAATTCCATTTCCTCAACAAGTGCAGCAACATCCTGCTTAAAAAGGTTTTCTTTAGTAGACTGAGAAAAGCCTGTTGTGGTGATTAGGAAGAAGAGAATAAATAAGTTTTTCATTGGTTAAAAGTTGAATTCAGGGGATTTAATAAAATTTATTGTTGATAATTATAGCAGGCGCGAAGTTCCATAAAGTCTTAACCAGTGACAGATGGGACGTAGCGGGATACCTAAGCAGTAATAAACAGAAGTACATCAACTGCCCTTTGTTTCCGAAATGCCATCATCGGTTTCAAAATACAAATGATAATGATTGCTGCAGCCAGGATTAAAGCTGGCTTCACAATTTGGGCAGGTATTGCTGGAGGTCATGTATTCTATAATACTAAGCTCGTGGCCACAAACGCCACATAAGATGGCTTTTTCTGAAAAGGCTGTTTTAGGCCATACCTCGTGTTCGTGGTTGGCCTCTTCTTCATGGCAGGAAAAACAAGGATAGTATTTATCGCAGCATTTAAATTTAATTGCGATTACATCCAGGGCTGATTGCCAATGTACACAGCGGGTTTGTTTGTCTATAGACTGGCCATAAACAGTCGTCCCTTCAATCTGAAAAATATTAGTAGATTTTGGCATTTTTTCCTGAGAGTAAGTATGGTTGAAATAAAACAATAATATAACTAAAGACAGCAGCTTGCCTGGCCTATAAACAGGATTGGTAAAATTCATGGTTCGGGTGCAGTGGTTAGGATTAGTAGGTGAATTTGTATCTTCTTATTAGTGTTAAATCATCTTCAGTATAAAGACGGTGTTCTTTAATGTTATCGTATGTATCATAGTCATATTCATTTTTCTCTATGCGTATTTTTATAGTATCTCCCTCCTTGAGATGATACTTCTTTGAACGCACAGGATCATTTTTAGAATTATAACTCTTTTCATAAATGTTATATAGTTCATCATTAGTGGCTATTTCGGAGTGATGGTGCCACCTGTTTCGGTCAAACAGTGCCACTTTGAAAGATACTGCAATTATATAAAAAATTAATGTTACTCGTTCTTTAAAGCTCCTTTTCTTAATGATTCTCCTTTG
>NZ_JAIQZA010000159.1 GCF_020164485.1 Salegentibacter tibetensis
TTTTACTCCTTTTTTCGTATTTTAAATGCTGATTAACCGCGACTTATATATGTTATTGCAGCAACAAAAAATTCAGTTAAGTGCGTATTCCGATCTATATGATTTAATCGTACCCAAGGGCAATCTTTTTAGAAGAATCAATGAATTGATTGATTTTTCCTTTATCCACGATGAACTGGTAGATAAATATTGTGCAACTAATGGGAGAAATGCAGAAAGTCCTATCCGCATGTTTAAATACTTGTTATTGAAAAC
>NZ_JAIQZA010000160.1 GCF_020164485.1 Salegentibacter tibetensis
TCTACTTTTACATTCACTTAAAGAAGATATGGACAAAAAAGTTATTATTGCTTCCAAAAATCCTGTGAAGTTAAAGGCCGTAAAAGAAGGATTCACCAAAATGTTTCAGGAAGAGACCTTCAATTTCAAAGGTATTTCAGTACCCTCAGGAGTGCAGGATCAACCTATGGAGGATGATACAACCCTGCGTGGTGCTCTTAACAGGGCAAACAATGCCATGGCCAAGGTTCAAAATGCAGACTATTGGGTGGGAAT
>NZ_JAIQZA010000161.1 GCF_020164485.1 Salegentibacter tibetensis
GTCCCGCAAGGGAGGGGGGCACTTGAATGCTTACCGCAGTTCTTCTTTATTTTTTGTTTCTTAAAATATGTCAACGTTATTAGGTATGACATTTAGTACGGATCAGGGCACAAGCTGCCAACTGATTTCTGAACACTGCATACTAAAGACTTAAGGTGGTTATGGCAACGGGGCTCACCTCTTCCCATTCCGAACAGAGAAGTTAAGCCCGTTAGCGCAGATGGTACTGCTATTTGTGGGAGAGTATGTCGCCGC
>NZ_JAIQZA010000162.1 GCF_020164485.1 Salegentibacter tibetensis
CTGTAAGAATTCCTACGGCACCGTTCTTCTGTTTAGAATTATTTTGGCCAAACACGATGTCATCTGCCTCACCCAATTCTTTTCCTTCATTGATGAGGCTGATTATTTCATCGGGAAGAAAAAAAGTTCCTGTTTTTCCTTTCCCGATGTACTGTCTCGATTTAACCACTATCCATGCGAAGGCCTGCATTTCTTTTTCACCTGTTTTTTCAATCCCGCCTTCGATTCCCACCCAATAGTCTGCATTTTGAACCT
>NZ_JAIQZA010000163.1 GCF_020164485.1 Salegentibacter tibetensis
CTACTTATGAGGAGCGGTTAACCTGGGCTCCCGGAGATGGAAATGGACTGCAGGTACATCCTTTAAAAGACTTTAGCGTTGGTGGATTGAACTGCTGGGAAAACTGGATGCCCCTGGCAAGAACTGCTTTACAGGGCCTTGGAGAAAATCTTCACGTGGCAGTATGGCCGGGATCAGAAAATAACACGAGAGACATTACCAGATTTATTGCAAAGGAATCCAGATCATTTGTCATTTCTGTATCGGGCCTGATGA
>NZ_JAIQZA010000164.1 GCF_020164485.1 Salegentibacter tibetensis
TTGTTTACGGGACGCTTTACACTTTGGCTATTCTCATTTTTGGCTATAAATTTATCCTGAAATACCGCAATAATCGTTACGAGATAATTCGTACTTTTTCGGTGATGTTCTTTCAGCTGGGTTTCGCTTTTTTAATCCCGGAAATTTTAATTCGGCTCAATCAACCTTATTACAATCCTGCCAATATCTGGCCGCTTAACTACGATCTGTTTACCGATTATAAGATAAACGAATTTCTTTCCGCAGGGAATATTG
>NZ_JAIQZA010000165.1 GCF_020164485.1 Salegentibacter tibetensis
CCAGTAACAACAGCACCAGCCATTATCCAGCGACCGGTTCTATCATACATTTTCTCATGGTGTTGGAGGAGCGAGTAGTCGACAAGGAGGAAATGAAAGCCTAAAGCGATAAATGTAAGGAAAGAACCGATGCCATTTACTTCCGAATCGTGGTAAAAGTAATAACCGATGATGATGTTGAAAACTGCAAAAATGGCTATGTGCCACCAGAAGATGTCATCCTCTATAGCCATCTCTTCATCTGATGCGTTTTTC
>NZ_JAIQZA010000166.1 GCF_020164485.1 Salegentibacter tibetensis
TGTAGGATGTGCAGGTACCACTTCCACCGGGTCTTATGATGACCTTGAGACCATTGCCGACTTTTGTAAACAATATAGCATTTGGTTCCATGTAGATGGGGCTCATGGTGCGCCTGCTGCTTTTTCAGCTCATTATAAATATCTGGTTAAAGGAATTGAGCAGGCTGATTCGGTAGTGGTGGATTACCACAAGATGATGATGACACCATCCCTTTCTACTGCCCTTATTTTTAAACGTGGGAGCGATGCATATAA
>NZ_JAIQZA010000167.1 GCF_020164485.1 Salegentibacter tibetensis
GGGAGCTTGATGAATTGTGTGCGATCGCGAAAGAAAATAGTATAGCCATTTATCTTGGCATGATTGAAAGAGCTCATAATCGGGGAGGACATAGTCTATACTGCTCATTGGTATATATTGACAACCTGGGAAAAATTCAGTCTGTTCACCGAAAACTGCAACCTACTTATGAGGAGCGGTTAACCTGGGCTCCCGGAGATGGAAATGGACTGCAGGTACATCCTTTAAAAGACTTTAGCGTTGGTGGATTGAACT
>NZ_JAIQZA010000168.1 GCF_020164485.1 Salegentibacter tibetensis
TTCAGGAGTGCCAAAAGCTGATCTTTAGTAAGGTTTTCTAAGGGTTCTTGCATGGGTTAAATATACAAAAACAGACCTATTAAACCTACCGCGAACCCCTGTTTTTACTGATAAAACACCATTATTTTCTAGTGAGAATAGCGCAGTTTCTGAACACTTTTTTCAACCGTAATACCCTCTATCATCAGTACCAATTGCGTCCAGGTAAAACTGGTCTGATCTTCTTTAATAACGGGCGGAGTGAAGCTTCCGCGC
>NZ_JAIQZA010000017.1 GCF_020164485.1 Salegentibacter tibetensis
GCCGTAGGAATTCTTACAGGAAACGTTATTGATAGAGCTGATCTATATTCACAAGGAGTCATACTGGCACTAATACCTTTTAAACACACGAGCTATTACAGCTAAGTGGTTCAGCCAACACAAGAGTAAAAAATCTTTAAATCCTGTGACTGTATTGTGAGAAAATGGTTCTCTTGAAATTCTACTATAAGCCCGAGGTTTTTGATTTCAAAAATATCCTGTGAATTGATTGCGGTTTATTACATTTGGGGAAGCTTATTTTTCTGGACTCCCTGAAATAATTTATGAAAGAATGGAAAACAAAAAAAGCCTCTTTCCGAATACACGGAAAAAAGCTTCTCATTGGTTAGCCAGATCCACACAACATAGGATATAACTGGCCAACTACACGTCCTGAATTAACAGGACAAACAACACAACTTAATTTTAGTGCAAAAACCTTAATTCAAAGACTTTTGCCACACGGTTATAGAACCGGTATTTTTTTTATCAGGCTACCTGAAAAAATTTAGCTCGTACTTACATCAACTTTAAAAAGAGCTGAACTATTTACTTCAGGAATAATTTTAAAAAACAAAGTCTTAAAAGACACAAGTCTCAAAGAGGGCCGGCAAATATACAATTTCTTCTTTCTATTAAACAAATAAAAAAATTTGGCTTCATCACGCGGAAAAGACCTAGTTACTGACTTAAAATTAAGTAATAAATATAAAACCTCAAGATGTACCCCCTAAACCTCTCGATCTTACTCCTTGAATTTAAAAATTAAAAAGAACCTAGAAGACCATAAGCTGGCAGCTTTTTTTATTTTTGAACTATGAAGCACTTTTACTGTGTATGTTTCAGTTTGACTTTTCTGCTTTTGGCTTGTCAAAAAAAGGAGATTAAACCCAACGATGACATACAACCGACCGATTTGGTTTCTTTTTTCTATGAAAAAGCAAAACAAACTGATTCCATTCCTCAGAGAATCAGTTTTTATAATAAAGGGCTTCGACAGGTTCAACAAAGTTCCGATACTTTATTACCTTTTCTACTGGATCATAAAATCTACTATCATAACAGATTAAGAGAATATGACAGCGCTCTTTTTTTTGCCGACAGTCTGCAGCGGGTAGCGAACTTCCAAAAAGACACGGGCAGGATTGCCCTGTCATTTTACAGAAAAGCCGTGATCCATCGGTATTTAGATAATCAGGAAGCAGTTTTTAAGAATGCTTTTGAGTCGCGAAAACGGTATCTTCAATTAGGGGATAGCACCAAAGCTGCACGCAGAAGTTTGGAAATGGCGGTTGCCCAAAGCCGCATGCAAGATTACACAGGCAGCCAGGAATCGGCTACAGAGGCTTTGCGCTATCTTAATAAAGAGAAAGACGGCCAATATTTAAGCAGTGCTTATAATATAATTGCTATTGCCTATCGAATTCAGGGCTTTTATATGGATGCGATAAAAGAATACCAAAATGCGCTTCGCAATGCTTCAGACTTAGAAGATAGCCTGACTTATCAAAATAATATTGGCCTGGTTAATCAGGATCAGAAGGAATATGAAAAAGCCATTTCAATTTTTGAGGATATTTATTCAAAAGTTTCAAAGAAAGATTACATATCACGTGCACGGTACTTAGACAACCTGGTATTCACCAAATGGTTGCAGGATTCAGAATTGAATATTTCGGCAGAATTAGAACAGGCGCTGCAATGGCGTAACGAACACAAAGACCATAGCGGTTTAATCTCTAGTTATTATCATCTGTCTGAGTTTTATGAAAATCGGAATAAAGCAAAAGCTATTAATTATGCTAAAAAATGGCTCCAAACCGGTGAAGCCAATAATAGCCTTCAAGCCAAAGTGGAAGCCTTAGAGCAATTAATAGATCTCCAGCCTGGAAATGCTGGATATGTGCAAAATTATATGCGCTTAAACGACAGTTTGACCAACTCAAATTTACAGGCAAAAAACACCTTTGCAAAAATAAGGTTTGATGAAGAACGAAAGCAACAGCAAATTTCCGGTTTAGAAGCATCGGCAGCATTGCAGGCCCTCAAAAATCAAGAAATTAAAAACCGAAATTACCTCCTGGCATTTTTGGTTTTTATAGTAATAGGATTTGCTGTTTTTATCATTTATTACAATCGGCAAAAACATAAAAAGGAAAAAATCAGGGAAATATATAATACGGAAACCCGTATTTCTAAAGTAATTCACGACGAGTTAGCCAACGATGTTTACAATGTAATGAGCAGTATGGAAGCAATTGCCCCAACTGAAACGATGGACAAACTTGAGCAAATCTATAGCCGTACCCGAAATATTTCAAGGGAGAATAGTGATATTACTACCGGACCGGGATATCTAGATCACCTGTTAGCATCACTATCCAGTATTTGCCCAGATGACACAAGGTTAATTATTAGCGGAGAGAAGACTATTTTCTGGAATGAATTGAAACCTGAAAAAAAGTTGGTAATCTACAGAGTTCTGCAGGAAATTATGGTGAATATGAAAAAACACAGCCAGGCCAGCCTTGTTGCCTTAGTCTTTACTGAAGAAGAAAAGCGATTAAAAATAGATTATTCTGATAATGGTGTAGGCTCTTCTATGAACTCCATTAAAAACGGTAACGGGTTGCAAAATGTGGAAAACCGTATTTTATCTATAAATGGAAAACTTACATTTGAGACGGAAAAGGGGAAGGGATTAAAAATTATGATTCATATCCCATTATAAAATATACCATGTTTAAAAAGGTCCTTGTAGCAGAAGATATGGACAGTATCAACCAGGCTGTTTCTATTGTTTTAAAAGATCTCGGAATTGCTGAAGTAGCTCATTCGCAGTATTGTGATCAGGCCTGGTTGAGGGCAAAAAAAGCGATTCAGGATAATAGTGCTTTCGACTTACTTATTTGTGACCTTTCATTTAAACAGGATTTTCGGGAGGAAAAGATAAATTCGGGACAAGAGCTTATCTCCATTCTAAAAAAAGAAGATCCCACTTTGAAAGTTATTGTGAATTCTATTGAAGACCATCCTCAAACTGTTAGGGATCTATGGGATTCTGGCTATATTAACGCTTATGTTTGTAAAGACCGCAATGGATTGAAAGACCTGAAAGAAGCAATCCTAAAAGTAAGCAACGGCTTAAATTACAATTCCCCAACTATCGAAAAAGCACTCAAGCAAAAAAACCTGCTTAGCCTTAATGAATTTGAGATTAATATTGTAAAATATCTTTCCAATGGTTATACCCAGGATGAAATAGAGAGGGAATTAAAAAAGAAAAACATTAAACCCTGCAGTAGAAGCGCCATTGAAAAACGCCTAAAAGAGTTACGCGAAGAATTTAAGGCCAACACCAATCCGCATCTAATTGGGATAATGAAAGACCTTAAATTGATTTAGAGGATTCCCTTTTACAAAAATTATTACTGGGTTCCAGGGTATTTTAAATTGTAAAATAATTTTTGGAACAAGCCTAAGATTATTCTGTTCTTACAATTTTGTCCCTAAGTTCCCGCCAGGTAACCAGGATAATATTGTTGTCTTCTATTAGTTGTCGTGCCTTATTACTGGTAAAAAAATCGAGATCGTCCTGCCGCCACTGGCTGCCCCAATCAGGATGTTCTTTTGTTACCGCCATCATTTCTTCATTATTTAAAGCCAGGTGAATAAGGATAACGGAAAGCCCGGGCTGAAGATCATTCAATATTTCTTCATAATAAATTTTCATTCCCTTGTTACTGTATATTTCAGGATTCGCCTGATATACATAATCTGTAATAATATCACGAGGTGTAAGTTCAAGCCTGGATTCTATTTCTTTAAATGAAGGGATATCCCTGGAAAGAAGAACAGGAACTTTGTATTCTCTCCCCTTTCTAATATAAACCTCAAGAAAATCAGGCGTACTCATAACCGCTCCCATATGCGCATCAAGATGGGTGACATCTATTCCAAAATCCAGTGCCTTTTCTATTTGAGCTGATATTTCCTTTTCAACATCATTTGCGCGAGAATGCACTATTACACTATCTACAAGAGGGTGAAAATAGCCATATGGATTAATAAGGCTTTTTACTTCATTTTTAGAGCTGGTTGGGCCCCATTTGTAATCTTTCCATTCGCTGGTAATGGTAAGGTGAAGTCCAAAATCTTTTTCTGCAGCGTTTTCCCGCGCGTATGCCGCTATTTCGGGAAACCAGGGACACGGCACCATAATGCTGGCAGAATTCACAATTCCTGCATCCATACCTTTCATAGTCGCGATATTTTCAGAATGGCTCACTCCAGCGTCATCAGCATGTATTATAAGCAATTTTGCATCGGAAGGATAACCCAATCTTTCAGCAATACTTAAGTTTTTTTGAGCTGAAACTGTAATACCAAAAACAAAATGGAAAAAGAAAATGATAAAAGCAAATCGTATTTTCATAATATAGATTTTTATTAAACTAATGAATATAAATAAAAAAAACGGGTAACACTTGAAATATATCTCTCCGCCGTTATAAATGGCTTTTTGACATCCTTTATTTTGATTCTTCCTCTTAACTGATTTTATATCATAAAATGATCTAAACTGGTCAGTCAAAAGAATACTAAATATTCATAAACTTCAATTTTTATTGTATTTTTCCGGTAATCTCAAAATCAATTTCATAATGATAAAGTTTTTAAAAATCAGCCTGGTATATTTTGTTATCCTCTTTTCCCAGTCTTCACTGGCGCAGCAAGATCAATCAGAATTCGATAATAATTTCACACATGTGGTTTATTTCTGGCTAAATAATCCGGAAAACGAGCAGGATCGATTAGATTTTCAAACTTCTCTTAAAAAATTCCGGGATCACAGCGAGTATGCCAAGACCAAATTCATCGGCACACCTGCTAATACTCCAAGAGACGTGGTTGACAATTCCTATACTTATTCCCTGATCCTTACTTTTCCTTCAAAAGAAATTCAGGATAAATATCAAAATGAACCTGCCCACCTGTCTTTTATTGAAGAAGCATCGCATCTTTGGAAAAAGGTTCAGGTATACGATTCTGTCGGTCTGGAATAAGAATTTAAAACCTTACCTACTACTAGTTATTACAGTGATCTAAAAATTTACTTCTAGTTTATATTTTGTTCCTGTATTTTCTTTTTCAATCCAACGGATTAAAATAATTCTAAAAGCTGAAAAAGTTTTTTGAAAACAATTATTTACCCGAATTGCTAACAAATGCCAGGTGCTTACTGTCTGGGGACCAGGAAGGAACATTTATACTACCCTGGCCTCCGTACAGGTAAGCAATTACCTTTGGCGCACCACCAGCGGTTGGCATAAGATTAAGCGTTACCCTTTTATAGGAAGGATGGTCATTTACAGGGATTTCTGAAGGAAAAGAAATATAAGCGATCCATTTCCCGTCTGGCGAAATATGTGGAAACCAGTCATTCCGGGCGTCAAAAGTAAGTTGCTCCTTATTGGAGCCATCTGGTCTCATTCTCCATATCTGCATGGTTCCGGAGGCACTACCGTTATAATAAATATATTCCCCATCTGGCGAATATTCGCAGCCATCTACATGTTCACCTTCCCCGGTATTGGTTAATGCAACTTCCTCTCCTCCATGAATGGATTTTTTATAAATATCATAAGTGGGATTGTTTTCCCGTGTTGCAACATACACTACTTCTTCATTATTTGGAGCCCAACCATGCCAATAAGAAGGATCTTCATCAGTAACTAACCTGGGCGTTCCTCCTTCAATGGGCAACACATATACCTTGGAGCCTTCCCCGGGCGGATGATGGCTTATTGCGATCATTTCCCCGTTAAAGGAAATGCCGTGATCGTTATTAAGATTATCTGCAAAACCGGTGTCAAATTTTTCCGGATCTCCTCCCTCAACATTTATAGTGTATAATGAGCCGTCCATGTTAAACAAGAGTTCATCACCACCTGGCATCCAGTTTGGAGCTTCAAAACGATCTTCTTTTTCATAGATCTGCTTTCGCATTCCGTTTTCAACATTAATCGTTTCCAGCCGGCAGCCCAGCCATCCCTCTTCCCCGGGATCATAATCATTGGCTACCGGTTTGTCTATTCTTACATTCCATGCCGTTGCAGTTTCTACAACTTCTCCATTAGGTGAATCAATAAATAAACCTACCAGGACTTCACCAGCGGGCAAAGGTGAATCTTTAGAACCAATCACCTGTAAAGGTTCACCCCAATGGGCTGCCCTCATTATAATTTCTTCTCCCTTGCGCTCCAGCTGAAAAATACCGTAATTCGTTTTTGGAGATGAGATCTGATCTTCGCGATCCATAGATGTTACTGATTCGCGCCACTGAAAAAACGTTGAGCCATCTGCATGTAGAACTGCTTTGGCATATGCAGCGCCCTCATCCTGAGATTCCCTTATCATCAGTCCAACCTTAGAACTGGGAACTGTTCCTTCATCTTTGAATTGGATATTGGCGGTTATAATGAAATCACCTTTAATAAGATTATACAGATAATTGATTTTATCCTGTTCAACATTGCTCCCAACCCCGTTTAGGGTGTATGTTTGATCTTCAGAATCATAAGTGGAATATCCAGCTTTTTCAGAATTTCCAGCAACCAGGTTATTATCAAAAATACCCACGCTGTTTTCCTGGGAAATAACCGGAGTTATGGTGAAAATCAAAAATAAGATTATATATGCTTTCATTTTTATAGGTGCATTACGGAATTATTCTAAAAAAAACAGACACTTCTAGCTGTTTAAAAGGTCGCTTTTTATATAATTATAACTTTGAGAAAGACTCTCATAAGGATCCATTTCAAAATTTTCCTGTTCTACTATAAAATGCTTGCCGCCAGCTAATTTAGCTTTTTTAAAAACCTTGTTATAATCGATGGAACCACTTCCAATTTCAGTATTCATTTCGTTATTGGATTTACTCATATCCTTTACATGCCAGAGAGGAAATCTTCCGGGATATTTTTCGAACAGTGCTACCGGATCTATTCCGGCCCTCACTACCCAATAAATATCCAATTCAAAATCTACAAGATCTTCGTCTGTATTTTCAAGAAAAACCTGAAGTCCATTTTCGCCATTAAAATCATCAAACTCGAAAGCGTGGTTGTGATAGGCTAATTTTAAACCCGCATCCTTACACATTTCGCCAGCCCTATTAAGTTTTTCGGCCATTCGCTTATAATCATCTATAGAGGTTCGCAAGGCTTCGGAAATATGCGGAATAACAAGGTATTTTTGATCAAGACCCTGAGCCACCTCCAAAGCAGTGGCAAAATCAGCATCGGTTCCATCTTTGCTGAGATAAGGATCAAGACTATAATGACCGCTTGGAGTGGTCATCCCATTTGAATGGATCATATCTTTAAACTCCGCAACACTAAAACCCCAAAACTTATTATCTGGTGAATAACCATACGTCTCTACTTCTTTGAAACCTACTTTAGCTACTTTTTCGATGGTTCCTCTTACATCATCTCCAATAGATTCTCTTAAGGAATATAGTTGAAGCCCCAGCGGAGAACCTTTATCACAGCCATAGAATAAATTGGGTAAAAGCGCTGTGGCAGCGACTGCCAGACCTGATTGCTTAATGAATAACCTTCTTTGCATAATGTTTAGGATTTAAATTTTTATAATTAATTAACCATGGTCCCTCAAAAGGGGATTTGCATATTTTAAAAGCTATTAAGACTTAAACATACTATCTTATTTATTATTGATCCTCTAAAAAATAATAGTAGTATAACATCCTTCAGATATTACCCCAGTATGCTGCAGTCAATTTTTCTCATTTGAAGGGATAGAAACTAACTCATCTATGGATTTTTCATTTACTTTAATCAGCTGGATATAATCATTATTCTTTGCACTGATGATATATCGACCATGGGGAGTTTCTATAAACTCCATATCCTTTACATCGCCGGGCATAAAAAAGCCACTTTCCCTTGCCTTTACAGGTTCAAATTTTCCCTGGCCATCGCCTTTAAGTAAAAGACCTATCCCGGCATCTGCTCTGGGTGTTTCCACTTCTGAAGCATATAGATTGCCGGCTATTAATGCATCAAGATTACCATCTTTATCAAAATCTTCTACCAGGATTTGGTTAATATTGGATATTTGTGCTTCTACAGGAAGTTTATGAATTTTAAATCCGTCTCCCTGGTTCTCAATATAAACACTCGCGAAGGATTTTACCTGGTAATGCAGCGCGTTTTCCAGACGTTTTTCAGTATAAATATCTTCAAGATTCGCTGTGGAAAATGAAGTATAATCTTCAAATTTATCCTTAATTCCCGGCATTTGCTGAGAGGAACATTCGCGACCACGCACAGGAAATTTCTCTCCATCATTAAAATAACTCAGCACAATATCTTTTGTACCATTTCCGTCAAAATCATTCAGGTAAACATCAAAGGTCTGTCCCGGGTTTGCCTGGTATTTGTAATTAAGGCCAAGATTACCGATGATGAAATCCATATCACCATCATTGTCAAAATCCCCTTCCTTGATACTGAACCACCAGCCGTTGGTATCATCAAAGCCCAACTGCCGGGAAATATCGATAAAATCTCCCCGGTCATTCTTAAAGATCTTAATTGGCATCCATTCTCCAACGACTATCAGATCTTTCCATCCATCATTGTCGATGTCTGTCCAGCTGGCACTGGTAACGAGTCCCAAATTCTCAAAATCAGGTGCCTTTTGCGGAGTAACATTCACGAATTTAACAGTTCCTTCTTCCGACCTGTTTTCAAGTAAATAGCTGCTCGCTGGTGTAGGGTATTCTCCGGGGACCAGTCTTCCCCCTACAAAAAGATCAAGATCGCCGTCATTATCAAAATCTTCGGCATAAACCCTTGATCCACTGGTATACATTGGAGGCAATGCTGAAGTAGATCTTGTGAAAGTGCCATTATTATTAATATAAAGCCTGTCCTGAAGCATTTCAGAGTTTTTTTCAAACTCATTACCCCCGCTTACTACATAAAGGTCATTATCGCCATCGCCATCCGCATCAAAGATCAAGGCCCCAAGGTCTTCATGCATTTTATCTTTTTCAAGAAAATCAAATTCCTGTCTCTCAAATCCATTTGCTGTCTGAAAATATATCGCACCGGCGTATTGGGAAGCTCCGCCTACAAAAAAATCCTCCAAACCATCACCATTTAGATCACCAACGGCCATCCCAGGACCGAACATTGATGTCTTATGTGGAAGTAAGATTTCCTTTTCAAAATCGTTATAATCATTTTCCCTATGCTGATAATCCAGCCCAAGGGAATCTGCATTCATGGTCAGGAACAATTCAGGCTCCTTATTATTAATAATTTCGGTTTCTTTTTCCGAATTGCTATAATCCAGAACAAGAAGCTGATTCGCAGGAACGTTATTTAAAACCTGTATTTTCTTATCTGGCCAGACTACTTTTAGTTTTTCAATAGTATCACTTTTACCTATTCCAAAATGCAATCTCGGCGCAACCGAGGATTGAAAGCCCCTGGTTAGAGTCAATTCCTGCATTTGTTCCATGCCGTCATTAACTAAATAGACCCTGGTACCTAAACCGAATTTGTTCTTTTCGGGCCCCTTGAAATCAATAGCCAGATAGTTATTATTTTTGATATTATTATTTTTGAAAATGCTGGCATAATCATCTATATTATTGGTAACGATTTCCAGGTCCCCGTCATTATCGAGATCCACATACACCGATCCATTGGAAAAACCTTTATAACTTAACCCCCATTCTTCATTCACTTTTTCAAAAGTCATGTCCCCTTTATTCCTAAAAACGAAATTATCTATTTTTTCAGAAGGAATGGCAAGTGATTTTTCGAGAAGGCTATCATTCTGAGAAGGACGTTTGGCAAGCTCATTAAAATAATCCTTGTTATTGATCTCGCGCCTTGTACCGTTAGAAACGAAGATATCTTTCCAACCATCATTATCAAGATCGGCAAACAAAGGTCCCCAACTCCAATCTGTAGAAGAAACACCGGCCAACCGTGATGTATTACTGAAGTGCGGTGTGCCATCATTATTTAAATTACCAGCGTTCGTTTGCAGTGTATTATGCATATACTGATAGTGAAAACCGGAATTCACCGTACCCCAAAAAAGGGAAGGATTCATACTAGCCATATTGGCTTTAGCCCTACGGTTATCTTTAGCGGCCATATCTACCTGAAAAATATCCAGCAGGCCGTCATTATTATAATCGGCTATATCAACCCCCATCCCGTAAAAAGAAGTTTGTTGAGTAGCATCCTTAACTACATCTGTAAAAGTTCCATCCTGATTATTGATATACATATAATCTGGAGTACTAAAATCATTGGAAATATAAATATCAGGCCAACCGTCTTCATTGAGATCAGCAACTGTAGCACTTAAAGAAAGGCCAAAAGATCTTAAACCGGACTCATCAGTAACCTTGGTAAAATGCCCATTATCATTCCTGTAAAGATTATCGGTTTCAACATCTTTTACATTTTGCATTTTGAATCTATAAAAGCTGTTGGGACTGTCAAATCTTGTTGGAGGATAATTCGTGACATATAAGTCCAGGTCACCATCCATATCGTAGTCAAAGAAAGTAGCCTGTACACTATTCCCTGGATCTGCTATTCCAAATTCTTCGGCTTTTTCGGTAAAAGTACCATCGCCATTATTGATATATAGCAAATTTTCACGGGGTTCAAACTTACCCGAAACTGAAACATAAATATCTAAATAACCATCGTCATTAACATCGGCCATGGTAACACCTGTGAACCAACGGTCGTCACCCGCAACTCCGGCTTTTTCTGTAATATCCTCAAATTTAAGGTTTCCCTTATTAAGATATAACTTGTTGGGAACCATATTCCCGGTAAAAAAAAGGTCTATTAGACCATCATTATTAATATCTCCAGCCGCAATACCGCCACCCATATAAAGATAAGAATAGCTGAAATAGTTTAGGCTATCGTTCTCTGTGAGGGTATTTTGAAAATCAATTCCCGAATGCTCGGCGCTTACCTGGGTGAAATTCTTTTGAACTTCGGTTTCCATTTCACTTTCGGAAGTACAAGCAATTAAAAAAGAATTCAAAGCAATAAATAGTAAGCTGAGTTTATATAATCTTATTTTCGACATCGTCCTTTCGTATTATTTTAATAAAAACGAGACTGTTTAAAAGTTTTTGATGATCAAATTGAGCCGATCGATATAAATTCCTATTAGAATTGATAAGATACGAAAAGCTCAGCTGAGCAACTAAAACTATCTTTAAACAGTCTCGTCTATTACTTAATCAAATATTAGATTTAGTTATTAATA
This sequence comes from Salegentibacter tibetensis, assembly GCF_020164485.1. Classification (GTDB taxonomy): domain Bacteria; phylum Bacteroidota; class Bacteroidia; order Flavobacteriales; family Flavobacteriaceae; genus Salegentibacter; species Salegentibacter tibetensis. The sequence goes on from NZ_JAIQZA010000017.1 coordinate 11,347, forward strand.
ACCCGGATTTTGAGTTAAAATTCCACCGCTTAAATCTATCGCGGTTAAAGGAATAGGCATTATTGTCATATGCGGTTCGAAGTTACTCGCTTTCTGCGGGAAACTTGAAATCGTTCTACCTTCATTGTCAATGTATTCATTCAGGACTTCTACAGCTGTCGACCATCGAGATAAATCGAAGAATCTATGTCCTTCCATAGCCAGTTCAAGTCTACGCTCAAATCTTATAGCTTTAATAGCAAATTCTTCACTTGGGAACGAATCGTATAGTTCTATTTGATAATTAGCAGCAGGTCCAGAACCGTCAACATCCTGAACATAAGTCATATCCTTGGCACGACTCCTAACCATATTCACATAGTCCAGCGCAGTGTCCAGGTCTCCAAGTTCAGCCGCGGCTTCTGCAGCCATCAATAAAACTCCGGAATATCTTATCACATTATAGTTTATTCCTGAATGTTGTTGCCCCCAGGCCCCGGTTCCCATATTAACATCATCGCCGTTATAGTATACATTCTTTTTAGGAAGATAAGGTCCTGAAATATCGGCAGAACTGGCACGAATCCATTCTTTCCCAGGATGTAATCCATAACCATTATAATCTATTCCCCTTCTACCAACGGTGTAATCTAACCGTGGATCCAGAGGTCCTGTTTCAGGTGTAAAAGGATCACCACTTTCAAGACCGAAGTCATTTGCGACATCAGTATCACTATAATTATCCAACAAAGGCAGTCCATCTGTTCCGGTTTGATAAGCGTTTACCAGATCCTGGGTAGGCTGATAGAAACCACAGCAAGAACCAAAAGGACCCCCACCGGGAAAATTCAGTGTGCTTCCAACGTTCCCATTAAAAGACTGACCTTCGTCTGCAGCAAACTGAATTGCGAATACTGACTCCGGGCTGTTTTCGCCACCTGCACGAAAATTAGCCACAAATTCTTCATTTAGTGAATAAGGACCATTCTGAATTACATCCTGCAGAATAGTAAAAGCTCCCTGCCATTCTTCCTGGAACAAAAGAGTTTTTCCCATAAAGGCCTTGGCTGTCCATGAGGTTGGTCGTCCAGCCTCATCCTGTGTCTCAGGAAGATTTTCTATAGCAAACTGGTAATCGGCTTCAATTTCATCCCAGATAGGACCGGGATTTGGCTGATTAAACTCGGTATTGGCGTAGTTCTCAGCTGAAATAAAAGGAACATTTTCAAACATCTTCTGTAATTCAAAGTTAAAATAACCTCTCAGAAATCTGGCTTCAGCAAGTTTACTGTTAAAATCACCACCTTCAATACCTTCTATAACCGAAATCACAGCATTTGCCCGGTTTACCCCGGCAAAAAGTGCCTCCCATTTTCCTAACACATAAGGATTGTCACTCGTGAAATTATAAGTTTCAATCAAAAATAAATCGACCTGATCACCATCAGTACTACCTTTATGAGCATCATCAGAAAGCACATCGAACCACCAGTTATCTGGACTAACAGCAAAGCCATTACCTCCATTTTGATTAACCACACCACTCAGAGAAGAATAAGCTCCCGTAAGCAGTAAATCTACACCCTGGGCATTCTGTAATGCCTCATCACTCAATGCTCCTACAGCAGGAGTCTCCGTAAATTCCTCACTACATGCAAAAAAGGCCAGTAGTGGAAAGATATAATAAATTATTTTCCTTTTCATCTTTATTATAATTTAATATTAACACCTAATGTAAACAATTGTGAAATAGGATAAACCGGAGCGATATTACCATCTACTCCTAAAGTTAAGCTGTCAAAAGAAGCTATTTCCGGATCAAGCCCATCATATCCTGTAATAGTAAATAAATTGGTTCCCTGAACGAATAAACGAAGATCCTGAACCCTTAATCTTTCCACAATTCCTTCTGCAAAATTATATCCTATTTGCAGGTTTCTTAATCTTAAATAAGACCCATCTTCTACAAAATACGAATTTGGAGTGGTCTCTCCATTTCTAATCGTCTGACTCAATGCCGGCAATGCAGCGTTGGTATTGTCTGGAGTAAAAGAATTCTGCACTCTTACACTTCTATTACCGTTAAAGAAGGTTGGGAAATCAGTAAATATTTTCTGATAGTTATAAATATCGTTTCCCTGAGATCCGGCAAAAAATATTGAAACATCAAAACCTTTATACCCCGCATTTAAATTAAGACCGTAAGTAAAGTCGGGATGAGGGGAACCTATATATGTCCTGTCCTCATCATTGATTACTCCATCATTATTAATATCGGCATATTGAAAACGTCCTACTCCATCAGCCGGAGATCCAAAACCCTGATCTGCTGCTGCAGAAACCTCAGCCTCAGATGCAAAGATACCAATTACTTCTCTACCATAAAAAGATGATAAAGGTCTTCCAACCTCAGTTCTTGTGATGGCCCCTCCCCTATAAGCAGAGCTACCTGTCTGAAAGTCACTAATAAGCTCTGTTACTTCATTTCTATAATGAGAAAGATTAAAATTAAATCCATAGGTAAAATCCCTGGTTGCTGTACTTTGATAACCTAAGCTGAAATCTACTCCGGTATTCTTTATAGAACCAAGGTTTACTAGAGGAGCAGTAGCATCTATAGCAGTAGTACTAATCAAGCTGTTATCCCTTGTAATAAGATCTTTAGTAACTATCTCATAAGCCTCCACGGAAACATCCAGTTTATCACCAAACATTCCTAAATTAAAACCAATATTTTTAGAAACACTGGTTTCCCATTTAAGATTAGGATTTCCTACCTGGCTTAAAACCGCACCGTTAGTAATTGCTCCACTACCATTAAATGCATAGTTAGCAAATTGCTCATCTAATCTGGAAATATTAATAGTTGGGTTAGCTGCCGGCAAGGTCTGGTTTCCTAATTCACCATAAGAGGCTTTTAGTTTCAACCTGTTTACCACTCCTCCATCAGGGAAAAATTCTTCATCACTTATTACCCATCCTGCACTAAAAGAGGGGAAAATATCACTTTGGTTGTCTCCTCTAAATCTGGAGGATTTATCCCTACGCAAGGTAGCTGTAAAAAGATATTTTCCTAAATAATTATAGTTTGCAGTTCCAAAAAGCGAATAAAGTGTTGAGGTTTGATCATAGGCGAAGTTCACAATCGCCGGACTTGAACCATTACTCAATAAGTAAAAATCAGGATTTTCAAACAGGTAACCATTTCTACTGATCCCCTTGCCTTTACCTTGTTGATACAAAGCTTCTACACCCGCTACAGCATTTATACTGTGATCTCCAAAATTCTTATTATAGTTAACGGTATTTGTCCAGATCCACTCGTAATTATTAAAGTCATTCTCCGTAAGGGTATTGGTAGACCGTGGCTCTGAATGTTCGGGATTTACAGGCAAAAAACTTCTGCTATTAAAAGACTGAATATCTGCAGCTATAGAAGTCTTTACGCTTAGCCCATCCATAACATCCAGTACCGCATAAACATCACCAAAAATACGCAAAGATTTATTAAAGTTATCAGATCCTCTTAAAAGCTCAGCTACGGGATTCGGCGGGTTTGACAATCCGGCAGAAGCCACATAAGTTCCTGCAAACTCTCCGTTATCGGCCCTTACAGGTACTAAAGGACTACTTCTCAAGGCATTGTTTACCTGATTTCCACCACGTGTATTACTAAATGATACGTTCAGGTGTTCTCCAACCCGAAGATTATCCTTGATTTTAAACTCAGAATTCAACCTGGTCGAAGCTCTTTCAAAACCCGTTGCCAATTGAATTCCCTCTCTTTTAAGATAGTTCAGGGACATCAAATATTTTCCATATTCATTACCATTCTGAAGGGAAACAGAAGCACTATGAGTTGGTGCAGTTTGAAATATCTCATCTAACCAGTCGGTTCCTCCGGGCGGTACAGTGGCGTCCACTGAAATTCCCTGAAGCATACTCGGTACTACCGGCTCAGCCCCGCTTCCATATTGAGGATGCGATACTTCTACACCGTCATTTCGCAAACTTTGAAAAATCATTTCCCCATGTTGTTGTGGATTAAGCAGACCAGGTAAATTAGATGCGCGGGAAAAGCCCGTATAACTATCTATAGATATTGTTGGCTTTGACATATTATAGCCTCCACCTTTGGTAGTAATAATTACAACCCCATTGGATGCCCTGGCACCGTATATCGCAGCTGCCCCATCTTTAAGGACGTTCATCTGCTCAATATCATTAGGGTTCAGGTTATTTAAAATTGAAGGATCATCGGTTTGTACCCCGTCAATAATATATAAAGGGTTGTTGTTATTACTAGTACCAAACCCCCTGATTCTAACAACAGGTGATCCACCAGGTGCACCGTTATTTTGTACGGTCACCCCGGTTACTCTTCCTTCAAGAGCCTCCGCAGCATTTACTATAGGTGCTTTTGTTGCTTCGGAAACATCTACCGAAGATACCGCTCCTGTAAGATCCCCACGAGTTTGAGCTGTATACCCAAGAACAACGATTTCATCCAGCTGACTTGCATCCTCCGGCAATGTTACATCTATCTGCCGCTGCTGACCTACAACGATTTCTTTGGTTTCATAGCCAACATAGCTAAATACAAGGGTTTGACCCTCTGCAACTTCCAGACTATAGTTTCCATCAAAGTCAGTTTGAGTTCCAACAGTTGTACCTTTAACAAAGACATTTACACCAGGTAATGGCATTCCAATTTGGTCGGTAACCATCCCGGCTACCGTCTCCTGGTCAGTAATTTCAATCGCATTGCTCGCAAATACATTTGTATTACCTGCAGTTAAAACTAACGCAGTAATACAAATACATAAGAAAATACTCTTTCTTTTTCCCCGGCAAAACCACGAAGGACTAGTAGAAATTTTCATGTTCATAATTTAATTTTAGGTGAATTAGTTAACAAATTGTGATTAAAAGTATAAAAAAACCTTAAACAAGCATAAAGGTTTCCTAACAAATTTAAAATTTTATTTCTAAAGTTGTTTTAGTTCTATCAATTTTTACATAAAGCTCCACCTTTAAAATCATTTTTTAAATAATTATAATATCTTATTAGGCAGTAGGAATAAAACTAGGAATTGAAATGGCAAGTTGTAGTATTGCTGTATCATTAAGATATTAGCATGAGATTTTTTTGATCTAAATTCTTTAAATCATCTTTGTATATCGGCTAAGAGACCCAAAAGGCAAAATTGAAATAAAGTGTCACGTCGAGCGCCAGCCCGACTAGGTACTGGCGGGCAGTCGAGACGTTTTTTTTTTGACCCTTCGACTGCGCTACCATTGACGTATTTTTAAAACCCTGATATTTAGGTTTGTTTTTTTTATATTTTTATAATTCAAAAAGAAACTTACCTGGTTTGGAAGTTTCCTTTTTCATTTTTTGCTCGCCCAAAAAACGAAACAAAAAAGGGCGTCCTATGTGGAGGTGTTTTTTTGGCAACAAGGCCAAAAAATTGCAAATCATCAGCTAAATTTTTTCCAGGGCTTCAAAAATTTTTAACGCTGCTGATTTTCTACACTCACACACGGAGTTTAAAACTCGCTATTCTCGAAACGTCATTCTCCTACGCTAGATAAAGCTTCTTTATCACGGGTCTCAGGGTGACAAAAACTGTTTTTAGGTTTCTAAACGGATAAACATAATAATTTTATAAATAAAATATTAATGCAGCCAAATCTCAAGAACATCGATTAGCTTAATAACTTACCAAAAAAGAGGCTGTCTGAAGGCAATATAAATCGTCATTCTGAATTTATTTCAGAATCTAAGATATGGATAGTCAAAAACATGTTGGAATCCGAAGTAAATTCGGGACAGCTTGATGAAACCAGATCTTTGCAGACAGCCACTTTTTCATTATTGAAGTCCCGGAACACTTCTAATTAGTGAATATCTTCCCTGTTGGGAAACCGTATAAAAAAGCATTTTTCTTTTAGTGTAAGAAAGATTTTACAACGAAAAAAACATCGAATTATCGCCTATTAAAAATGAACTTAATTCCACCAGCCGGTAGATTCGGGCTCCTTCTTGTAGCTTTCCAGTAAACCCAAGGCTTCGCTCACTTCTGATACGGGATATTTACAGGTTTTATTCTGGCATACGTAAATTAAAGTTTCGCCTTTGGTAAGTTTAGCCTTAAGCAGCGGTAAATTTTCGGTTTCACCTCCCATATATATTGAAGTAGGTAAATATTTCCGATTCATTTCCTTATTCTTTTGAAAAGCATCTTCTCCCACTATGGCAATTTCGTAAGCTCCAAAGGCTTTTATGCCAAGAAGTTTAGTCCAGTTAGCAAAGGATGAAGGATTGTTGATAGTTACCTGCGAAATCTGCCGAAGCATTTTATCACTTAAATCCAGGTATTGTTTATTTTCCAGCAGGTTTCCCAATACATATAAATTTTTGGCCATTACCGAATTGGAAGAAGGCATTATATTATCCTGAATTTCGGTCTTTCTTACAATAAGATCGTTTTGACCGGTGGCCGTATAGTAGAACATAACCTCCTGTTCATCCCTGAAACGCTTCATTGTTTGATTCGTAAGGTTTTCGGCCTTTTCCAGCCATTGCATATCAAAAGTTATCTGATATAGGTTTATATAGGCACTGCCTACAAAGGCATAGTCATCCAGAAATCCAGAAATCTTTTTCTCGCCATCTTTATAACTTCTCCATAGTGTTTGATCTTTACCCGACATTTCCCTGCTTAAAAAATTTCCGGTCTTGAGCGCACGCTCCAAATACTCCTGGTCACCAAATGCAGTAAAGGCATCTATATAAGACTGGAGCATAAGGGCATTCCAGGAAGCAAGAACCTTATCATCTATAGTTGGTTTTATTCTTGCCTCTCTTTGCTTAAGTAACTTATTTTTTGCAGAATTAAGAGTTTCAATTATATCGGGAGACGGAATATTGTTTTCTTCAGAAAACTCTTTAAGGGAAATGTTACGATAGAGAATGTTTTTTCCTGCTTCCCAGTTTCCATAGGACTCTACATTATAATATTTCTTAAATATTTTTGCTTCCCAAGTATTTAGCGTCTTATCTATTTCTTTAGAAGACCACACATAATATTTTCCTTCCTCTCCATCACTATCGGCATTTATTGAAGAAAAGTAAGCACCGTTACCATTAGATAATTCTCTTTCAACAAATTCAATGCTTTCTTCTACAACCTGTCTATACTCTTCATTGCCGGTAACTTTATAGGCTTTGGAATACAAGCTGATTAATTGTGCATTATCATAAAGCATTTTTTCGAAATGCGGGATCAACCATTTTGGATCTGTAGTATATCTTGCGAAACCACCACCTAACTGATCATAGATGCCTCCCCGGGCCATTTTTTGCAAGCTTGTATTTACAATTTTTAGTGCATCCTCATCGCCGGTTAAATAATAATACTGCAGTAGCGCTTCCCAGGACACAGGCAACGGGAACTTTTGAGCACCTGTATAACCACCGTTATACACATCCCATTGTTCCTGCCAACCACTAATTATAGAAACATACTCTGCTTCAGAAAATTCAGTATTATTTATATTAAGACTGTCAAGATCATTGCCACTTCGGATGCCCTCGGTTAAGGCCTCAGCAGTATCAACCAAACCTGGTTTGTTATTTTGGTAAGCTTCGGCAACCTTTACTAATATATTTTTCCACTGCTCTTTAGGGAAATAAGTCCCTGCAAAAAAAGGCCTGCCATCCGGCAGGGCAATGGCATTTAAAGGCCATCCTCCACTGCCGTTGAGTAACACTGCAGCATTCATATAAATCTTATCTATATCGGGGCGCTCTTCACGATCTATTTTTATCGAAACAAAATCTTTGTTCATAATTGCCGCCACGCTTGAATCCATAAAACTTTCTTCTTCCATCACGTGGCACCAGTGACAGGCAGCGTAACCTACACTAATTATTACAGGTTTATCTTCTTTTTTTGCCTTCTGCAGAGCTTCCGAACCCCATTCATACCAATCCACAGGATTGTCGGCATGTTGAATCAAATAAGGGCTGCTAGCCTGAGCTAGCCTGTTCTTAGCAGCATCCGGATTCGAATTATCTTTTTTTTCTGAATTGCAACCTGAAAAAGTAAAGAATACTAAAAGAAACAAAAAACAGATACCAGAACTCTTCATATATAGGGGAAATTGTTAAAGCCTAAATATAGGTCTTCATTTAAAATTTACAAACTTAAAATTTCAAATGATTGAAGCAATATTAGACATTCAAATTTATACAGAAACCAGGTTTAATTCGGTGTCACCTTAATAATGCTATTAATTTTATTTAAAAAAAGAAATGGCTGTCCGTGAAGACACCTAACAAGTAATTTAAATTTAAAATTGCCTCGTCGAGCGCCAGCCCGACTAGGTACTGGCGGGCAGTCGAGACGTTTTTGTTTGACCCTTCGACAGGTCTCAGGGTGACAGAAACTAATATTAGGAATTTAAACGGATATACATAAAAAGAGGATAAATTTTGCTTTAAATAAAAAGAAGGAAAAAAGATTTTTGTTAATTATTTAACAGAAAGAACATTTGATTATATTTGGAAGACTTCAAAATATTAATTTATGAAATATCAAGGTATATTTTTACTGTTTTTTATAACGATAAGCATACAGGCTCAGAAGATTTCTTCAGAAGAAGAAGAAATGTTAAACTTCTTAAAAGAAAAAGAGCAGGAGCAAATAAACTTTCTTGAAAAGACGGTTAATATCAATAGCGGCACCCTCAATCTTGCTGGAGTACGAGAAGTAGGAATGGTATATAAAGAAGAATTAGACGATTTGGGTTTTGAAACCCGCTGGATCAGTATGCCAGACAGTCTAAACAGAGCTGGACATCTTTTTGCTGAATTGAACGGGGGTAACGAAAAAACAATTTTATTAATAGGTCATTTAGATTCGGTTTTTGAAGAAGATCATGAATTTCAGTCGTTCTCACGTTCGGGCAAAAGTGCTGCAGGGCCTGCTGCCAATGATATGAAAGGAGGTAACGCAGTTATCATTTTTGCGCTTAAGGCTTTACAGGCTGCAGGCGAGTTGGAAGGAAAAAATATAATCGTAGCCTTTACTGGAGATGAAGAAAAACCAGGACATCCGCTCAGTGTAAGCCGGTACGATCTTATTGAAGCAGCAAAAAAAGCCGATATCGCATTGGGTTTTGAAACGGCTTCAGGAATGAATTACGCTACTATTGCCAGAAGAGGGTCCAGTGGTTGGAATTTAAAAGTAAATGGCAAACAAGCGCATTCATCGGGGATCTTTAGTGAAAATACCGGAGCCGGTGCTATCTTTGAAGCAGCTAGAATTCTTAATTCTTTTTATAGTTATATAAGAGGTGATGAATTACTAAGCTTTAATCCGGGAGTAATCCTTGGAGGAACAAATGTAGATTACAATCCCAGCAAATCTATGGGAACCGCCTTTGGAAAGACAAATGTGGTGGCGAGTGAACTGGAAGTCTACGGAGGTTTACGTTTTATCTCTGAGGAACAGAAAGAGGAAACCCGAAATAAGATGAGGGAGATTGTAAAAAATAATTTACCCCACACCTCTGCTGCTATTAGCTTCACAGATTCATATCCAGCCATGGAGCCTACCAAAGGAAATATAAAACTTCTTGAAGTCCTGGATGAAATAAGCCAAGATTTAGGATATGGAAAAGTAGAGGCTTACGATCCGGGACGCCGTGGTGCTGCTGATATTTCTTTTATAGCAGAATATGTTGATGGTTTAGATGGTTTAGGAGTAATGGGCAGCGGAGCACACTCTCCATCTGAGACTATTAATCTGGAAACATTTATTCCACTCACAGAAAGAGCCGCTCTCTTAATCCATCGTCTAAGCAGCAATTAAGTCAGGTATAAGATTCAAGAATAAATTAGATACATTATACAAAGGCTTAAGTTTTCATAAAATCCAGAGAGACGAGTCGTAACAAATGCCCCGGCAAGCTGTATTAACGAAAAATAAAATCCGTTGTTCAGCTTTTTGAGTAGAGTAAAATTGAAGATTTTACTCTACTCAAAAACCTCGGGATAAGCCCACGAGGTATGCATTGGAAAATACTTTTAAAAAATTCGAGGCAAGCTTTGGGGAATTAAACCCTCAATGAGGGATTAAAAAATCTGCTTTAAATGCTTTTGATATAAGTTGTGAGTAACCGCTTCCTCTATAGGTTTTCTGTATTTTTCCAGAAGCTTAAAAAAAGTTTGCTCTTTTTCAGCGGCTAATTTATAGGCGCAGTGCATTAATTGCCTGAAATGCGGATTGAAGTCTTTTTCCTGTTGATCATGCCGAAGGGCTTTCGCCATTTTTTCCCGACCAGCTTTTTTAAGATCAGTGACATTTGGAAGTTTACTTTTGTCAATATCCAGCACATCTGGATAGGGAGACGTTAATTCGTCAAAACGCTTTAATGCTTCTTCGTAAATTGAAAGCGCAAATTCAAATCCATCTTCACCGCTTTCGGCAATCACATTAATTTCTTCAAGCCAGGTAGTTCCTGCTGTCTTTACGTGTAAACCTGCATTGTGCTTTTTTATCAGTCTATTCATAATCGGATAAATGGAAAATTTGTCGCTTCCGCTATGAATACTCAGCTTTAAATCCTTGGGTAAACCGAATTCTTTTTTTGCGAAATCCAGCACCAATAAATCCTCTTCAAATTCCTGGGTAAATTTATCCAAATCGCCTTCATAATCTATTCCCTTATTAAACCTTCCTGTAAATTTTGGTGCAATGGTATTTACCGGAATTTCATAAAATGCAAAGGCAGCAAGGACGAAAAACAACTCTTCCGGAGTCTGCGGTTTTTCAACTTCATCCATCGAAACCTCAACCACAAATTCTTCCGACTTATTTTCTTTGATATACAAATAAACTTCCGAAGCTTTTTTTACAGCGAATAAAAAAGTGTCGAGAATTTGATTTAAGGTTGCTTCGGAAATCTCAAATTCCGTAGAAATTCCAGGGATATTAACCTTCTGTTGAAATTTGGCTATGAATTTTAAAAACTCATCTTTCTCTTTTTTCGCAGCATTTTTCCCAATATAATCAGCCACATCTATGGTGAAAAAATTACTCACCGATAAATATGCATCTACTATATCAAGATTAATATGATCAGCATCTACAAAATATTTCCCGGAATAATCCAGGGATTCTGTAGCGGCATCTGCTTCTTCCCAAACTAAATGTGGTTTAGAATTCACTGTTTCGTGCTCCCGATGTGATTTATTCCAAACGGGAGTAACTTCAACACCATTTTCCCTGGCTTTTAGCACAGCTTTCAACTGCGCCTTACCTTCTTTCCCAAATCGATCTCCTGTTCCAAATGAATATTTTCCTAAACCTGACATATCTATTGATTTTGTATTAAACGCCGCTAAAAGCGCCAAAACCACCATCTATCGGCACTACAATTCCGGTTACAAATGAGGCCTCATCGCTCGCAAGCCAATTGGTTACGCCCTGTAATTCTTCGGGTTTTCCAAAGCGTTTCATTGGGGTATTGGAAACAATTGTTTCCCCCCTTGCCGTTAAACTTTCATCTTTATTCAGCAATAAGTCACGGTTTTGCTCCCCGATAAAAAATCCGGGGGCAATAGCATTTATACGAATTCCATCCCCATATTTTTGCGCCATCTCCACAGCCAGCCATTTGGTAAAATTATCTACCGCTGCTTTGGCAGCACTATAACCTAAAACCCGGGTAAGGGCATTTTGCGCGGCCATAGAAGAAATATTAATTACACTCCCCTTCCCTACCTCTGCAATGCTTTTTCCAAAAATGTAAGTAGGCAGCACGGTTCCTTTAAAATTCAAGTCGTTCACTTTACTCAAATCATCCAGCGAAAGATCAAAAAAGTTTTGATCGGGTCCAATGGTGGCTCCTTTCATATTTCCTCCCGCGCCATTAATCAAAATGTCAATTTTATTCCAGGCCTTTAAAACCTTGTCTTTAGCTTCTTCCAGGCTCTTTTTGTCCAATACATCGGCTACCAGGCTCATTGCTGTTCCACCGGCTTCTTCAATCTCTTTTACCCGTTTTTTAACCGTTTCAGCAGATCTCCCCAGAATCCCTACTTTCACACCCTGGGATGCAAGGCCGTGCGCCATCGCACCGCCAAGCACTCCGTTTCCTCCTGTAATTATTGCTACTTTTCCGTCTAAATTGAACATTGTTTTTTATTTAAAGGTATTTATAATTCCTGTTTCCAATCCTCGTAATTCTGCTAAACCACGCATTCTTCCAATTGCGGAATATCCGGGATAAAATTGTTTTTCCTGATCATCCATCATTTCATGACCGTGATCGGGCCGCATTGGCAATGGTTTTCTGTCGTTCTTCTGCTGAAGCTCAAAGAAGATTTTTACCAGATCATACATTCCGGCACTACCTTCCAAATGATTGGCTTCATAGAAGTAATCTGATTTTTCGCGCTGCACCGAACGCAAATGCAGGAAATGGATACGCTCATAATATTTTGAAATAATTTCCGTCAAATTATTTTTCGCCGAAGCCCCTAAACTACCACTGCAAAAGGTAAGTCCGTTGGCAGTTGAAGGCACGGCATTAAACAAATAATTCAAATCTTCAGCATTGCTTACAATTCTCGGTAAACCAAATACCGGCCACGGTGGATCATCTGGATGAATGGCCATATTCACTCCGCTTTGTTCGGCTACCGGAATAACTTCTTTCAGAAAATAAACCAAATGCTCTCGCAATCTGTCAGCGGAAATTCCATCGTAAGCCGCAAGTTCGTTTTTTAATTTTTCAAGTGTGAAACCTTCTTCATCACCAGGAAGTGCCATCAACATACTTTTCTTCAAAACCTCAAGTTCTTCGCTGGTTTTAGCCTCAAAGCGTTTTTTAGCCTCTTTCTGAATTTCTTCGGAATAATCGCTTTCCGCATTTTCCCTTTTCAGAATAAACAAATCGAAAACAGCGAGTTCAACTTTATCGTGAAGCAGCGCAGTACTTCCGTCTTCAAGTTTGAATTTCACATTGGTTCTCAACCAATCCAGTACAGGCATAAAATTGTAACAAATGGTTTTTACCCCGCATTTTCCTAAATTCCTGAGGCTTATTTTATAGTTTTCAATAAACTTATCGCGCTCGGATTTTCCAAGTTTTATAGCATCGTGCAGCGGCAAACTTTCTACCACGTTCCAGTGCAGCTTAAAAGGATGCTTTTTATTGCTTTCTTCAAGGTCAGCAATCCTTTTCTCAATTTCTTCCACACTCCATACTTCACCTACCGGAATATGATGCAAAGCGGTTACCACTCCGTGGGCTCCGGCTTGCTTTATCATTTCCAGGTTTACCGGGTCTTTTGGACCGTACCACCGCCAGCTTTGTTCAAATATCATATTAAATTATTAATTTTTTGGTCAATTTTTAAGTTACAAAGTTTCCAAAGCTTTTATGTGAAATTTATTCTAAAAGGTCTTCGCGTAACGCGATTGTCTTGAGATTCCTTCAGAAATCAATTCCCGTTCTTTAGATTCTTCTTTAAAGAATTTTTTCCTCTGTTTCAGCTTTTTCATAATTACTAATCATATTTTCTTAAAAACTCCTCTGCTTTCTCCACTAAAACCTTATTTCCGCAATAAAAAGGTATCCGTTCATGAAGTTCTTTTGGTTGAATTTCCATTATTCGCCGCAAACCATTAGTGCATTTTCCGCCAGCCTGCTCGGTGACAAATGCTATGGGATTAGCTTCATATAAAAGTCGCAATTTTCCTTTTGGTGCAGTAGTTCCTTCAGGATAAAAATACACTCCTCCTAATAGGATATTTCGATGAAAATCGGCTACCAGCGATCCGGTATACCTGGCCGTATAAGGCCTTCGGTCATTTTCATCCAACTCCTGCAACCATTTGATGAATTTCTTTACTCCCTTCGGAAAATGAACATAATTTCCTTCATTAACAGAATAAATATTTCCAAACTCCGGGATTTTCATGTTGGGATGGGAAAGAAAAAATGAACCAATACCCGGGTCAAAAGTGAAACCGTTCACTCCCTTTCCTGTGGTATAAACCAGTAAAGTAGAAGTGCCGTAAAGAATATATCCCGCTGCAACCTGGTTAACTCCCGGCTGGAGAAAATCTTCAAGTTCTACTTTATTCCCAACTTCGGATTTTCTTCGGTAAATACTAAAAATTGTCCCAACAGTTATTCCTACGTCGATGTTCGAGGAACCGTCCAAAGGATCCATAAGAACAACGTATTTAGCACCTTTATTTATATCTCCCTCAAAAGCGATGAAATCTTCCAGTTCTTCAGAAACAAGACCACATATTTCCCCGCGATTCCGCAAAGTTTCCACAAAAACATCATTGGCCATAACATCTAGTTTAGCCTGGGATTCACCCTGAATATTCTCCTGGCCCGCTTTTCCAAGAATTTCTGCCAGACCCGCTTTGTTTATAACCTGATTAACCACTTTACCGGCCAGTCTTATAGAACTAAGCAACCCGCTTAACTCTCCTTTTGCATAGGGAAAATCTTTTTGATTTTCTACAATAAATTCGCCCAGGGTAATATGTCTATCCATAATTGAAAAGCTATATAGTTATAAAATAATAACTACAGTTAAGTAGTAAGTCCTCCCCCGGCATTGAAGCTCCAATTATTTATTATGACCAGGGATTTTCTTTTGCAATACGCTTTCTTTGATAAATGATTTAAATTCTGAATCCAGTTCTGCCAGTCCTTTTAAAGCAAGACTTGCCACCAATGTTGCTCCTTTTTCAGAAAGATGGGTCTCGTCTGTTTTTCCATTAGGATAATAGTCGTTTTCTCCTGGTGCAAAATGCAGGTGTAGACTTTTAGAATCCTCTTCTCCGTAAAAAAGTTCTAATTCTCCGGTAGCTCTTTGTAAATCTACAAACGGAACTTTCAAGTCATCGGCTACCATGCGTACTACCAGGGGGTATTCGCCGTGGGTATCAACTAAAGTTCCGTGTTCATTAAAATTCCGCCTTACGATAGAGCTGAAAAGTATAGGATGAGCACCTTTTTCCTGGGTTTCCTTCACGAACTTTTCGAGGTTCCTTCTGTAACCTGTGAAGGGGTTGGTAAATCTTTCGGGAGATTTGAATTTTTGGTCGTTATGTCCAAACTGTATAAACACATAATCACCGGGCTCTAACTTTTCTAATACCGCTTCCCAACGACCTTCATCAATAAAGCTTTTGGTGCTGCGACCATTTACGGCATGATTTTCAACCTTAATTTTATCGGTTAGAAGCTCTGGTAAAACCTGTCCCCAGCCGTGTTCGGGATTTTTATCTGGATCTTTTTTATCAGACATTGTAGAATCGCCAATTAAGAACAGATTGAGCTCCTGGGCCTGTAAATTTGTGATCCCAATTGTAAACCACAACAGGAAAAAGACATTTTTAAAGTGCTTCACTTTTCTTTTCTACTTATTTTCATTAATAATTACCAAAAAATCACTCCACAGGATTCCAGAAATCCTTACGGTTAAAAATAATCGCAGCGGTGTATTTTTTTGATTCTTTATTACTTAGCTGTTTGGACCATTTAACCCTATTTGAAGTCTTAGCTCCGGCGCCGTAATTTTTATATTCCGCATAAAAAGTAGTTTCCTGTTTTTCTGGAAACATCTCATCGCCTTTCCAAGGGTCCCAACCGGCGGGAACAATATGTTCTCCAAATTCAGAATTGACAAATACTGTTTGGGCATAAGGACGCCAGGGTCTTCCCAGGTAAACTTCATTTACATCTTCAGCAGCAATAAGTTTACAATTTAAAAATACAAAACCGAATTCCTGATTTGGGGTTGTGGCCGCTGCAGTGATATAAGAATTCTTCAAACTTTTAATGGTACAACTTTGAAATAAGACTGTAGCCTGCCCGAAAATAAAGTCAGTTGTCCCTTCTATATAACAATTTTTATAATACTGCCGGCTGCTTCCGGTTGCGGCATAAATAGTATCCTGGCAGCCTAAAATATTTACATTTCTACTTATAAATTTATCGCCTGCTACGTGCAAGGCCACAGCCTGTCCTTCCCCGCAAGAACTGTTTTTTATTGTAAGATTTTTGATTTCAATTTCATCACCTGAAACCAGCAACGTAAAAGAGGTAAAAGTGGAAAGTGTTTCTTTAGTTATGCTATCTTTTTTTCCCGAATAGTCATTATTGGTGACGATGGTTTTCTCCTGATCTTCCCCAATTAAACGAAGTTTATGTTTCCAGGTTGGAATCTCCAGTTTTTCATTATAAATACCGTTTTTAATATGAATTTCAACAAAACCCGGTCCTAAATCACGGGTAGAATTAATAGCTTCCTGAATTTCGGTATAATCGCCAGTACCGTTTTTATCTACTGTTATAGATCGATACACTTGGTTAGTTTCCTGAGCAGAAAGACCCAGAATCAGAAAAAAGATGGGAAGAAATGTTAGTTTTTTTAAGTTCATTTAAAATTTATTCAAGGTTTTAAATCACAGAAAATAAGCCAATTGGCACCAAATTTAAGAGGTTCAAATATTTTAATAATATGATATAAGGGCGTGCTCAACTTAATGTGCAGATACCTGCACGCCCAAATACCATAATCACACACTATAAACCACATTTAGATATCTGCATGGAAAAACTAACTAACCCAAACTATCTACTCATTTGTTATTTGCTTACCGTTTATGTTTGTATTCTTGAATTCTACATTATTAGCATTTTCTATCAAAAGAGGGGTTTGGGCCTTTTTAATGGTGACATCTGTTAAATAAATTCCTGTTACTGGAGACTCTTCTCGTCCTCTAATTAAAATCCCATATTCACCACCGTTCTCAACATCTACATTTTCTAAGAATATATTTCTTATTACCGGCATATGTTCTCCTTCCTGATTATCATAAATTGCGTAGTGTGTATTTATTTTCAAGACAGCTTCTTTAACCTGACCAACTTTTAAATTTTTTACATATATATCCTCGATCGTTCCACCACGACGCGTATTGGTTTTTATCCTAATAGCCCTATCAAGGTTCGGACTGTTCATTTCACAGTTTCTAACATAAACATTTCGAACCCCTCCGGAAATCTCACTACCCATCACTACACCACCGTGACCATCTTTCATTATACAGTCTTCAACCACTATGTTTTCACTACTTATTCCTACGCGCCTACCATCGTTATCCCTTCCAGATTTTATAGCGATACAATCATCGCCGGTATCAAAAAGACAATTTTTAATGTGCACATCCTTACTGTACTCTGGATTACAACCATCATTATTTGGTCCGTGACTTTCAACCGTTACATTATCTACAGTTATATTATTAGATTTTGTAGGGTGCATTACCCAGAATGGTGCTTTTATAAATTTCACATCTTTTATCAATACATTTTCACATTCAAATGGCTCAAAAAATGACACACGAAATTGATGACCTTCACCAAAAATCCTTTCTTCTACGGCAACACCATCTTCAACCATTTTACTCAAACGTGGAAGGTTGTGTTCATCTCGCTGTTGTGGCTCGCCTTCTTTATGACCATAACTCTCTTTACCACTCCAGGGCCACCAATTTTCATTATCGGCCTGACCGTTAAAAACGCCCTTCCCGGTTACGGCAATATTCTTCTGCTTGTAAGCATAAATCATAGGAGAATAATTCATAAACTCCATACCTTCATAAGAAGTATGAACTACCGGCAAGTAGGCCTTTTTATCTTTTGTAAATAATATTTCAGTGTTTTCTGCAATATGAAAATTCACATTACTTTTTAAATGTATAGGACCTGTTAGATATTTCCCCTCAGGAACTAAAACTTTTCCTCCTCCCGATTCTGAACAGGCCTTTATCGCATCGGCGAAAGCTTTAGAATTATTTGTTTCTCCATCAGCTACTGCCCCAAAGTCTTTTACATTAAAAACAGTGTCCTTAAACTGTGGAACCACTATATTTTTAATAATTTCATCGGCATTTAGCCAGGCTTTTTCAGACTGACTCATTTCTGAATTTTTAGAGGTTTCAGAATCATCATTTGAATTATTCTTACAGGAAAAGGCTAGAACACCTAGTAGTATTAAAAATAAAATCTTAAATCCACCTTTAGTCTTTACATTCATAATTAGCTAATTAAAAATATTTGTAATCGATTACACTAAAATAGAAAATAAATGACAGGAGGCATAAATAAATCATTAAAATATTATTTTTTTGGCATCTTAGATTAAGAAAATTCTATGATTACTCGTAATCAAACCTTTAAACCATAATGATAATCTAAAAATGGCATCGATTACCCATTTTATTCCATCTATTCTGTATTTTCAAGAAGCAGAAATATTATAATGTTATGAATAATTCGATTTTGAATCCAATTTCCTTAATTTAAGGACATTTTATAAGCTTTTTTTATATTTTTGTAATGCAACAAATTACAATTACAATATCCCCCTACTCAACCTTATGAAAGATAAAGTAACCATATATGATATTGCAAAAAAGCTAGATGTTAGTGCAGCTACGGTATCGCGTGCACTAAACAATAATTCAAAAATAAGCTTAAGTACCCGGGAATTGGTACTACAGACAGCAAAAAAAATGAATTATAAGCAAAACCGCCTTGCACAGGCCTTAAAAAGTGGCAGGAGTAATAATGTTGGGGTTATTGTACCTTATATAAATCGCAGCTTTTTTTCTTCAGTGATTAGGGGAATTGAAGAAGAACTTACCCCGCACGGCTATCACGTGATAATTTGTCAAACCCACGAGAATTACGAATACGAAATTGAACAAATGAATACGCTTATCAATACACAAATAGATGGGATTTTCATGTCAGTTTCAAAAACCACACTGAATACCGATCATATTGAAAAGGCCTTAGCGGGAGGTACACCTTTGGTGTTTTTTGACAGGAAAAAGAATGTGCCTGGAGTTAGTTCCGTTGTTATAGATGATTTTAAAGCTGGTTACCTCGCCACACAACAGCTTATTGATCAGGGTTGCAAAAAAATAGCCCATTTATCAGGGGATCTCAATCTTGAAATTTATCGAAATAGACATGATGGTTATATTAAAGCTTTGGAAGATAATAACCTGGAAGTAAAACCGGAATACATCATAAAATCTAATAGTAAAGTAGAATCGGGCGCATCTGCTATAGAAGAATTATGGAAATTAAAGGAAAAACCGGATGCTGTTTTCTCTGCAAGTGATTATACTGCATTAGGTGCCATTCAGGAACTTAGAAGAATGGGGATTAAAATACCAAAAGATGTTTGTGTTACAGGTTTTAGTAACGAACCCTTTACAAAATATATGGAGCTTCCAATTAGTACTATAGATCAGACACCCCAAACCATGGGAAAAATTGCTGCACAGGTTTTTTTGGAACAAATGAATGAAAACAAGAAAGTAAGTATTGAAAAAAAAGTAGTACTCACTCCTGAACTTATTGCTAGAGGTTCTTCTATTAGAAAATAAAAAAACCATTTCCTCATTAACCCCATTTATTTTTTCTAGGCATCAATTCGGTAAGTTCGGCTATTTTAACCGGTCTTTTCTCATTAATGCTGGTTCTGGCTGCAATTCCTATTAATACCGCCAGGGAACCATCGCGAACATCAGCTGCGTGATTTAATTTGGGATCTATTACTTCACCTCTAAAGATTTCGTCAAACATTAGTTTATCACCACCCCAATGCCCGGCTCGAAAATAGGGATATTCAATGCGGTTAGGTTTTTCAAAATTACGCTGGTACACGATCTCGTGATACTGTAGATCTGCTTCAGTATGTGAGGACTGGTTCATTTCTTTTTCATGAACCTTAGACTGATCAACACTTTCAGAATCTCTCCATGGAATTCCTTCATGAGTTTCCAGTCTGCCATCTTTTCCGTTAAAACCAAAACGGAAACCTTCAAAAGGAGAATAAGTAGTCAAAGAATAATTTACAATTACGTTATTGGCATATTTAATCTGTACGCTGTGTTTATCAAAAATATCGATTTCTTCCCTCCACACACAGTTGTCCCTTATGTATCCATCATACTCTTCATTCTCGACATAGAGTTTCATATAGGTATCATTTTTAGTAATATCCCAGTAAAATTTACATTCATCCTTAAGGGAACATGACCTACAGTTTTCTCCACGGAAGGAATTATTTTTACCATATTTCTCTAAATCACCATAGGCAGTAACCTCAACGGGGTCTGACCCTATAAACCAGTTTAAAAGGTCAAAATGATGTGCAGATTTATGAAGAAGAAGAGTTCCTGATTTTGCCGTTATTCCATGCCACCTTCTAAAGTAAGAAGCACCATGATAAGTATTGAGATACCAGTTAAGATCTATTGAAACAAGTTCTCCTATTTCCCTGGCTTCAATAATTTCTTTCAATTTGGTGAATAATTTCCCATAGCGATAATTAAAAGCCATTATGAGTTTTGCTTTTGAATTTCTCTGGGCATCTATTATACTCTGGCACTTTTCCTCATCGGTGGTCATTGGTTTCTCCGTAACCACGTTGATATTCTTTTCCAGACCTTTTACTATAAACTCGTCGTGTGTTGAATCTACGGTGGTCACCATTAAGATATCTATTTCCTCTTTTGCCAGCATCTCATCAAAATCGGTGTAAAGCGGACAATCCACCCCAATATGTTCTTTAGCATATTTCAGGCGGCCGGGATTGATATCACATAATCCCACGAATTCAACCACATCAGCGTATTCATCGTTTAAAAATTTTCCAAAGAAAGAAACTCCCCTAATACCTGTACCTACCAGAGCCACACGTTTTTTTCGATTTAAATCGTTTAAAATGTTGCTAAATGCCGGTGAAATCACCATAGACCCCGCTGCTGTAATCCCGGTTTTTTGAATAAAACTCCTACGAGATAATCCTGTTTTTTCTGGTTTAGTCATAATAAACTGATTTAAGTTATTACGGAAAATTGTATTTTAAAAGCTTTGGATTTCCACTTCAATTCCCTTCCTTTCTGCAGAAACATAGGCCGCATAAATAGTGGAAATCACGTTCGCGGCAAGACTGCTGTCACTTTCAATATTTCCCCCAAAAACCGAAGATCTGTAAAAAGCCTCCATCTCATGTTGGTAGCCGTTAAACCAGGCCTCATCTGGCGAAATATTGGACCAACCTTGTTTAGTGCCAGTTTTTTCTACCACGTAGATATCCTTAAAATTCTCATCATCGGGATTGTAGGTTTGCATGGCATTGTTAGGTGTGAGATTGCAAATTGTGCGATGATCGTTGGCATGAACTTCCAGGTAATTTTTCACCCCGCCGTGCAACAATTCACTCGCAACAATATCGGCCACGCTTCCGTCTTCAAAAACGACATGAGTAAAAGCATAATCTTCCACATCGGTATAAGAATCGCGCAAATGGCCTTTATTTTTGAAATTTTCCTGGCGGGTTATGGCGTGGGTTCTGCACGACACAGATTTTGGCCGAATTGGTTTCCCGTTTAATGCTTTTCCTTCAACCGCTTTTAAATAAAGTGCTCCGGCTAATGGATGACAACCTTTTCCCATCAGCGAGCCACCACCAGACAAATGCCATTTTCCATAATCCTGAGAATGGGAGCCTGAATGCGACTGTTGTGCCTGGATCCAGTGAATCTGTCCACCGGCTTTTTCAAGAATTTCTCTTTCCTTCTGAATAGCAGGCGCATAAATCCAGTTTTCTGCATACATCACCCGTCCCTTGCTTTTCTTTTCAGCATCGAGAATACGGCTAATACTTTCCAGGGCATTTTTAAGTCCGGTTTTCTTTGAAAAATTATCTCCAGAAAAAGCTTCTTCTCCTTCCCCAAAATAGCCGGTAAGTGGTTTTTCAATGATGATATCTTTATCGAGTTTCAGCACTTCAATGGCAACGCTCTCGTGAGTAACGGGCGGCGTACAAAGATGAAGAATGTCTGAAGCCTGAATGAGATCTGGTAAAGAAGAAAAGGATTTCAAACCTCTTTCTGCAGCAAAAGATTGAGAATTAGTAGGGGTTTTTGAGTAAACCCCTACTAATTCAACATCACAACTAAAAACTCTTTGAATGGCATCAAAATGGAATTTGGCGGCAAAGCCCGATCCTATAATTCCTGCCTTAATAGTTTTTTTTTCTGCCATTTTTCAATATTTAATCTATAATGAAACTCCTCGTTTCCAGGGAATAAAATCGTCCTGATTTAATTGATCGGCTTTAGACTCAACTTCTCCACTGGCAACCTGAACAATGAATTCCAGGATTTCTTCACCCATTTCTTCTATAGTCTTTTCTCCTCGAATCACTCCGCCAGAATCTATATCGATAATATCTGGCATCGTCCTAGCCAGGGTTGAATTAGAAGATACTTTTATTACCGGAGCAACAGGGTTTCCGGTAGGTGTCCCCAGGCCGGTTGTAAACACAACTACACTTGCTCCTGCACCTACCATAGCGGTAGTGCTTTCCACATCATTTCCCGGAGTATTTAGAAGGTTTAAGCCCGGTTTTGTAACATAATCGCCATAATCCAACACGTCTTCGATTGGCGAAGTACCGCCTTTCTTTGCAGCTCCTGCCGATTTCATTGCATCAGTAATTAAACCATCTTTAATATTTCCTGGAGATGGATTCATATCAAACCCAGAACCGGATGCGATTGCTGCCTTTTCATAAGCCCGGGTAAGTTCAATAAATCTTTCGGCTGCTTCATCGGAGACGCAACGATTCACTAGTTCCTGTTCTATTCCGCATAATTCGGGAAATTCAGCAAGAATAGGTGATCCTCTTAACGCTGCTAATAGATCTGACGCATATCCAAGAGCGGGATTTGCAGAAATACCCGAGAAACCATCTGAACCACCACATTCCAATCCTAATTTTATTTTGGAAAGTGGTGCCGGTTGGCGCTTAATTTCATTTGCTTTTTTAATTTCAGCGAACGATTCCTTAATAATGGTATCCATCATTTCATCTACCGTACCCATTTGCTGTTGCTCATAAATGAGTACAGGTTTTTGAATGTCCGGATTAATTCTCTTTAGTGCATTTTTAAAAATATCGATTTGTAAATTCTGACAACCCAAGCTAAGCACTGTAGCCCCAGCCACATTAGGATTATTGACATACCCAGATAACAATCTTGCCAAGGAGGCACTATCCTGCCTGATTCCGCCACATCCGCCCTGGTGGGTAATAAACTTAACTTCTATATTGTCAAAAACCGCACTTTCTTCCGGTTCGGTATCAACCAAAGTCTCAGTATTCTCCCCGTGGATTAAGCTGCGCAACAATATGCGTTGTCTTGTTGATTTATGAAAAGACAATTCCTTTTCAAATACGTCTTTTAAAACTTCAATATTCCTGTTTTCACAAAATACCAATGGAAAAAATAACCATACATTTTTGGTTCCCACCTGCCCATCGGGGCGATGATATCCGTTAAAAGTCCTGTCTCTCCATTTTGAAATATCGGGGGCATTCCAGGAAGTGGTTTCTGTTTTTTTATAAGCCTGATTGCTTTCGTGTTTTACATTATCTACCGTTAAAACCGCCCCTTTTTTTATAGGTTTTGTGGCCTTTCCCACCAAAACCCCGTACATAAAAATCCTGTCGCCTTCAGCTAGGTCTACCAGGCTAAATTTATGTTTAGCTTTAGTATCAGTCTTTAATTCTACTTTATCGTTCTCAACCTGAATCACATTATCTTTCCACACATCTATAAGGGCTACGGCCACATTATCGTCAGGATGAACTTTTATCGCTTTCTTTTCCATACTCTTTTTCTTGTTTTTCACTACACCTTTAGTTCTTCCGAAAAAATGGAAAAACCTTGTTCCACACCTTTGTTTTCAATTAATTCCAAAGCATATGCAATATGCTTCTTTAAACCCGGGATTGCAGTAAGGTCTTCCCCCCAGAGTTCTTTCTTCTGAAGAATATCCCTGGAAATATCTTTATAACTATGCTCTTCCCATACTTTTTTGAAGAAATCGGTAATCTCAGCATCGTCTTTTACCGGAAGTAATTTGCTTTCCCACTCCCCACGGTAGAACCTGATTAAACAAGCCATTGCATAAGTAAGACGAGGTGGCAATTCGCTATTTTTCTTTTGATAAGCAAGCAAACTAGGCAAAACACGCACTTTAAATTTTGAAATGGAATTAAGGGCTATACTCTCCAATTGGTGCTTTATAAAAGGGTTTCGAAAACGATCAAAAACTTCCCTGGCGAAAGTGTCTAATTCTTCTTTGTCCAAAGAAAGGGTAGGATTGATTTCTTCAAAAACAGCTTCTTTCACAAATTCTCCGGTAAAATTATTGTCTATGGTTTCTTTCACCGTTTCATTTCCATACAGCAAAGAAAAAGGCACCATAGTAGTATGTGCTCCATTTAGAATTCTTACTTTTCTGGTGCGGTAAGGCTGCATATTCTTTACAACCAGTATATTTTCATCTATTTTATCAAATGGGATTTTTTCTTTTAATTTTTCATCTCCCTCAATAACCCAAAGCAGAAAAACTTCAGCAGTCACAATAAGTTTATCTTCAAAATCAAGTTTTTTCTGATAAGCTTCAACATCATCTTTTGGATATCCGGGAACTATGCGATCTACCAGGGTATTATGAAAACTATTAGATTGATTAATCCATTCACCGAATTCCTTTTCAAGCTTCCACAATTCTGAATATTTCAGAATAATCTCTTTAAGTGCATCTGCATTATGGTTAATTAATTCACAAGGAATTATGCTTAAGCCTTTATTTTTATCTCCTCTAAAATGCTGAAAACGCTTATAAAGTAAAGCGGTAAGCTTGGCCGGAAAACTATTATGTGGAGTTCCTTCCAGAGCATCCTTTTCATCGTATGCAATACCTGCTTCTGTAGTATTAGAAATAACGAATTGTAACTGCTCTTCTTTTGCCAGTGACATATACTCCGCATAATCATCCCAAGGATTAATTCCTTTTTGTATACAGGAAATGGTTCGTTGCTCCTCAATCTCCTTTCCATTTTTAATTCCGCGCATAAAAAGGTTGTACAAGCCATCCTGCTCGTTAAGCATAGATATCATTCCCGAAGCAATAGGTTGCACCACCGCCACCCCGGCATTAAACCCAGCCTGTTCATTCATCTTATCTATCACATAATCTACAAAGGCTCGCAAAAAATTTCCTTCGCCAAACTGAATTACTTTTATTGGAAGTTTGTTATCAATTCCTGTATTTTTTCTGTTTAGTTTTTTCATAAAATTAAATTTTCGGGATAATTAATTATTCAAATAAGGCCGGTAACCAAAGGCTAATAGCCGGGATAAATGTGATTAGCAAAAGAACAATAGCCATCACCACATAAAGTGGTAACAAGGGTTTAATTACTTTTTGTATAGTTGTTTTGGCGACACTAACCCCAATAAAGAGCACTGAACCTACTGGTGGTGTGCAAAGACCAACACATAAATTCATTACCATAATAATCCCAAAATGTACCGGATCTATACCTAGGTTTTCCATTATCGGTAAAAATATTGGAGTAAAAATCAGGATTGCAGGGGTCATATCCATAAAAGTCCCTACAAACAGTAGTAAGAGGTTAATTATCAATAGAATCACAAATTTATTATCGCTCAATCCTAATAAAACATCACTAACCGATTGTGGGATATTTTCAAAAGACATTACCCAGGACATACTCATAGATGTAGCTATAAGCAACATTACTATAGCTGTCGTTCCTACGGAATTAAGAAATATATCATACAGCTTTTTTAAGTTTAATTGCCGGTAAATTCCTGAAAGTATCAGGGTATACAAAACTGCAATAGCTGAAGCCTCTGTTGCTGTAAATATTCCCGAAACGATCCCTCCAATTACCACAATAAGTAAAAACAGACTGGGGAAGGCATCTAAAAAAGTATAGCCAATTCTTTTAAAACTACTTCTCTCCCCCGGTGGATACTTTTTCTTTTTAATCCAAAAAGCTGCAGTAAGCATAAGTGCAAGTCCCATTAAAATACCGGGGATATAACCCGCAAGAAAAAGAGCAGCAATAGACACCCCTCCACTGGCCAAAGAATAAACTATTAAAACGTTAGATGGTGGAATAACCAAACCTGTAGTAGATGCAGTAACATTGATTGCGGCACCAAATTCTTTTGAATAATTTTCTTTTTCCATTCTTGGCCCCAAAATCCCACCAATAGCCGAAGTAGCCGCTACCGCAGATCCAGAAATTGCACCAAAAAGCATGGCTGCAATTACATTTACGTAAATCAATCCACCGGGTAAGGCGCCAATAAGCGCTTTAGCAAAATCTATGAGTTTTGTAGCAATTCCGCCCTGATTCATAATTTGTCCTGCCAGGATAAAAAATGGAATGGCCAGTAAGGAGAAACTATCTAAACCTGTTGCCATTCTTTGCGCTACCGTAGTATATGCTGCCATGGAATCTATAGAAACCAACATGGTAAGTACGCAGGATATACCTATAGACCAGGCTACAGGCACCCCGATACTAAGCAGGATTAAAAATGAAATTACCAGTATTAATACTTCTAACATCATACTAAATACTGTTTAGGGTTCAATAGTTCATTTATTTTATAGATAATTACAAGCACCCCACTAATTGGAATAACGGTATAAACAGCCCCAAGGGGAATATTAAGTGCGGCCGAGGTTTGTCCCAGTAAATAATTCAGGTATACTAAATTACTACCACCAATTACCAGCACTAAAAGACAGAAAAGGATAATAAGCAAGTTGATTCCCATTCGGAGTTTTACTCGGTTTTTGAGACTTAGTTTGGGCGCTAAAATATCTATGGAAAGGTGCTGTTGTTGACCAGCAACATAAGCTGCCCCCAAGATGCCTATCCAAATTAATAGATACCGTGCAATCTCTTCAGTAAAAGAACTGGAGGCCTGTAGGATATACCTGGAAAACACCTGCCAGGAAACGGCTGTTACCATAACTGCCATTAAAAACACCAGCAGCGATCCTAAAATTTTATCTAGAATATGTTTCATAGTTTTACTTTACTGCCTGTATAGCATCAATAATTTTTTTCATTTCCGGGTCTTTGGAGAATTCTTCATACATAGGCTGAACCATTTCCCTAAAGTCCTCCTTTTTAGGATAAGTTACTTTCACACCGGCTTTTTGTATCTCTTCCAGGGCTTCCAATTCGGCCTCACGCCATAGTTTCTTCTCATATTCAGAAGATTCCATAGCAGCCTCTTTAAGCCATACTTTTTCCTCTTCAGAAAGTTTTTCCCACACAATTGTACTTATAAGCAATTCATCGGGAAGCGCGGTATGCTCATCTACCATATAATATTTACACACCTCATAATGCCTGGATAAATAGAAACTAGGCAGGTTATTTTCGGCCCCATCTACTATTCCCTGTTGTAAGGCAGTGTAAAGTTCGCCCCAGGCAATTGGTGTTGGGGAACCACCAAGCATTTGCACCATATTCATCGCAGTATTACTTTCCATAACCCGAAGTTTGAGCCCCTTAAGGTCTTCCGGGCTTTCCATTGGCTTTTTACCGTAGAAGCTTCTACTTCCCGCATCGTAAAAGGTTAAACCTTTCAATCGTTTTCCTAATCCGTCATTTAAAAGTTTTTCGCCTAACTCGCTCTCCAAAACTTTAAACCGATGCTCGCGGTCACGGAATAAAAAAGGAAGTCCAAAAACCTTTAAACTGGGAATAAAATTCTCTAAAACTCCTGTCGAAACCTTTGTCATTCCCAAACTACCAATTTGAAGAAGTTCCAAAGACTCCCGCTCTGAACCTAATTGCTGATTAGGGTAAATATCAATTTCTATACTGCCGTTTGATTTTTCTTTAGCACGTTCTGCCATATAAAGCATCGCTTCATGCACAGGATGTGAAGTATCCAACCCGTGCCCAAGTTTTATAACGGTAACATCCCTCTTTATCGCATCACAAGCACTAAGGCTGAAAATCACCAAAAAACAAAGACTAATTTTTAATGCACCAAGAAACCCTGCATTTCTCATGATTTGAATTTTTGAACGATTTCAAGAGCCGACTTTACTTTGTTGGTTATCTCTTTATAATCATAAGTGCCATCTAGATTCTTCTGAAATAATTTTGATCCTATACCTACACAATGCACTCCAGAGTCGAACCACTCCTTTAAATTTTCTTCGGAAGGACTTACTCCGCCTGTAGGCATTATACTACTCCATGGCATTGGTCCTTTAACGGCTTTTACAAAAGAAGGCCCGCCAACTTGCGCGCCTGGAAATATCTTTACTACTTCTGCACCCAGTTCCTGGGCATAGGAAATTTCTGTTACAGTGCCACAGCCAGGCATCCAGGCCACTTTTCTACGGTTACAGGTTTTGGCCATTTCCGCTTGTACAATTGGAGAAACTATAAAATTAGCACCCAGCTGAAGGTATAAAGAAGTAGTTCCTTCATCTATTACCGAGCCCACGCCAAGAATCATCCCGTCTAATTCTTTTGAAACATATTTATTGAGTTCTGCAAAAACCTCGTGGGCGAAATCGCCCCTGTTAGTAAATTCAAAAACCCTGGCACCGCCATCATAACAAGCTTTAATTACTTTTTTGCAAACCTCTAGTTCCTTATTATAGAAAACAGGTACTATTCCGGTTTTCCGCATAACCTGCACTGTTTCAATCCTAGTATATTTTGCCATAATTTTTTCTAAATATTATCTTTTAATCCTTCCACTGGTATTTCCGCGGGTAACTTCCATCACTTCCTCTACGCTAACCAGGTTCGCATCTCCCAAAATAGTATGCTTTAAAGCACAGGCAGCATTGGCAAATTCCAATGTTTTTTGATCGTCAAAATTTTGCAAACCATATAAAAGTCCCGCAGCATAAGCATCACCGGTACCAATTCTATCCACAACATCGGTAATTTCGAGTTCTTCGGTAGTAATGTATTCAGAGCCCGTCCAGGCCTGTCCGTAAATTTTCTGCCAGGAAGCGCTGAGACCGGTGCGTACCTTATCAAAAACTTTTTCAATTGAAGGATATGTTTGCATCAGCTTTTTGCTTGCGCTAATAAAGCCTTCCTCGTCAAATTTAAAATCGGTTTTTAAAATTTCATTGATTTCGTTTACTCCACCAATAAAAATATTGGAAAGTCCGGTAAGTTCTGCCAGGACTTCGCGTCCTTCCCTTCCGTATTTCCAGAGATTGCTGCGATAAGCCGGATCGGCCGAAACTGTAACAGCTTGCTTTTTTGCTTCTTTAAGTCCTGCTTTTAAAGTTTCGTAAGCTCCCTTAGAAATTCCGGGAGTGATTCCTGTCCAATGAAAATAGTCAGCATCTTTAAATATATTCTCCCAATCTACTTCTTCCGGAGAAATATTAGCAAAAGCGGCATTTAGACGATTATAGGCAATTTGGCTTGGGCGTATTGCTGCCCCCACTTCCAGGAAATAAAGACCTAACGGATGGTCAACTCTATTTATAGCAGACACATCCACCCCAAACTGACGGATAAAAGCTAAAGCCGCATCCCCAACCAAATCCTTGGAAACATTCGAAACATGCTTTACTTCCAATCCAAAATAGGAAAGGGATTCCGCTACATTGAGTTCAGTCCCGCCAAAGAAAAACTCCAGGCTATTTGACTGTTGAAGTTTTTTGTTCCCTGAAGGAGACAAACGCATCAGCACTTCTCCAAAAGTCACTACCTTCCCGTTATTTCCACCTGATTTTTCCATTAAAAACCGAAATATTCTTTTGCATTGTGATAACTAATATCGGCTATTGTTTTACCTACTAATTCCATATCATTAGGTAATTCTCCGCTAGCCATTTCCTGGCCAAACAAATTACATACAACCCTTCTAAAATATTCGTGTCTCGGGTAAGAGAGAAAGCTTCTAGAATCTGTAAGCATTCCTATAAAGCAACTCACCATTCCCATATTTGAAAGGGCATTAAGTTGCTTAATAATCCCATCTTTTTGGTCTAAAAACCACCAACCAGAGCCCAATTGCACTTTCCCTTTTATACTGCCATCATTGAAATTTCCAACCATCGTGGCGAACACTTCATTGTCTGAAGGATTCAGATTATATAAAATGGTTTTGGTTAATTTATCTTTGCCGTCCAGAGTATCGAGAAATTTTGAAAGATTTTCAGCTTGTTCGTAATCGCCAATAGAATCCCAACCTGTATCAGGACCAAGTTGACGTAGCATACGTTTATTGTTATTACGCAAAGCGCCTAAATGGAATTGTTGCACCCAACCAAACTCGTGGTAAGTTTCTCCCAAATACAATAAAATTGCACTTTTAAATTTTTCAGCCTCCAAATCTGAAATCGCTTCCCCTTTTCGTTTTTTACTGAAAATCTGATTTATTTCGTTATCATTAAACTTTTCTGAAGATATAAAATTCAATCCGTGGTCACATAATTTGCAGCCATTCTCATCAAAATGCTGAATTCGTTTTCGTAGCGCGTTTCGAAGATCTTCATAAGAATCTATTGAAATCTCAGCTACTTCACCCAGTTTGTCAAGATAATCATTATAATTATCGGCATCTATTAAAATTGATTTATCAGGACGAAAAGCCGTACTTACCTCTATTCCGAAATCACTTTTTGCTAACTGCTGGTGGTATTTCAAAGTATCCACAGGATCTTCTGTAGTACAAACAGTCTCAACATTCATCTGTTTTAAAAGTCCGCGACACGAATTTTCGGGCCTTTGCAATTGCTTGTTTACTTCCTCGTAAATCCGTTCAGCGGAATCTTCATTTAGCAATTCATCAATTCCGAAGTATCGTTTCAATTCTAAATGCGTCCAGTGATACAAAGGATTTCTTAAGGTATGCGGCACTGTTTTGGCCCATGCCATAAATTTCTCCTTATCGGAAGCATCTCCGGTTATATATTTTTCATTTACTCCCAAAGTTCGCATAGCACGCCATTTATAATGGTCTCCAGCAATCCATACCTGGGTAATATTTTCATAAACCCGATCTTCAGCTATTTCTTTGGGTGATAAATGGCAGTGATAATCTATAATAGGTTGCTTTGAAGCATATTTAGTATAAAGCTCTTTTGCATATTTATTATCCAGAAGAAAATCGTCTTTTATAAATTTTTCTTTACTCATCTTTTTTGTTTTGAGGATCTTAATTAAAAGTAATTTTATCGTCCCATCCAGCCACCATCAACCAGCATAACCGATCCATTCATATAATTTCCGGCAGCTGAAGCCAGTAATAAGGTTGGTCCTTTGAAGTCTTCTGGTTTCCCCCAACGCCCGGCTGGGATTCGTGCTAGAATAGCTTCGCTTCGGTCTTCATCTTCTCTTAATGCCTGGGTATTATCGGTTGCAATATAACCCGGAGCAATAGCATTTACCTGAATACCCTTAGCAGCCCATTCGTTGGCAAAAGCTTTGGTAAGCTGACCAATCGCTCCTTTAGAAGCAGCATAGCCCGGCACAGTAATTCCGCCCTGAAAAGTAAGTAGTGAAGCCGTGAAAATGACTTTACCACTTCCGTTTTTCACCATTTCCTTACCAATTTCCCGGGTAAGGATAAACTGCGCGTTTTGATTCACTTCTATTACTTTATCCCAATATTCATCGGGATGCTCAGCAGCAGGTTTTCGCATAATTGTACCCGCATTATTGACTAATATATCAATTTGCTTATTTTCTGATTTCACCTTCTCAATAAACTGGTAAAGTGATTTTCTATCGGAAAAGTCACATTGATAGCCTTTAAAATTTTGACCGATTTCATTAATACGTTTCTCTATTTTAGAACCATCCGGATCTAAAGACGCAGAAACTCCCAAAATATAGGCACCGGCCTCAGCCAAAGCTTCAGCCATTGCAAAGCCAATCCCGCGCTTACAACCGGTAATTAAAGCAGTTTTCCCTTTTAAACTAAACAATTCCTCTATCATCTTTGGCTTATTTTAATTCGTGAGGTTCAACCCCGTCCATATCTCCATAATCAAGGTTTTCTCCTGCCATACCCCAAATAAAAGTATAGTTAGAAGTCCCAGCGCCGGAGTGAATGGACCATTCAGGAGAAATCACCGCCTGGTGGTTTTTCATAAAAATATGACGTGTTTCTTGCGGTTGCCCCATAAAATGACTAATAGTTTGCCTCTCTTCCAGGTCGAAATAGAAATATACTTCCATCCTACGAGTGTGAGTATGTGGCGGCATGGTATTCCAAACGTTACCTTCTTTAAGCTCAGTCATTCCCATTTGCAGCTGGCAGGTATCTACTATACTATTCACTAACAATTTGTTGATTTTACGTTTATTGGAATATTTACTATCCCCAAGCTCAACAACTTCAGCCTCAGCCATGGTAACTTTCTTTACGGGATATTCTTTATGAGCGGGAGCGGAATTCAAATAAAAATAAGGTTGCTCGCCATCGGCTGCTTCAAAGAATACTTCTTTATTTCCACGGCCTACGTAAAGGGCTTCTTTGTGACCCAATTCATAAACTTCACCATCTACAGTGACTTGACCCTTACCGCCTACGTTGATCACACCAAGTTCACGGCGCTCCAGAAAGTAATCGGCTTTAAGGTAATCAATTGTATCTAATTTAATTTTCTTACTTACCGGAAAGGCACCTCCCGCAATATAGCGATCGTAC
Organism: Salegentibacter tibetensis; assembly: GCF_020164485.1. Taxonomy (GTDB): domain Bacteria; phylum Bacteroidota; class Bacteroidia; order Flavobacteriales; family Flavobacteriaceae; genus Salegentibacter; species Salegentibacter tibetensis. Next base: position 44,016 of record NZ_JAIQZA010000017.1, read on the forward strand.
ATCGTGTAGGTTAGATTGATCTCATCTTTTTTGAACAAATCAGGGATTAGAAAGTGTTCCCGAAGTTCTTCTGTTGTATACTTTTTTACATCATCAGGGTGATGTGCAAATCTAAATTCTGAATTGGTCATAATTAAAAAAATTTTGATTAATTAAAAAAATCAATGAGTACGATATCAGGTTTCCCAAATTTAAAGCATCCTGTACATACCTGATGAAAAATGTAATCGATTACACAAATGTACTGTTTACATCTTAAAAATCAAATTCTCCAGTCTATTCTTTCCCGATACTGCATTTATTCTATGTTAATTACAGATTCGGAAACATTATCATAAACCTGAAACTGTTTTTCTAAATCTGAAAAATCATCCTTATTGAGTTTTATGTTTTCAGAACCTTCTCCCATTATTCTAACAGAAGGATTTTTACTTTCCGTAAACTGGAATCCTTTTACCTCTACATTTTTAGAGTTGTAAAGAGTAAGCGCTGCATCTTTTGAAAGCACTTTTACATCAATCAATTTCAAACCATCGGCATCAATAGCAGTTATACCTTCCTCAGCTTCAAAAACAGCATTTTCAAGGCTTACATTCTTCAGGCTCATTTCGGGTAAGCCCATAAAAAAGGCAGCCTTTTTAGATCCCGTAGCCGTTATATTCTTCATCGAAATATTTCTGAAGGAGGGGGTTTTTTCAGTTACCGGTACCGTTTCTTCATCTCTTGCTTCATCCTGAGCACTTTGATCTTCTTCTAAAACTGGAGCATTTCCTTCGTAAAACATATTAAAGCGAATAGTTTCGGTAGGAATATTAATCATATCGATATCACTGATAAAAATGTTTTCCACAACTCCGCCACGTCCACGGGTACTTTTAAAACGCAAACCAACATCGGTACCTATAAACGTACATTTAGAAATGTGCACATTCTTAACCCCACCAGACATTTCGCTACCAATTACAAAGCCGCCGTGCCCATGATAAACTATATTGTTTTTTACAATTACATTTTCCGTTGGCATTCCTCGATCACGCCCATCCTTGTTTTTACCCGATTTTAAACAAATAGCATCGTCGCCTACATCAAAGGTATTGTTATAAACCAAGGCGTTTTTACAAGACTCCAGATCGAGCCCATCACCATTTTGGGAATACCAGGGATTACGCACATTCAGGTTTCTAATGATTATATTTTCACTCATTAGTGGATGAATATTCCAGGCCGGGGAATTTTGAAAAGTCGGGCCGTCCAGCAATACGGTCTTACTCTTAACAATACTTACCATAACGGGGCGCAGGAAATCTTTTACTGAAGCTAATTCATCATCATCAATTAAATCGGGAACATTAAAATTACTACTGCTTTCATGGCCTTTTTTTGATTTCTCTGAAGGAAACCACATTTTCTCATCTTCAGAAAGCACCCCTCCTGAATTTAAGAGCGTTTTCCACTGACTTGAGGTCATTTTTCCCTTTTTTACCGGACGCCATGCATCACCGTTTCCATCTATAGTCCCTTTTCCGGTTATTGCGATATTTTCAACTTCCCGGGCTGAAATCGGGGATTGGTTCCTTACGGTATTTAAACCTTCAAAGCTCGTTTTCACTAACTCATAATCATCAAAATCACGGCTAAATAGTAAAAGGGCACCGGCTTCCAAATGCAGATTGATATTGCTTTTGAATTCTATAGGGCCGGTAAGCCAGATTCCACGAGGAATAATGACTTTTCCACCACCATTATCGTGCACATCGGCAATAGCATCGGTAATGGCTTTAGTATTTTTTGTTAGTCCGCCGGCTTTAGCTCCAAAATCAGTAATTTCTACTGAATAATCAGGAAATTCAGGTTCGGATACGCGGGACATATCGAATTCAATGCCTTCGTAAACTTCATCCATCGTCATTTCCTGTGCGGAGATAGTACTTATAAAAAGCATTACTAAAATGCGTAAACCTAATTTTTCCATCTCGTATATTTTAATCAATTATTCCAGTTTCCCATTTTGCTGAAGGGTTTCCAGCTTTTGATTTAGATCGGCTTTAAAATCTTCTTTTGAAGTAATTCCGCCGGGTTCCTGTTCCCAGGCTGCCAGAAAATAATAAGTTACCGGCGCCTCTTGCTCTTTGAACACCACCAGGTGATCATGAGGGCCTTCGGTAATTTCTTCTACTTCTTCAGTGTTATAAAAAATTGCCATCCCCAGTTGATCTTCGTCATCTACAAGGGTCTGCGCACCGTAAGTGGCGATATAACCCCACTGGCCGTCTTCGCTTTCCTTTTTTATTAATTCAACATCATCAAATTTCACAATTCCGGTGGTTAAACCTGAAATCGCTTCAGAAGGCGTTAATTCTGCTTTTGTAAACCTGTCTTCCTTAAAAATGCTAAGGTTCACGGTAAGGTCTATAGTTTTATCACCGGTAGTCCAGCCTGAATATTCAATTTTCACTTCAGAAGAATTCTCTGAATTTGACACCTCAGCAACCGTATTTTCTACTTCTCTGAAATGCGCTACTGTGTCATTTATGTAACGGCCGTAACTCCCTATTCCAAGAGATTTTCCAGCTTTCAGGATATCCATTCCCCAATCTGCTTCTTCATGATAGGAATCAAAACCATCCTGTCCCACCTGATGCAAAATCATCGTATCGGTCTTTTTTCCGAAGATATCTATCGCATTACGCCAGTCAAGGTAAAGTCGATAACCAACCTGAGAGTTTTCCCAACCCGGTCCTTCATATCTGATATACCATGAATGATCGGTATGCTCTTCAGGCAACTCTACACGAGAAACATTTTCAAACTTACCATTCATATATTCACGGCCTTCCCAGGCTCCACCTTTTTTCACTGAAATTTCAGCATAGGTGGTTCTGTCATCCTTTTGTTCCGTTTCAGTAACTTCCTCTTGTTTTTCCTGTTCTTTATTTTCTTTACAGGAAACCGTAAGAACGGCAAGAGCAAGCATTGTTAATTGCAGTTTTAATTTCATTGTATTATTTTTTAAATGTTAGTTGCCAATTGTCATTTCCTTTTAAAATATTTTCTGCGGAATATTTTTGCGATTCTTCTTCACTTAGTTGTTTAGACCAGGAAACCCTTTCTTCCACATTTGCACCGGGCCCGGTGGAATTATATTCAGCATAAAACGCGGTTTTTTCGGTTTCTGGTTTACTCCAGTTATACCAGCCTTCTTTTTTAATATGATCGCCCATTTCAGTATTGATAAAAACAGTTTGGGCATAATCGCGCCAGGGTCTGCCAAGATAAACGCTTTCTTTTGGGGCATCGCCGGTAAGTTTACAATTGATGAAAACAAAACCGTGTTCAGCATCTTTTTCTGTGGAAGCGGCGGTAATATAATGCCCGCCATTTTTGGAATAAATTTCGCAATCCTCAAAAACCGCAGTTGACCACCCAAATATGAAATCGGTGCCACCTTCTATATAACAGTTTTTATAGTATTGTCTACTATCGCGACCGTGCGGGTAAAGCGTATCCTGGAACCCGAGAAAACGGCAATTTTCAAAAATAACCTTATCACCATCTATCCGAACCGCCACAGCCTGGCCTACCGGCCCTGCCGAATTTTCAAAAGTGATATTCTTTGCCTGAAACCCATCACCAAAAACAAAAAAACTGGTTGATCCTGTGGTTCCCATTTCTTCACCGAACTTGTTCTCTTTAGAAGCATAATCGTCGTAAGTCACTATGGTTTCCTCTGCTTTTTCTGCAATAAGTTGCACATTCGTTTTTGAATCGGGTAACACTAACTTTTCTTTATATGTCCCCGTTTTCAGGAAAATTGTAGTCGGTTTTTTCTTAAAATCGGGCACAGCCATAAATGCTTCCTGTAATTGGGTATAGTCGCCGCTACCATCGGCAGCCACAATTATATCATAATCCTGCGCCTGAAGACAGTTTATTGTAAAAAATAGTATAAAGGATAAGCGATATAACATCGGGCTTATTGATCAAGGTTTTCATAATAAATGGAAGCTAAAATAAAAGGTCCAACTCCTTTTGGATCGTCGTCCCTAATGATCTCGTTGATATAATATTCATAAGAACCATCACGATAAGGATCGCCTCCCAATCCGGCTACACCATTTACCTTTGTAAGACTAACGGTACCATCTTCATTTTCACGAACAAATTCTTCTAAAACACCTTCGTAAGCTTTAATTCCGGCTTGTTTATGTTCTTCAGTTAAATAACCTTTTTCCGCTCCTTTCAGCAGAAAATAAGAAAACATATTTGAGGCTGATGCTTCAAGATAATTACCTTCACGTTCTCCCTGATCCATCACCTGATACCAGGTTCCGGTTTCATGCTGATATTTTAAGATTCCATCGGCAAGTTTTTGGGCTACATCAATGATATTTCCCCTCTCCGGGTGATCTTCCGGTAGAAAATCTAATACATCTACCAAGGCCATACTAAACCAGCCAATACTTCTCCCCCAGTAATTCGAGGAAAGCCCCGTTTCTGGATCTGCCCAACGTTGCTCTTTACTTTCGTCCCAGGCGTGGTGAAAAAGACCACTTTCTTCGCTATAATGGTATTTATTCACCAGGGAAATTTGATTGGCCACGTCATCAAACAATTCCGGCTCGTCGAAATTTTTGGCGTAACGAGCCAAAAATGGTGAGCCCATATACAAACCGTCCAACCACATTTGAGAAGGATAGATTTTTTTATGCCAAAAACCACCTTCTTCTGTTCTTGGATGTTCCCGCATTTGGTCACGCAACATCTCTATGGCTTTTTTATATTTTTCCTTATCGGTTTCTTTATAAAGTCCGATTAGGAAACGTCCACCCTGAACGCGGTCAATATTATAATCTGACTGTTTGTAGGTTTTGATAGATCCGTCTTCTTCAACCATAAAATCGGCGAAATTCTTAATGTAATCCAGGTATTTCTCATCTCCGGTTTCTTTATAAAGCTTCTCCATGGAAGTCATTATAAGTCCGTGAGAGTATTCCCATTTCGGTTTTTCATTAAAATCCAATGACCAGCCTTCGGGGTTTCTTTTAATCTCCGAATCTGCCATCCAGGTAGAATACTTTTTTGTTGCAGTAGTATCCTGTTTTTCTGCCTGAGCAATATCTTTATTTTCTCCCCCATTTTTGCAGGAAAAAAACATTCCCGTAATGAGAAAAAGTAGAAGTGATTTTTTTAATAGCTGCGGTTTTTTCATTGTTATAAATTATTTAAGGTCGTTTTTTAAAGTTTTATCCAGAAAATCCAGAGTATAGGTTAATGTGTTTTCAAACCAGGGTTCCATTAGCCAAAAAGAATGTGGGGAATTGGGAATTGTGTGTACTTCGGAATAAATATTATGTTTTTCCATTATTCCTATCATATCGTCCCGACCGGCGTGAAAACGTGGTTGTGCGCTGTTTATAAAAAGTGTTGGTGGCGTATTCTCATCTACATATTCCAAAGGAGAAGCATTTTGCCAGTTTTGCGGATTTTCAGCCTGAAGTCCGCCTAACCATAAACCGGCAATTTCACTTTCTTCGGCTTCGGGATGGATAAAAGATACAATCCCGTCAATATTTATTATAGCCTGAACCTGATCCTGGTTTTTAAAATCATCTTTAAGAAACTTTTTATTTCCTGAAGTAACCCCGAGTAATGTTGCGAGTTGTGCTCCGGCTGAAGTTCCCAAGACAGCAATTTTATCCGGATCTATTCCAAATTCTGAAGCATTTTTTCGCATCCAGGAAAGTGTGGTTTTTAAATCTTGAACTGCAGCGGGAAATTTAGCTTCCCTACTTAATCGGTAATTGGCTACCACTGCGACATACCCGTTTTTGGCAAGATGTTGTCCCATAGTTTGCTGGTTCTCCTTGCTTCCAGAAACCCAGCCTCCCCCGTGAATTAAAAGCACGGCAGGATGATTTTTTCCTTTTTTTGGTGAGTACACATCGGCTTTTAATTCACTGCCGTCTATTTCTCGGTAAATCAGGTTTTCCCGGGCTATAATTTTATCAGAATCTAAGGGTTGAATCGGTTTTATAAACGGATAATTCTTCTTAAGCTTTTCGTAGGTGGTTTCAATGGTGTAAGGTGATATTGAAATAGGTTCTTCATTAAAGAGCGTAAGGTTTTTCATTTCATCAAAAACCAGCTGAGCAACTGCCTTAGCGCCTGCCGGCTGAAAATGAGTGTTATCATCCTGCCCATCAGGATAAGCTTCGTATTTTCCGGCAGGCAGATTCATAAAATAATTTTCAGTTACATAATCCTTTCCTTTTTTGGTAAAAAACTCCTGTGAACTTTGATTCAAATCGATTAGATGCACGTTAAGCTCTTTCGCTACTTCTTTAACAGCAGGATCATATTCACCGTGAATATTGCCTAGTTTCCTCTCTTCCCAGGGATAATTTCTGGCTACCGGAGTAAGTAAAATTGGAATCGCATTTTTTTCCCTCGTTTGTTTCACGAAAAGTCTTAAAAATTCTTTGTAACCTTCTACATCTACATATCTTTCATGCTTCTCTTTTGAAGCATCATTGTGCCCCAACTGAATTAATACCAAATCGTTTTCTTCCAAATCTTCATAAATCGCCCGCCAACGTCCTTCCTGAAAAAAAGTTCTTGTACTGCGACCACCCCTGGCGCGATTATCAACTTCAACACTATCAGTTTTTAACAGCCCGTTTACATTTTGAAGGCTATCCTTTGAAAAAAACTGTTGAAAAACCTGCCCCCATCCCATAAGTGGATAACGGGTTGTCATATAATCCTTTCCGGATTCATAATTATCGGAATAATCGGCCATTGTAGAATCGCCGGCAAGATAGATAGTGGTGATAGCAGGGTTTCCTACTAATTCATTCAAATATACTTCCAGGTTAGTATATGTTTCATGAAGGTCATTAGCCGCATCATCAGCTTTTTGGGGATTTAAATTATTGGCAATTTCCCAGGTATCGGGCATACCATCGTTGTCAGAATCCTTTTCGGGTTCACCAGACTTTAACTCCGGCCAACCACCTACGTCTTCCTGTGAATCAATTATGCCATTTTTAAAGCTTGCAGTGCTTTTTCGAAGATCGTTAATGACCCGTTTATCAACCGCATCCTGGCGCATACTGGCTCCTGCATTTTTCAACACCAGTTCATAGGCCTCGCGGGCATTTTGTGTCTTTACATTTTCTGATACATTCCTCGCTTTTTCCATTCGAGCGGCATTGGGATCTTTAATGTCCACTCCCCTCCAGTTATTTTGAGTCACTTCTTCAGAACCTTCCATGATATTTCCATCAATGTAAAAATCGCCATAAGGTTCATAAGGCTCCAAAATTCTTTCTCTTTTTGAAGAAGAAGTTGCGGGTCCAGGTTTATAATAATTATTGATCATATTATAGGTGCCACTTTCACCTCCATAAACGCTGTTGCTACCCCAGTTATAAATAACGTTATTCCTGAAATCAACAAATTCATCCTCCGAATTAGCAGTAGTCTCTGAACCGCTAAATCTTGGATTCCGACTGTTGTTATTGGCTATCAAATTATGATGGAAAGAAGCTTTTTCACCCCCCCAAATGCTTCCATATCCATGAGCGCCTTTACCGTGAACCGAACGGTTTAAAGCTTCAGAAATTATACACCATTGCATAGTAAAATTTTTGTTCCCATAAAACGATGCATTCTCATCGGTCGCCCAACTTATTGAGCAATGGTCAATGATCACGTTCTTGGTATCTCTACCTCCCAGGGCATCGCCAACTGCTTCATTACTATCTCCCATTCTAAACCGCATATACCTAATAATCACATTATCGGCTTTTACTGAAACTGGATAACCCTTTAAGGTGATTCCTTCTCCGGGAGCGGTTTGCCCGGCTATGGTAAGATTGCCCTTGCCTCTATTTATATCTAATGGCGATTTAAGTTCTATTGTACCGGAGACTTCAAAAACAATGGTTCGTGAACTGCTTTTTACAATACCTTTTCTAAGACTTCCCTCTCCATCGTCATTAAGATTGGTTACTTTATAAATTTCACCCCCTCTTCCTCCTGTAGCATAACGGCCAAAACCTTCGGCGGAAGGAAAGGCCAATTCTTGCGCCTCTGCCAGGAACGGAGCGGAGAGAAGACTAATAACCATTAAACATTTTTTAAAAAAGGAAAGCATATATTTAGTTTATTCGATTAAGTTAAGGTTCTGATTTTGGATTATTTTATTAGTCGACCTTCCCAGGCGGGGTAATCGGTTTCGAGTAGTCCCTGAGCATAGTTCTTTAAATAGCTATAGCCCATTCGGCGCTCGTGTTCTATTTCGTTCAGTTCATCTTTTACAATTCCGTCCCTTCCAACAAACATTGGACGTCCTGTCCCAATTTCATTAAATCTAGCCCAAAGGGGATCGCCATTTGGATCGTTAACCACCACCCGGTCACGCCCTCCGGGCAAATTAGGCGCATCTACGAAGACAACTTTCTTTCCGGTTATTTTGTGTTCTTTAAACCAGTTAATAGACTCTCGTATAGCCATTTTAACTTCATCAGAAGGATTTTGTATTTCCATGAGGTATTTAATAATTCCCACGCTCTCACCGCCGCTTAAGGAAGGTAATTCATAATCCCTTGCTTTTGCCGGACTCAAATCTTCCCGGTGATGTTGGGCACACCAAACAGTGCCTTTTCCATCTATGCGCACCTGCATTTTAAGAATTACCTCCAGGCCTTTATCAATTGCTTCTTTCGCGTTCTGGCGGCGTTCGATATCCACAAAATCATAAGGTTCTTTTTGAAAAGCGATATCCCGCAATAAATTCATTACACCCATCATTGCGCCATCATTAAAAGTAATATGCTCGTAATAGCCTTCTCTAACTGGATAAAACTGCGGCCATCCCCCATTCTCATATTGAGCTGCCAGAAGAAAATCAACTCCTTTGAGAAAAGCATCCCCGTATTTTTTATCGCCGGTTTCATCATAAACTTTTGCGAGATATCGCATTTGCGTATGGGTAGCATCATTATCGATGGTAGTACCAAATTTCCCAGACTTCTTCTCCTCTAAGGAAGCCTTATCCTGGGAGTCGAGGCGCTTGGCCATATCAATATTCTTTAGCCAGCCTCCGTTATTATTTTGGTAGAGCAAGACATTATCCGCTATTCTTTTTGCATTCTGAGAAGCATACCATTGTTTTTCCTGTCGCTGCGCTTCTTCCCAGGAAATTTGTTCAGAGTTTTGAGCATTTGTTTTTCCCGAAATCAGTATAAAAAGAGGGATAAAGGCAAAAACCAGGACATTTTGGCAATTGATTTTTTCACTAGCTATAATTTGGAAAAGTCTCATATTAAAATCTATTTTTTATCGGAATCTCTTCATCTTTTCGATCTTATCACGTGGATCCCAGTTGTAAGTATTTGGAGGATTGGTATAACTGCTACCTAAAACATTCTCTATCGTGTATTCCTGAATCTCAGATTCAGAGATCTGGACTGCCCAATCTACCCTTTCTTCTGGAGTTGCCTTCACCTGATGAATTATATTCTGCATAGCGTGCTGTTTCCTCATTATCTTCTTCTCCCCAATTAAAGAAACATTATTTTTATTTTCGGGAAGATCAAGATCACCTGAAGTGCCAAGGGATGGCTCCTCTAAAGAAAGCTCAGGCCAACCTCCAACATCTGCCTGAGTATCTATAACTCCTAAACCACTTCCGTTAGAAGCTTCATAGGTATAGGTCCCGGTTTTTACTTCTTCAGAAATACGCTCATCAACTTCATCCCGAACCAAAGATGCTCCCAATTCGGATTCGAGTTTGAAGCCCAGCAAACCTGTCTTCTTAAATAAAAGGCACTATTAACCGAATTATGAAAAAAATTCAGTCAATAGTGCCAAATTATAAATAATTCAGTTTAATATTCAAACGCCCCTAAATCTGGTGCCGAGCCGTTAAAAGGCAAGCCTACATCCACTCCTTTGTCGATCAAATCGCTACCAGGGGTTAGATGGAAAAAGCTAACATCCGGAAGACTTCCATCTTCTTTTCTAGGCCCCGTCAACTCTTCATAATCAATGCTTTCAAAGTCTTCAAAAGTCGTCTCAATACCATCCATCCAGCTATTGTTTGTAACATCGAGAGTAGTTGCATTGATGCTTCCTACTTCTCCAAGTACATTACTATTCTTTATGGTTAACTTCTCCAGAGGATTTGTATTGCCAAAAGCATAATTCCTACCATTATCATAAGCAGAGCAGTTGTATAGAGTTACATTACCCCTATTACTGTTATGATCGAAACCATCAGATGCGTTACCAACTGCTAAACAATTCAAATAAATAGCATCATGCTTTAAATCCTTGTTATCGCTTCCTCCGGTTTTAAATCCGTTGCCATCACCTCCGCTAGGAGTGCCGTCTTTTAAATAGCCATTTTCTATGGCCCAGCAATTTTCGTAAATAGTAGTAACATTATCGGCATTCCTTAAATAGCCATCCCAGCCATCATCCAGATTTCGCCACGCCCTGCAACCAACAAATTTGTTGCCGGTGCCAACGTCTAACTTGCTTGCAAACCCGTCGGCATTCTCAATTGTAGAGTCAGCGTTAAAGTATGAGTCGCAATTTAGGATTGTGTTGTTAGATGCACCACTATCCAGCTGAAGCCCTGTATCTGCACATTCAGAAAAAGTACAGAATTCAATGAAGTTATTGTTACCTGTTATATTTAATCCGTTATCCCCCGCTTTATAAACATCAATGCCTTTAATATGCCAGTAACTGGCCTCTAGTTCGATTCCTCTGTTAGAAGAATTTTCAGACATTGAGGAAAAATCAAATTTTGGCCTGGAATCATCTTCCGGGTGTGCTAGTAATGAGATCATATTACTTGCACTACCACTAGTGTTAATTTTAATGGTTGAATCAAAAGCATACTCACCTCCACGGATATAGATATTTTCACCCGGCATAGCCGCTGCTATAGCATCTAAAATTTCCTGCGAAGTACTTACCACTTCACCTTGTATAGAAGATGTATTCTCACCAGTCCTAAAGGAAAATGTGTTGCTTATAGCTGTATTCTTCCCATCGGTGGTTTCTACGTGCCAGTAATAAATACTATTAGGCTCAACCTCAATTTCTATAGAGGTTTCTGTAAGACCTGTCCATTCCTCAGGTGGGTCCTGATCGCCGTCTACTGTATCTGCATACAAGGTATAGGTTAAAGGATCTCCATCTGTATCGGTTGAGGCAGCTTCCCATTCTAGGGTAACTTTTCCATCTACGGGTGAAACCATTACCCCAGAGGCAGGTGATATAAGCGTTGCAGGAAAAGGTACATTATTAGATCCGGGAACGCCAGCAACATAAAACCTGTAAGGTTCTGAGGCTGTAGTTTCTTCTCCATCATTCTTTGAAATAACCTTCCAGGTGTAAGGATTACCTCTTTCAAGTCTTACAATTATAGAGGTCGTATTAAGGTTTGGTCTCTGAGTAACTTCCTGAGTAGCCAAATTAGTGATCACGAGATCATATCTTTCGGCATCACTCGCTTCACTCCATTCAAAAGCTACTTCTGCCATATTAGCTATAACATCTCCAACCTCACATTCTGTATTGTTCTCCGGAAGTACCAAACTGGCTACTCCAGGGACCGCATCATTAATTACCTCAGCATCATCGTCTTTAGAGCATGACACCGTTATAGCACCCATCATAAAAATCAGGAGCAGTTTGTAATAAGGTATATTTATAGGTTTTTTCATGATTTAATAACTTTTATAGTTTTACTTACAGTGGCTGACTTTAATAGAAGTAAATAAATTCCATTTCTATAATTGGTAAGGTCAAGCTGTATAACTCTGTCTGCAGGAACTTCCATATTTTCTGATATATATTCCTTTCCGCTAAGATTAATCAGGGATACATTTACGTTAGTATCTGTTCCATTAATATATACCTTAAGGTCGCCTTTGGTAGGGTTTGGGAACACTACAATATCTTCAGACAGTAAGACCTCTTTATAAAAAATGTCCTGACATTCAGAATCTGTAGAGATGGTAAACTTGTTTTTACCAGCTTCCAAATCTAAAACCACTCTTGATTGTGATGTGGTTGAGATTTTACCATTGTGCTCAATCTTATAAAGATTAGCTCCATCCAGTGAGAAGCTCACCGTGTTATTTGCATAATTCACAGAAGAATAGGCTTCTAAAGGCGTTGGTCCTTCTATGGTTACATTAAAACATTGCTCATATTCCTGTCCATCTATAGTTATACATATATCATATGTACCCGCAGAGAGATTCTCAATATTCGCCGAAAAATCATTAGAAGATGATAAGGTTGCAGATCCGCTACCTGCACCAGATACTGATACATTATAAGTGTAATTAGGATCTTCTGCGCTGATGCTTATAAACCCGTCACCGTTTCCATTACAACTTACATCATGCACAGATATACTAAAATTATCTGCCGCCAGGTTGAAAATTTCACAACCAAAAACATCGACAATGGCACCTTCGGGAGAATCTGGACAATTATCCTCAAAATTTATGATTCCGTCTCCATCATCGTCTTCACATACATCTCCAATACCATTATTATCAGAATCTGCCTGATCTGGGTTAGGGGTATACATACAATTATCATCAGCATTCAGAATTCCGTCATTGTCGATATCGCCAAAAGGCCCAAGAGGTTCAGGTTCAAAAACTATATCGCTCGTGGTTTCACCAGTTATTTCCAATTGATTTTCCGGAATAAAATAACCATCTACCCCTTCACTCTCTATAGTATATTCAATATTTGGCTCGAGTTTTACGGAGTATGTGGCCGCCTCTGTATCAATTATTGGTTTTGGAACATAAAGCCCATCAGCACCAGGATCAGGAGTAAATGTTAAAACTAAATCTCCGATATTCTCGTTAAGACCGGTTATCGATCCGGTAACGGAATAAATTTCGACTTTTTTAATAGTTATATCATGGTTAGTTGTGCTCTCAGTAACTTCTAATGAAGTACCATTAGAAATTATGTAACCATCAGCGCCTTCGAGGGAAATACTATACTCAAAGCCCGTTGGTAAGTCAACCTGGTACGACCCATCAGTTGGCGTAACGTTCCAGGTTTTTCCTTCTTCAATAGTAAATACTATTGAATAGTCTTCGGGGATTCCTGGAGCATCTGCTACTTCTACATTACCAGTTATGTTGGAATAAGTGGCAGGTTTGCGAATAATTCTAAAATAACTGGGTTTGTCGGCCGTATCATAAATATGATAGGTTCCACTAGCCTTTGCCACAAAACTTACCTCTTGAAGATCACCACCCACATTTACAACATCATTCTGTAGTTCAGGATCTGCGACATTTTCAAAATGAAGCTCACCAACACCATCCTGTCCAAGCACCCAAAGGCTTACTTTATCATCTTCATTAAGATTCAAACTCATGAACCGGTCGGTAGCACCTCTGGAATTAATATAAACTCTTCCTTTGAACTCCTCGTAATCATTAATGTTTTCATCATATCGGGTCAAATTCGTATTGGTGGTTCGTAGACGGTCACTTCCGCCTCCGGTAAAGCTAAGATCACCAGCTGTAAAATCGGGCAAAGTATGATCTGAGGTTCCTGGCGTAATGGATTCATCATACCACGAGTTGATAATATCTTCCGTTAACATATTGTTGAACTGAGATTCGTCCAGTTGTGTTGCACCAAAATCCCAAACATCACTAAGAACATTGCTCCCACCGCTTCCAACATCCTGGTCAGCACTTTTTCGTGTAATTCTAAAATAGCTGGGTTTATCGGTATCATCATAGATATGATAAGTCCCTGTAGCTGTTGCAGTAAATTTTAACTCAGTGAGCTCACTTCCTAAAGCTACTACATCGTCTTGTAATGCCGGATCAGCCACATATTCAAAATGAATATTACCATTACCATTCTGAGTAAGAGCCCAAATAGTTACTTCGTCGCCCTCGTTTAATTCAAGACTTAAATACCTGTCTGTAGCTCCAGATGAATTAATATAAACTCTTCCTTTGAACTCCTCGTAATCATCAATGTTTTCATCATAACGGGTCAAATTCGTATTGGTGGTTCGTAAACGATCACTTCCACCTCCAACAAAACTAAGATCACCAACTGTAAAATCTGGCAAAGTATTGCCCGAACTTCCTGGTGTAATGGATTCATCATACCACGAGTTGATAATATCTTCTGTCAACATATTGTTGAACTGTGACTCGTCCAGTTGTGTTGCACCAAAATCCCAAACATCGGTAAGACCATTGCTCCCACTGCCTCCAGCATCCTGGTCAGCACTTTTTCGTGTAATTCTAAAATAGCTGGGCTTATCAGTATCATCATAGATATGATAAGTTCCTGTAGCTGTTGCAGTAAAATTTAATTCGGTGAGCTCACTTCCTAAAGCTACTACATCGTCTTGTAATGTCGGATCAGCCACATATTCAAAATGAATATTACCATTACCATTCTGAGTAAGTGCCCAAATAGTTACTTCGTCGCCCTCGTTTAATTCAAGACTTAAATACCTGTCTGTAGCTCCAGATGAATTAATATAAACTCTTCCTTTGAACTCCTCGTAATCATCAATGTTTTCATCATAACGGGTCAAATTCGTATTGGTGGTTCGTAAACGATCACTTCCACCTCCAACAAAACTAAGATCACCAGCTGTAAAATCGGGCAAAGTATTGCCCGAACTTCCTGGTGTAATGGATTCATCATACCACGAGTTGATAATATCTTCTGTCAACATATTGTTGAACTGTGACTCGTCCAGTTGTGTTGCACCAAAATCCCAAACATCGGTAAGACCATTGCTCCCACCGCCTCCAGCATCCTGGTCAGCACTTTTTCGTGTAATTCTAAAATAGCTGGGTTTATCAGTATCATCATAGATATGATAAGTCCCTGTAGCTGATGCAGTAAAATTTAATTCGGTGAGTTCACCTCCTACGGCTACAGAATCGTCTTGTAAGGCCGGATCGGCCACATATTCAAAATGAATATTACCATTACCATTCTGAGTAAGTGCCCAAATAGTTACTTCGTCGCCCTCCTTTAATTCCAGACTTAAATACCTGTCTGTAGCTCCAGATGAATTAATATAAACCCTTCCTTTGAATTCCTCGTAATCATCAATGTTTTCATCATAACGGGTCAAATTCGTATTGGTGGTTCGTAAACGATCACTTCCACCTCCGGTAAAACTAAGATCACCTACTATGAAATCAGGCAAAGTATTGCCCGAACTTCCTGGTGTAACTGATTCATCATACCACGAGTTTATAATAACTTCTGTTAACTTGTTATCAAACTGTGACTCGTCCAGTTGTGTTGCACCAAAATCCCAAACATCGGTAAGACCATCTGATGGTTCTGGTTGGTTTTGTGAAAAGCCCTGAGTAATTCCCAACAAAAGGATAAGGCCTAAAAGATGTAATCGTTTCATCATTCCATAAAAGATTTAATTAATAATGTATTCTATTCTAGTCTTAGAATTGTTAACTGCTTTTATATTAAAAGCGCGTTGCTCTTTTCCTTTTACCTGTTGAGCAGGCTTCAGAGGTTACTCTTAAAAGCCAAAAAAATAAATAAAAAGGGTGTGCATCATTACGATGCATACCCTTTTTAATATTTATAGTTTCGATACATATTATCTCCAGCGGGGGTCACCTATGTTGTTATCTATTAAAGTTTGATTAGTGATCGTAAAATCTCCAGTTGATGGGTCTACAAACCCTGGATCTAAATTGAAATAATTACTGTCATCAAAAATATACTGAGACGTATCATAGAATCCAGGTGCATTAAAGTAATTATTATTACTAAATGAAGGAGATTCATCTATTCCCTCTCTATCGGCATAACCTTCTGATTCAGTCTCGGCGATCAAAGTATTTCTCACCGTTACGTCATTCGATACAAATCGAACATATAATAATCTTCTACTATCATCATCAGAAACTGCGTAAAAGGTGCAGCTATCAATAACAATATTAGCAGTTACACCAGTATCATTGGAGGTGCCACTGGCATCCATCCTTATAAAGTCCCGGCCTGGAGCACAATTATAAAAAGTACTCGATAAGATGTTAATATTAAGTACATCAGAATTCCTGAAGTCAATAAAATCCCCTCCCGAAGTAAAAATGTTGTACACAATACTGTTTTCAACCGTTAGCGTTTGTAAAATTGCATCGGTTTCGTTACCGGCAATGAAGGAACGTCCATAATCATGGATGTTACAACCACTTATTAGAAGAGAATTATAATTTCCTGGACCGGTGTACCTTACAACATCCTGTAGATCTGATGATCCTTCACCTAGTCCCTGTAAATTCAGATCGATTAATTCAACATTCTCAGCTCCCGCAACCAGTTCAAAATTTAATTTTAGAAGTGGTTTATCGAAACTCCTCAAACCTCTAATGGTTAAAGATTTATCAAGGGTAATAGTACCAGTTTGTTCGGTATAATCACCAGGTTCCAGGACCAGAATATCTCCTGTACTGGCATCTGCGATCTTTTGCAACAAGTCATCCTCAGGAGTTACCAAAATACCTGTACCGATATCGATTCCAGTTGTAAAAGTTTTAACGCCTCTTATTTGACTGCCGTTAAGTAAGGTCGCGGTATAATCTGTTTCGGGAGTGAGACCAGTTACGGTAGCTGTACCGCTGGATTTATCTTCACCTGTAATGGTGTAAGTGATATCACCTGGGCTAAAGCTTATTTCAGTAACCTCACTGTCAGGCACCCATCTCAGGATAGCCTCCTTGGCCTTAACATCACCGGGTTCACCTTCTATAAAAATTTGTTCTGTTAAAGTTCGTGCTCTGATAGTTGCCCAGGAGGAATCATCAAGCCCCCTCTCACTTATGGCTTTCACTCTTATAGAATAAAAAGTTTCACTTTCTAATGGAACCAGAACTGGCAATTCATCTGGATTAACTTCAACAGTTTTTACAATATTGTCGAAGCTTGTTGAATCATCAGAAATCTCAACAATATAACTATTATGGTTTTCATCAGCTGTCCAGTTTAGCTCTACATTTACCTGATTCCTTACGAAGGCCCTGAGATTTACCGGAGCAAATTCTCTGTTAACCGGAAGCTCTTCGATAAGTTCTTTATCATAGTCGCAACCTGTAACGGTAACCGCTAGTAGAAGAGCTATTAGCAAACTTTTAAAGATATATTTTACTTTCATAACTTATAAATTAAATCTGTTTTATTAGGTTCTAGTAACCGTAATCATTTACCAATTGGCCATTACTGGCGTCAATAAAGACTTGCCAAATTGGCCAGAATTGTCTGTCATCTGGATTGACTCCCGGCTTATAAAGCGTGTTTATCACCTCATCAAGTGGCTGATCCCAATTGAATGCGGAATACTCAGGCCCAGGATTACCGGTTTCACCTCTATTTAAACCGTAGATATCCAAAGTATAACCATCATCTTCATATTTATAATAAAGTGTGGTGGGCACATTGGCATAGTCTCCCGTTCTATTTTCCAGATTTTCTAGTTCTTGCTTTTCTTCGTCAAGTTTTGTACTAAGAAGGTTCCAGCGAATAAGGTCCATTTTTCGACTCATTTCCCCTGTAAATTCGTATTTATATTCTTCTACAATAGCATTGAACATCTCTTCTTTAGAACCAAGGGCATCAACATAAGCATCTACTTTTTCCGCTTGAAGATCGGAAGGGAATGCCCTACGACGAATTTCCTTAAGATATGGTGCTGCCGCTCCCGGACCTTCCAGTTCATTGGCTGCTTCTGCTGCAGTTAAGAGAACCTCTGCATATCTCATATAAATCCAATTTACTCCATCGTCATTTGTAGAAGTTACATAACGATCCATCCATTCGTATCTATATTTACCAAAATACCAGGTATCAATACCCCCAAGTTCCTGCTGCGCAACCCCCTCTACTGCAGCACCCCATTCATAGGGAACACTTGTAACATCTCTCCTGGTATCATCTTCATCGAAATCGTACCAAACCGTAGGTGTAGGACCTGCATCACCACCTCTGGGCTGACCGGTAAACTGATCCACACTATTGTGAGGAACGGCGAATGAAAATAATACCCTACCGCGCCCATCAGCAAAAGGAATTTCCCATAATGATTCACCGCCGGCATTTATATTTTCTTCATTGTATTTTCTCCAGAATCCTTCAAATGAAGGGTCAAGGTGAGCCCTTCCACTATTAATAACTGATCGACTTTCCTCAAGTGCTAAACGATACATATTCTCAACAGAAAGATCTGGATCATTACTTCTCCTTATCCCATCGGGGTATTGTTGAAAACCGCCGGCCACAAGTGCAAGCCTTGCTCTCAGTCCCTTGACAAATGCTTTATTAATGCGTTCTACTGAAGTAGTGGCGGGAGTTTCATTAGGCCATGCAACTAATGTTGAGGCTTCACCAAGATCAGCGATAAGACGTTTGTATATTGTGTCGCGACTTGTTTTTGGTAAATACAGCGTCTCTGATGTGATAGGTTCAAAACGGGCGGGAACATCCCCCCAGGCTTTCATAAGGTCTGTATAATAAATAGCCCTGTATGTAAGTGCTGCTCCCAAAAGTTGTCCAAATTCGCTACCTGGCTCAGGATTACCAAAATTTCTTAAACCACGTATTACAATATTTGCTCGTTCTATCCCCTGATACATCATGGCCCAGGCGTTATTATCAGTATTCATTCTGGAATTGCCAGGTTTGGCATCGTAATAAAGTAGATCAGCATCTGAACCTTCATTACCAGCACGATAATGATATTCCACATCTGTATTAAATCCATAAAAAGGGATAAACCGACCACGATAAGAGTTCGTTTGTCCCATGGGTTCAAGAATACCATCAACGGCACCTCTTGCTAAACCAACCGTTGAAAAAATAGTAGATTCATCCAGGGTTGATTTTGCCGGAGCCTCCAAAAAGTCCTCATCTAAAAAATCCTCCTCGCAGGATAAAATCAGGCTGGTTAAAACAAATACCGAACAGATTTTTATTAAGTTTTTCATTTTCATCTAATTTTTAAAAATTAAGGTTTAGTCCAAATACTATTTGTCTGTTTCTAGGAAACGGAGAAAAATCAACTCCCGGAGTTAGAGGGGTACTTCTCCTTGTAGAAACTTCTGGATCAAGACCTGAATAATCGGTTAGGATAAACACATTATTTGCCGTTGCGTAAAATCTTAGTTTAGTAATATTATATTTTGACATAAGCGAGCTAGGTATTGTGTAACCTAAACTAAGTGTATTCAACCTGAGAAATGACCCATCTTCTACTGCCCAATCACTAAATACGTAACTTCGCATATTTGGAGACCACATAGTCGTGTTTGTGTTTGCAGCTGCAAGCGCATCAGGATCAGTTATAAGCTGCCCGGTTTCAGGATTAAGATTCGTCCACCTACGTCCATCTCCCATGATCGTGCTTAAGTTACGATACTGACTGTTTTCGTTGGCTGTGGTATACTGAACTTTGTTAGCATTATAAACATCATTCCCCACGCTAAAGTTAAAAGCCGCAGTAAGATCGAATCCGTATGCATAAGCATCTAACACAAAACCACCGGTAAAATCCGGGTTAGAATCCCCAATAATAGAGTTATCATTAATATCTACTATTCCATCGCCATTAATATCCTTCAACTTCAAAGAGCCAGGCATTACTTCACCAATAAGGTCACTATTATCTACCACTTCTGGTTTTAACGTATAGGTATTTGTTACGGCATCAAAATCAAAATCTGATACTTCATAGCGTCCATCATTCTGATAGCCAAACATCGCTCCTACAGGTTGGCCGACCCATACAGCATAATCACTTCCAATTTCTGAAGAGGCCCAGCCTGAGTACTCCTGATAATCTTCCAGAGAACCTAAGGAATTAATTTTGTTCCTGTTCGCTGATGCATTAACAGCGAAACTTAATCCATAGTTTTGTTTAGTAATTGCGTTAATATTTAATGAGCCTTCTACACCTGAATTTTGGATCTCACCTAGATTTCTATATTGAAACTCATATCCAGATCCCGGGGTACGAAATGCAAGCAATAGGTCTGTAGTTATATTTTTATAAGCCTCAAAACTACCTCTTAAGACACCACCGAACATATCAAAGTCAAGACCGACATTCTGTGTTACCGTAGTTTCCCATTTAAGATCTGGGTTAGCCAGAACTCTTGAAGATGACCAATAAGTTGGAATCTCATTTAAATAGGTAGTAGTATTTGACTGAAAGCTTTGCACGGTTTGACCGGCTGGTATATTATTATTACCAGCTTCACCATAACTTAATCTCAACTTAAGAGCATTTAACCATTCCACGTTTTTTAGAAAATTCTCCTCTTTTAATTTCCAAGCTACTGCTGCCGAAGGAAAGTATCCCCAGCGATTGTCGCCCAGGAATTTACTCGAACCATCAGCACGGTAAGTAGCTGTAACTAAATATTTACTTTTAAAATCATAATTAACACGCCCAAAGAAAGATAATAACTTATCATCAGGCCTGTAGAAATTGTCCACGCTTTGTGGCGTACCCTGAGTAGTTAACTTTCTGGTAGTTTCAAAACCAAAGTCCTTTGGAAAACCCTGAATTTCAGAAGTCTCTTCGTTATCCTGGGTAACGATCATCTCCTGACCTAATAGCAATTTAAGGTTATGATCTTCACTAAGAAAACTATTAAAATCATAATTAATCGTATTAGCATTCCTAAAACTTTCACGCTTTCGATCGCTGTAAACCAGTGCAGGCAATCCCTGATTATCTGCAGATGGTCTATTGCGCGAATAATAAGTGGAGCGGCCATAATAGCGATAATCCTGTTCAATGCGGTGGTCAAGACCATAATCAGATTGGAATCTAAGATTATCGATTATATCCCAGCCAAAACTTCCCAACATATTAAAATTCTTTCTTAGTTGCTGTCTTTGATTATCGGATGTAGCTACAAAAGGATTAACCAGATAACCGGCTAAGGCTTGGTCTGTATCTGTAGTTGTAAGTCCTGAAATTGGAACTGGAGAATATTGAACACTAAATTTCAATCGGGAATCAGCAGAAGAAATCTCATTCTGCTCATTTGTTCCTCCTCCGTTGATCTCTGTTTCGGAATAACGAACGGTAAAAGATAAATCTACCTTCTCCCCAGCCTGACTCTTAAGAGCTAACGATAAGTTATCCCTTTTATAATCGGAACCGAGCATAATAGTATTTACATCATAATGAGCATAATTAAAGTTGAAACTGGCCTTTTCAGAACCACCCCTAATCGCTAAATCATGGCTCTGAACTTCGCCCATATTACCATAAATCTGTTTTTGCCAGTTATTGCCTTCCTGTCCGACATATTGATCGTAATCCTGCCAAAGTCCAAAATATCTCTCGTAAGAATCTAAGTTTTCGGAATCTCTAAGCAACGCATATTCATACTGCCACTTAACATAATCTTCCGGCTCTAGAACATCAATGGTATTTGCAATTTTTTGGAATCCGTAAAAAGTATTGAAATTCACATTTATTTCACCACTCCTTCCGTCCTTGGTAGTAATAATTATAACCCCATTTGCACCTCTTGAACCGTATATGGCAGTAGATGAGGCATCTTTTAATACCGAAATGCTCTCAATATCGGTAGGGCTAATATCACTCATGCTGTTTACAGGAAAACCATCCACTATTATTAAAGGAGAACTATCCTGGGTAAGTGAACCGTTACCACGTATCCTAATATTTATTTCAGCATCGGGAGAGCCTTCTGTAGACAACACCTGCACACCGGCAAGTCTACCCGTTAAAGTTTCAGCCACACTCGATCTTGCTTGTTCCGTAAGATCGTTTCCTGAAATTGATACCACCGAACCTGTTAAATCTGATTTTTTAGTTGTACCATATCCTACAACAACGACCTCATCCAGTGAATCTGAATCTACTTGAAGGGTGGCATTGATAGTGCTTCTCCCATCTGCATTAACTTCAAGAGTTTTATACCCGATATAGCTAAACACCAAAACAGCATCTGGACTTGAAACTTCAAGTGAATATTCACCATCAAAATTGGTCATCGCACCATTGGAAGTTCCTTTCTCAAGTACATTTACACCGAGCAAGGGTTCGTTTGTTTCAGAATCTAAAATAGTTCCCGTCACTTGATTCTCCTGAGCACTTAATTGAGCACAGAAACAAATAAATACCCCTAACAAGAATAGTTGTCTTCGGGTTAGTCTCAGCAATTTTTGATGCATAACTGATCTTTTTGATTATTAATAGTTTTCATTAAAGGTTAATTAGTTATTGAGAAACTTATAGGTTAATTTTCCTCAAAAATCTGAATTCCACAACTACATCGATTTCGTTTAAAGTTATTATAGCGGATAAAAAACCTGTTACTAGTAAATAAATAATTGTAATCGATTACACAAACGTAAACATTTAATTAACATTTCCAAAATATACAGCCAATAAAAATTACAAATTTTATTTTTAACCCCGTATAACTGCATAATTTAACATTAAGAGCATTGTTTTATTATGACAACTCGATATAAGCACCTATACAAATACCGAAATGTAATCGATATCATTCCGCTTTTTTTTAAACATTAAAATATTGATCAGCAAAACACTAAACAGATAGTCCTCAGATAATTAAATTAAATCAATACCGCATTTTTCATGAAAAATGCTGGCTACCAAGCCTTATAAAGAGATCCTTTTGTAAAAATATTATTATTCAAGAATCGGCGGACGAAACTCAAACTATTTAAGAAAAGCCTTATTTTACAAACTCTTTCAAGGCTCCATTTTAGCACACACCGAATTCGGCACCTTTAATAATAGCTTTTTCTGTACCCTGCTCCTCAGAATCCGTTTTAAAGTTTAAGGCTTCCAAATTGTTTCGTTTAACTGAAAACCAAATTTATCCTTCTCTTTAGATCTTATAACCTCAACGGTCTGGTTAAGCTCTAAATCCCATACTGGTACGCAGATTTAGTTCTACTTTACACCCATACAACACTGTAATTCATTTCCACCAATTCCGGGTCAAATATTTTTCGCCCTCAACGATTAAAAAGACACAAAAACCGGCTATTGCCGGGTGGATCCAGTAAAGCAGTGGTACGGGTACTGTTAGAAAAAAGCTATTCATAAAGGGGGCGTAAACGAAGACCAACTGTAAAAAGGTAAGAACAGCTGCGGCATAGAACACATAGGGATTACCAAAAAAATCTTTATTGATCCCCGGACCCTTCATTTTTCGACAGCTAAAGAGATAAAATAGCTGGCTACAAACCAGAGTATTCACCGCCACAGTGCGGGCCCCGTTCTCTTCCAGTCCAATGTTGAGCATATAATAAAATACTGCCAGAGTAAAAGCCCCGATTATAATTGAGACATAAATGATTCTCCATAGAAATTGTTTCCCAAGGATAGGCTGATCTGCCATTCTGGGCGGCCTTTTCATCACATTCTTCTCCATTGGCTCAAATGAAATGGACAGGGCCAGGGTTACAGCTGTAACCATATTAACCCACAGGATCTGTGCCGGGGTGATAGGCATTATTATTCCAAGAATAACTGCGGCCATAAGAACAAGAGACTCTGCCCCATTAGTTGGCAGGATAAAAAATAAAGCTTTTTTAATATTATCATAGACGGTTCTGCCCTCTTTTATTGCGTTTACAATGGTGGCAAAATTGTCGTCGGCCAGCACCATTTCAGAAGCATCTTTGGTGACTTCAGTACCTTTAATTCCCATTGCCACGCCTATATTGGCTTTTTTTAGGGCAGGCGCATCGTTAACTCCATCCCCGGTCATGGCACATAACAACCCGTTGGCCTGCAATGCTTTTACAAGTCTTAATTTATGCTCTGGTGTGGTACGAGCGTAAATGCTATGATCCACTACAATCTTTTGAAGCTTTTCATCACTCATTTCTTCTATCTCCTGCCCCGTGATAACATTCTCATAGCCTTCAATACCTATATCCCGGCCAATGGCCTTTGCGGTTAGCGCATGATCACCGGTAATCATCTTAACTTTTACCCCGGCAGTTTTACATTCCTTAATCGCCTGCACTACCTCCTCCCGTGGAGGATCAATGATCCCGGCTATGCCTAAAAATGTAAATTCAGATTCCCCAAGAGGTAAATTTAATTGAGATGTTTCCTTCGGAGCTTTCCGAAATGCAGCTCCCAGGATGCGCTGCCCTCCGGAGGCTACCTTATCTATTTGTTCCAGCCAGTATCTCTTATTCACCTCTTGAGAGCCGGCAGCAGTAAATTGAAAAGCACATTTTTCGAGTACCTTCTCCGGCGCACCGGTCATGAATACCAGCTTTTCATTTCCCACCTTATTAAGAGTTGCCATGAATTTATGGTCAGACTCGAATGGAATGGTATCCAGGCGTTCCGGTCTAAAATTCTCAAAACCGGCTTTTAGGCTTAAACTCAGTAAAGCTGCTTCTGTAGGTGTGCCTATAATTTCGTAATAACCCTCTTCATTTTGGTTTATCTCTGAATTGTTACAGGCTCGCAGGCATTGCATCAATCTTGAAAAGACCAGATCTTCATCAACTTTAAGCTTTTGCTCATCGAGCAGGATATTTCCTAAGGGTTCATAACCGGTCCCTTCAACCGTATATTGCTTTTCTGAAGTGACAACCGTTTTTGCGGTCATTTCATTTTTTGTTAGGGTACCTGTTTTATCTGAGCATATTACGTTTACAGACCCCAGGGTTTCAACTGAAGGCAATTTTCTTATTATAGCTTTTCTTTTGGCCATTTGCTGAACCCCTATCGCCAGAGTAATGGTCATTATGGCCGGCAACCCTTCAGGAATGGCAGCGACCACAAGCCCTATTGATGCCAGAAAAAGCTCTGTGATGGAATAATCTCTGAAAAAATATCCAAAGGCAAAAAAGCCTGCTGTAATTCCCACGATGATCAAAGAGAGCCATTTGCTGAATTCCTCAATTTGCTGAAGAAGAGGAGTGGTGATCACCTGCACGTTGGTCATCATTCTGTTAATCTTTCCCAGCTCAGTATCAGCTCTTCAACTACAACAGCCGTGGCTTTCCCGTAAACCACAGTAGTGCCGGAGAACCCCATTCCGGTACGATCTCCCAGAAGGGCATTTTCTGCCACGGGATCCGTATTCTTTTCTACCGCTTCGGCTTCCCCGGTAAGCGGCGATTCCTCTACCTGGAAATCCCGTGATTCAATGATTCGCACATCTGCCGGAATCTTATCACCGGATTTTAGCCGAATGACATCTCCCGGCACCAAATCCTTTGCATCTATATCTTTTTGCCTGCCATCCCTTACTACTAGGGCGTGCAGGGAGAGCATATTGCGAATACCTTCCAAAGCTTCCTCTGCCTTTCCCTCCTGAATATATCCAATTACAGCATTAACTATAACTACAAGCACGATGACCCAGGTATCTATCCAGTGGTCCATAAGCGCTGTAATTACAGCCGCAATGATAAGTATATATATGAGTAAATTATTAAACTGAAGCAGAAAGCGTTTTAATTCAGATTGTTTTTTCCCTTTTGGGAGTTCATTCAGCCCATATGTTTCTTTTCGTAAAGAAACATCATCCTTTGAAAGACCTTTTTCAAAATTTGTTTTTAAACTTTCTTTTACTTCAGTGGGAGTGAAGGTATGCCAGTGTAGGCTGGTAATTTTATGAGAAGAGTTTTTCATGTGTAATACCTTTACCAAATTTCAGAAAGCTCTTATTTTTCACGAACTTTTTGAAAACCTCCAGGTTAATACACTTAAAATTACAACATTTCAAGACAATAGAGAATTGAAATAATGTGATATATATCAGAGAAAATAGATTTTTTTAATTGCAAGTCCCAGACATCATCTCACAGCCTTTAAAAAAACCTCCTTATGAAGGAAAACCTCAAAAAACGATGTGAAACTTTTTTTTCTGCTTGCGTGAACTTCCCTGCAATCCTATTTACATTTACCGTTATTATGTTAAACATAGGGAACTTCCCCCACAGAAAAATCCGGCTCCAGTACGAAAAGTCAGAAAAAAGGATCGGTTACCATATTGCTATAAAAACACTTAGAACAGACCAAAAAATTCCTGATGTATTTGAGTCAAACACACCAGGAATTTTCAACGATTCCAGTAGGTTTTCAGTAGTTTATTTTTTTATAGATTCTTAGCTTTTTCAACCAAAGTCTTTAATTCAGCTTTAAAACCATGTTCATCGGCCAGGCTTGTTGAATTTAACCAGTTCAATACTTTATCATATTCACTGCTCCCTTTGTATTCAGAATCTCGCAGCAACATGGAAAAAGACGCTATGCTGGCAGTAAACCTCATAAAATCTGAAGACTCTCCAAATGCTTTTCCTTCATCAAAAATTTCCAGTCCTAATAGTTGGCTCGAATCTGAATCAGGGTCTTTATACCTAAAATCTACCTTAATGGAAGGAATGGTAGAATACTGGGGATTCCTGGAAGGTATTACCTCATAAATTGCGGTTATATTCTGTCCCGCTCCTATCTCACCGGCATCTTCCTCATCGTCCTCAAAATCTTCCTCCTTTAAAAGACGGTTTTCATACCCGATAAGCCTGTAGGCTTCCACATTTTTAATATCAAATTCTACCTGGACCTTTACGTCCTTAGCCACCGTAAAAAATTTGTTGTATTCATAGATAAATACCTTTCTCAATTGCTCTATATTATCAATATACTCATAGGTCCCGTTTCCGTTATTTGCTATTTGTTCCATAGCAGCATCGTTTAAATTTCCGCGACCAACTCCAAGCACACTTAGAAAAATACCACTATCCCGCTTTTCTTCTATTAATTCTATTAGTTCTTCCTGACTGGTGATCCCTACGTTAAAATCACCATCACTTCCAAGAATAACCCTATTATTACCATTTTCTAAAAAGTTTGCAGCGGCTATTTCATATGCGGTTTTTATTCCTTCAGAACCGGCAGTACTCCCCCCAGCACCTAACCTATCTATTGCATTTATAATTTCACCTTTTTCGTTTCCCGGGGTCGATTCAAGTATCACGGAAGAAGAACCTGCATAAGTAACTATAGCTATCCTGTCCTCAGATGTAAATTCATTAACGAGCGTTTTAAAACCGTTTTTTAAAAGCTCTAGCTTATCCTCACTTCCCATGGAACCGGAAACATCTATTAAAAAAACAAAATTGGATGGCGGTAAGGGTTCAGCCAGGGGTTTTCCCTTTATTCCTATTCGTATAAGTTTGGTTTCATTATTCCAGGGAGTATTACTTATTTCTCCATTTAAACTAATAGGATGACCACTCTCTGTAAACCCATAATCTAAATTGAAATAATTGATCATCTCTTCGGTACGAATGGCATTCTTAGGCGGTAATTGATTATCCTGTAACAGGAACCGTCTTAAATTAGCATAAGAAGCACCATCTGCATCTATGGAAAATGTAGAGATTGCCTGATCCTCAACCTTTACAAAAGGATTTTCTACAATTTCATTATAATTATCCCCGGGGATTTCCATATCGTAAACCCCTCCGGCCTGATTAGAAAAATCAACGTATGGAGATATATTTTGATCTGATACGTTATCGGTTTCACAGGAAGATAATAACAATAAGCCGAATGTCAAAAAGCAGTATAGTTTTTTCATAATCAATTGGTTTTGTATTTAATAGATGCCAAAGCTTATAAAAGGTTGCGTCACAAAGGCTTTGAAATTTGATAAAAAGTGGGAAATGGCTATTAAAACACAAAAATTACCGCAAAATGAATCAGATTATTCACTTTACATATTTAACGAAGGATTATTAATGTTTGAATATTAAGATGGAGTAATTTTTCTAGATTTAACCAAAAAATATGTTATGCTAGAAATTTCATTGGGAATCCTGGTTTCTCTTTTATCAATTATCCTTTTACGATCATTTAGATCAAACCTTTCTGAAAAGGAAAAAATTTCCCTATTGGAAAAATCTTTAATTCGTATTAAATCTTATAATATGGCTAAGAGGAAAAAGAGATCCATAAAATAAGTTGATTAATCTCATGAAGAAGGCTAAATATTCATCGCTGTAAATCGCGGGAAATTTTAAAAGAGTTAGATGTTTAAAACGGTCGAAGAGATTAGCGGTGAATATGGTAATAATATATCTACTATATTTAAGCTTGTACCGTATTAGTTCACTTTTTGGACGCGTTGAACTTATACTATCTGATATTACTTTTTTAAAACAGCATAAAAAGAGACTGTCTGAAAAGTTTCTTTTAAATCATCATTATGTCCCGAAACTTCGGAACAGCTTGACAAATTAGACCTTTCCAGACAACCTCAGTAAACTTTTACTTTTTTGATTCTGCAACTGAAACTTTACGAAACTCTTTTAAAAGTTTTTCCAGTTCCAAAGAGGATTTTCTTGCTCTGGTCCCGGCGCTTTTATTGCCAGTTTCTAATTGCGCATTAGCCTCTGTCTGGAAATTTTCAAAAGTAGTCTGAATGTTTTCAACAAGTTCTTTCATGATAGTATTTTTAAAGTTAAAACGCTAAAATAGCAGAATATTCCTCGGACTCCTCAATTTTCAAATATTTTTTAGCGAATAATATAAAGGAAATTTGACATTACTTCCGGCAGGACGAATTTCAAAAACCGACTGAAATTTGTAAGCCATTTTTCATCAATAAATTAGGCTGCCGGAAAAAACCATAGAAATCAAGAACCTCGGGGCAAGCCCACGAGGTATGAATTGGAAAACTATTTTATAATTTCGAGGCAAGCCTCGGGGAACCTGCCCGAAATAAATTCCATTCAGGCGGGTTAAACCCTCAATGAGGGATTAAAAATTTCCTTATAATTTAATTCCCACCCTTTTCCATTTCTTCTAAAGTCATTTTTCATTTCACAACAATCTCTACTATCGCATAATCGCGTGAATATTGTAATATAACGCAATGTCCCTTTTAATTTATAAAGGCCTTAACACTAATTGGTAAACAATTAACTGATAATCAGCGGCTTTAAATCTAATTTAAGTACCTGTTATTAACCATTTAAACTGAATATTATGTTTTACCACGTTAAAGAACTTCAATTTAATGCACGGGTTTCTAAACCAGATCCTGCATTTGCCACACTCCTTCTCGAACAATTTGGAGGTGCTAATGGGGAACTGAAAGCCGCGCTTCAGTATTTCACCCAGGCTTTCGCAGCAAAAAAAATACATCCGGATAAGTATGATCTTCTAATGGATATTGCTACAGAAGAATTCAGCCATTTAGAAATTGTTGGTGCCACAATTCAAATGCTTCTAAAAGGAATTCACGGCAGCCTTAAGGATGCGGCTGATGAATCTGAAATAATGCCTCTTATGCAGGGAACGGCTTCAAAAGAAGAGTTTATTCACCAGGCCATGGTGAATCCTCAATTCTTTAATCTTTCAGGAGGCGGACCTACTTTAACTGATACCAACGGAAATCCATGGACTTCAGCTTACGTAACCGCAAACGGAGATTTAACTGCCGATCTTCGTTCTAATATAGCGGCAGAATCCCGTGCAAAAATAGTATATGAATACCTTCTTCAGCATACTTCCGATCCTCACGTAAAAGATACTTTAAGATTTCTTATGACCAGGGAGGTTGCACATTTCCAAATGTTCCAGGCAGCACTCGAAACTATAAAACCTAACTTTCCTCCGGGTGTGCTGCAAAGTGATCCACGCTATAGCAATCAATATTTTAACCTCTCTAACGGCGAAGATGTTCGAGGCCCCTGGAATGAAGGGAAAAGTCCTGAATTGGGAGAAACCTGGGAATATATTTCAGATCCAATAGAGCACGTTAAAAAGACAAAAGGATTGAAAGACGCGAAGCAGACCTCCTCCAGAACACAGAAGGAAGTAGATAAAAAGAACAAGGAACTAAGCAAAAAGAAGGTGAAAGAAATTGAAAAGGCATTACCGGATAAAGGAGAAATGCAATGGAGCAATTATTAAAAATAAAAAAGCAAAAGCCGGGTTCATCCGGCTTTTACCAGGAAAAATATGAACAAATTTTATCTTGAATATTTTACAGATCCCTTATGTTGTTGGAGCTGGGGCCTGGAACCACAGCTGCGCAAATTACGTTACTTGCTTAAAAATCGACTACAAATAAATTATGTTATGGGTGGGCTCCTAAGGGATTGGGAACATTACTCAGACCAACTAAATTGCATTATCAAACCTTCTCAAATGGGCCCGCTTTGGGTTGAAGCTAAACATCTTTCGGGACAGCCTATTGATGAACATTTGTGGATTAATAATCCAGTGGACACCTCGTACCCTGCCTGCATGGCCGTAAAAGTAGCCGAAAACCAGTCTTTTATTGCCGGAGAAGCTATGTTGCGAGAATTAAGAGAAGCTGTTATGATTCACAAGAAAAATATAGGAGATACGGATGTCATCATGGAAATCGCAGAAAATCTTGAAGAAAAAGCTATTCTGAATTATAATAATTTCAAGGTGTCGCTATTATCAAACGAGTCTTCTGATTTCTTTCGTAAAGATCTCGAAAAAGTGAAGTTGAAGGGAGTAACGAGGTTTCCAACCATGCTAATCCAATATGGAGAAAAGACGGTTCAGATTACCGGATACAGACCCTTTTCTGTGCTGCTCGATACGTTTAAATTTTTAGACCCTTCTCTGAAAATAGATGAAAAGATTAACACAGAAGATTATATCACAAGCTGGCACAATTTAACAAAACGGGAACTTCAGGAAATAAGCTAGATTACATTCTTTTGGGATCATTCTACCTATATGGATAAACTTCCATATTGCTTAAACACAACACTTAGGCTTGATTCCAATTAGGCTTGATCCGATATAGAAAGGGATAAGAAGGATTTTAAAAGTAAGAAAGCGACCCAAAAAGGTGGCTTTTCTTCGCTAGTAGCGAGAGATTTTGAAATATCTACCCAATTCAAACAGGATGTGGTTGCGGTGGCAAATCTTAAAACTCCTTAATTTAATGGACCGATGTTATCTTTAGTCGAATAGTAATGGAGAAACCGGGACCTCACCTTCAGTTGTAAATCTAATAAGGTCCAAACCACCTACTGTTCTGTAATACAAATGGCAACTTCCCTCATCTTTACCAGTAATTCTATTCAATGCCCAGACCGCAGCTAGAAATTGCACCTCCAGATTAATCTACCGGAAAGAACACCCGCACCGAGATAACCCACTGAAGCGGTATTGAGTATGCACGTTATTGTATTGATTTTTTTTATAGCCAGTTACTTATATATTCTATTAATTCCTTTCTCTTGTTAGTGAAAGAGTGGTCGGATTCAATAATATGATGTTCTAGATACCCATTTAATTTTCCTGGCCAATCATCTTCTATCCTACTAAAATCATCAATAATTAAAAAGGGCTTCCTTTTGTACAATTCTCGATGAGTCAAAAGATTATAATAGTCCTTTTTGTTTATTATTTCCTGAATGAAGGTTTTGGGATTCAGGTTTAGCATAAACATCGAACCCAGATACTCCTGAAACCTAGGAAGCGAATCAGCATTCGTGAAATCCATTAAATTGTAACCATAGTTGACTGGGGAAAGTGCTATTACCTTTTTAATGCGTAAATCATTTGCTCCCTTAATTAAAGCTAACCCGCCACCCAAACTATGGCCTATTAGAGCGAATTGAGAAGTGTCAATCCTTAATTTGGAGGATATATTTGTATCAGATAGGTAATCCAACAGGTGTCCAACATCTTTTAAACAATTAGCATATAAATATTCACCCTGACTGCCCCAAGAACCACGGTAATTAAAAAATATAACATTTTTGCCTGCCATTCTAAGTTCTTGTGCTAAATCAAGATTTTTTTCATTCCCAGGAATACCATGCAAAAGGAGCACTGTTGTTTTTACTTCTTTTCCAGAGGCAATTAAAGCATATACAGCTATTGAATCATTTCCAATCGATAATGTTATTTCCTGGTCAAAAGATGGAAACTCTATATTGCCTTCTTGCGCAAATGAAGAGATACCAAGCAAAAGGAAAACAGTTACTAAAAAATGAATTTGGCTTTTCATTGGATTAAATTAAATACATGTAAATAAATATAAAATTATTCCCTGGAAAATTTCATTGCTTAGATTTACTTGGTTAGCAATTCATTATAAGAAATATCATCTACCAGTAGAAAACCAGACTCGAACCTGAAGAAGAAATGTACGGTGGTGATAAAGAATATTATAAATTTAAAAAACCACCTAAAATTGGTGGTTTTTAACTTCGTAGCGGGAAAAATTGAAATATCGCCCCATTTCATCAAGGATTTGGTTGCGATATCCAACCTTCAATATCATGTACAAGACCGCTAATTGATTCTAATTTGAATTTACTGGGGACTCATAGAAGCAATTTTTTTATTTGCATTGTTTTAGGATTCCTATTTAATATTAGTAATGTCAAGTATAAAAACAGGAGCTGGCGAGCTTGATTGCCTAAGGATAATCAACGGTAGCAAGTGAGCACGGAGTTTCGTTATAGCATCGATGAAAAGGTTTTATTCGTCATGGTTTAAAATCCAGTTTAGAATTGGGTCTTTCCCATTCATATAATCCTCAAAGCTCAATTTTATTTCCTTATCTACATTCAAGTTTTTTGCCGGAACTCCGTAGAATATATTGACCCAAAATGACTTGCCAAGTGTAAAGTTATCATCTTGCCAGTCATGCTCGGCGTCAGCATCAATTATTCTAATTTCTGAATTTGGTAATTTGTAATTATCTCTTTCGGCCCAAAACTTTAAATTATCACCCACTTCTTCTCCAACAATGACAATCTTATCCTTTGCGTAATATTTAATACGGGCGGCTGTTACCAGACCTGCTGAAAATGTCATATTGCTTGTTATTAAATATATTTTTTTATCGGTGTCAATTATCTTTGGTGGTCTGGTTGCTAAATCTACAGGAATTATATAGTTACCACCAGTAAAGTATCTTAAATCAAAAACAACATCATAGTCGGTTTTGGTTTTTAGTTCGGCAATAAATTCATCGATTTTGTCTCCAAAATTTTCAGATTTATCCCAGTGGCCATTAATGCTGAAATAAGCTAACTTTTCAGAATCAATGAAAGTATAAAAAACTCCTTCGTTCATATTTTCTAAATAAAGGGGTTTATTTATATTGGCTTTTAGAACATATTGCCAACCCATATCAGTAGAATCAGGGTACAAGTCCATCCAACTTTCGTGTTTGTTATTTTTCATTTCTTTCGTCCCAAAAGTAATTTCCATGGTGTCTTTTGCCTTAAGCAGAGTAAGCATCATAGAATCCCTTTCGGATAACCCAATCCCATTTAAGATTTCCGGGCTTGATAAATAAATTGTTGTTTTAAATTTTTTCCATCTGTCTATTCCTGATAGATATGGATTAAGTTTTTTCTCAACGTCCTCAATCTCGATTGAATTGATTTTTAAAATTTTTGCACCTAAGTATTCTTTTGAATCACTATCGGTTTTTATGACATGAAGTCCATTGGAAAATCTATAGAATCGCAGAGGTATTTTGTCCATAAAACCAAGGGGTATAGCGGTATGGCCGTTATTAGCCATAGCAACACATTTGGACAATTGTAAGATGAGTTGATTATCTGACAGAGAATCAATCTGAGACTTTAATGTAGATAATATTAACTTACAACTAGATATTGAATCTTTTGAAAATGTTTTGGACTCATTTAGGTATTCACTTTCAAAATAAGCTATGTCTTCAATCCATTTTTGATTACGTGATTTTTCCGAAGTTTTCTCTTTGCATCCAATTATTAAGATTAACAGTATAAAGAATAATCCAATTTTATTAATTGTTTTTAATTTCATTGGTTTATGTTTGAATGTTGATATAATAAAAACTCGAACTTTTTTCCATCATCAAATATTTTAACGCTAAAATTGAGCGTATAATTTTTTTTGCCTTAGCACCCATTTGGGCAAATTGTTCCATAAATAAATCAAAGTAAGGTTGTATTTATTTTTTCCATTTTAAGGACTATTCTTCCTGAATTGTGGGTTGTTTTTTAGCTTGTTGCCAACATTAGAACTATGATTTATCTTTTCTTTAAGTTTGTTTTTAAAAACTTCTTGCCTAAATTATAACCATTTAGTAATTGTTGGACTACCCTTAAGAGTAGTTTTAAAATCTATTCTTACTTAGGTTTTACAAACCCTATTTATGACAGATGTAAATTCCTTTTTTTCCTTTAAAAATTCCGTTGAACAATTATCAGATTCTGATACAGCTCAATTGTCGAATTATATCGAGGCCATAATAGCATTTACAAGAACTACAAACAAGAGTATCTATGTAATAGATTACGAAAAAAAGGGATTTGAATACGTATCCGATAATCCGTTGTTTTTGTGTGGGCACTCAGCTCAAGCCGTTCTGGAAATGGGATATGAATTCTATTTTAAACACGTACCGGCAGAGGACTTAAAACTACTTTTAAAGATCAATACCATCGGTTTCGATTTTTTCGAACAAATACCATTACAGGAAAGGAAGGAATACACTATTTCTTATGATTTTTTACTAAAAACAGGTGAGGGAAAACTACTTTTAATAAATCAAAAATTGACTCCTTTATTTTTGACCGAAAAAGGGAAGATATGGAAAGCCCTGTGTATCGTTTCACTTTCTACAAAACAAGGTTCTGGAAATATTACAATCCATAAAAATGGTAGTAATCAAAAGTTCAAATATGACTTAGAAGGTAGCTTTTGGAGCACTAGGGATAAGATTGAGCTTTCCGATCGAGAAAAAGAAATTTTACAATATTCAATAAGGGGATATAGTATCAATGAGATTGCAGAAAAAGCCTATATTTCTCCCGATACTGTAAAATTTCATAGAAGAAAATTATTTGCAAAATTGGATGTTGCGAATATAAGCGAAGCTATCTCATATGCGAACGTTAACAGCCTAATTTAAGCAGGAACAAAATTTCTGGAGGTTAGTTTATAAGTCCTCAAAGTCGTGAATATCCAACCAAAAAAATGAATAGCCTAATCTCGGTAATCGCAGATTTAGAAAGGGATAAGAGATCAGTTTCCGAAAAACTACTTTAAAGTATATAGGCTTTTTCGTAAAAAAAGGATGGCTGCAGTACAATTCAAAAACAGGATATTATATCATTAAATCCTTTGACAAAATACGAGAAGAAAACAATTGGGAGGCAAGACTTTCCTTCCCGGTAGATTTTTATACTTATAGAAACATTAAGGCAATTACAGGAGCAATTATTTATGGATACCTCCATAAAGATTTTTGAAGAAAAGTAAGGAGAAAGAAAAGCGTACAGATAAAAGGCAGTACCTATCATTTTCTATCCCCTCACTTTAATTATAAAGAAGCACCTGCTCCGTTATCTGTCCTTGGAATCTGTAGGATATTCCAAATTTCACCGTCTACTGCTTCCAGGCTTAAAGATGCTGCCGTAAAACGAAAATTGCTTGAGGTCAAAAAGGATTACGGGGCACCAGTACCCAGTAAAAAAGCCATGGAGCTGTGTTTAGACCACAATGATAAGAGCAACAATATTGTCTTTTACCAGGGAAATTACCGATTCCAGTTAATTGATACTATTTTACCTCCTTTTCTTTTTAAAAAGCGGAAAAAACTGAAAACATAAAGGAAAGGTTTATAGGGGAAATCAAAATAAAAAAACTTTCTGGCCAAAGTTTGCTAATGTTTAGGCGCTATAGCGCGTTTCTTTATTTTTAGCGG
The DNA here is from genome assembly GCF_020164485.1 of Salegentibacter tibetensis. Taxonomy (GTDB): domain Bacteria; phylum Bacteroidota; class Bacteroidia; order Flavobacteriales; family Flavobacteriaceae; genus Salegentibacter; species Salegentibacter tibetensis. Next base: position 79,850 of record NZ_JAIQZA010000017.1, read on the forward strand.
CCAGCTGCACCAAGGCTTGTTCAGAAGAGGTGCAGCACTTGTTTCCAACTTGTTCATTTTTTGAACAAGTTGATTTTATACTATAGATTTTTTTGTAAACAGAGGTTCGGGGATGCTCTCCACGATCTTTTCTATTTATCACTGTCCAAATCGCCAAATACAGGCGGCAGGGTTTTGTACGAACGATTTCCCCTTCTATATCCCTGGAAAGAAATTCTCGGAATCAAAATTTCTATGGTTCATTTTCAATCCCTTGTTTATTCTTTTTCAGTAAATTAGTTAGATTATTCAAAACCAAATATTATGAAATGCTTCGGAAGGATTTTCGTATTGTCTTTATTTTACAGCTTTATTCTGAATCCTCTTAATGCCCAGCAACAGGGTACTTCAGAAATGCCGGCTTATGTAATTACCAATGTGAATGTGATCCCAATGAATAATGCGGAGATTCTTAAAAACATGCACGTTATCGTGGAAGAAGGCAGGATCACAGGCGTAGGGCCTTCCGCAGAAACAGCCATTCTGCCCGGTGCTCAGGAAATTGATGGCAAGGGTAAATATCTTATGCCTGGGCTGGCAGAGATGCACGGGCATATTCCGGGATCGGAGCAGCTTCAATATGCAGAAGATGTACTTTTCCTGTATATCGCCAATGGGGTGACCACGGTGCGTAATATGTTGGGTACAAAATACCAGCTACAGCTTCGGGAACGAGTAAAGAATGGGGAACTGCCGGGTCCAACTATTTTTGCTGCAAGCCCCTGGCTAAGCAAGGAGGCTATTCCTACACCGGAGGCTGCCAGTAGGATTGTAAAAGAGCATAAAGAAGTCGGATTTGATTTGCTCAAAATAGGTAGCCTTGATCCTGAAACCTATAAGCAAATGGCTCGCACCGCCCACAATATCAACATGCCTTTTGGTGGACATATACCTGAAGCTGTAGGCTTGAAGGGAGCCCTGGAAGCACGGCAAACCTCAATAGACCATTATGACCGTTATGTGGAATTTCTTGTTTCGGAAAAGGCTAAGAAAGGTCGGAGTAACGGTTTTTTTGGCAGCGGCATCATAGACCTTATTAATCGCGAAAGGATTTCCGAAGCTATTGAAATGACCGTGGAAGCCGGTACCTGGAATGTGCCGACCTTAAGTCTGGTTGAACATCTCGCCAGCGAAGAAGCCGCTGAAGAAATGATAATCCGGCCGGAAATGCGCTATATGCCCAAGCCTGTGCTTAACGACTGGGTAAAGTTCAAAAATGATTACGTACAACGCGAAGATTTCCAACCGGAAAACACCGCAGCTCTTGTGGAGTTTAGGAGGGAACTCACCAAAAAACTTCACGAAGCCGGGGCCGGAATAGTGCTGGGATCTGATGCACCGCAATTTTTTAACGTACCGGGCTTCTCCATCCACCACGAACTGGAGATGATGGTGAACACCGGCCTCTCTCCTTATGAGGTTTTGGTCACCGGCACCAAAAATGCGGCTGAGTATTTTGGCACACCGGAGGAATTTGGAACCGTGCAGCAAGGCCGTCGGGCAGATTTGATCCTGCTAAACGCTAATCCTCTGGAGGATATCACGAATGTACAAAATCGGGCCGGGGTGATGGTGCGCGGACTTTGGTACCCGGAAGAAAAGATTGGCCAAAAACTGAAAGAGATTGAGGAAAGGAATAATTAGGGGAATCACTTTTTCGTTGTTTTGTCATTCCAAACCCTTCGCCTACCGCTCAGGACAGGTGCAGTAAGGAAACTCAAAAGAGTAAGCTGCTGAAGTTAAAAGCTTTTTAAATAGGAACTACATTATGAGAGTCCTCCTGGACTCCTGGAAAAGAGCTTACAAATACTTCCCTTCAGCTATCATGGTCCGGGCAATCCTTCTACGGGCATCTTTGATATTGAATAGCTGGGCTTGGGTAAAGCATTCCAAACCCTTCATCAGCAAAGAACGCTCCTTCCCTTCCGCAAAGCTGAGGATAGCCTCCTGCCCTGCCTGCCTAATCTTTTCCACCGACTCATACAAAAAGACACGGCTGATGTCGGCTATGTGATCCGGGGTCGTCAATTCCCCTTTGGTTCTTAGGTTTTCAGCTTTGGTCAGTACGGCTTCCAGAAGGTATACCTGAATGATCATATCTGAAATATGCATCAGCACCTCCTGTTCTTCCTTAAGCTTTTTCCCGAGCCGTTGCGCCGCTGCTCCAAAGATGATAAGCATCGACTTTTTAAGATCTTCCAGGATTGCAAAAGCTACCACCGAACCGCCACCGGCCTGCTTCTTTTCAGCAGGATTGGAGGTGAGCTCCTTTTGTACCTGCTTTGCCGCTTGCAGCAGCTCCAACTCCCCGGTCATGGCTTTCTTCAGCAACATATCGACGATCAGCATCCGATTAATCTCATTGGTACCCTCATAGATACGCGTAATTCGGGCATTGCGGTAAAGCCTGGCCATTGGCGCATCTTCAGAAAAGCCCATTCCGCCAAAAATCTGTACCCCCTCATCTACCACCAGGGCCAGGCATTCTGACCCAAATACCTTCAGGATAGCGCACTCGATCCCATAAGCCGATACTGCTGCGACCTCTGCTTTTTCAACTGAAAGGCCTTCGGCTTCCAGGGCAGCCATCTTTTGGTCTATGAATTGGCCCGTGCGATAGGTCGCGGCCTCCATGGCAAAGATCCTTACGGCCAATTGTGCCAGCTTATGCTGAATGGCTCCAAAACTGCTAATGGAGCTCCCGAACTGCTTCCGCTCCAGGGCATATTCCACAGCGAGATCAAACGCCCTTTTTGAGGTTCCAATAGCCGCTGCCCCCAGTTTGATGCGCCCGGTGTTCAGCACATTAAGGGCTATCTTAAATCCTTCTTCCCGTTTCCCCAACATATTTTCTGCAGGCAACCGCACGTCATTGAAAAATACCTGCCGCGTGGACGAGCCCTTAATTCCCATTTTGCGCTCTTCTTCGCCCAAGCTGATGCCACCGAACTCCTTTTCCACAATAAAGGCGGAGAGATTCCTGTCATCCTCAACTTTGCCGAATACAATAAAAATATCGGCAAATCCCGAATTGGTAATCCACATTTTTTGTCCGTTGAGCAGATAAGCAGCCCCGCCCTCCACTGGGGTAGCCCTGGTCTTTCCTGAGTTGGCATCAGATCCCGCCTCTGGTTCGGTAAGGCAGTAGCAGCTTTTCCACTCCCCGCTCACCAGTTTTGGAAGGTACCGCTGCTTTTGGGCTTCGGAACCGTAAAAAAGGATTGGCGCGATGCCTATGCTGGTCTGCACCCCAAAGGTGGGGGAGAATCCCGATACCCGGCCCACCTCCTCTGTCACCCGGAGACTGGTGGTGAAAGAAACCGGCATGCCTCCATATTCTTCGGGAATTGCAAGACCCAAAAGCCCAAGCTCCCCGGCTTTTTCCAGCAGAGCAACTGAACGGCTATGCTCTTTCTGGTGTTCCAACTCATCTGCCAGGGGTTGAGCCTCACGCTGAATGAACTCTTTGACGCTTCCCAGGACCATTTGCTCTTCTTCGGAAAAAAGGGAACCGTGGAAATTGCTACTTTCCGCGGGACGGATCAAAAAAGCGCCTCCGGTTCTTTGCTCTTTGGTTTCTTGTGGTGTTTTCATAATTAAGTGGATTTCAGAATTCTCTCCAAAAGTGTGGTTAGGGGGTAATCTTAATTATATGTTCCTGCAAACATCTTCATCTATTAGTTAGTTAATCATTTACCAATGATTAGAGGAAGTTATATTCAAAAATAATGAATTAGAGTCAAAAAACTGACTATCATAAATTTACAATTCGGTTGTTTGTTATCCTGAACCCTTCGGCCAAGACTCAGGACAGGCGCAGTGAGGAAGATTTGAAGTGAGTTGCTTAAGTTAAAAGCTTTTAAAAAACCTGAATAACAAATAGGCTTGATTCCGTTACTGTACCCCAATCATACCAGGGCTTATTCAGAAAAGATACACAACTTGTTCCCAACTTGTTTACCACTTGTTCATTTTTTGGACTAGTTATTTTTATAACTTATGAAGGTTCAAATATTTAATAAATTAAAGTTTATTGAAATTCATTGTTGGTTCATCATTCAAAAATTATACTGAACACTTTTATCTTTTTCACGTAAATTTTCTAGAGTTGGTTTTTCGACCAGGAAGAATATATCTCTAAGCAAATTGCTTCCAAAAAATATCAGAATAACAGCGAAGTAATTAGAGATGCTTTACGATTGCACGGCATCTATCGCGAAAAAGTTATTCAGGATTTAAGAAAAGAAATTGAACTAGGTTGGGATGGCCCGGATAGTTCAATGACTTTGGATCAGATTATTGAATCCAAGAAGAAACCTTGATGAATCATTACAGCTTCCAACTGAGCCAATCATCCAAATTAAAATCCAACAAAACCAAAATCATCTCATTTTTATATTAAAAAAAACCTGCAACTTTTAAGGTTGCAGGTTTTAAATTAAAAGAGCTTTAGTTATTTAAGCATCTCGTATAATTTTTCAGAAGCTTTGTTGGAAGATGCAGGATTTTGTCCTGTAATTAAATTTCCATCTTCAAGCACATAAACTTCCCAGTCGCCAGACTTAGAATAAATGCCTCCATTTTCTTTCAGCATATCCTCCACTAAAAATGGAACAACATCGGTTAACTGCACAGCTTCCTCTTCAGTATTGGTAAAGCCGGTTACTTTTTTTCCTTTCACTAAGGGTTCCCCATTTTCATTTTTCACATTTTTAAGAGCTGCAGGGGCGTGACATACCAACCCGATTGGTTTTTCTTGTCTGTTAAACGCCTCTATTAAAGCTATAGAAGCTTTATCTTCTGCAAGATCCCAAAGCGGGCCGTGACCTCCGGGGTAGAATACGGCGTCAAATTCTTCCGCCTTAATTGTATCTAACTTTAAGGTGTTTTCAATCACTTTTTGAGTTTCAGCATCTTTATAGTAGCGTTTGGTATCCTCGGTTTGTGCATCTTCACTTTCACTGCTCGGATCAATAGGAGCTTTACCTCCCTTGGGCGTAGCTACCGTAACGTCAACTCCTTTGTCTAACAAATTGTAATAAGGTGCTGCGAATTCTTCGATCCAAAATCCTGTTTTTTCTCCTGTATCCCCCAATTTATCATGAGAGGTTAATACAAATAGTACTTTCATATCTTTCTTTATTTTTAATTATAAAATTTCTTAGTCACGGACTGCTTTTTCAATCGGAGTCTCGCCGTCAAGAATTTCAAAAATCCGATTTTGCTTTACATCATCGTCCAGAACTTCAACAAGAGTACGAGCCACATTTGCTCTGGAAATACTTTCTTGTTTATCTAATTTTTCCTTTAGCTGAATTTTTCCGGAACCATCTTCATCTGTAAGCGCACCAGGTCTAACAATAGTATAAGCTAATCCGCTATTTTGTAGATAATCATCTGCATTTCCTTTTGCTCTTAGATAATCTCCAAGCTCTTCACTAATTCCGGGATTATCAGCGCCCATTGAGCTAAGCATAACAAACTTCTCAACTTCTGCATTCTTAGATGCGTCAGTGAATCTTTTTGCTCCTTTCTGATCTACTTCAATCACTTTTTTTCCACCAGAACCGGCAGCAAAAATTACTTTATAGGCACCTTTAACAGCATGATTTAGATCTTCCTCTAAATCGGCCAAAACTGCGGAAACATTTTCTTTTTCAAATTGCTTTTTTTGCTCTGGTTTTCTTACCATAGCAATGGGTTGATATTTTTCGGATTTTTTTAATAAATCGATAATGATTCTTCCCGTGCTGCCGTTCGCACCGGCAACTAATACATTCTTCTTTTCACTCATAATCATTTTTTTTATTTAGTTATAATATATAATCTATTGACCAATTCTAAGAATGTTTAGGATAAGCTTATGATTACTTTTCCCTGTGCTCTTCCGGTCGCCAGATATTCGTAAGCATCAACTCCATCTTCAAAGGAATAAATAAGGTCTACTATTGGTTTAATATCTCCATCTTCTACCATTGTTTTTATCTCCTTCAACTGCGCTGCATTGGGCTGCATCCAGGTGTGTTTATAGGCTACCGATTTTTCTTTTATTAGATTAGATAATTCTTCGGGTAATTTATAATCTTTGATCCCCATTATTTTAGCCGACTCTTCGTCTGGCGGACCTACGATTGAGGTTAGAGTACCGCTTTTTTTAATAATTTCAAAAGCATCAAACGTATAGTCATCTCCCAAAGTGTCAAAAACAATATCCAAGTTATTGGCAACTTCTTTGTAATCTTCCGTTTTATAATCTATTACGCGGTCAGCTCCTAAAGCTTTTACCCAATCTGCATTTTTAGTGCTGGTGGTTGTATAAACGATAGCTCCTTTTGCTTTAGCATACTGAATAGCAAAACTACCTACACCACCGGATCCGGCGTGAATAAGAATTCTGTCGTCTTTTTTTAAACCAGCTTTTTCTAAAGCCTGGATTGCGGTGATTCCCGTTAAAGGCAGTCCTGAAGCTTCTTCAAAAGATATATTTTCCGGTTTTTTAGCAACCTTATCTTTATTAATCGTAACGAATTCTGCTACCGTACCCATCTGTTCATGGGGTACCCTGGAATATATTTCGTCACCAATTTCAAAATCACTAACATCAGCTCCTTTTTCCACAACCACACCGCTAACATCAAAACCTATTGTAACCGGCAGCTTTAAAGGCACCAGTTCTTTTAGATGTCCTTCTGCCATTTTATAATCAATAGGATTTAATGAAGCAGCCTTAACTTCAACTAAAATTTCATTTGGCTTTATCGATGGTTTTTCAATCTCATTGATAGATAAACTATCCTTAATTTCACCGTATTTTACTATCTGTAGTGCTTTCATATCTATTGTTTTTTTAATTAATAATTTATTTATCAGTAAGTTAAGGTATTATTGGTCATTTTCCCTGTTTGAAAGAATATCGATCCATTTATTGAGCGTATCCTTTAAGAGCATTACTTCTGTTAGCGTTACATCTTCCGTTAGCAAAGTATTTAGCAACTTCTCAGGAATTGGGAGCGCAGTATTTCTAAGTGCTTTTCCTTTTTCCGTAAGTTGGATAAATACACTTCTTTCATCTTTTTCAGAGCGGGTACGCAGCAGTAAATCCAGGTTCTCCATTCGTTTAATAAGCGGAGACAAGGTATTGGTGTTTAATAATAATTTTTCACCAATTTGATTAACCGATAATTCACCATTTTCCCATAGCACCAATAAAACCAGATACTGAGGATAGGTTAAACCCATTTCTTCCAGGAATGGTTTGTAGGCCTTCGTAATTAGCCTGGAAACCGAATAAATAGGAAAGCAGATTTGATTGTTCAATTTTAATTGCTGATCGTCCATAATATTTATTTTTTTGAATTTCTCCAGGCTTTCCACGCGCCAGAAGACCAAAGTGCCCAGACTATAAGAACTGGTTGAAAGAAAAGCCTTATTAGTCTTGCTCTATCTGAATCTAAAGCTCCGAAGGCATCTTTTCCGTCTAAATACTGGGCGACATTACCGGGAAAAATCAGGATAAAGAAAATTGCTAATGTCCAACCTATTGCAGCACGTTGCTTTTTCCAAAATAATAAAGCTAGACCTAATGCCATTTCAACAATTCCAGACAATATAACTACTAAATCTTTGCTTAATGGAACCCAGTCTGGAACCTGGGCCTGGAAGTCTACTCTATTAAAAGTTAAGTGACTAAAACCGGCAAAAATCATGAACAGCGCTAGCAAAATTCTAAAAATGTTTTGTGTTAGTGTTATTTCGGTTTCTCTATTCATTACTTCTATTTATATCGCTCAAAACTATATCGTGCACGATTCAAATATAATCAATTTAAATACCTATTAATTAGAATTGTCATAGTAATTACTTATCGTCAATAGACTTTTATAACTTACCAAGAAGGATTTTGGAGATTTTAAGAACAACAAGGAAGAGAAGTTGAGTTATACTGGTACGCCCCTGGTATTTCAATGTCTATGAATCAAATTATTGAATCCAGGAAAAATCTTGAGGAATCATTAGGAATTATTTTCAAGCGGCACTTGAGGATAGTGATAGATTCACCTTCAATTACGCCAAGAAAGACCTGTACTCTGGTCAATAAAATAATTTAATAATGGCAAAACCCAATTCTGTACCTATCAAAATCAGTACAGACTCCGCTAAATGGGAGGTAAGGAAACAATTAGGCTTGATCCGATATAGCAAGGGATAAGAAAGATTCTAAAAGTAAAAAAGCCACCCAAAAAGGTGGCTTATCTTGCTTAGTAGCGGGAGATTTTGAAATATTGACCCAATTTATACAAGATTTAAGGGCTATTGCGGATTTAAACTTAATCTGTAGTTCCACAACATAAATTTGATTCCTGTATAGGTGGACATGGAACAGTACCATAGCTACAAAATACACAGCAATCATCTTTCAATGGTTTTATAACAGCTTTACAGTTGGAGCATGAATAAAAGAATTGGCAAGCATCTGTAGGCATGATTTCTTCCTTAGAAACCTTGCAATGAGGACAAGTAAGAACAGATTTTAGGATAGTTTTCATATTTAATTATTATAGCATTGATGAGATATCCGAACCCATTGTCGGATATGCATAAATCATTTTTTTTAAGTCTTTAACTGGTATCGATTTAAACATAGCAAGAGAGAAAAAATTTATAGTTTCTTCAACCCCTGGACCAATAAGATGAACTCCCAGAAGAGTTCCTTTGTCAGTATCTATTATGGTCTTGTATGCATATTCCTGGACATTAAGTCGTTTTGCATTGAACCATTCTGGCACCGCATTCGAATTTATTTTAATGTTTAAACCTTTCTTTTTCGCTTCTTCTTCGGTTAACTCAACGGAAGCCATGGCGGGTAAAGTAAATACCACTGACGGCATGGATGGATAATCTGGTGTCTTCTTATTTTCTTTGATAATGTTGGAAGCAACTATATGGCCTTCATAAACTGCTACTGGTGTGAGAGGTAGTCCTGAAGTGTCGGCAGAATCACCAGCAGCATAAATAAACGGATTTGAAACGCTTTGTAGATATTCATTGACCTCAACTCCCCTTTTGTTTGAACTAATAGATGCAGCAGACAAATCCAGGTCATTTATATGTGGTACTCTTCCTGCACTGTTGAAAACCGTTTCAGCCGTGAACTCTGTTTCGGCAAAATGTTTTTCACCGACAACGGTGTAACCGTTTGTTTCCTTTTTAATTCCTATGACGTTCGTTTCAAGCACCAACCTTACTCCAAGTTTTTGTGTTGCTTCAGATAAGTGGTGAACTATATCCTTGTCAAAATTTTCTAAAGGTCGAGTTCCCCGATGTATGATGGTAACTTCTGCTCCACATCGCTTAGCTATATGAGCAAACTCAAAAGCCACATATCCCCCTCCAATAAAAATTAAGGACTTTGGTAGTTCCTGAAGATTTAAAAAATCCGTACTGGTCAAAGCATGGTCACCACCTTCAAATTTTAATTGACGGGCCCTTGCTCCCGTGGCAATAACAATTTTATCTCCCTTCAAGATTTCCGATTCAATTTTGACAGAATCATTCGTAATGAAGCGGGCAGCACCGTGATAGGTGTCGATATCGTTGTGCTTGTATCCCTTTTCAATTTTTTTAGGCATTGCATCTACAAATTCCTGCTTGAAGGCCATGATATCCTTCCAGTCTACTTCAGGAATAGTATTAATTCCCTTTCCTGCTAATCTTTGAGCAAAGTCTCTCACTTCGGTCGCACCAATTATTATCTTTTTCGGGTCACAACCCCGAAGAGCGCAAGTTCCACCATAAGGCAGCTCATCTGTAACAGCGACTTTCAAACCTTTGGATGCACACTTACTAGCAATAGTCATACCTGACATACCTGAACCAATTACTATAACATCATATTGTTTCATTGTTCTGGATTATTTGTGACTTTATATCCTGTGCGTTCAATAGCTATTTTCACATCTCCCACATTAGTAAGTGTACTATCAAATTTGACAATAGTATTGCCTTCTTCGTAAGACACCTGGCAGGAGACAATACCATTCAGCTTGTTAACTTCGCTCTTTACGTGACCCTCGCAACCTGCGCATGTCATACCACTTACTAAATATTCCACCGTCTGAATATTTTGCTCCTGAACGAATACTATTTCTTTTTCATTGGAAGGATAAAAAGCTTCTGAATAGTATGGAAATGACAAACTTAAAATTACAAAAACAGTTACGCCACCAAGAAATGTTTTGGATTGGAAGAATGAAGTTGGGGATTCCGTATCGCAGCCACAATCCTCACTCTTGGTGGGCTTTATTTTTAAATACCATGCTAACCCTAATGCCAATATCGAAACCACTACAAGAGGCCACCTAAAAGGTTCTAACCAGGAAAAATTGCCTGTTAAACTTCCTGTTCCTGCTACCTGGATATTCCGGACTAAGCTGACCCCTCTAAAGCCCACCTTTTAGGTATCTGTCATTCCGGCGGATGCTGACCCCCTTATAAATTAAAAAAATGGCTGGCCGGCAAAATTATTCCGGAGCATACTGA
>NZ_JAIQZA010000169.1 GCF_020164485.1 Salegentibacter tibetensis
GTATTGACCGTGCTGCACGTATTATGGGTTTTGGAGACGAAGGAATTATCAAGGTGCCGGTAAATGATCGTTTCCAGCTGCGAACAGAGCTACTGGAAGAATATTATCAAAAAGCAGTCGCAGATGGGAGGCAGGTGATTTGTGTTGTAGGATGTGCAGGTACCACTTCCACCGGGTCTTATGATGACCTTGAGACCATTGCCGACTTTTGTAAACAATATAGCATTTGGTTCCATGTAGATGGGGCTCATGGTG
>NZ_JAIQZA010000170.1 GCF_020164485.1 Salegentibacter tibetensis
TCATCCGGCAAAGCTCCAATCATTTCCCCTAATTTAATTTCAAATCGAAAAATATTTCAATGAACGTTTATCCTTTATATAGTCATACTTCCCAATGATTCACATACTCCTTAACCGGACACTAGTATTATATTAAGCTAAATTAAAAGAAGAGAGCTGAACTTAAGTACCCTAAAGACACTCAGAATTTACAAATTCATACTTCGATTCAGACTTAAGTTCAGATTTTCATCAAAAATCTCTAATAGAAATTC
>NZ_JAIQZA010000171.1 GCF_020164485.1 Salegentibacter tibetensis
GTGTCGCTCAAACAGCAGAAAATTTAAACGACATCTCACTTCAAATTTCACGATCAATTTTCGATAGGCCACTTAAATTTTCTAATAAGTATTTTATACCTACTCCAATAATTCTCTAATAAATAATCATTGTTGTCCGGTAAAACCGGGATTTAAATTATTCATCAACTTAAGTTGTTGATATTGAGATGTCATATTTCTGTTTTTTAAAAGTAAGCCCCCTTTATCTCTGGGAATAGAGAATTCTGATATT
>NZ_JAIQZA010000172.1 GCF_020164485.1 Salegentibacter tibetensis
TATAGAACTTAAGGGGGAAAGTCTAAGAAAAAAACTGTAATATTGTCATTAACTTATCTTTTTGACCAAAATCCTTAGGGGGGTCAGTATGGCCGGAATGAGGGGTCAGCATCACCGGAATATCCATGTAATCCTTTTTTCTGATTTTCTGGTTGTGGAATCATTTAATATTTTAAGCAATTTTAAATAGCAACGTATAAACCGGCCACGAATTTTGGTGGTTTTTCACCTGACATAACACGTCACTTATCTG
>NZ_JAIQZA010000173.1 GCF_020164485.1 Salegentibacter tibetensis
AAGAGGGAATTAAAGCTTATCAGGAAAAAATACTGCTTAATAAGCAAAAAAGCTTGTTCAAAATGGCAAAAGAAATGGACATGGTAATCAGCTATAAAACAGCAACTTAAAAAATACGTCAATGGTAGACCCGTGATAAAGAATTTTATCTAGCGTAGGAAAATGACGTTTCGAGCATAGCGAGTTTTAAACTCCGTGTGTGAGTGTAGCAAATCAGCAGCGTTAATAATTTTTGAAGCCCTGGAAAAAATTT
>NZ_JAIQZA010000174.1 GCF_020164485.1 Salegentibacter tibetensis
CTATCTCCTTTGAGGTAATTTTATGAAGGCGATCAAGCAAAAATATATTTTTTGACTTGGTCGCTTTTTTTATTGGTGATTTTTAAGGTGTAGATATTTTTATTATTCTATGCTTCAAAATGGTCTATAACTCTTCTGATCGCTTTTTAAGCTTACTTCCCTCAAGATCTCGGACTTATATAGTTAATTTAAGAATTCTCTTGAGGTTTACGGCGAAAATAGCAAGTGCCCCCTGCATTTGCATACTATGGAT
>NZ_JAIQZA010000175.1 GCF_020164485.1 Salegentibacter tibetensis
TATAGAACTTAAGGGGGAAAGTCTAAGAAAAAAACTGTAATATTGTCATTAACTTATCTTTTTGACCAAAATCCTTAGGGGGGTCAGTATGGCCGGAATGAGGGGTCAGCATCACCGGAATATCCAGGTCCCTTGATTTTTTAATCCAGTCTCCCTGTTGTAAACGAAGCAGCATATTTTTATCTATACCTCTGGGCTGATTAAAATTGATTTGTTCAAAGGAGGCTTGTTGTTTAAACCGTGCCTGGCGGA
>NZ_JAIQZA010000176.1 GCF_020164485.1 Salegentibacter tibetensis
AGTATGCTCCGGAATAATTTTGCCGGCCAGCCATTTTTTTAATTTATAAGGGGGTCAGCATCCGCCGGAATGACAGATACCTAAAAGGTGGGCTTTAGAGGGGTCAGCTTAGTCCGGAATATCCAGGACCTAATTATTACAGGACCAACCGGAGTAGGCAAATCATTTATCGCTTGTGCCTTGGGATTCCAGGCCTGTGCACAGGAACTTAAAACCATGTATTTTACGGCCAATAAACTCCTGGACCGAATG
>NZ_JAIQZA010000177.1 GCF_020164485.1 Salegentibacter tibetensis
CGGAATAGCTGTCCGCTTTGAAACGGAATCACTGTCCGTTTTGCCCCGGAATGGGTGTCCGCTTTAGTCCGGAATCACTGTCCGCTTTCCAGCGGAATGGGTGTCCGTTTTCACCGGATTGTGCAACTATTGAAAAACTAAAACAAATGCGCCTGGGGGCTATGGCCCAGTTGCACCAGCAGCACATAAAGGACAACCGCATAGAGAATATCACTGCTGATGAATACCTCGCTCTGCTGATCGATCACCAAT
>NZ_JAIQZA010000178.1 GCF_020164485.1 Salegentibacter tibetensis
AGGTGGGTCTTGTAACCAAAGAATTTGCTATCAACTGATTTATGGCCGATCTTAGCATCTGTATCCTTAGAAAGAATATAGTTTTCCTGGGTATCTTCCACGGTTTCCTTTAATAGGTTCAATTTTTTCTTTGACTGCAGGAACCAAACTTAAGGTCTGCTCCGATTCAATGCACTTCTCTAGTTCCCTGCAATAGGCCAATTCCTTATCCAGCTCCCTGGAAGAATTCTTTTCCGGCATGCGGTCTTTC
>NZ_JAIQZA010000018.1 GCF_020164485.1 Salegentibacter tibetensis
AAGTCAAATGACTGACTGTGTGTGAGCCTTTTCGTTGATAACTCATAGCTCGAAAATATAGATTTTTTCGCAATACTAAAGTGCTGCAATAAAATTGCAGGGTTTAAATCCCTTTTTTGAGACCAATTAAAAATAGTAGACCCCACAGGTTTTGAAAACCTGTGGGGTCTTTTTAATTCAAAACAACAGTCTACCTACTATAATTAGGCGACTCGTTGGTAATAGTTACATCGTGCGGGTGGCTTTCGTGAATTCCTGAAGAAGTAATTTTCACAAATTTAGCACTTTCTTTAAGCGTTGGAATATCTTTAGCGCCACAATAGCCCATTCCCGCTTTTAGGCCACCGACAAACTGGTGGATGCTTTCTTCAAGCTCACCTTTATACGGAACACGCCCTACAATACCTTCGGGCACCAGTTTTTTGATATCATCTTCCACATCCTGGAAATAACGATCCTTAGAGCCCTTTTGCATCGCCTCTACCGATCCCATTCCGCGATAGGATTTAAATTTTCTTCCTTCGTAAATAATAGTTTCACCCGGAGATTCTTTGGTTCCTGCAAGTAAAGAGCCCAGCATTACACAATCGGCTCCCGCAGCCAAAGCTTTTGGAATATCCCCTGTATAACGAATTCCTCCATCGGCAATAACCGGAATACCGCTTCCTTTAAGTGCCGCAGCAACTTCAAGAACAGCAGAAAATTGAGGAAAACCAACACCTGCTACCACTCTCGTTGTACAAATAGAACCAGGGCCAATTCCAACTTTAACCGCATCTGCTCCGGCTTCTACCAAATATTTAGCGGCTTCAGCAGTTGCTATATTTCCTACTACTACTTCCAGGTCTGGGAATTTTGCTTTTACATCTTTTAAAACCGAAACCACACCTCTGGTATGCCCGTGGGCGGTATCAATAATAATAGCATCTACTCCGGCATTTACCAAAGCTTCTGTACGATCTACCGCATCAGCAGTTACACCTATGGCGGCTGCTACGCGAAGCCTTCCAAAGCTATCTTTATTGGCGTTTGGTTTTTGGGTAAGTTTGGTTATATCCCTAAAAGTAATAAGCCCAACCAGCTTGTAATTATCGTTAACAACCGGTAATTTTTCAATCTTATATTCCTGCAAAATATCTTCTGCCTGATCCAGAGAAGTACCCTCAGCAACAGTTACCAAGTTTTCTGAAGTCATTACTTCAGCGATTGGCCTGTTGTTATTTTTTTCAAAACGTAAATCCCTGTTGGTAACAATTCCCAGCAATTTCCCTTCTTCATCTACAATAGGAATTCCGCCTATACTATGTTCACGCATACTGCCTTTGGCATCGCTCACATTAGCTGTAATAGGCAAAGTAACGGGATCTATAATCATTCCGCTTTCTGCCCTTTTTACTTTTCGAACTTTAAGCGCTTGCTGCTCTGCAGTCATATTTTTATGTAAAACACCAATTCCTCCTTCACGGGCCATAGCAATGGCCATTCTGGATTCGGTAACCGTATCCATAGCTGCAGAAACAATGGGAACGTTTATAGAAATATTTTTGGTGAATTTTGTGCGAATGCTTACTTCTCGAGGTAATATTTCAGAGTAAGCGGGAACAAGCAGTACATCATCGTAAGTAAGGCCTTCTCCTAAAATTTTGGATTCGTGTGCGATCATAGCAATTAAAGATTTAATTGCGTGCAAATGTACGCTTTTTATAGCAAAAACTGGCTTAAAACTGTTTAGTATTCAGAAAATTACTGCGGAAGCTTTTATCCGGCAAACTCCAGTACATCAGTAGAATTAAAACCAATTTTTATACGATCTGCCACATTGGTATCTTTGGTTACTACCGAAATTTGATGCCCGTTATCTAATTTCAGCAGCAATTGGGTTGCATTTCCCATAAAGGTTTTTTTCAATACCCTGGCGTGAGTTACATACTCACATTCTTCATTAATACTAAGGTTTTCATTGCGAATGGCGTGGTTACAATTCGGATTCAAAGGACAATCAAAAGCCGTTTGTAATTCTTTACTAAGCTGAATGGTATTTCCAAAGAGGGAGGCTACATAAACCGAATTAGGCTTGATATACAAATTTGAAGCCTGGTCTTTTTGGATCACTTTTCCATGCTGAAGTATAAGGATTTCATCAGCCACAGAAAGTGCGTCTTGCGTATCGTGAGTTACGAAAATTGCCGTAACCCCGGTTTTTTTGATAATCTCAAACACCTGGCTACGCAGTTGCATTCTAAGCATAGCATCAAGATTGCTGAAAGGTTCGTCTAAGATTAACAAAGATGGATTTGGCGCCAATGCCCTGGCCAATGCTACGCGTTGTTGTTGCCCACCTGAAAGTTGATGCGGATAACGTTTTTCAAGACCGCTAAGCCCTACCAGATCCAGCATTTCCAATGCCCGTTCTTTTTTGTTTTTCAGTTTGGAAATTCCGTAGCTAACGTTTTTAAGAAGATCGAAATGTGGAAACAAGGCATATTCCTGGAATACCAATCCAATTTTACGCTTTTCGGGCGGTACAAGTTTTTTTACTGAAGAGAGCTCTTTATTATTGAGGATAATACTACCGTGATCGGGCCGTTCCAAACCGGCAATAAGCCTAACCAGGGTGGTTTTCCCACTTCCGCTTTCCCCAACAATAGCACATACATCCCCTTCTTTTAAATTAAAAGAAACTTCCTGTAGGGCAAAAGTTTTGCCTTTATCGAAGCTTTTAGAAATGGAATTTATGCTTAGCATCTTATTCTTTTATCAATAGTTTGTTTAAAAATATCACGGGGATGGTGGCCGTGAAGATAATAAATAAAGAAGGAATTGCAGCCTCCATTACCATTTCGTCACTTGCATACTCAAAAGCTTTCACGGCAAGTGTGTTAATATGAAATGGCTTTAAGATTAAAGTTAAGGGTAATTCCTTTAAAACATCTATAAAAACCAGGATCACCGCACTTAAAATTCCTGTTTTAATAAGTGGAAATTCTATCTTAAGAAAAGTTTTAAAATTCCCCACCCCCAGCATTTTAGAAGAATCTGGAATACTATTACTTACTTTTAAAGCTGTAGACTCTATAGGGTTGTAAGCTACCGCCAAAAACCTAACGCTATATGCATAGACCAGTGCCACGAGGGTTCCGTTGAATAAAAAACCGGTTTTTACGCCAAAAACCGTATCCATAGTATTGATAAACCATTTATCAAAGGCCAGGGTAGGAATCATGATCCCAATGGCTACAACTGCACCGGGAATAGCATACCCTAAAATCCCTAACCTGGAAATACTTTTAATGCCATTTATACTACTCCATTTGGCAAAATAAATAAGTAAAGTTGCAAAAAGAACAGTGACCAAAGAGGTGATTAAAGCAATACCAAAACTTTGTAGCGAGAGCATAATGAAATCGAGATCAAATACTTTCTCTGCTGTTAAAAACGCCCAGTAAATCAATTGACCTACCGGAATAAAAAATCCTAAGATTACGGGAATCAAAACCAGGAAAAATTTTAACCATTCCATTGGTTTGGTTCCCATTTTTCTATGGGTACGCCCAGAGGCTTTATTTCCGGTAACCTGTATGTTTTTTCGCTGCCACTTTTCGAACAAAATAAGGGCAAAAACAATAAAAATTAGCAAAGCCGAAAGGTAGACTGCAGTTTCGGGCTCTTCTAAAGAAAACCAGGCTCTAAAGATTCCGGTGGTAAATGTATTAACCCCAAAATATTGAGCAGCGCCATAATCGTTTAGAACTTCCATTAAAACCAGGATAAGTCCGGCGATAATTGCCGGTCTTGCCAGGGGCAACATTAATCTAAAAAAAGATTTAAACTCCCCTACTCCAAGCATTGTTGAGGCTTCCAGTAAATTCCCGGCCTGATTTAAAAAAAACGCGCGCGAACTCACATACACATAAGGGAAAAGTGAAATACTAAGTACAAAAGCCAGTCCGAATTTATTCATAATGTCTATACGAACAAATTCAAGGTTTAGCCATCTCAGAATAAGCTCGAGGCTTCCCCCATAATCAAAGACACCGGCGTAGGCATAGGCCACAATATAAGAAGGAATAGCCAGCGGTAAAATAAGCAACCATTCTAGCTGTTTTCTAAAAGGAAATTCAAAACGGGCCACCAGCCAGGCGGTACCTACCCCCATAATTAGCACCAAAAAACTACAGGTAAAAATCAGGAAAAAGGAATTCCCAATATAATCTGCCAGAAGGTTATCTACAAGGTGCCACCAGGTTTCTCCCGGGCCTTCTAATAGTTTTACCGCAATGGCAATTACCGGCAGGGCAATAAAAAGAACGATGGCCAATGTAAAAATTGACCATCGATTAGTATCTCTTTTAAGTCGCCTTAACCTTGATTTTATTGAGAATATGTCACTACTTCCAGCCTGCTTCATCAAATAGCATTACTGCTTTTTTATTATTTTCTCCCAGTGTAGATAGATTAAGCGTGTCTTCTTTAAATTCTCCCCACTCCTGTAATAAAGCTGCAGGAGTTACTGCTTCATTTACTGGATATTCATAATTAGAATGCGCGAATATTTTCTGCGCTTCTTCAGAAATTAAAAACTCAATAAACTTAATCGCATTTTCTTTATTAGGAGCATATTTTGCTACACCGGCACCACTAACATTAATGTGGGTACCACGCCCCTCCTGATTTGGGAAGAAAAGTTTAACTTCTTCTCCAGCCTTCACTTCTTCAGGATCTTCAGAATTTAGCATTTTACCTATGTAGTAGGTGTTTACTATGGCAAGATCACCCTCTCCGGCAACAACGGCCTTTACCTGGTCACGATCGTTTCCTTTTGGAGCGCGCGCCATATTTTCTACCACAGCTTCGGCCCATTCTTTGGCTTCTTCTTCGCCGTTATGAACCATTATGGAAGCCATTAAAGACTGGTTATAAATATTTCCAGAAGAACGAATCAACAATTTATCGTTCCATTTATCTGAAGCCAGATCTTCATAAGTAGATAATTCACTTTCATCTACCCGATCTTTAGCATAGGCAATAACCCGGGCTCTTTTAGTAAGACCAAACCAGTGATTATCGGCATCCTTAAGATGGGATGGAATAGTTTCTTCCAGAATTTCTGAAGATACAGCCTGTAGAAGATCGCTGCTTTTGGCCCTCTCTAATCTGCCGGCATCAACAGTAATAAGTACATCTGCTGGAGACTGCTCTCCTTCCATACTCATTTTTTGAATAAGCTCGTCGGCATTGGCGTTGATTACATTAACGGTAATTCCGGTTTGCTCTTCAAACATTTCAAACAATTCCTGGTCAGATTCGTAATGCCTGTGCGTATAAACATTTACTTCCTGCTTTTCATTTTCAGAAGTTTTATTTTTTTCCTCTGAATTTTTACAGGAGAACATTAAGGTTAATGCCAAAAGGCCAACTAACGTTTTTTTCATTTTCCGGTTTTTTAAAATTTTGAGCAAATATAATTATTTAGAATAGGTTTAAATAAAATCTAGCTATTTTTTTGACTGACTATCTTACTATTCTAAATGCTATTATAATTCTATAGTCTAAACTGCAAGGAACTATACCAGGTTAATGGTTGCGCCGGTATAATTCCGGGACCGGGATAACCTGTTGCTCTTCTCGTAAAATAACTGTTGTTCAATAAATTATTTATGCCTGCTTCCAGTTTAAATCGCTTGTAAGAATAAGATAAAGACAGGTCCATTACACCATAACCGGGGATTTCGCCTTCAATGCCTCTCTGCGAATCCCGTCTATCCTGCAAAGCATTGGTAGCATCGGTATATTGTTCCGAAAGATAGGTATATTGCAAGCTCCCCAATAGGTTTCCATAACCAAAGCTTAACCCGGTTTTTATGTTTACCGCAGGAATGAATTCTACCTGATTCCCTTCAACATTTGTTTGCTCAGAATAAGTGTATTCAGAATTGGTGAAAGCAGCATTTAGAAAAATACTGGCAAGATAGTCTCCGTTCTCGCCAAACAAAGTATTCTTTAAATTCCATTCACCAAAAGTCTCAATTCCGTAAATAAAGGCATCTCCTATATTCCCTCTGAAACGCACCAAACGCCCTGTCTCTACCATTTCTCCCGAGGCATTCTCCCTTTCTTCTGCTCTAAGCACCTCTCCTATCCTGTTATTATATTTAAGTCCAAAAATTCCTGCGTCATAAGAGACATCCTTCCATCTTCCGCGAAAGCCTAAATCGGCAGTAAATCCTTCCTCATCAGTAATATTAGGATCAACCTGGAAAACCGGATTTACAACCCGTATATCATTAAAAGTAACTGAACGGTAGTTTTGGGAGAAATTACCATAGATTTCAGACTGCGGAGTAAATTTGTAAGCAGCTCCTACACCCAGGAGCACAAAACCTCTTTCAAAATCCCGGTCGTCCGGAATTGTTTCATTTTGCAGAACATTCCCGGCCAGATCGGTAAAAATATTCTTAAAGCTTCCTTCGCTTTGAGTATGTATATATTCAAACCTAAAACCGGGAGTAATTGAGAAACGTTTAGTTAGATGAAAAATATTTTCTCCGAAAATTGCAAGGTTCTTATTCGGAAATTGGAATTGAGACTGTCGCGAATAATTGGGATATAATGAGGTGGCAAAACTAAAATCAGGATTAGAACCAGCGGTTCCGGGCCCCTGTCTTTGTATATTATCAGCATTATAATACTTGCTTCCTATTAGAAATACCGATTCTTCTCCTAGAAAATTATAGCGGGTAAGCAGTCGGGCTTCAGCACCCCAATTATTGAAAGCATCAAATAACAATTCTCTTGGTTCTTCCGGATCATCCGGTTGAGAAACCCTGTTTTGTCGGTATCCCAATGCTTTTCGTGAAGCATCAAGCCCAAAAAGGTTAAGACTAAAATCTGTTCGATCTGAAATCTCATGCTTAAACTTTAAAGCGAAAAGATTCCAGTTAACATCAAACCAGTTTCGGGAACGGTTGCTGTAATTGGGGTTTTCATAAAACTGAGCATCGGTTAAACCACCGGGCTGCTGGGCCAGGTAATCCAGCCAGGTATATTCAAAACTCAGTTGAGTTTTATCGCTAAATTTCCAGGCCAAATGCGCAAAAGCATTATGAGATTCATATTGGGAATTTGGTCTAAAACCATTTCCCGATTTATAATTATAATAAGTGTAGTAACTAAACTTACCTACCGTTCCACTCGCACTATTGAAGCTGGTAAAAAGATCGTTAGATCCTACGGATTGCCGACTGATAAATTCGAATTTCTTAACAGGATTTGGTTTTTTAAACCTGAAATTAATAAGGCCACCAAACTGTGTTCCATACTGAAGTGATGCAGCACCACGTACCACCTGTATCTCGCTCAAAGCTTCCGGTGGGGGAGTATAATAACTCTCTGGGTACCCCAAGACGTCAGCCGAAATATCATATCCGTTTTGACGGGTATTAAAATTTTGGGTGCGGTTTGGATCCAGGCCTCTTCCACCAATGTTTAATTGCAAGCCCGCATCACCATTGTCATAAATATTTAGTCCTACAACCTGGTTATAAATTTGCCTGGCATTATTAGCGGCAAGATTTCCTGTTACTTTGTCCATCAACACCACTTCACTTTTTTTACCCGCGTAGATTGCTGTGCCTTCTACTTCTTTCAGCCTTCTTAAGGCAAATAATTTTTCACGGCGTTGAGTAATCACAACTTCAGAAAGATTCTCAGACAGGGGTTGAAGAGAAAATGTCACTTCGGTATTTTCAGTAATTTCAATTTCCCTTTCTTCAATCTGATATTCAAAACTATAAACTACAAATTTATAATTCGCCGGGGGCAGAGCTGCAATAGTAAAATTCCCGGTTTCATCAGCAAGAGTAAGATTTCCGGTTGTTTTATTATAAATTTCAGCATATGGAACGCCAGAATTATCTTCAGAAGAAATCACCTTCCCCCTTAGACTCTGAGCATAAATCCCGGTAAAGCTTAGAAATATCAAACAAAAGAAACTAAAGGCCTTTAATTTGGTCATTGAATGGTAATATAAAAGTTTTGTGCTTAAAGGAGTCCTTCTCCTCTAACAAATTAGTATCAGGATCTATATAAGATGTACTTTTTCTTCCGTTAAGCGCTACATAACTTTCCACGTAAATTTCGATATTCTCGTGACCGTCCTTTTTAAAATGATCTGCAAGGAAATGTGCGTACTGAAGAATAAAATCAGGTTGAGTGGACATTTGTTTTTCCTGGAATGGAGTCAGGAAATCAGAATTATCTACATAGAAACGTTTCCCAGTTTCCCCATCCACAACCTTTAATTGAGCATACCCCGCTTTTTCCATCAACATTACCCGCCAGGAAAACCTAAACCCTTCCTCGGTCCAAAATAGCTCACCGGGATATAGCAAATATCTCCAGGGAAGCAACAACTGAACAATAAAAAACAGGCTTAAAAAACTTAAAAGGAATTTCTTTTTCTTCGGATAAAAATTTAGTTCCCTACCATTGTCAAAATAGGCTTTTACAATTCCGAAAAAACGGGAGATCTTTTCCAGGATTTTATGATGTATTCCTGAATCAAAGAAGATTAAAGCACTTACAATCATGATATACGGGAACATACCAATAGGAAATAACACCCTGGTCAAGACGTGAAAGATCACTACCAGTACAAAAGCAAAAAGCCGGGTTCTGCGATATAACAACAAGAATGGTATAAGAAGATCATAGAACATCCCGCTCCAACTAAAGGCATAATGTACCCATTCCTGTTGCAGCAAATCACCTAAAAAAGGAAGATCGTATTTTGAAGGAAGCCATATTTTTAGTGGCATAGCCTTTAAAAGCCAATCGGAATTTATTTTTGCCAGACCTGCGTAAAAATAAACTATCCCGAGTAGCAGTTTAATACTGTCTATACACCAGCGAGGAATTTTTTGAAAAGCAATACCGGGATTTTTCTTTGCATCTACAGAAAAATAGGCGTTTGCAGGAAGGAAAATGAGCAGAAAACTTAATACACTAATAAAATAATAATGATTTAAATAGGTGGTTTTATCCATCAACTCTATGTACGTAAAGCTGAGAAAAAAAGTGATGATGGCCAGCCGGTATTTATAACCAATCCCTACAAAAAAGGCCGAAAGCCCGCAGATAATGAAAATGACGTAAGTGAAATTGCCCAAAGGTTTCACCCATTCAAAGCCATAGTAAGAAAATGAGAATTTTGGGAGGATATATAATTTTTCGATCCAGCCATTTAACCAGAATCTTACTATACTTGCCAACATCATAAAACCGAAAAAAACCCGAAAGACCGCTAAAGGAGCGGCCTGGGTATTTCGGTTAAAATAAGATGTAATCCACTGAATCATACGGAAGTATTAATCGCCGTCTGAATCCACATAATCCACACTTATAGAAAGCGCCTGCATCATATCTACTTTTAACAAAACCACGTTTTGTTGTAGCTCATCAAAAGCAGCTAACATATCATTATTATTATTTTCAACCTGGCTCACAAAATTGTTATCCAGCACTGCGGCCTGTTCATTAATTGTAACAAATTGCCCATTTATAAGTGAGCTTAAATCCTCCCCATTTTTAATGGTGTTGAGGTAATCTAAATAATCGTCATATCCGGGACCATCCTGGCTTCCGTCGAAATGACGGCCATTAAAGAAATTCTGAGTGGTTTGCAACGCTGTAAGATATAGATCTTTTGACAGCGAAGGTGAATAGTATGCTTCTACAGCTCCTGGAACCGGATTTCCTGTGAAAGCACCAGCAGGTATTCCTATTTTTCCTGAACGAACGAATTTTTCGTAATACAGAACATAGTCATTTGTTATACGATCTACTGCGCCAGTACTCGAAGATCCTGTATTTGCAACAAAATCATCTCGAAAAGAATTCTTCCATCCCGAATGAACTACACTAGTTAATGCATTTATTCTTTTTGAAACACTTTCAAGATAATTTTTATAAACTTCTGCATTCTCGTGCGAAGTATAGAATTCTACTATTTCTGAATCGCTTTCAGCAATGCCGTTTAGGAGATAATCAAGTGCAGGGAATCCCTGTTCATCATAAGAAGAAGGTAATTCCAGGTTATACTCATCAGCAGAAATTTTTTCTTCTACGCCCTCTGCATCTAATGGATATGTGTTTAGATTAGCACGGTAATTAACTGCTTCGGCTTCTCCTATTTCAAATAAAGAAACAGTTTGAAATCCAAGGTACCCTTCTTCATAAGCGCTACGTAATTCTGTTAAACCTGCCTCAGTAGGCTCTTCAGTAAAGGCAAGAGTTTTCTCTTCAAGGTTTTGAGTAATCCCTTCAAAAGTTTCAAAAGAAGGAATAATAATATTATCGGCCCAATTTTGTAGCATTTTCCCGCGATCAAAAGAATCGGTAGTATCGCCTCCTGTGTCGTCTTCTGCATCACTACAAGAGAACATAGTAATCAGCAAAATTAAAATTGGGAATCTTAAATTTTTAGACATAATTGTGAAATTAAATCAGGATTAAAGAAAATTCTTCAACCCTGATTTGTTTGTTTGTAAAAAATTATTGAGCTGCCTGCTCCACGTTAAAATCGAAAGCAGCAGCAATATCTTCAGAAATAGCATCAAGAGTTTCGGGGGTTACATCCCAAAATCCATTTTCTGCCATTAATTGTTCCAGGTAATTCTCTACCTTTTCAGCTGAAATATAAGGAGCACCTGTTTCAGGGTTATGAGTAAACATAAGGCTATAAATAAAGCCATAGCCTTCAGAAAGAGAGTGGAAAGCAACGCCATCCTGTCCGTCAGCCAATTGATTTTTACCGGCCTGTAAATAATAGATGGCACGTACTGCGATTACGGTTGAAATGTTCTCACGGATAATTTCTACCTGTTCGTCACGAAGGTCATAATCCCCGGCAACAATCGCCGCTCTACCGATCTTAAAAGCTTCAAAAGTTTCTTCAGCAACACCTTCAAAGTCGCTATCATTATTTACACTTCCAAAATATTTAAATAAAAGGATGTCATCACTTTCGTTTAAAACAGTGTTAGGGTCTTCAGAAGGAATTGAAGCATCTCCATAAAGGTAGCCGTAAGCCTCGTCCCACTTATGCTCCATTGTAGTGTAGTTTTTTCCTTCCTCTACATTTCCTTCATCATTATTAAGAAGGTTATCTCCTTCGTCAAGCACTGCAACAGAAAGATAGTTGTTAAGAATTTGATCTGCCACAAGGGCGCCAATTAATCCCTTAGCAAAAGCCTGATCGGCCTCTAAACCTTTTCCATCTATATAGCGCTCTGAAGATCCAGCTGCGATTTGTCCTGCTTTCCCGGGAGATGCAAGTTCATTTTCATTAGGAAAAACCTCGTTTGCCTGGATGCTTATAAAATCTTCAAAATCGGCTTTTATCTCATTACTCGCTACTGTATTTGTAGAAAAATACAATCTTGAAGCAGCCACTTTGCTTTTTATACTTTTAGAAGTTTCATTCAGCTCAGCTCTTGTAAATGGATCGTTTTCATTAGAAAACATATTAGACAAACTGTTTTGAGTAGCATTATCAAAATCCTGGAATGAAGAAAACAATTCCTTAACCATCTGTAATCTCTGGGTTTGACCGGTGTAAGCAACAGTTGATTCTCCATTGCGCTCAAAAGAATATTGAGCAGGAACTTCAACTTGGTTTTCTTTAATATTGTCTGGATTAACTGAATCATCTGAGGTACATGAAGTGAATGCTAAACCACTAAAAGCAAGAGTTGTTAAAATCTTTTTCATTTTTACTTTATTTAGACTGATTAAATATTAGGCTGCAAATATATAAACGAATTTTATTTACGCCAATCATTATTAAGAATAATTTTAAATAAAGATTTATTTTCCGCCGATAAGTTTCTATTGATATTGAGAGAAGATTTTAGAGGCCTCATTATAAGCAGATTCAAAACTGGTCATTTTAATATTAGAATCGGCTTTCTTTGAATTGAAATAGGAAAGCATTTTTTCGGAAGGCATATTACCGGTTAATTCATCTTTAGCCATTGGGCAACCGCCAAACCCCTGAATTGCCCCGTCAAATCTACAGCAACCTGCCTGGTAAGCAGCATCAATTTTTTCATGCCATTTTGTAGGCGTAGTATGAAGGTGAGCCCCAAATTCAATTTCAGGATATTCTGGGATGAGATTTGAAAACAAATACTCGATAATTTCAGGCGAGGAGCTTCCAATAGTATCAGATAAAGAAAGGATTTTTACTCCCATTCCAGATAATTTCTCGGTCCATTCCCCAACAATTTCAACATTCCAGGGATCACCGTAAGGATTTCCAAACCCCATAGAAAGATACGCTACAACTTCTTTATCTGTCTTTTCGGCAATTTCAAGGATCTCACTCAAAATTTCTACCGATTGAGCGATCGTTTTATGGGTGTTACGCATCTGGAAATTTTCAGAAATAGAAAAAGGATAGCCCAAATAATCAATTTCTTCGTGTACCGAAGCATCCTGGGCACCACGTGTATTTGCAACAATAGCGAGCAATTTACTTTTTGTGGTGCTAAGATCTAATTTGGATAAAACTTCGGCAGAATCAGCCATTTGCGGGATGGCTTTCGGCGAAACAAAACTTCCGAAGTCTATTGTGTCAAATCCGCAGCGCAATAAAGACTGAATATACTGCACTTTTTGTTCGGTAGGAATAAAGGTTTTAATTCCCTGCATCGCGTCTCGCGGACACTCAATAAGCTTGATTTTATCCATACCTTCAAAGATAGTATTTTAAGGAATATTTAAAAACCCTTAGAAATTAATTCATTTTATTTAATTGAAAGCATTTAATCACTACTCCCACTAAATTTCTTGTAATGAATTAATATTGAAATCTTTTAGATAATTATAAAAGTAGCGATTCCTATAAAAACCACTATTTGCAGCCATTTTAAAACCACACCGGAATGTTTATGATTTTTAAGGTAGGTAGAAATTTTCCCGGCCAATAATGCTACGCTTCCAAAAATCAGCATTGTTAAAAGCATAAAAACCGCACCAAGAATATAGAATTGCATCACAGTGTTCCCTCCCGGTTCCCAAAGAAAACCCGGAAAGAAGGCGAGGAAAAATATGGTTACTTTAGGATTTAGAACGTTCATTATAAAACCTTGCTTAAACAGGGAAAACAATGATTTCTTTTTTATTCCTTTTGCAGAATACGCGATTTCAGGATCGCTTCTAAAAACCTGCCAGGCAAGGTAGAGCAGATAAACAGCGCCAAAAAGTTTGATAACAAAAAATAAGGTTTCAGAACTTTTAATTATTGCAGAGACCCCAAAAGCTACCAGACTGGCATGAATTATAATTCCGGCAGCAAGACCAAGAGCAGTAACAACTCCATGTTTCTTTCCATTTGCCATTCCCTGTACCATCACGAAAATAATATCGGGACCGGGTGAGATGGTCAGAATCGCCGATGCAGTTAAAAAGGGAATAAGTTGCTCTAACAAAATTTATCTTCTTTCAGATTTCTTTCTTGTAAGCAGAAAATAGATCACATAAAACCAGCTAAAAAATCCGTGGATAATCATTAATAAAACTGATCGATTTCGCGCCCAGGAAGTAACTGCAGCTACCACAGTTCCTAAACTAATTCCATTCCTAATTACTGTATGGGTCACTTCCGAAGTTGTTTCAGAGAAACTATAGGCATCAAGGCTAATTAAAACTAGCAATAAAAAACTAAGGTAGAATTTCTTCATTTATTTAGTGCTTCTGGCTAAAATTGCCTGATTAATCTTTTTTATAAGTCCCGGTCCTTCGTAAATAAATCCTGTATAAAGCTGTACTAAACTGGCCCCGGCTTCAAGTTTTTCCAAAGCATCATCAGCAGAATGGATTCCTCCTACACCAATAATAGGAAAAGCTTTATTGCTTTTTTCAGAAAGAAATCGAATAACTTCAGTAGATCGATTTTTTAAAGGTTTCCCGCTTAGTCCGCCGGTTTCGTTCTTGTTTTCAGATTGTAAATCTTCGCGCGAAATAGTTGTATTTGTCGCGATTATCCCGGCAATTTTCGTTTCCTTCACAATATCTATTATATCCAAAAGTTGTGACTCGGTAAGATCGGGGGCTATTTTTAGTAAAATCGGTTTCTGTTTTGGCTTTTCAGCATTTAAGCTCTGCAGGGTATTCAACAAATTGGTAAGTGGCTCCTTATCCTGCAATTCCCTCAAATTAGGCGTGTTTGGAGAACTAACATTTACCACAAAATAGTTCACATAATCATAAAGGGCTTCAAAGCATATCTTATAATCATCTACCGCATTCTCGTTGGGCGTAATTTTATTCTTTCCAATATTACCACCAACCAAAACATTTTTATTCTTTTTGAGACGTTCAACCGCAGCTTCTACTCCATCATTATTAAAACCCATGCGGTTAATAATCGCGCTATCTTCTTTTAACCTGAACAATCGCTTTTTCTCATTTCCGGGTTGTGATTTTGGGGTTACGGTTCCAATTTCGATAAACCCAAATCCAAGATCTGACAATTCCTGAAAAAGCTTCGCATCTTTATCGAATCCCGCCGCCAGACCCACCGGATTTTTAAACTTTAAACCAAAAACTTCTCGTTCCAGGCGTGGATCTACCACCTGAAATTCCTTTCTTACATAACTTCTAAAAGCAGAAGTTTTGCCAATTTTTTTCAGGGTTTTAAAGGTAAAATGATGCACCCATTCCGGGTCAAATCGGAATAATAAAGGCCTAAGTGAAGATTTGTACATGGTTATTGGTTTGGGCAAAAATAACTTAATTTAAAAAGCCCGAAAATCTCTGAGAGATTATTTTAGATCCAGTAAAAAATAAATCACTTTTTAAAAGGAAAATTATTTCGTTTGGCTTCCAGTTTTTCGTATAAAAAATGGAACTAACTTCTAATCTCCCCATGCATATTTGCAAAATTCTTTTTTATTCTCTCAATAACCTTTGGCAGAATCGTCTCCTCTTTTATCAGCTCCTCCTTCCAGTCGCCCATCGGGCAAAACTTTTATAGCGTCTACTTTTCCAATTATCCTGGATTCTCCTTCATTTATATTATAGCCTTTTTGCGTTAATGAATCCAGTATT
The DNA here is from genome assembly GCF_020164485.1 of Salegentibacter tibetensis. GTDB lineage: Bacteria > Bacteroidota > Bacteroidia > Flavobacteriales > Flavobacteriaceae > Salegentibacter > Salegentibacter tibetensis. Next base: position 15,112 of record NZ_JAIQZA010000018.1, read on the forward strand.
TGCGCTTCAAATGCCCTTGGCTCAAAAAGGATTTCATCGGGTAACCATTGATGGTGAAATCGGGGAGCATCAACCGCTTCTTGCATGCTCATTCCAAATTCTTCAACATTTAGAATAGTTTGCAAAACTGAAGTGATAATAGTAGAGCCCCCGGGAGATCCTAAACTCATATAAAATTCGCCATTTTTTTCAACAATTGTAGGGGTCATAGAACTTAGCATTTTCTTTCCCGGTGCTATCGCATTCGCTTCTGCTCCAATTAGTCCAAACATATTAGGAACTCCGGGTTTAGAGCTAAAATCGTCCATTTCGTTATTCAGAAAAAATCCCAGTTCTTCAATAAACATTTTAGAACCATAAGCTCCATTTAAAGTAGTAGTTACCGCTATGGCATTTCCAAATTGATCTACTATAGAGTAATGTGTGGTTTCATCGCTTTCATACCCCGGAATTTCCCCATAACTAATACTGGAGGATGGAGTAGCCTGTTCAAAACTAAAATTATCCATTCGGCCAGAAACGTATTCATCGCTTAACAATGTTTCTACCGGAATATCAAAAAATTCTGGATCTCCAAGATAAAAACTTCTATCGGCGTAAGCCCTTCGTTCTGCTTCTGTTAAAACCTGTATACTTTTTAGTGAATTATGTCCAAATTCATCTAAAGGATAAGATTCCAGCATTTTTAAGATTTGCCCCAATACAATGCCCCCGCTCGATGGTGGCGGCATAGAAATTATTTTAAGGTCATTATATTTTACTTCAATAGGATCGCGCCAGTGAGTTTGATATTCCTTTAAATCTTCCATACTCATAATACCTCCTCTTTCCTGAAGGTATGCTACCAGTTTTTTCCCCGTTTCTCCACCATAAAATTCGTCTTTCCCATTTTGAACAATTCGTTCTAACGTATTTGCAAGCTGAGGATTTTTAATAGTATCACCAGAATTGTAGGACTTTGCAAATAAGATAGTATCCTTATTCTCCTGAAGAAATTGCTCCCGGTACCTGGCCAGGGTGTTATTTTGTTTTTCGGTCACTACAAAACCCTTTTGAGCCAGGGCAATAACGGGTTTTAAAATTTCTTCCATAGGCAAGGATCCAAACTTTTCGTGAGTGGCAAAAATACCGGCTACAGTTCCCGGAACACCAACGGCAAGTGCTCCGAACATACTCTTCTCTGGCTGCACATTTCCATCTTTATCCTGATACATGGTTTTAGTTGCCAGGTAGGGAGCTCTCTCACGATAATCCAGCGAACCGATTTCTCCATCTGCTTTTCGATATACCATAAATCCGCCGCCACCTAAATTTCCGGCAAAAGGATAGGAAACCGCTAAAGCCATCTCGGTGGCCACCATAGCATCAAAAGCATTTCCACCTTGCTGCAAAATGAAAAGTCCTATTGAAGAAGCTTCTTCCTTGGCAGAAACTACCATAGCGCTGTCTGCTACAAAACCAAGATTATCTTTAGATTTAAGCGTTGCTAGAGGCTGCTCCTCTTTGCAAGAAACAAGAAGAATAATCGCTACAAAATATATTATTTTTTTCATAAGTTTATAGAATAGATATAAGGGTTAATTTATATTTGCCAGGACTATTAATTTTACAAAATAGCTTATAAATTTTGAATAATAAAAGCTTAGCAAAATGATTAACAAACAGCGCATCATAGATCGCTTTATTACCTATATAAAAATTGACACCCAAAGCGACCCAGAAAGCAAATCCACTCCCAGCACAGAAAAACAATGGGTTTTAGCCCGGAAATTAGCCGAAGAGCTAAAGGAAATGGGAATGGCAGAGGTGAATATAGACGATCACGCCTATGTGATGGCTACATTGCCCGCGAATGTTCCTCATCAGGTACCGGTTATTGGTTTTATTTCTCACTTTGATACCTCTCCAGATTTTAATGCGACTGATATAAAACCCCAAATCATCGAAGATTACGATGGTAACGACATTGTTCTGAATAAAGAAAAAAACATCATTTTGTCTTCTGAGTATTTTGATGATCTAAAACAATACAAAGGACAAACCATAATTACCACCGACGGCACCAGTCTTTTAAGCGCCGATGATAAGGCAGGGATCACCGAAATTATGACCGCAATGCAGTATTTACTGGATAATCCTGAAATTCCTCACGGAAAGATTCGTATAGGATTTACCCCCGATGAAGAAATTGGCCGTGGAGCACATAAATTTGATGTTGAAAAATTTGGCGCAGAATGGGCTTATACTATGGATGGCAGCCAAATTGGTGAATTGGAATTTGAGAATTTTAACGCTGCAAAAGCTATTATTCGCGTTAAGGGGAAAGGTGTACATCCCGGCTATGCCAAGGATAAAATGGTGAACAGCCAGTATATTGCTGTAGATTTTATTAACTCGCTACCAAGAATGGAAACACCTGAGCATACCGAAGGCAGACAGGGATTTTTTCATCTAAGCGAAATGAAAGGTGATGTTGAAGAAACCGTATTAGAATACATTATTCGGGATCATGATTTAGGGCACTTTAAGGCGCGAAAAGAGATGATACAGGACCTGGCTTCAGAGATATCTTCCCAGTATGAAAGTGATTGTATTTCAGTAGAAATTACAGACCAGTATTTTAATATGCGGGAAAAGATCGAACCGGTGATGCATATTATAGAAATTGCGGAAGACGCGATGAAAGAAGTGAATGTTGAACCGCTATTAAAACCAATTCGCGGGGGAACCGATGGGGCTCAACTGAGTTATATGGGACTGCCCTGCCCTAATATTTTTGCCGGTGGTCATAATTTCCACGGAAAGTATGAATATGTACCGGTAGAAAGTATGCAAAAAGCCACTGAAGTAATTGTGAAAATTGCTGAATTGACTGCAGATAAATATAAGTAAACTGCCTGGACAAACCCAGGAGGCATTATTGGAGATTCTGAAACAAGTTCAGAATGACGCCTTTAAAACTTGCAAACAGCAGCCTTCTAAAAATAAAATTCCCCAAGGTTTTGCCTCGGGGAATTTAAATTATTTAAAACAGAAAAAACTATTTCTTTTCTTTAATGGCTTTGGCCTTACTTTCCTTTTCTGGTTTTGCCGGCTCGTTAAGTTTTTTACTCATTTCCATAGAGATGGAAGAACGATCGAAAGTTATTTTTCCTGCTCCGGTTTCAATAATCACTGAATTATTTTTTTCGCTAAAGTCAACGATCTTGCCGTGCATTCCACTTTTGGTCACCACGCGGTCACCACGTTTTAATTCCGATGCAAAATTGCGTTCCTGTTTAGCTTTTTTCATTTGCGGGCGTATCATAAAAAAATACACCACTACAAACATTAATATTATTGGGGCAAAATTTGTTAATTGATCCATTTACTAGCTAGCGTTTTCATCGGTTTCTACAAAGGCTTTAATCCTAAGACGCTCTGTACCAGCTTCTGTGTTAGCAGTAACTGTCACCGTTTTGGTTACCTGCCCATTCCCAGAACCGTTGAATTTAACCAACATTTCGCCGGACTCTCCAGGTTGAATTGGCTCTTTTGTCCAGGTTGGTACTGTACAACCACAAGTACTTTTCGCATTGGTAATCACCAATGGCGCCTGGCCAGTATTGGTAAAAGTGAAGTTATGTTCTACATTTTCACCTTTAGGAATATTCCCAAAATCATGTTCTGATTCTTCGAATTCCATTTTTGGATAGACAGTAGCCTTTGCATCACGCTCTGCAGCGCTTTCTACATTTTCAGCCTTAACTTTTTCTGAGGCGTTATTGTTGTTGTCTTTACAAGAAGTAAATAGCAGTGCACCTACTGCAGCTAACATTAAGATTCCATTTTTCATAATTGTGAACTTTATAATTTAATTTTTAAAAATAAGAAAATTTATTGACTACATAAGGCCCCGCCCTACTTTATTTAATTTGTTATCTTCCTGATATTCTTTAGAGAGTTTATCGAGTACTCCGTTTATAAAAATACTACTCTTCGGGGTACTGTATTCTTTTGCAAGTTCCAGGTATTCGTTAATCGTTACTTTTACCGGGATCGATGGGAATTTTAAAAATTCACAAATCGCCATTTTAATAAGAATCATATCAATTTCTGCGATTCGGTCTTTATCCCAGTTTGGCGTTTTACCAAGCATTTCTTTGGCCAATACATCATCATTCAAATAAGTTTTTCTGAATAATTCTTTAGCAAAATCCTTATCGTCCTCATTTTTATAAAGCTTTCCAAGCTTCATATTTTCAGCAGAATTCGGCTTTAATTTCTGAAGAAATTTTAGAATCGCAGTATTCACAAGTGGAAGGTCATCTATCCAGGTAAGCTTCGCATCTTCCAAATAATCGTAAAGTTTTTCGTTTGGAGCGATAACTTCTTTAAAAATAGCGACAATAAACGCCTTATCTTCTTTAAAGCTGGAGTCGCGAGTTTCCATATAATTTTCATAGAGCTCGCTCTTCTTTAATTTCTGCCAGATAATTTGCACATAATCATCATCCCTTTTCCAATGCGTTATTTTTCTTGATTCTAAGGCATCCTGCAAACTTTCATTATGCTCCAGGATTTCAAAAATAGCATTGGAAACAAACTTTTTATTTGGGTCTTTATCCTCGCTGGTGGCAAGGTGCTTTTGTTGAGATTTTTCTAAAAAGTTTTCTGCCTGGCCTTTCAGTTCGGCAATAAGGCTTAATTGTACCAGAAAAAGATCGTACATCTCTTCCATACTTTTAAGCAGGAATTTCTCCTCGGTTCCCAGGTTGTCGTTTTGGCTTTGGTTAAAGGCGTAGAGTGATTGCATTACTTTAACCCGAATATGTCTTCTTGTCAACATAAGTGTAAAAGAACTTTTTAGAATTAGAAAAGGCGAAAGAATATTCTTTCGCCCTGCAAAAATACCAAACTTTTGAAATTGACTACTTCAAATTCTGTTTTTTTCTATCATCAATTCTTTGCTGCGCTATTTTAAGCGCTGCGAAGTGTGAAGTCATATCTTCCTTATCTGCCTTAGAAAGAATTTCCAGCGTAGTATTGTAGATATTTTCGGTTTTACGCATAATTTCTTTCTTATCGTAATTTTCCAATTCGGCGTAAACATTTATAATTCCGCCGGCATTAATTAGAAAATCAGGAGCGTAAACAATTCCTTTTTCTCTAAGGATTTTTCCGTGGGTAAGCTCATCGGCTAATTGATTATTAGCTGCACCTGCAATAACTTTAGCCTTAATGCGGTTTACCGTGTCATCGTTAATCGTGGCTCCAAGGGCACAAGGTGCATAAATATCTACTTCGGCTCCATATACATCGGCGCCCTGATAAATAATGGCACCGTATTTATTTTTTACTGCTTCAAGACGTTCTTCGTTAATATCACTAATAAAAACTTTAGCGCCATCTTGAGTTAAATGTTCTACAAGGGTTTCACCAACGTGACCAATTCCCTGAACCAAAACAGATTTTCCTTCCAGGTCATCGCTTCCAAATTTGTGCTTAGCTGCGGCTTTAATCCCCATAAAAACACCATAAGCAGTAATTGGAGACGGATTTCCCGCACCACCTTTATCTTCAGAAATTCCGGTTACGTATTTGGTAACTTCACGTACGGTATCCATATCGGCAGTTTCCATTCCTACGTCTTCTGCTGTGATGTATTTTCCACTAAGGGAATCTACAAAACGTCCAAAACTCCTCATAAGTTCAGGAGTTTTTTGTGTTTTAGCATCACCAATAATTACAGCTTTCCCGCCACCAAGATTAAGTCCGGTAATCGCACTTTTAAAAGTCATTCCTCGTGAAAGGCGCAAAACATCGTTTAATGCTTCCCACTCAGTGCTGTAGTTCCACATTCTGGTACCACCTAGGGCAGGTCCTAAAACCGTGTTATGAATACCAATAATTGCCTTTAAACCTGTATCTTTGTCGTTGCAAAAAACTACTTGCTCGTGGTTGTCAAAAGAGAGCTGACCGAATACCGGTGCAGACTTTTTAAGTTCATTTGCATTTAGAACATCAACTTGCATAACTTGTTACATTTTATAAATTAGTGTTTTCGTATTTCTGAAAATCACAATGCAAAAATAAAGAATATTTCAACAAAGAGGTTTTTAAAACGTGTTAAAATAACATATCCTCAAAAACTAGCTTTTTTACCCTTTAGATGAAAAACCTTAAGCATCTCAATAAATATTTCCTGAAATATAAATGGAAATTATTAATTGGCCTTGTAATAACCATAGTTGCCCGTATTTTCGCTCTATATTATATTCCTTTAATCGGGGATTCTACTGATGCGATAGAGCAATATATAAATGGCGAGATAAGTACAATGGAAGTACTCCAAACTGAACTCGCTATAAATATTGCGCTAATAATAGGAGCTACTTTAGTCGCGGCATTTCTTACATTTTTAATGCGGCAAACCTTTATTGTGGTTTCCCGCTATATTGAATTTGATCTTAAAAACGAGATCTACCAGCATTACCAGGATCTTTCACTTAATTTTTATAAAAAAAACCGCACCGGCGATCTGATGAATCGAATTAGCGAAGATGTGAGCAAAGTGCGAATGTACCTTGGCCCGGCCATTATGTATACGGTCACCACTTTTACCTCTACCGTTGTTGTTTTAATTTTTATGGTTCAGGCAGCGCCAGAGCTTACTTTATATACGGTAGCGCCGCTCCCCGTTCTGGCATTTTCTATTTACAAAATAAGTGTGGCCATTCATAAACGCAGTACCGTGGTGCAGCAATATCTTTCCAGACTTAATACTTTTACTCAGGAAAGCTTTAGCGGAATTGCCGTGATAAAATCCTACGGGATGGAAAACCAGATCAATCATAATTTTGTTGACCTGGCCAACGGAAGCCGGGACAAAAATATTGACCTGGTAAAAGTTCAGGCCTTTTTCTTTCCTCTTATGGTGTTATTAATAGGGATTAGTAACGTATTGGTAATTTATGTTGGTGGTAACCAATATATAAATGGCGAAATTCAAAATATTGGAGTTATTGTTGAATTTCTCCTGTATGTAAACATGCTTACCTGGCCCATTGCCTCCATTGGCTGGGTGACTTCTTTAGTGCAGCAAGCTGATGCTTCTCAGGAACGCATAAACGAATTTTTAGATGAAAAACCTGAAATCACCAATCAAAAAGAAACGCCCGATGAAATTCACGGAAGCATTGCCTTTAAAAATGTAAATTTCACTTACGATGACACGAATATCACCGCCCTTAAAAATATTTCTTTTGAAGTGAGCAGCGGGGAAACACTTGCTATTATTGGGAAGACCGGTGCAGGTAAATCTACCATCCTGGAACTTATTGGCAGGCTATATGATGTTGATAAGGGAGCGATTTGTTTAGACGGCAAAAACATTCAAGACCTCAACCTGGATAGTTTAAGGAACAGCATTGGTTACGTTCCTCAGGATGCATTTTTATTCAGCGACTCCATAAAAAACAATATCAAATTCGGGAAAACAAATGCCAGTGACGAAGAAATTTTTGAAGCCGCTAAGAATGCATCGGTACATAAAAACATCGTTGGTTTCAGCAAAGGTTATGACACTGTTTTAGGAGAACGCGGTATCACATTATCCGGCGGACAAAAGCAGCGGGTTTCTATTGCCCGTGCTATTATTCACGATCCAAAAATCCTGCTATTTGATGATTGCCTTTCAGCAGTAGATACCGAAACCGAAGAGGAAATCCTGAGTAATTTATTTAAAATTTCAAAAGAGAAAACTACCATAATTGTCAGCCATAGGATCTCTTCAGCAAAAAATGCCGATAAGATTATAATTCTGGAAGACGGAGCAATTGTTCAACAAGGCTCTCATACCCAATTAATAAACCAACAAGGCTATTACAAAGAATTATACGCAAAACAGCTAAATGAAAAAGAAATGTGAATTTTTTTTGCTAGATGTTAAAAATTTTTAGATTTTTGAACAGTACTAAAACAAAACTATTAAAGAATCTATTTTATGAGCGACAAGGGAATGATGGAGAAAGAAGAAATATTCTCTAAAGTGCTAAGGGCCGGCAGAAGGACTTACTTTTTTGACGTTAGGGCCACACGTGCAGACGATTATTACCTGACTATTACCGAAAGCAAAAAATTCACCAACGATGATGGTTCTTTTTTCTACAAAAAACACAAGATCTATTTATATAAAGAAGATTTTGCTGGTTTCAATGAAATTCTTCAGAAAATGACCGATTTTATCCTTAATGAAAAAGGAGAAGAAGTAATAAGCGAGCGTCACCAAAAGGACTTCAAAAAAGAATATGAAACATCTGAAAACGGAGTTTCTAAAGAAGTTTCTCCAGAAAAATTTACCGATGTAAGTTTCGACGACATTTAAAAATTACTTTTAAGATTATATAAAACCGTCTAGATATTTTCCGGACGGTTTTTTTATATTTACAACCCAAACAAAATATCATGCAAAAACTACTTCCCTTTCTTATTTTCTGTATTTGTTTTAACTCATTTGCCCAGCAAGAAGATCTTAGTCTGGATTATTACCTCCCACAAGATGTGAGCTACAATGAGGAAATCCCAAAACCACAAGATATTATTGGTTACATCCCTGGAGAATGGCATGTTACCCACGATTTACTTTTAAATTATATGAGGGAATTAGCCAGAGTTTCTCCAAGAATCAGCATAGAAAACCGGGGAGTAACCTACGAAGGTCGTCCGCTAATTCTCCTTACTATCACTTCTGAAGAAAACCACGATAACCTGGAGGAAATTCGAGAAAATCATCTTGCCCTCACTCAGGAAAATGCTTCTTCTCTTAATACCGAAGAAATGCCTATTGTGGTGAATCAGGGATTTTCTATTCACGGCAATGAAGCCAGTGGATCTAACGCAGCGCTTCTAGCAGCGTATTATCTAGCTGCGGCTGAAGGTGAAGAAATAGAAGAATTGATGGAAAACACCGTAATTCTTTTTGATCCTTCCTTTAATCCTGATGGTTTACAGCGTTTTTCTTATTGGGCCAATACTAATAAAAGTGAGAATATAAATCCCGACCCACAAGATCGTGAATACAACGAAATTTGGCCAGGTGGTAGAACTAATCATTACTGGTTTGATATGAACCGTGATTGGTTGCCGGTTCAATTACCGGAATCTCAGGCACGCATTGAAACTTTTCATAAGTGGATGCCAAATATTTTGACAGATCATCATGAAATGGGCTCCAATTCCAGTTTTTTCTTCCAACCAGGAATCCCTTCAAGAACACACCCGCTTACACCTAATATTAACCAGGACCTTACCAGGGAAATAGGGACCTATCATGCCGAAGCTTTTGACGAATTAGGCTCCTTTTATTATACGGAAGAAAACTACGACGATTTTTACTATGGAAAAGGCTCTACTTTCCCAGATATTAACGGAAGTATAGGAATTCTCTTTGAACAGGGAAGTTCCCGTGGTCACGCCCAGGAGACCGATAACGGCGTGCTTACTTTCCCATTTACCATTAGAAATCAATTTACCGCTGCGCTTTCTACTTTGGAAGCAGCTAAAAATATGCGCGAAACCATCCTGAATTATCAGCGCAATTTTTATAAAAACGCACGTAATTCTGCTGAAAATGGTGCTTATGTATTCGGAAGTGAAAAGGATGCTTCTTCAGCTTACGAATTAGCAAAAATACTCGAGAAACATAAAATAGAGATCCACCAAATTGAAGAAGATTTTGAAACTGATGGGAAGAATTTCAAAAAGAATTCTGCTTATGTAGTTCCTAAAAATCAGCGTCAACATAGATTGGTGGAGGCTATGTTTGAACGTCGAACAGAATTTCAAGACAGTTTATTCTATGATATTTCGGCCTGGACCCTTCCACTGGCTTTCAACCTTGATTTTGCTGAAGATGTGAAGATGAATAAAGCCGGGAAAAAGATAGAAGATCTGCAAAAGCCGGAAATTCAGTCACCGGAGCAAAGCAGTTATGCTTATGTAATGCAATGGCACGATTTCTATTCGCCAAAAGCTTTAAATATGATCCTGGAAAAAGGCCTCCGTGCAAAAGTGGGAATGCAGCCTTTTTCTTTAGCGAATAGAGAGTATGACTATGGAACAATCTTAGTACCAGTTCAAAATCAAGAATTGGATGCAGATGAAATGCACGAATTTCTGCAAAAGGTAGCAGAAAAATCTAACGTGCAAATCGATGCCATTAGCACCGGCCTAACACAAGGTGTTAACCTGGGAAGTAACCAATTTAGGGCACTTAAACCTGCAAAAGTAGCTTTAATCGTAGGTGAAGGCATTACTCCTTACGACGCCGGTGAGATCTGGCATCTGTTTGATCAGCGCTATGATATGAAAATCACCAAACTGGACACAAGAAGATTTTCCAGAGCAGATTTGAGCCGATATACCGATATTATTCTTCCAAATTCCGGGAGCAGCGCTTTAAAAAGCAAAGATTTAGACAAATTAAAAGAATGGATTCGTGATGGGGGGACTTTAATTGGTTACCGCAATGCCGCCCAACTTTTTGAGAAGGAAGATTTTATGGAACTGGAAATTAAGAAAGACAGCCTGGTAGCCGAAGATATTAGTTTCGAAGAACAAAGAGATTTTAGAGGTGCACAGGGAATTGGCGGCGCTATCTTTGAAGCGAATATAGATCGGTCCCACCCGGTTAATTTTGGGTATACCAATGATAAACTTCCACTTTTTAGAAATACCACGATCTTTGTTGAAGCCGATAAACAAAGCTATAATAACCCGATTCAGTATACTGAAGATCCGTTGCTAAGCGGTTATATTAGCGCACCGAGATTAGATTCTATTGCAGGTACAGTTCCATTTAAACATAAAGGAATGGGACGCGGTAACGTTATTCTATTTACCGATAATACCAACTTCAGGGCTTTCTGGTTTGGAACAAATAAATTATTAATGAATGCCATCTTTTTTGGTGATGAGATGTAAAATTTGATAATATGCACGCAAGCATTACTGTTTGTGTGCATTTATATAATAGAACCAATTACTTTAATAAATAGTCCGGAGAAGAAATTACCAGGAAATGGAAATTAACCGAAACCCTGGCAGATCCCGGTGATGGGAGTGGCTTTTGGATATCTGCAGAAACCACAAGAAACCTGGTTTTTAGGTTTTTAAACGAATAAGCATCAAAATGATAAGTTCAAACTGCGTATGAGCTGAAAGAAGCCAGTTTCTTTATCTATCCTCATAAGACCGCATTGCATTGGAGCTTATGTGAATAAATATGAAAAAACAGGAACTCAATTTAGTTTAGCCTACACGTAAACCGTTTTCTACTTTAAAATCTGTATTGAGAAGCACGATATCATTTCCTTCACCTACGGCTCCTAAAATCAGGCATTCGCTCATAATATTAGCGATTTGTTTCTTCGGAAAATTAACAACGGCAACTATTTGCCTGTTGAGCAAATCTTTTTTTTTGTAGCGCCTGGTGATTTGTGCCGAAGTTTTTCTCATTCCAATTTCATCGCCAAAATCAATGAGCATTTTAAAGGCCGGAGTTTTAGCTTCAGGAAAGTCTGAAACTTCCATAATGGTTCCTATTCGCATTTCTACTTTCTCAAAATCCTTCCAGGAAATTTTCATAGTCTAATTTTTAATCCAAATTAGAAAAAAAGTCCATATTCCGAAGTGAATTTGTAAATTTATAAGAAAAGAGAGATGGCCAGAACCGCTTCAAATATGATAGAGCTGGGTACACCGGCACCCGATTTTAACCTTATAGATGTAATCACAAATAATCGATATTCCCTAACAGATATCAGGGGTAAAAAAGGTACTTTAATTATGTTTATAAGTAACCACTGTCCATTCGTGAAACATGTAAACGAGGAAATAGTGAGACTAGCCGGAGACTACCGCGTACTGGGATTTGGGTTTGCTGCCATTATGAGTAACGATGTAGAAAACTACCCTGCAGATCATCCCGAGAATATGAATGAGGTTGCCAGGAGGCATCAATACTCTTTTCCTTATCTCTTCGATGAATCCCAGGAAGTGGCGCGGGCTTATAAAGCCGCCTGCACACCAGATTTCTATCTTTTTGACGATGATCTTAAATTAATCTATCGCGGGCAGCTGGACGATTCGCGACCCGGAAATGGAATCCCGGTTAATGGCCGACACCTGCGTGATGCTATGGATGCTGTACTTTCAAATAAAAAAGTTCCAGAGAATCAGAAGCCCAGTATGGGCTGTAATATAAAATGGAAATACACACCCGAATCCTAATATTCTTAGATCTTCAAGCGGAAATTTAAAAAGCAGCTATCAGTTAATTTTATCACAATGCAAACAAATCCTATTGGTTTGGTAGGTTTCTACTGAAAATTATTCTTTAATTTTATATTGAATCACTAAAAATATAGCATTATGAGCGAATTAAAATTAGGAGACAAAGCACCAAATTTTGATGCTGAAACTTCAGAAGGAAAAATCAATTTTTATGACTATTTAGGAGATAGCTGGGGAATTTTATTTTCGCATCCTGCAGATTATACGCCGGTTTGTACTACAGAATTAGGTACTGTGGCGAAATATAAAGATAAATTTGAAGCCCGAAATACCAAAGTAATGGCACTGAGTGTAGATGGGGTAGAATCTCATAAAGGCTGGATTGAAGATATCAACGAAACTCAAAACACTACGGTGAATTTCCCAATTATCGCTGATGAGGACAAAAAGGTTTCTAAGCTTTACGGGATGATCCACCCAAAAGCAGATGATACCCTAACCGTACGTTCGGTTTATGTAATTGGTCCAGATAAAACAATAAAACTAATGATCACCTACCCTGCCAGTACCGGTAGGAATTTTGATGAACTACTAAGGGTAATTGATTCATTACAACTTACTGCTTACCAAAAAGTGGCTACGCCGGCTAACTGGAAGCAGGGAGAAGACGTAGTGATTAGCCCTTCGGTTTCTAATGAAGATGCCAAAGAGATGTTCCCTAAAGGTTTTAAAGAGGTAAAACCATACCTTAGAATGACGCCACAACCGGATTCTAAGTAAGTTTAAGAACCTAGATTCTGAAATAAATTCAGAATGACGGATATAAAAAAAACCTCGCAAGTTTTAAAAACCTGTGAGGTGTTTTTCTATTTAAAAAATTCCCCCATTGGGGGTTAGTGGGTTTCTTACTTTACCGCAACCAATTCTACATCAAAAACCAAAGCTGCGTTTGGTGGAATAACGCCACCTGCACCACGCTCTCCGTAAGCCAAATGTGAAGGAATTACAAAACGGGCCTGATCTCCAACATTTAGCAATAGAATACCTTCGTCCCATCCACTGATTACGTGCCCTACCCCTACCGGAAATTCCAGCGGCTGATTTCTTTTATAAGAAGAATCAAAAACACTTCCATCGGTAAGCATTCCCTTGTAGTGTACTGAAACGGTTTGTCCTTTCTCCGGTTTCGCGCCTTCTCCCTTTTTTTCAATTTTATATCGAAGTCCGCTTTCTGTGGTTTTAAAACCCTGGGATAGTTTTCCAAGCAATTCTTCTTCCCTTTGTTTTGCGGCTTCCTCTCTTTTGGCCTTAGCGCCATCAAACTGCCTGAAAGATTCTACAGCATTAAAATTCTGCGCATTATCCCCGGCTCTAACGATCTCAAGCTTCTCAATCTTATCGCCTTGCTTAATACTATCCACTACATCCTGACCTTCAATCACACTGCCAAAAACAGTATGTTTCCCGTCTAACCAGGGAGTTTCGGTATGAGTAATAAAAAACTGACTCCCATTGGTTCCGGGACCGGCATTGGCCATAGAAAGTTTTCCGGGGGAATCGTGTTTTAAATCGGGGTGAATTTCATCTTCAAATTTATAACCAGGACCACCAACTCCTGTTCCCTGCGGGTCACCGCCCTGAACCATAAAATTAGGAATCACCCGGTGAAATTTAAGATCGTTATAATAAGGTTTACCCTGCGGAAAAGCATCGTTCTCCAGCTCACCCTCGGCAAGACCTACAAAGTTTCCTACCGTTCCGGGCACTTTTTCGTATTCCAATTCCACTAAAATAAGACCTCTAGTAGTATGAAATTTAGCATATAATCCGTCGTTCATTTTCTTATATTTTTAAGATGCAAAGATATCTTTTTTAGCGTAACCGGTTTAGTATACTTTTTCGCCATTAACGTAAGTCTCTAAAACTTTAATTTCAGGGATTTCTGAAGCCTCAATTTTCATGATATCCTTATCCAATATTATAAAATCAGCAAATTTTCCTGCTTCTATACTTCCCTTTTCGTCTTCTTCAAAATTAGCGAAAGCCGCCCAGATCGTCATTCCCTTTAAAGTTTCTTCGCGAGATAAAGCCTGTTCTTTCATAAATCCTCCTTCGGGATAGTTATCGGTATCCTGTCTTGCCACCGCAGCGTAAAAAGTAAGAAACGGACTCACCTCTTCTACAGGAAAATCGGTTCCTAGAGCAACGATACCGGCCTGATCAAGTAATTTCTTGAAAGCATATGCACCTTGCATCCTTTCTTCCCCCAGGCGATCTTCAGCCCAATACATATCGCTGGTAGCGTGTGTTGGCTGTATAGATGGAATAATATTTTTGCTGAAATATTTAAAATCTGATGGATCTATAACCTGCGAGTGCTCTACCCTCCATCGCCGATCTTTATCGTCTTTTAAAAGCTCATCATAAGTTTCTAAAACCAGGTAATTAGCAGAATCTCCAATAGCGTGGGTATTCAGCTGAAATTTTGAAGCAGCCACACGCTCTGCTGTTTTTTTAAAATCTTCAACCGGAGAAAGCAAAGCTCCGTAGTGGCCTGCACGATCGCTGTACTCCTCTTTTAAAGCAGCACCCCTTGAACCAAGTGCGCCATCACCATAAAATTTAACCGAGCGCACATTTAATCTTTCTGTTTTTATAGGGTCTTTGTCAAGGTAAAAATCAAGATTCTCTTTAGTATTACTAATCATTGCATATAACCTGATCTTTAGACTTTCTTCTTTATGCAGGCTATCCATTAGCTCTATGGTTTCCCGATCTATTCCGGCATCCACAACTGTTGTTAAGCCGTATTCAAAAGAAATTTTTTGAGCGTCAAGTAAGGCATTCACCTGCTCTTCTATAGATGGTGCAGGTTGCGCATCGGCAATTAGGCTCATAGGATTATCTATAATAATACCGGTAAGTTTACCGTCTTTTTGTTCAATATCGCCACCATCAAAAGGGGTTTCAGTAGTGATTCCGGCTTTATCAATAGCAGCCTGGTTCACTAAAAGTGCGTGGCCATCTATACGGGTTACGGCAATTGGGGTGTCTGGAAATAAATGATCTAAAGTATCTTTAGTAGGAAAATCTTTGTTTTCCCAATCGTTTTGATCCCATCCCCTGCCGGTAATAAAATCTACACTACGTTTATTCTGAAAATCAACGATGCGTTGTACCACCTCATCAAAACTTTTTGTGCCAGCAAGATCTACGCGTTGCTGCTGTAAACCCAGGCGATAAAAATGGGCGTGGGCATCAATAAAACCCGGAAAAACACTTTTACCTCCGGCATCGAGTTTTTCTGTCACTTGATATTTTTCCTCAAGAGCTTCAGCAGTACCAATTTCAAGAAATTTACCATCTTTTGTAATAAAAGCTTCCGCAGTACTAAAATTATCGTCTACAGTATAAATTTCAGCATTAAAAACTAAAAGATCAGCTTTCTCTTTATCTTCAGAATTACAGGAAATAAGCAGGATGCTAAAAAGACTAAACAGTAATATTTTTTTCATTATTCTCAATTTTGGATAAAAATAAAAAATGCGCCCGTTAAAGACGCATTTTAGTATGTTTATTTAATTATCAGACTTAAAAGATAGCATCAATGATCTGGTCACGAATACTTTGGTTTGCGGCAGCAGCCAGTGCTACAGAGACAAATAAACCAATCATCGCGTAAGAGAAATCTTTAAAGATCATCCTACCGGCTTTCATACGATGTTTTTTACCTTTTTTATTTCTAGCCAGGCTTATCGCGATTTCCCTACCCCCAATAATACCAAGGAATACCCAGGTAGTACTCATTGGTACCGTACTAATAAACAGCTTGTAAATAAGCAGGATTACATAAGTTAAATCTACTAAGGTCGCTGCACGAATATCAGAAATCCTTACCTTCTCACTTACTACTTCCTGGATTTTATCTCCACGTAAATAATATAGAAAGCCAAGGCCTGCGAAAATACTTAGGGCAAAGATGATAAATTGAGTTAATGTTTGTTCTCTAGGTAGGAATACGGCAATATTGGCACCGTCTTGCATTACCCAAACAGCCCAAAGAGTACCACTAACTACCCACTGCACAATAGTCCAACCAACGTGGGTTTTTCGGCTTTTAAAATATTTTTTAATAAAATTATAAGAAAGGTACCATACCAGGAATGAAAGTATAAAGGCCATGATATAACCCGTCCAACTCTTCCATACCACCGAAGTAATACCTGAAGTATCAGCACTAAACACACTCAAAAGTAAAAACGTGGTAGAAACCGGCATTTTTAAACGCGTAAGAATCAACAATACCAGCGGTGCGATTACCTGGAAAAAACTAAATTGTTCAGGATGAGGATAATTTGAAGTACCATCGGGATTTAAAAGACGTTGATAGGTAACATCCCCATCATAATAAATCCAACTAAAAGTAACGGTTGCAAGAAAAATACCCCCTGTAAACAACCAAAGCACCCACCACTTTTTATTTTTATTACTTTCAATAAATGTCCCCAGAGATTGTATACTGTCGTTGGCCACAGCCGCATAAGCAGCGAAGAAAAAACCAACCCACATCGCCGCACGACCATAACCTGTAGAAATTCCTGCTACAATAATACCAACAATGATAAGCGATAGAAATGTTTTTTCCTGAACCATAAAGTCCAGGACGTTCAAATAGGGACGGGACCGGTCACTACGTTGAAACTTACTGCCTTTTGCCATTTAAGTAGCTGTTTTAATAGATTTGTTGTTTTTAAAATTGGCCTTCACAGAACACCATATTGAAAATTGGGTACAATATTAGTTAGTTCTAATGTTAATTTTGAATTTCTAATGTTGTGTTATTGTTAAGGAATTTTACATAGAACATACCCTTAGACTACTGAAATAAAGACTTCTACATAATCACATCTCGTAAATTATATTGTGAATAAAGCAAAAGAGGCAGTCTGAAAAGGTTTATAAAATCGTCATTCTAAACTGGTTTCAGAATCTAAGATGTTGATAATCAAAATATGTTAGAAGCTGAACCAAGTTCAGCTTGACGAAACCAGATCTTTTCAGACAGCCTCTTTAAAAGTTTATGAATATTTTTTTTACTAAAAATCAAATTTATAAGTTGCTCCGGCAAGAACCTGTAATCCCTGAACCCTAAAGTTTGTCCAACGTTGGTAATCATTGTTCAACAAGTTGCTTCCTTTTGCAAATATCGAAAGTCTTTCATTAAAGCGGTAGCCCAAATGAGCATTCACATCAAAAAAGCTGTCAAGTGTAACTGTACTCATTGTTGGTTCTCCTGCTGAAGCTACCCTTTCCTGATCAAAACGCTCGCCAATATAGAATAAGTTAGCTCCTGTGTACCACTTCTCGTTAATTTGGTAATCGGCATTTAATGAGGCTTTAAAATCTGGAAGATTCCAGGCTTCTACTTCGTTGTCTGTGCTGTAATTAAAGTATTCAGCATTAATTCCAAGACGAAAGTTTCGGTTTACATCAACATTTACTTCTCCGGCAACCGACAGGGTTTTTACATCATCATAAACTACTTCAAAGGAATTCCCGTAAGCATAATTTTCAGCCATTAAATCGTTCGCCTGCGCATTTCGCTTAAACAATGCTTTGTTGAATTGCGACTCATAGCCTGTTTTAAAATTATAAGAAATACTATTACTCAATTTTCCTTTAGCCCCAACGTACGCATTGTACTCATTGTCGGTTGGCCTAATTTCTAAGCTTGGAGATACATAAGGATTTTCCTGAATAAACCTGTAATAGGTGTTTTGTTGCAGTCCACCTTCCAGCCCGGCATAAGGCGTAAAATAATCACCGCCCAACCTGTAACTTGCTGTTACTTTTGGATAGATATAAAAGTTGCCATCGCTGTTTTCAATATCCTGACTATAGAAAAAAGCCACACCAAGATTTAAGGTAAGGTCGTCCCTTAGAATTAATAGACTGGGATTAATGCCAAAGTTCATAAAGGTATATTCATAATTTTCCGTAGCCAGAAATTGCTCTCCCATTTGACCATTTACGATATCTGTATAGATATTTGTGGTAATTAATTCATCACCGATATTAACTTCAAAAGTACCACGGGTATCAAAATGATTTTCTGCAGTGGAATATGCATCACCCGTATGTCTGAATTTTGCCTTTGCGTTATCAAAAAACGAATCGTAAAGTTCTATTTCCCCACCTGCATAAGCTGAGAAATAATTCTGAGAAGGGTTTATTGCATTTATTTCTGCATTACTGAAATTAGCATTTTGCGGTAATCCATACCAGTTAAAAAGTTGGTGCTGGGCCCCTACTTCGGTTTTCCATCCCAAATTACGTGTTTTAGAATTATAGCTTAAGTTTAATTCGGTATCATAAAATTTATCATCCAGTGCTACTCCTTCAATACCACCTTGAGATGAATTATGATCTAAATAGATTCCAAAATTATCGCTTCGGCTTACTTCCAGGTTGCTGTAAAATTCGGCTAGAAGGTTACCGTAATTTCCAAAACCAAGACTCGCATAATTATCGTAAACCTTTACCGGTCTCTCCCTTTCTACGGTAGTAGCACGTCCTTTCGCAGGAGTAAACGTAGATGCCACCGGAACAGAAAATATACTGTATTGCACCGGCCTTTTTTCTGTCCTAACAGAATCTGACTGGCTGGGAGTTTGCTTTATCTTGTTAGCATCTTGCACCGTAGGGGTATATGGCTTTATAACCGTTACAGTTTCGCTATCTATAGGATCCTGAGCAAAAAGAACCCCACTAATTAAAAACGTACTTAAAAACAGGCTTCTTTTTATTGAAAACATTTGCATATAGAAATTCTTAAATGTTAGATTGAAAGTTGAATTAGTTATTTGCTTCTACTGAAGAATTGGTTTTTGCCGCTTCTGTCTTTATCCTGGAGAGTTCCCGCTTTGCTTCCTGTACAATTTCAGGATAGTTGGGGAAATTCTTAATTACATTTTCCAAAATATAAGTGGCCTGATAAGTGTCGTCCAGTTCGTAGAAGTTATCGGCCATTAAGACCAAACCTTTTGCTCCCCAACGTTTATAACCGGAAAAATCTTTAGCCAGGATTTGTACCGCTGCATTGGAAGCTTCGAAGTTTCCGCTTTCATTTTTAAAATAAGCATCATAATATAAAGCCTCGGCAGCCAATTCTCCTTTGGCTGTTTTTTGCACTTCGGAATATGCGCTTTTCGCTTTACCCATATTTCCTGAAGCAAAAGCTGCACGAGCCACAATAACACGGGCATCGGTTCTAGCTTCTGAATCTGATGCTGAATTAGCCAATACCTTATCGGCGTAATTAGCAGCTTTTTCCGGCTGATTTAATTCCAGGTAAGATTTCATAAGGTTAGATTGTGCAAAAATTACATTTTGCTCAGAGCTGGCTTCTTTTTCAAGCTTCTCCAAATAACCAACGGCTTCGCGATAGTTTTCATTTTCCAGCAAGATTTCAGATAACCTTGAAAGTGCCTGTTCGGTAAATTCATTTTTAGGTTTATCGGCTACAAAACGGTATTTAGCTGCTGCTTTGTCTTTGCTTCCATTTCTAAAATATAATTGCGCTAAATAGAAATTCGCGTTTATAGAATGGATTCCCTTAGGAAAACGTTGCAGGTAATTTTCAAATCCGCTAATCGCCCTGTCATATTCATTATTAAAATATTGATTTTCGGCAGATTCGTAAGTAGTGTTATCCAAATCGGCATCAGTTACTTCAACAAAATCTATATTTCTTACCCAGCTGGCATATTCATCGGTACGGCCTAGATCTACATAAACCATTCTCGCGGTAGAAACTGCCTGTTTGGCTTCGGGTGTATTTGGATAATCGCTAACCACTTTCTTTAACCTTTCCAGCGCGCGGTTTCCATTATCGGCATTATAATGAATCAAGGCCTGGCGTAGCATCGCTTTGGGTACAAACGCACTTTGTGGCACTTCCCTGATTAAACGATCGTAAGAAGTTAAAGCTTCGCTAGTATTGTTGGCTGAAACATAAGTGTTTCCAAGCTCATACATTGCATCGTCCCTAAAAGAGGAACGGGAATACTGATTTATAAAGCTGCGAAGTTCAGAAATTTTGGTATCTCTTCTGTCAATAAATCCGTAGCTCATCGCTTTTTGAAAAGCAGCATAATCATTCTCTCCACTTAGCGAAAGTGCTTTATCATAGGCTTCAATTGCCGGCCAGTACTGGCTGCTTACAAAATATGTATCTCCCAGTCTTAGCAAAGCATCATTCCGGCGGGCCACATCATTAGAGCCATTTTCAGAATAACGCTTAAAATATTCTATCGCTCTGGAATATTCATTCTTTTTAAAATATGCATATCCAAGGTTATAATCCAGGTTATCCAGTTCCTCTGTACCCTGTGCGGCATTCATCCCTGAAAATTCACGGTAGCCAATTACTGCCTCATCTATTCGGTTAATATTATATTCACTTTCAGCTTTCCAAAAGGTAGCTTTTGCAGTTATCTGTTGATCCCTGGGCTCAGAGAGCGCTTTCTCGAAATTAGTTATAGCTTTTGCATAATCACCATCTTCATAAAGTTGAAGTCCGTAATAATAAGCTACTTTTTGATAAGCTTGTTTATCGCTGAAATTGCGATTGTCTTCTAACAAACGCATAGCCTCTTCAAAATTTCCGGAGGTAAGGAAAGAGTCTATTAGCAAACTTTCCATGGCCGCCCTGTTTTCAGAATTTGGATATTTTTCAATAAAATTTATCAAAACCTGGGACGGACTCTCATAACTGTTACCAATCTCATAACTCAGCTTAGCGTAATTCATATAGGCATCTTCCTGGATTTTTGGATTGAAATCCATTTCTCCGGCATTCTTAAAAGCGTTTAAGGCCTGTTGCTTTTGATTGGATTCCAAATAAGATTGCGCTAAATGATAATAAGCGTTTTGCGCGATCTCGTTCCTCCCATCTATAATTTTATTAAATTCAGAGATCGCTTTTTCGTAATCTCCTTGTTTATAATAAGCATATCCCAACTGGTAATAATCTGTATTATTCCACCTCCCGCGGTCCCCGCTATATTCGGTTAGATAAGGCAAAGCCTCTTCATACTGCTCTAAGTTGAAATAACTTTCACCAATAATCTTATTTAATTGCGAACGCTCTATGCGGTTAGAACTTTGTAATTGTTCTTTGGCAAGTTTAATAGCCTCTTCAAAATTTCCCAGTTTAAAATTCATATCGGCCTGGAAATAAGAAAGGTCTTCACTGTATCGATCGTTACTACTTACCTCCTCAAAATATTCGTTGGCTTGTTCATAATCATCGCCCTCGTAGGCCATATAACCAATATAATATTTAGCTTGAGAACCGTATTCCTGAGAATTACGAACCCTTTCTAAATACTTACGAGCTTCATCATATTGTTTTGCTCTGAAATAGGCATAGCCATTATTAAAATAATAGCGATCCCTGTCTGCCCGGCTCATGCTCTTTTCATCAACTTTATCGTACCATTTGCGGGCCAGGGAATATTTTCCGGTCTGAAAATAATAATCGGCTACATCAAGATAAGCCGAATTGGTTTTTGTGCTGGTAGGATAACGGCTTACAAAACGCTCCATTAACCTATCGGCACCGGGTTGATTTAATCTTACGGCCGCATTGGCAATATAGTAAGCACAATCTCCCTCAATTTTCTCGTCTTCGGTTTGCTCTTTAACTTCATCGAACAGGTTTTGGGCAGCCAAAAACTGCTGATTGTTATAAAGTTCAAGGGCTTTATTAAATTCAGCGAGATCGTGAGTATAATTGGCCGACCGCTGTGAATTTCCGTGAAAAGAGAAGAATATTAAAACAACAAACAGGATAATTTTGTTAGGTGTCATTTATAGATTTTTAAGTTGATGATTCAAAGATAATTTAAACCTTGCTTTATTAACGCCGATATAAAGTGATAATTATGTTAATGTAAAAAAAAGTAAACCCGCGGCTTTTGAAAAATGTATATTTACCGATATTTTTACACTGAAGAAAAGCCTTAACTTTTATGTCTAATACCGTCCTGGAATTAAAGAACGCTGCTATTTATCAGCGTGAAAGCCTTATTTTATCTGAAGTAGATGTACACATAAACAAAGGCGAATTTGTTTATCTTATTGGTAAAACCGGAACCGGAAAAAGTAGTTTTATGAAAACTCTTTACGGCGATTTACCACTAAATGAAGGTGAAGGGACTATAGTAGATTTTAATTTGCGGACGCTTAAGGAAAAAGACATTCCTTTTCTTAGAAGGAAACTTGGCGTTGTTTTTCAGGATTTTAAATTGTTAACCGATAGAAATATTAAAGACAATTTGCTTTTTGTGCTGAAAGCCACAGGCTGGAAAGACCAGAAAGGTATGGATAGCAAAATAGATGAAGTGCTGGATAAAGTAGGGATGAAATCTAAAGGATTTAAATATCCTTATCAGCTCTCCGGCGGGGAACAGCAACGTGTTGCTATTGCACGCGCTCTTTTAAATGACCCCGAACTCATCCTTGCCGATGAACCTACCGGCAACCTTGATCCGCAAACTTCAGTAGAAGTTATGGAAGTGCTACAGGAAATCAGTAAAAACGGAAACACCATCCTTATGGCTACGCACGATTATGCTTTATTGCTGAAATATCCTTCCAAAACCTTAAAATGTGATGGGCAACGTGTTTTTGAGGTTGTTCAAAAATCTGTTTAGGGCTGAACCTCATCAGCTTTTACCCTGTGCGGTTTTTTATTGATAAAAAGGTAGTAAAAATTTACGCCTACAATAACCGCATTGGTAATAATCACCGGCCAGGAATTGATTAAAATTCCGTAGATAATAAAGAAAATACAGCCCAGGCTATTTACAATTCTAAGCTTGAGGATATTTTTCATAAAGAAAGAAATCGCGACGAAAAAAGAGGACAGGTAACCTATCCATTCTGTTAGACTAATTCCCAGGAATTCCATATAAAAAAAGAAGAGTTTGTTTGAAAAGTTCTCAAGCTCGTCATTCTGAACTCGTTTCAGAATCTAAAATGTTAGAACCTGAAACAAGTTCAGGTTGACGGAAAAGGACAATCCAAACAAACTCTTTAAAGTTGAGTGATTAAACTATTTTATTTCTCTTTCTCTCGTTTTCTGTCAGGTAGATTTTACGCAACCTTAGGTGACTTGGAGTAACCTCAACATATTCATCTTTCTGAATGTATTCCAGAGCTTCTTCCAAAGAAAATTTAAGTGCAGGTACAATCTTAGCTTTATCATCTGCACCCGAAGAACGTACGTTAGAAAGTTTTTTGGTCTTGGTTATATTTACCGCCATATCATCCTGACGTGAATTTTCACCAATTACCTGACCCTCATAAATTTCTTCTCCCGGATCTACGAAAAACTTCCCTCTATCCTGAAGTTTATCTATAGAATAAGGAATTGCTTTTCCGCGTTCCATAGAGATCAACGAACCGTTTTGTCTTTGTGGAATTCCCCCTTTTAATGGCTGATATTCCTTGAAACGGTGCGCCATAATAGCTTCACCTGCCGTAGCAGTAAGCAATTGATTACGCAAACCTATAATTCCTCTTGAAGGAATCAAAAACTGAATAATCATTCGCTCGCCACGGGTTTCCATGCTTAGCATTTCTCCCTTTCGCATCGTTACCATTTCTACAGCTTTTCCTGAAACTTCTTCAGGTAAATCTATAGTTAGTTCTTCTACCGGCTCACATTTTTCACCATCAATTTCCTTGATAATCACCTGTGGCTGACCAATCTGAAGCTCATAACCTTCTCTCCTCATCGTTTCGATAAGAACAGAAAGGTGCATTACTCCACGGCCATAAACCAAAAATTTATCGGCACTATCGGTTTCCTTTACCCTAAGAGCAAGGTTTTTCTCTAATTCTTTGGTAAGTCTTTCTTTAATATGCCTTGAAGTCACAAACTTTCCATCTTTTCCAAAGAAAGGAGAATCGTTAATTGTGAAAAGCATACTCATTGTAGGCTCATCTATAGCGATGGTTTTAAGACCTTCAGGATTTTCAATATCGGCTACGGTATCACCAATTTCAAAACCTTCAAGACCAACAATAGCACAAATATCACCTAGCTGAACTTCTTCTACTTTTTTACGGCCTAAACCTTCAAAAATAAAAAGTTCTTTAATTCTTGTCTTTTTAATACTACCATCACGCTTCACTAAAGAAACCTGCATTCCTTCTTTTAAATGCCCGCGTTGAACCCTCCCAATAGCAATTCTTCCGGTAAAAGAAGAGAAATCTAAAGAAGTAATAAGCATTTGCGGAGAACCTTCCTGTACTTTAGGAGATGGAATGTGTTCCAAAACCATATCAAGAAGCGGTTCAATATTTTCTGTTTTTTCGTTAGGATCGTCGCTCATCCAGTTGTTTAGAGCAGAACCATAAACAGTTGGAAAATCAAGCTGCCATTCTTCGGCGCCCAATTCAAACATAAGGTCAAAAACCTTTTCGTGTACTTCATCTGGAGTACAGTTTGGTTTATCTACCTTGTTTACTACAACGCAAGGTTTTAAACCAAGATCTATAGCTTTTTGCAATACAAAACGGGTTTGTGGCATTGGGCCTTCAAAGGCATCTACCAGTAATAGCACCCCATCGGCCATATTCAATACTCGTTCTACCTCTCCACCAAAGTCGGCGTGGCCAGGAGTATCAATAATATTGATCTTGGTGTCTTTATAGACTACCGATACGTTTTTTGAAGTAATTGTAATACCACGTTCACGTTCCTGGTCGTTGTTATCCAGGATAAGATCTCCGGTGTTCTGGTTATCCCTGAACAAACGGCAGTGATACATAATTTTGTCTACCAGGGTAGTTTTACCGTGGTCTACGTGCGCGATAATCGCGATGTTTTTAATAGCTGTCATATAAGCGCCTCATTTTTAAGGCTGCAAATGTACGTCTTATTTTAAAGAAACAAGTATCTAATGCTACTTATTCAAAATAAAATATCCAGGGACAAACAAACTGTAAATCAATAAGTTAATCTAAAACAAAAGAATCAGAGAAATTAGGAGGCGGGTTTTAGCTTTTTGTAAACGAAAAAACCAAAATAAATAGCGGCAATTGTTCCAAAACCAATGCTTAATAATGGTTCTTCCGGTCTTTGGTAAATAAAGAAAATGGTGGCTGCAGTCATTATTACCGCATTAATAAGCAAACGCTTAGGTGTATAATAATTGCTAAATTGTTCTTTTAATCCTCCCATAGTTGAAATTTTTGCAAAGCTATGAAATTAAAAACAATTTCAATTCTCGTCGGCCGAGGGACCATAGGTAGCAGGCACCGGAATATCCAGCAATCTAAAACATACCCCTAGTTGTGCCCTGTGATGCGGCAACTGGTTAAGCACCATCATTCTAAGCACAGAGTATTTAGGCATATCCATTAAAACCTTTCCGTCCTGGATCATTTTCCAGTTTTTTTCAAATTCCTTTTCCGGTTTTCTTAAAGCTGCTTCTGCTTCAGAAGTATTATTTTGTAATACTTCAATCATTTCCTCAACAGTATCAAAATCCGGAGATTTATATCCGGCCATGTCCATTTCATCCATTTCCATGGTAGCGGTAATCCAGCTCGGGATTTCAGCCAGATGATTTGCCAATTGCCGTATGCTCATAGATTTTTTATGTGGCCGCCAATCCATTTTATCCGGTGGGATTCGCTTTAAAAATTTTTCAGTGATTACTACTTCGTGCTGAAGTTCAGATATTAAAAGATTTTGTAGTTCCATTGTTTTAAAAATTAACAAGGAAAATTACAACAATAACTTCTTGAATTTCGGGTCATCTTACAAAAATCAAACTCGGGAAAACACCTAATTTTTGAATTGCTCCTACCGCTTAATTCTTTTATCTTTGTCATCTCAATTCCTTATTTATGAAACTTGACCAAATACCTCAACTAAAACACACAGATTCCAACAACTTCTTTTTACTTGCCGGCCCTTGTGCTATTGAAGGCGAAGAAATGGCGCTTAGAATAGCCGAAAAAGTGGTGGAAATCACCAATAAACTGGAGATTCCTTATGTTTTTAAAGGTTCTTTTAAAAAGGCAAACCGCAGCCGAATTGATAGTTTTACCGGAATTGGCGATGAAAAAGCCTTAAAAATCCTACGTAAAGTTTCAGAAACTTTTGAAATTCCAACCATAACCGATGTTCACGAAGTAAGCGACGCGAAAATGGCTGCTGAATACGTAGATATTCTGCAAATCCCTGCTTTTTTGGTTAGGCAAACAGATTTGGTAGTAGCAGCTGCAGAAACCGGAAAAGTGGTCAACCTAAAAAAGGGACAATTTATGAGTCCCGAAAGCATGAAACACGCCGTGACAAAGGTAACAGACTGTAATAACGAACAGGTAATGGTTACCGATCGAGGGACAATGTTTGGCTACCAGGATATGATCGTAGATTTTAGAGGAATTCCCACAATGCGTGAATTTGCTCCTACTGTTTTAGATGTCACGCATTCATTGCAACAGCCTAACCAAAGCAGCGGTGTTACCGGGGGAAGACCGGAAATGATTGAAACCATTGCACGTGCAGGCGTGGTAAATAAAGTAGACGGTTTATTTATTGAAACCCATTTTGATCCTGCAAATGCGAAAAGTGATGGCGCTAATATGTTAGACTTAAAACATTTAGAAAAATTACTAAGCAATTTAGTCGCGATAAGAAAGACAGTAAGTAAATTATAGAGATTTCCATAGGTTTAAACAGTAGAATTAGTTTGATAAATTTTCAAAGTAATTTTCGCAACTAAGCTTTCTCTTTCTAAAGAAAAGCAGGTGATTTCCAACAAATTTTCCACTCGAATAACAGATACAAAGTTGGAACCAGTATAATATCAATAGTGGGAAAACTTCAATAAAAACTGCAATATTTTTGATATCTACTTGTAGATAAATATAGCTTATAACTCTCTTAGTTAGGAATTTAATAATTAAATATAAGTTAATCATTAAGCCAGTAACCAGTTTTCATTATAAATTAAGTTAATTTGAAATTTAAACAATCAAAATAATCTTAATGAGGAACCGGGGTGCCTTTTCCTATAATCTACTTTTGGCTATTTTCTGTATTTTTATAATAGCTCCATTAACAGCCCAGGAAGAACCTGAAGTTTCTGTTGGCGGAGCGCTGCGTTATAATTATAACTTATCTTCCTGGAAGGATGGCCAAAAAAGCCGTGGTGGTGATTTTGGTTACGATATCTTTAGAGTAAACTTTAACGCGAAATACAAAGGCGTTTACTTAAATGCTGAATATCGTCTTTATTCTGATGCTTTTGGAGGTGGTGTGATGAAACAGGGATGGATGGGATATAAATTTAACGAGATAGACGAAATTCAGATTGGGTTAACGCAAGTCCCTTTTGGCATTCAGCAATATAACTCCCATAATTGGTTCTTCAACTTAACTTATTATATGGGGTTGGAAGACGATCATGATATGGGTGTAAAATATATTCACGCTGGTGTAAAATATGAATATCACTTTGCATTCTTTAAAAACTCTGAAGAATTACGATTTGGAAGTGACACCGAATCTTCCACCAGCCGATATTCCTATGATGTAGTTGGCAGAAACAAAGAAGTGAACCAATTTAACGGAAAATTCGTTTATAAATTTGGAAATAAAGCAGCAAATAGATTAGGGGTTTCAGCACAATACGGCGGACTTTATAATTTAGACACCCAGGAAACCGGAAATCATTACGGTTTAGCCGCACATTACGAAATCACTCAAAACCGCTGGAATTTAAAAGCGCAGGCTTTAACGGCTTCCCACAATCCTATAAATGCTGAAGGAGAAAGCAGGGATGCCCTAAGTTTTGGAGCTTATGGTGCTCCCTACCAGGTTGCTGCCGACTTTAATTTATATTCCCTCGCAATCTCCAGAAATGTTCCAGTAAACCTGGGGCCTATTTCCAACCTGGAATTCTACAACGATTTTGGTTATATGCAAAAACATAAAAGCAGTTTTACAGACTCTTATATGAACGTTACAGGAGTATTGGTTACCGCGGGGCAGGTATATACTTATATAGATTACGCTGCGGGGTACAATCATTCCTGGTTGGGAGGTAATTTTGTAGATGATTTTGCAGCCGGTAATCCCAATGCTAAATGGGAAGCAAGATTTAACATCAATATAGGCTACTATTTTTAATTTAATTTCTGAAAACCAATTGTATGACAAAGAAAGTTACCAGAAGCGATGAGAAAAAATCAATATTTGGATTGGAAGTAAACGGACCCGTTTTCTTCATTTCCTCTTTTATTATCATTGTGAGTATCGCCTTGACCCTTATTTTCGAGAAACAGGCAGAATCAGCATTTTCAGATATTCAGAACGCCGTTGCCAATAATGCCGACTGGTTTTTTATTCTGTGTGTAAATATTTTTTTAATATTTCTCATCTATCTCGCACTGGGACCCTTTGGCAAACTTAGAATAGGCGGACATAAAGCAAAAACCGAATTTAAAACACTTTCCTGGTTTGCAATGCTGTTTAGTGCCGGGATGGGAATCGGATTATTGTTCTTTAGCGTGGGAGAGCCTGTAATGCATTTCACCACTCCGCCCACCGCCGAACCTGGAACTGCAGCAGCAGCTCAGGAAGCTATGAATTTCACTTTTTTACACTGGGGTTTTCACGCCTGGGGCGTTTACGCTTTAGTTGGGCTGGCACTTGCCTATTTCACCTATACCCGGGGCTTACCCCTTACCATCAGATCTATTTTTTATCCATTTTTAGGAGATAAAATCTACGGAAAGATTGGAGATGCCATAGATATTTTCGCGGTTTTAGCTACTTTATTTGGGCTGGCAACGTCTCTTGGATTTGGAGTGCAGCAAATAGCTTCAGGTCTGGATCACGTTTTCAATGTACCCAGCGGTATTACCACCCAGGTCCTTTTGATTGCTGGAATTACTCTTATTGCTACAATTTCGGTAGTATTAGGTGTAGATAAAGGAGTTAAGTTTCTAAGCGAATGGAATATGAGGGTTGCCCTGGTTTTGCTGGGATTAGCACTAATACTGGGGCCTACTGTATTTATTTTTAGATCTTTTGTTGAAAACACCGGAAGCTATTTATACAATTTCATTGAAATTTCTACCTGGAGCGAAACTTTTACCGGTGGTTCCTGGCAAAACGACTGGACTGTATTTTACTGGGGATGGTGGATTGGCTGGTCGCCGTTTGTAGGAATGTTTATTGCACGAATTTCTAAGGGTAGAACTATTAGAGAGTTTGTACTGGGTGTTTTATTAGTACCCTCTTTGGTTACCTTCTTCTGGCTTTCAGCCTTTGGCAGTGTTTCAGTTCAGGAGGCTCTGGGTGGAGATATGAGTATAATAAATGCGGTTAATGATGATATTGCCACTGCCCTCTTCGTTTTCTTTGAAGATTATCCGCTTTCCATGGTAATAAATGTTGTGGCAGTAATTCTAATTGCCGGTTTCTTTGTTACTTCATCAGATTCAGGTTCATTGGTTATTGATAGTTTAACCTCCGGAGGAAAAATAGATGCTCCAAAGGGACAACGTGTATTTTGGGCGGTAACCGAGGGTACAGTAGCGGCAGTACTCCTAATTGGTGGAGGTTTACAGGCCTTACAAACAGCTACTATTGTAACTGGTCTACCATTTGCGGTTATCCTGCTAATTATGTGTTACTCGCTGTATAAAGGATTAAAGGAAGATCTTGTTGAAATTAAGGATAAAAAAGAACAAAAAGAAATAGAGAATTATGAGGAGATCGTAAATGATATCGTTAAAAAAAGAAATCTCGGAAAAAATAAAGAACAAAACTAAAAACAGGTATTATGGAAAAATTCACTAATATTCTCGTTGCCCTGGACCTTTCAGAAATAGACAATTCCCTTATAAAATACGCCTCTTTCCTGGCCGATAAATTAAAGGTTGATAAGATGTATTTTGTGCATAATATCAAGAAGTATGAAATTTCTTCGCTTTTTGAAGAACAGTTAAAAGATATTAACCTGGATGAACTTATTGGAGATGAACTGAACGAAAAAGTGGAAACCCATTTTAGCAGTAAAGCCGATTGGGAGGTACTTATTTCTGAAGATCCTTATACCGAATCCCTGATAGGTTATATCGTTAATAAATATTATATAGATCTGGTGATAGTTGGAAACAAGAATAATAAAAAAGGCACCGGGGTTATCAGCAATAAGTTGCTTAGGCTGCTTAAATGTGATATTTTATCTATCCCGAGGGATTTCCCCCCGGAAATTAAAAATATTTGGGCCGGCACCGATTTTTCTCGTGAATCCCGAAAAATATTCAATATAGCGCAAATGCTTCAAAAAGCTACCTCGGCACCCGTAACAGCAGCTCATGTTTATTCGGTACCGGTGCAGTTTTCACCCTATGTTTCTATAAAAGATATGGTCCCAACAATTGAAAAACATGCAAAGCAGAAAAGCGAAAAGTTTATGAGCAAATTAGATTTTAAAGGTGAAATAACCTCCAGAATTATTCCGGGAAGAGATTCCAGTGTGGCAAGTAATTTACTGGATTTTGCGAATAAAAATGATGTAGATGTTTTAATCGTGGCCGATAAAGGTGCTAATAATATTTCCAACCTTTTAGTAGGAAGTGTGACCGAAGAACTATTTGGGGAAAACCCTGAATTACCTTTATGGGTTTCTAAATAGGTTTGGTGATTCTAATCGAGAGATTATTATGGTCAAGCTATCCCGAAACTTTGAGATTGTTTTAGACTTCAGCCCCGAAATTGCTTCGGGACTCTAATATGACACTAATAATTATTGTGCTAGATCTCCGAATAAATCCCGCCTGAACAGACGGGCAGGTTCAGGATGAGGTTTTTCAAAAACTACCTAGTACATCTTTCTATCTATTCCAACTCCTCTAAAACCTGCAGATAATCTGATGTATTTTAATAACTAATTGCAACAAGCATTGGTTAATCTAAAGTTACAGCCTCGTATTTACAACATTATTATAAACAGATCCAAAACTGTAACTAAGACCCACGGATAAAGAGATACCATAAGTTGTAGCCAATTGTCTTTGCTGCAGTAATACATCTTCCAGAGAAGCATCTCCTTTAGGCAGGGATAATTGATCTTGCACATAATCATAGCTGGAAGTGAAATCTACCGAAAATCCTTTAAAAACCCTCAATGAAACCCGGCCATCGACAGAAATTCTATATTTGCTTAAATCGTGCAAAAAGTGAGAGCCTTCAATACCTGCTCTTACAGATCCCCACGGTTCCAGTACTCGAACTCCAATTTTGAGAGACTGATTATATAAAGATTCTTCTGTTTTATCAAAAACGGTTTCTTCAAAATACTTACGATCCACGTAGCCCAAACTATAGGCAATAGTATATTCCTTTCGCAGAGCCAGTTTATAGGGGAGTAAACTATACTCTATAGCCGGAGCTACCCTATATCCAAATTTAATATTTTCAAAAGTATTAATATTGATATTTGCAAATGCTCCAAGAGACCAGTGATCACTAATGCTTCTCACCACTCTACCCTGGAATCCATCCCTGTTTATAACACTCCTAATCTGTTCCTCATTTCTAATATAATCCCGTTGATTATAATTAAAATATGGACGGAGCCTAATACGCCAGGTTTCTGTCACATAATCGGCAAAAAGACCGTATCTAATATCGAGAGAACTTTGACTGGTTTCTTCTTCAAATGATAATCCTCCGTAAACTTCAAATATCCAGTTATTCCAGGGATCTTCTACCTCTTCCTCCTGCTCAGGGCGATTTGAAACCTCTATATTAATATAGTTAGCAAGGGAGGTTTGAGCTACGTAAGGGATCAATCCGAGCTCTATCATAGTAGTAAGCCCACTTCTTTCTTCCTGCCGTGTGTTTAATTGAGTAGAAGTATAAGAAAGTGTATTATCGGTTCCTTCAAATTCTTTTTTACCTATAAAAGATAATGTAAATAGTCTTCCACCGCTGCCGGTGGTGTTACTTGTTATAAAAAGATGTATTTGGGCCAATTTTGGATCACGTGCAAAATTGATATAATTTATTTCCTGACGTATAAATGAATTATCGCACCTGTCGCAATCCAAAAAAACAGAAACCACTTCCATTTCTTGTTCTGGCACCGCAGGGATACTATCATTTTTGGTTTTCTCCTGCCCATAAACAGGAGGAAAAACGTACAAAAAAAGAAAAGCGATATTTATCAGGAAGAACCGGGGAAAATTAATCCCCAATCCGTTCATCCTATTCTTACTAAACATTGTGATTTTTTTGGGAAACAAAAATAACTTTTAAAATTGAAAGCGATATCAGAATTCTCTGCAGAAATTTAAAAATGTGGATTATCGATTAACGTTTTAAGATGCCTAAGATTTTTTAATTCCTCAAAAAACAAAATAAAAATAACTTGAATCTGTGAGAGCCCCTGAAAATCTCACAAATTCACCGCTCATATAGAAAGCACCATAAACAGGACCCTGCTTAATGCCGGATTCTGCCTATTTAAACTCTATGTTAATGAAAACGGGTAAATGATCCGAAGGATACCTGAGATCTTTTGAATCACTTAAAATCGCATATTTTTTAACCTCAATATCGCCTTTACTGGTAAAAATATAGTCAATTCGGCGGGTAACCGACTCTTTAAAATTATAGCCGTTGAAAGTACCTTCGGGGCCAAAATCGAGTTTGGCTATAGTTTTAGAATCATTCATTTTCTTAGCTAAAAATTGAATTGCACTGGTTTCCGGTTCAAGGTTAAGATCGCCCATTAATATTACCGGTAGGTTTTCATTATTTAATTCTGAAATTTTTTCCCAAATAAGTTTTGCACTGTTTTCTCTTGCTTTTACTCCTACGTGGTCAAAATGCGTATTAAAAACCCAGAATGTTTTTCCTGAATTTTTCTCTTTGAATTTTGCATAAGTGCAAACCCTTTCCATCGCGGCGTCCCATCCTACGGAAATTTTTTCAGGCGTTTCTGAAAGCCAGAAAGTATTTTCTTCCAGAACTTCAAATTCTTCAGAATTATAGAAAATCGCACTAAACTCCCCTGCTTCTTTCCCATCGTCCCGCCCTACTCCAACATACTTATAATTATCCACTTCGGCTTTGAAATGCTTTAACTGGCTCAACAAAGCTTCCTGAACTCCAAAAATTTCAGGTTCATAGAATTTTATCTGATTGGTTATATGGTCTTTTCTTTTAGACCAGGAATTAGCACCATCAGTCTCGTTAGCGAATTTGATGTTGTAGCTCATCACTTTTACCTCCTGGCTATAAAGGATGGATCCTGAAAAGATGAAAAAGGAGAGAATAAATAAAATTTGAGTTCGCATAATTCTGATTTTTTATAAAGTTCGGAATAAATAATAAACTAACTAGACTAATTAATATTTTGATAATATTATATGATAATTGAAGTTTTTTATTTTACTTTGTATTTCAAAGTACTTTATAATGGAGAACGAAAAGTATATTAAAGACCTCAGCGACATCAAACAAATGATGAATCGGTCCTCGCGTTTTATCTCCTTAAGTGGACTCGCCGGTGTTTTTGCTGGTTTTTATGCTATTATAGGAGCTGTAATCGCAAAAGATTTATTATCGGAGCAGGATTCAGATGTAGATATGCTAATTGCAGACTCGATGAACAGGGAATTAATTATGCAGTTATTGTTTGTGGCCATCGCCGTTCTTGTTCTGGCGATTGGAACAGCAGTATTCCTCACAACCCGAAAAGCAAAAAATAGCGAAGAGAAAATTTGGGATAGTACCAGTAAACGATTGCTTATTAACTTCTTTGCGCCTCTAACCGCGGGCGGAATTTTCTGTCTTGTTTTATTACAATATGGCCTCGTTGGACTTATAGCGCCCTGTATGCTTATTTTTTACGGGCTGGCCCTTATTCACGCCAGTAAGTATACCTTTAGCGATCTTAGAAGTCTGGGATATTCAAACTTGATCCTGGGCCTCATCGCTACCCAGTTTTTAAGCTATGGATTATATTTCTGGGCGGTCGGTTTTGGCCTTTTTCATATTGTTTACGGTATCTGGATGTACAATAAGTATGACAGAAAAAATGCTTAATGAAGAATATAATAAGTAATATAAATAAAGCCTTTGATCACAGGGTACGCCTGGGAATTATGAGTGTACTGATGGTAAATGATTTTGCCGACTTCAACAGTCTTAAAGAACTACTGGGGGTTACAGATGGCAATATTGCTAGCCATATCAAGGCTTTAGAAAAGGAAGGTTATGTAACAGTTGAAAAATCTTTTATAGACCGAAAACCCAATACGCGTTACAGTGCAACCAGTTCGGGCCGGAAAGATTTTAAAAAGCATATAGACGCGATTGAAAACTTGCTAAATCAAAAGAATCAAAAACTATAATTCTATTTTTTTATCATTTCACTTTGAATTTCAAAGTACTTAAAACCACTATTAATCAATTAAATCAATCATTATGAAAACTAAAAGATTTTTAATTATCGTACTTACCGTAGGTGCACTTTTATTAATTCCCTTTATCGCCATGCAGTTTAGCACAGAAGTGGTATGGACTGCTTCAGACTTTATAATTATGGGAATCCTACTCCTGGTTACCGGACTGGGAATTGATTTCGTTTTGAGGAAGGTTTCAAGCTTCAAAAACCGACTTATTATCAGCGGAATCATTCTTGCAGTATTTTTTGTGATCTGGGCAGAACTGGCTGTTGGCATCTTCAGAACTCCTTTCGCCGGGAGCTAGATATCCTGCTACAGAAAATTAAATTTAAACTGAATGGATTACTTTGTAGACAAAAAATCGATCGTGCGTGAGATCTGGGGAAAAGGAGATACCATTCTTTTTATTTTCGCCGGTGCCTCAGCAGAATTTGCGCTCAATAAGGCCGTAGACTGGCTTTATTATACTGGTCGCCTACCCAAGGATCCCCTGGGAAGACTTTTTTCAACAGTTAGTTATGCCCGGGAGATTGTTTTTTCTGAAAAGCAGTCTGCACTAAAAGCAATAGATCATATAAGTTCCATACACACTTCAGTGGAAAATAAACGCGGAAAAAGTATTCCAGACTGGGCTTACCGGGATGTACTTTTTATGCTTATAGGTTATTCCATTATGTCCTTCGAAATCCTGGAACGTAAACTGAATCCTTCTGAAAAGGAGGAAGTCTTTAATGTCTTCTGGCGGGTTGGCAAAAGAATGAATTTAAAAAACCTGCCCCAAAATTTTAAGGAATTCGAAAAGATGAGGCAAGAGCATCTGGAGCAAAACCTCCAGTACGGGGAATATACAAGGGACCTTTACAAGCAATACCGCAAACATCTGGGACCATTGCGTTACCACCTTTTACTGGAAACACAAAAACTGATAACCCCACGCAAGGTTCGTGATTATTTAAACCTGCGAAGATTTTCCTTATTAAGCCCTATTATCCCTGCCTATAAAATTAGCAGAAGTATTAAAATAGACGGATTTCTAAAATCGCTGATTTTACCATCTGAATACAAAGCAGAAATCAGATCACTGGACAGAACCAGCCCCTGAATTTTGCGGAATTGGCTCTGATTGCTTACCATCTACATAATCCTGTAAATAGCTGAATTTTGGGGTTAATCTTCCATTCCGGGTCATCCTGGCGCGATCTAACACGCCGTCTTTATCATTATTAAAAAAGGCCCGAATCACATGCTCCATAAACATTTCACCAAAACCTTCGCTCGCATCTTTTGGCAATTCACAAGGCAAATTATCTACGGCCATTATTAAAATACTGTCTTTTTCCCGAAAATCTACTTCAGATTCAGTTTCAGGATTATAGCCATAAAAAGGCTCGGCGATGGTTGAAGGACGGATGGTGCTGGCAATTGGACCGTTAATATCACAGGAAATATCGGCGATATATTTTATACGGAAATCTTTTGATTTAACATCTTCAGCGGTAAAAAATACCGGTGCACCATCACCATAAAAATGTCCTGAAATAAATAGATCACTGTTTTCGGCAAAACGCTTGAAATTGGAATCGTATTTTCCGGGTTCTTTAAAAAATTCCACCTGACTTCCCTTTGAGCCGTCTTTTCTCTTGTTATATTCTAAAACATCTATATTACAATAAACCGGTCCTTTATCTTCAGTTTTAAGATAATCTGTAACATTCAGTTTTTTAATTCCCATATGATCTAAAACCTCCTTTGCACCTTTTGCAACTTTACCGCTGCCCGTCAAGACTATTTTTATAGAAGGAAGTTCAATTTTATCAAGTTCTGCCAACATGGCATCAAGATCTGGCAGGCTTTCTACTTTAGGCAAATTAAATAAATCTTCTTTTAATCCTATTCCCCGAAACCCGTTATAAGCACCTACCAGCCCGGCGTAACGGCCAAATCCTATAAGCCTGGCTCCATTTTCTTTTACAATAACTTCGTGATCGTATAACTCAATATTATTATTAAGAATCTCCCTTAGTAAATCTCGGTTATACGGCTGTTTTTTAATAGTATGGGAAAAGAAAAAATATTTTTTATTCGGAATCAATGCAGGCAAAGGCACTTCTTTAACGCCCAACATCACCTCACAATCTGAAATATCTTCTGTAACCTCAAAACCGGCATCCAGATATTCCTGATCTGTAAAGATTCGAATATCAGAACTTTGTACTTTAAAATCTGCTTTGGGGAACTTTTCTACGAGTTCCTTGAGTTTACTGGGAGAAAAAACCACGCGTCTATCTGGTGGTGTCTTTTCTTCTTTAATCAATGCAAATTTTATCATGTCTGGTATGGGTTTTGTTCCTTTGATAGTGTCTTTCAAAGATATGAATTTAAAATTGTATCTTTGCAGGCTCAGATCAGTTAAGAATAACTGAAATGACTGGATTTCCGCCTTTACTGAAATGAATTCAGCACAGGCTGTGGGAATGACAATGTTCTTTATTTATGGGGTCGACTTGGTTTTGACAGCGAGTCTAATTGAGTTGTAAGCACGTCGAGCGCTGGGATATAGCTCGTAAATCTCATATTTCACACTTTTTTAAACGGCGAAGATAACTACGCCTTGGCTGCATAATCCGAATCACAGTAGGATTTGCTTAGTCCCTACAAGGTAGGGAGCCAAGATGTCTCGCGGGAGCCTTGATTTACGGCGCCCGCACCTGAGGCACCGATAAAGTAACTCTAGGAACTGCAGGGCCTTGATGTAGTTCTAAAATCTAAGTGAGGATACGTGTAAAGTTGGTGGTTTTCGGCCGGCTTTGCATCGACAACCAAACGAAGACTAAGCGTGTAGAAGGCAATTTAATTGCTTGTTTGGACGAGGGTTCGAACCCCTCCGACTCCACTTTTTGCCAATCAAATGGCATCAAAAACCCCGAAATCCCAGGATTTACGGGGTTTTTTGATTTTAGAGATTTCAAATAAATCGAGACCAATTCGGTGACCTATTTCTATCCAATCCTTGGAATATTTAGGATGAACTTATGATTACTTTCCCCTGTGCTCTTCCGGTAGCTAAGTATTCATAGGCGTCGATCCCATCTTCAAAAGAATAAATGAGATCTGCTATTGGCTTGATATCTCCATCTTCAACCATTGTTTTGATATCATTCAACTGCTCTGCGTTAGGCTTTGGTGAAACTCCATTTTCTTTAAGAATTTTCAATTGCGGCCATAAACTCTTCGAGTTCCCATCTGATGCTATAGTTAAACCTGTTTCCAAATGAGTAAGGGCGGCAGCTTTTACTAATTTTTGGTGTATTGTACTTAGGGAATCAGAATTATCAACAGAAATTTTAATAAATCCAGGTTTAATAGAAGTTTTATCAATGCCATTCTCGTATTCATTAATCCACATTTCAGCAAGATCTTCTGCTGTCATTTCATGAGCAAATTGAGGAATAAATTCATTATTTCGAGCCCCATAAAGACCGGTATTTGTAATAATTCTAACTGCTGTTTTTTAGCAATTTTTTCAAGGAGGTTTATGTACGATGTATAATTTTAAATACTAACTGTTTCTTCATTCAATGGAGTAAACACCTGACCGTGTATTTTGAAGAGGCATAGTTTATTTCAAATAATGAATAAAGAATATAAAAAAGGACTACCAAGCTTCTGAATTATCAGTTTTGATATAATCCTAGCCTTTTCCCTGCTGTACTTAAATTTTTCATCTACATATCTGACGAAACTTCATCGAATTGATCTGGGTTTACTGTAATTTTCGCGGCTCCATCCTTCACCTGGTGATGGCATAAATACTTCCCGCTTCGGCTTCGTGGTAAGAAATTTGAATAGCTGTAACCCGTTTAAGGAGTTTTTTCCGGTGACCACACCTGCTTCTATATCTGTAAATTGAATTACGGCCTTTGCACTGTTGAAAGTTTCTACCATCCAGTTGTTAGCGAAAACATAAAGGAGGAGATTTAACCATAGATTAAGATTATCAGGCTGCATGCGATGCAGCAGTCTGTCTGCTGGAGTCCATGCAAGCTGGAAAAGAATGAAGTTCAGTTCCGGAACAGAATTACGTAAGGCAATTTAAATCCTATAAGAGGTCAACGGTTCAGATTTAATTAAAGTGTCGGTGACGATGTACTCATTGTTTTTGTTCCAATACCACTTTCGCACTTTCGGCATTCTAATGCCTTCTACAATTTCCTCCTCTTCCAGCAAAATATATTCCCCGCTCGTCGGCTCTCCGTGATTAAAGCGATATGCTTTCATTGCATTAGATTCTGAATCAAAATAGAAAAACCAGTTATCAGAGCCTACAGATGGATCAAAGTTTACTTCTAATGTCTTGTATTTATTTCCTTCTATTTCCTCGACCTTGCCAGCTTCCCTAACTTTGACACCCTCATCGGTTAGTTTCATCGGTAGCCCATAGAGGTACGGATAAAAACTGTGAACCCACTTCAGCGATTCAGAAGTAAGTTCGTACTTCTTACGATCTTCTTCACTTATTTCCTGCTTGCCGTCTAACAGGTAAAACTCTTTGCCATCTGCATAGCCTTTCACTATTTCTTTACCATCCTGACGACTGATGTGGGCAAAATATCCTGTGGAGTTGTCAAGCTCTATTTCAAAGTTTTTCTCCTGGCCGGTTTTATCAACACTGCTTAAATATAAGCGTGTTTTAAGCGTTGTCCAGTTTCCCTCCGGATCATGGTAAGCCAACGCTTTTTTCAGAAGCTCAGAATCAGAATCGGTTTTAGACTGGCAGGCGCCCAACAGCAATAAAGCCATCATCCAACATAAACAAAAAATGGACAGGTTATTCTTCCATGCCCCGGCACCAGATAAATTTGAATGAATGAATTGCATAGTCAATGTATTTAATTCTCCTGAAGATTTCATTTTTTATAAAGCTACAAGTCTCCAGGCGATTATCAAACATAAAAAATGGGAAGTCCCCCTCCCATTTTATTTTATTTCCTTTAATCCCAGGCATAGAATCCCGGACTTTTGATTAGAAAATCTCTTTCATAATCCGGGTAAAAAAGACAGTAATACAGCTCTAGTTCCTTCCGGCCATAACGCCGCCATCGATGTCCCATACAGCCCCGGTTACCCAGGAACTATTATCGAGTAGTAAGAACTGAATGGTTTTAGCTATATCGTTTGGCCTTCCAACTCTTCCTATTGGGTGAAAATCATTAAAGCCCTGTAAAGTTTCTTCAATTTTATCTTCTTCAATAAAAGAACTGTAAATAGGAGTAACAACTACAGCCGGAGAAACAGCATTAACCCTAATTTTATATTCTGCAAGCTCCATGGCTAGATGTTGTGTAAAAGAATGCAATCCCGCTTTTGCCATTGAATATGCAGAGGAAGGAGTGGCTTTAATTGCCTGTTTTGCCCACATTGATCCAATATTTACTATGGAACCTCCCCCGTTCTCTTTCATTATTTTTGATGCAGCCTGCGTTATAAAAAAGAAAGCTTTGTTGAAGTCATGGTAAATATCATAATCTTCTTCTGTATGTTCTAAAAATGGCTTAGGACTAAAATAACCCGCAGCGTTGAGGAGGTATTTTAAATTAGGAGCAGTATCTTTTAAAGAGCCCGAAAAATCCTGAACAGAAGCTAAATTCGAAAGGTCTAAAGCGATGGTTTTTACTTCTCCTAAAGATGATAGCTCTTCTTTGGTTTTATCCAGGTTTTTATTGGGTCTGCCAATAATAATAACTTCTATCCCATCCTTTAGTAATAATTCTGCGGTAGCTTTTCCCATTCCGGTAGTACCACCTATAATCAATGCTTGATTTGCCATTTTTTTATGTTTTTTAATTTAGATGTAAGTTCCGAAAATTGGAATGAGTTATGTGGTAAAACAGCGGAAAGTAATGGTAATTTAAAGAATTGAATTTTGAAATTCCTTAGGAGTAAAGCCTGTGGCTTTTTTGAAATACTTTGTAAAATAGGTTGGCTGGTCAAAACCTATCGAATAAGCTATCTCTTTAATTGAAATTCTTTGATTTGCCAACATCCTTTTTGCTTCTAATATTTTTCTTTTTTTAATAACATTTCCCGGGGTATCTAAAAGAAATTTTTTAGAAATTGAAGTCAATTTTTTACTGTTGGTATTTAGTTCAGAGGCAAACTCTTCTATACCCAGAAAGGAATCGATCTTCTTTTTGATCAGATGGTTGAAGGAAATTGCCAATAAGTAATCTTTTTCAGCTTCAAAGCTTAACATCCCCTGTCTTTTTTTTTGTCTTTCAATCTCAAATAAAATTATCAAAAGATAATAGAGAACCTGGTCATGGTAGGAATGATCTCTTTTGGTAAGTTCTTCTTCTATATTAATAATAAGCAAAGCGAGTTTTTTTACTTCAGAATCAGAAAGCGTAATATGATTTTTCCCTAATTCATTGAAAATAGAAATAGAAAATTTCTCCATAAGCTCCGGATGTAACCGCTCAATAAAAAAATCATTAAAATGGACCAGGTAACCGCTGTTTGAAGATTCGGGACAGAAATAATGGATTTGATCTATATTTAGAAAAAAGAATGTATTGGCTGAATGTTCTATTACCTCATAGTCTACATAATGCTTCCCCGGATTTTTAAACCAAATGAGCTGATAAAAACTATGCCTGTGAGGCTTGGTAGCTTTTCCTTTATTTCTATTGAGATAGCCTTCAGTTTCATTTATTTCAAAATGAAGTTCTGATGGATTATTCCTGTGAAGGTCGTAGCGCCTAATCTCTTCCAAAATCGTATTTCGTTATTCTTTTAGATTTAATGGCCGGAAATTGTCATAGAATATACAGTATATTACGCGCAAATATCAAAGGACTCATTTTTCACCATCTTTAATCTCTATAATAGATTGTCGCTTCCGGTTTACCATCAACTTAGTTACATCAAATCGGGAATAGCGCCCTGCACCACTAACTCCCCAGCTTCCAAACCTATTGAATTGCGGATGTAATGCGCATGAATTTCTTTGTGAATTTTCAAATTAAATTCTGCTCCATTTGCCAAAGCCAGCCAAAATGGATAACCGGGCAACAAACCTTCACCAAAAACAATAAGATTACATCCTATATTACCCGCCTGATTTACATGGTCTTTTATTTTTTCTATAGTTTGTTTTTTACACAACCATACAGGTAAGATTTGAGCTAATGAGACTTTAAGGGCGGCACTTTTCATCTATAGCATATTGAATTAAGATAAAATGAAGGTTATTAAGGCTCTAAGAATTGTTCCAAACCATTATGGTACAGCCATTAGGACTGGTAGCATTATGTTCAGTACCCGCAGAATAATAAAGATAAGAACCAGGTCCAAATTCCTTTCCTTTCTCCACATCCGGATCTACATAAATTCCTTCCAGAACAAAAACCTCATCGGGAACATCGTGAGCGTGTTTAGGATACGATTTTCCAGCAGCAATACGTAACAGCACTCTTTTTTCTCCCGGCTCGGCTCTTAAAATTTTTTTCTCCACACCCTCTGTAACTTTTTCCCAGTTAAGACTTGAACTTTCCTTAAAATCTATATAAGACATACCGCATTTTTATGTTGTTTTCAAAGATAAAAAAATCTTTTTTATCTATTTCCTTTAGAAAATCAAAGACCATCTTCTTTTATCGAAGTTGCACCTGGGAAACTTATCTTGTAACATCAATTCACTGTTTCCTTTACTGTTTTCACCCCTCTCTTTCATTTTCATTTCCATCTATTTATAATTTTATCCCAATTTTGGAATTAGGCACAGGCTTATAATCATATTCCTCCCGGAATAAATCCGGGACAAGTTGTGTGTTGCCAATTTTTGGGTCCAGCAGCATGCTGGTTTCATTTTATATATACACTTAGTCGCAGCCATGTTTTACACATGTTATTATTGTCCGTAGTTTTATTCTATCCATAAATTTTCTACTGAATAGGTTTTTGTCTTATTTTGTCAAGCTTTCGCAGCTAAAAAACCTAGGGCTTTCGAAGCACTTTCTCGTCGGCCGAGTAGGAAGTTTAATAGAAGTACCAAACTCTCTAAAATCCTTATCTGTTCTATGTTTTTTTTAGCCGCTGTTGGGGCATTCTGCTATTCTTTTTGTTTTTCCCGCCAACATTGGGTGTTGTCACCAAAGATTTCAGGCTTATTGGTGAAAACACCAGAAAGGCATAAAAATATGTAAGCTTTCTTGGCCTATCTGATTTCTCAATAAAGATTCAGGGTAGCATTTATTCAATCAATGAGTCCTTTACAAGAGACTCAGCGGGGACATACCGCTACTCTGGCGTATTAATATTTTTTGCAGATTATTTGAAGTTTTTTGTATTTTGGAACTATACTAAAGATGGGCTTGTTTAATTCAACCAAATTTAAACGATGAATTATAATCAGTTAGCAGAACAATTTCGTAGAATGACCTTGGGTTTCAAGGATAGCCTGATAGCTTTCCTTCCAAAACTGATCCTTGCCCTAATGGTATTGGCCATCGGTTATTTGGTGGCGCGTCTCACTGAATGGGCGGTCAAGCGGTTGTTGAATTACTTAAACAGCCTTATCAATGACAGGTTCAGAGACAAAATTCAACACATCAACTTCGGCCCCTCAGCCACTTTTATCAGCAAGACTTTCTTCTGGATTATTTTTGTTTTCTTTCTTATTCTAGGTACGGAAGTACTCGGTTTATCGATTATTACCACCTGGCTTGGAAGCATCCTGACCTATTCACCAAGGATTTTAGCCGCCATTTTAATTGTTTTTGTGGGAATTATTGGGGGCAGGATGGTGGGAAAATTGATTACCTCCGCGACGGCCCAGGTAGCCATTTCTTATGGTAATATCCTCGGAAAAATAGTGCAGTACACTATTCTCATCACTTCCATCATTATTGCTGTTGATCAGATCGGCATCGATATTGCTTTCCTCACACAATTGATAAACATCCTATTAGCGGCTCTTATGTTCGGTGCGGCACTGGCATTTGGCTTGGGCGCTAAAACATCGGTCAGCAACATTCTCGCTTCATATTACATACATAAACTGTACAAAGAGGGAGATTACGTGAAGATAAGCGATATAGAAGGCAGGATTATTAAGATCGGTACTACGGCAGTTCTTTTGGAATCTAAAACCGGTCAAGTGACTATCCCTTCAAAGGAGTTTAACGC
Source organism: Salegentibacter tibetensis (assembly GCF_020164485.1). Classification (GTDB taxonomy): domain Bacteria; phylum Bacteroidota; class Bacteroidia; order Flavobacteriales; family Flavobacteriaceae; genus Salegentibacter; species Salegentibacter tibetensis. The sequence goes on from NZ_JAIQZA010000018.1 coordinate 59,089, forward strand.
AGTAAAGTCTGTCTTGATCAAAAAAGAATAGTAATGGATACGGATGAAAGAATATTGGAGGCTTTTATTCATAAACACGGCCGGGCAGCAACGCAAATTCTCGAGAAGCTTGAGCCCGAAGAGGTGGCGAGCCTGTTACGGGAAATCCCCGTTGAACTGGCAGCCAAAATACTAGAGCCGATGTATGCCTACAAAGCATCCCGTATTTTGGAAAGCCTTGACCACCCCTGCGCTATCAAAATACTGGAAGAAGTAGACTTGAAAACGGCTGAATTGATACTGAGACAGATGGAGGGGTCGGTTCGCAATTCATTATTGAAAGATCTGACACCCAAAGTATCGGGTCCACTGCGTCTGAAGCTGAAGAACCCGGAAAACACGGTAGGTGCTTTGATGGATCCAATCTTATTTACCTTACGAAAATCCGTCAAGGTAAGCAAGGCTCTAACCTTCTTAAAGGAGCACCAGCGGCTCGTCTCTCCTTATGTATTTGTGGTCAATCAGGACAAATCACTGCATGGCGTTGTAAACCTGCAAGACCTGCTTTTGGCCGATAAGGATGCCCCTCTCACTTCTTTGGCAAATACCAATGTGCCAAAGCTCTACGATGATGTTCATTTTGAAACGGTCATAAACTATGATAGCTGGCTTTACTATTATGCCTTGCCGGTAACAGATCGCTTCGGTGTTCTCGTCGGTTCATTAAGGCTGGAAGCCGTTCGCCGGGGAAGTGTAGAAAGCGAGGAAGTGCTTGGCAAACAAGCGATCAAGGCGGGTGCCGCACTGGGGGAGCTTTATCGCATCGGATTGACGGGGTTTTTACGGAGTCCCGGAGAATAAAAAACCCGATGTCCTGATTTTATCTAATTATGTTAAAACATCAATCATGTCACAAAACCCAACCTCGGCCAAACAAAAATTGATAAGTGGCTTTTTCAGGCAATTTCCCGAAGATGCCGCGTCGGTGCTCAATGGCTTTTCTACTGAGGAGATAATTGATTATCTCAAAAGACAGGATCAGAACGATTCCAAACAGGTCTTTGCCCGCCTGAATCCCGATATTGCCACAGAGGTGGTTGACATGATGAATGATGAATTGTTCATCCAAATTTTCTCCACCATAGATGCTTATTTGGGAGCGAGATTGCTTTCCCGTCTGGATAAGCAAACGGCTGAAACCAAAACGGCTTTGTTATCCCCCACGCTGGCACGCGAAATAAAGGAGCTGATGAGCTATCCGCTGGATTCTGCGGGTCATTTGATGAACCCTATGGCAACCACTTTCCATCCAGGAAATACGGTAGAGGAGGTGTTGAAGCGCCTGCGAGTACTGGGAGACCGCAGAATTGACAATATCTATGTAGTCGACCATGAAGGCACTTTTTTGGGCATAGCAACACTTCAAAGAATAGCCATCTCGGAGCCCAAGGTGAAATTACAGGATATCCTACAAGCTCCTTTGGGCGTGATACAAGCCTTAGCACCCGTAGAAGATGTGGTGGAACTGCTGGAAGAAAAGAGGATCATTCATTTGCCGGTTATTGACATCAATAACAAGCTACTGGGCGTAATTCGAAACGGCGACCTGGTGGCTGCCTCCAAAGAAGAGGCAACGGAAGACCTGCAAGCTATGTTTGGTGCGGGTAGGGAAGAACGAGCCCTGTCAAAAGTTTCCTTTGCAGTAAGGAACAGGCTACCCTGGCTGCATATCAATCTTGTTACCGCATTTATGGCTTCCCTCGTGGTGGGCTTTTTTGAAGATACTATAGCCAGAATCACGGTGCTCGCGGTTTTCTTACCAGTTGTGGCGGGGCAGTCGGGCAATACGGGTTCACAAGCCCTGGCCGTTACCATGCGCGGTTTGGCGCTTAGAGAAATCAGGATAGCGCAGTGGTTCAAAGTGGCGAGAAAAGAGATTATGGTAGGATTGATTAATGGGCTTGCCGTGGCCTTAACCACTTCTGTCATCGTTTATTTCTGGGCTTCTTCTTTCGGCCTGTCCGTAGTCATTGGCATCTCAATGGTGGTATCTATGGTCATTGCAGGATTTTCGGGAGCGGTCATCCCGATACTTTTGAAGTCGATGGGACAGGATCCCGCCACCTCCTCTTCGATCGTACTGACCACGGTGACAGACATCTTCGGATTTTTAAGCTTTCTGGGTTTGGCCACGGTGCTGGCAGATGTGCTGAACATTGTATGATAATATTTCAAGAATGATTCATACAACTGAAATTTTAACGCAGTGGATTTTAAACTCCTAATTGTTAAAGCGAGGCCAATTCGGTGACCTATTTTAAAATTGAAAAACGGGTCTCGATTAGCACTTATTACAGGTAAAATGAGATTGAAGAAAGAGCTTGTCGCAACTAATGCTGAACCACTCTGAAATCAGTTAATAATATGTTGTTGCACCTATTAGGAAGAATCCGGGAATTCCTATTCTAAACTACCATTGTACTCTTCAACTTTAAGCAAAGGTAGTTTAACAATAAATTCTTTACCGGTCTCCTCTACCTCAATGGCTTCAGTGGTAAAATATTCATACCTTTCAATTATATCCTTCAATCCCGTTTCTGATATCTTTTCACGCCGATTCTCTTGCAGATCATTACGCACTATAAGTTTTTCACTGCGAATACTAATATTGATATAAAGTGGCTTTTCTTTGCCAACTTCATTACTTAATACGGCATTCTCGATAAGCACCTGTAAACATCCCGGAGGTATCTGAAAAGACAGGTATTCCGGAGGTATTTTCATGGTAAATTGTATTTTCTCCCCAAACCGGGTTTTTAGCAAGTAAATATAAGCTTCTACCAATTCCATTTCTTTTGCCAATGGTCCCAATTCTTGTTGACGGTCCAGGAAAGATCGGTAGACATAGGATAAACGGTTTACAAATTTGACAGCTTCTTCCGAATCTTTTTCAATAAGCGAATCAAGAGCTTCAAGATTGCTAAACAGGAAATTAGGATTCACCTGGTTTTTCAGGTTCTCTAGTTGACTTTTGAACTCTTCCCTCTGCAGCTGTGCATATCGAAGATGTTCTGCCTGTATTTGTTTCCGTATCCTCTCTCTCTCAACAAAATAATAAAAGAAAAGGCCCAGGACAGCATGTACTACTAAACTCCGCCGCAAAGCATCTATGTCAAATGAGGCATTCAGTTCCTCAGATCTTGCGTTGAGATACAAGAGCAGTACCCACATAGGAAAAATTTTCATGATGACCGTCAAAACCAGAGTAGAAAACACCACAGTAACCCCTTCAATAATACTCACCTGCAGTGACCGGAGACGATTCAAAGCTGGAGAATGTATAAAACCAGAAATTTTAGGATAAATCGAGAATAGAGATAAAAAATAAAGAAATGTAAAGATGAATTCAATTCCGGAGGTGAAACGGAGCTCTCTGAATATATTCCCATATTTTACAAAAAGAAATATTAATTGAATTGCGACAGTTATTAACCCGGCCACAATTATTCTTTGCAACCAAACCCGATACCGCGGTTTTATTCTCTCAACTAATTTTAGTCTCATTTTCTGTTCAATGTTCAATAATCATTGTTATCACAGGTCAAGCCATTCCTTGAACGACGATGCCTTACTACTACTTATAATCTGGTCTCCTGCCAGAGATGGATTTAGAGCAAGATGAAGGCGTCCTTTGAAATAGGGGCTCACTTCCTTAACAGATTTAATGTTTGCAATGAGCTGCCGGTTGGTCCTAAAAAATGTTTCAGGATCAAGCATATCTTCCAGCTGATCGAGGGTATAACCTACTACAAAACGATTAGCCTCGAAAGTAACCAACAACACTACTCCGTCTTCTGCCAAAAAATAAGCTACTTGTTCAGTGGAAATGGTTTTTATTGATTGCCCAGATTTAACCATGAACCGGGATTTTTTCTCTGTCTGAGATCTTCCTTTAGCAGCATCCTGCAAAAGACGCTGTAAGTTTTCCAGGGGAAGATCTGTTTGTTTAAGTTCTTCATACTTTTGTATTGCTTTTGCAAGTTCATCTTTCCCGATAGGCTTTAGCAAATAATCCACGCTATTTACTTTAAAAGCTTCAATAGCATATTCATTGTATGCAGTGGTGAAAATTACCGGACATTTGACCTCTGTTTGCCTGAAAATCTCAAAACTGTTCCCATCTGAAAGGTGAATATCGCAAAACACCAGATCTGGGTGTTGATTCATTTTGAACCATTCCACAGCTTCTTCAATCGATTCTAACTTCTCCAACACTTCGGTTTTCGGCCGCAATTCAAGGATCATTGACTCCAGGACATCGGCTGCAAAGGCTTCGTCTTCAATAATTACTATTCTCATAAACTTCTACTTTTAGCAATGGAAGTTTGGCAATAAACTCTTTTTCTGATGTATTGAATTTCACTTCCTTATTGGTTAAAAATTTATATCGCCTGGTAATATTTTTGAGTCCCATCCTGGTAGATTCCATTTTCTCCAGACGGGGCTGGAGATTATTTTTCACAACCAATTCATCTTTTTCCGAACAGATCTGAATAATCAAAGGCTTTTTTCGGGTAGAGCCGTTATGCTTTATAGCGTTTTCGACCAACATTTGCAGAGAACCGGGGGGCAATAATAAATGTGTATGATCTTTGGAGACATTTATCTCAAACCGAACATTGTCACCAAATCGCGTACTCAGCAGGTAGATATAGGCCTCTGTTAATTCCATTTCCTTTTGGAGTGGCACCAACTGTTCATGGCTGTGGTCAAGGAAGGATCGGTATACTTTTGAAAGCCTGTATACGAATTCCCTGGCCTGGCTTTGGTTTTTCCGGATCAGGGAACTCAATACATTTAGGCTATTAAAGAGAAAATGAGGGTTCACCTGGTTTTTAAGACTTTGTATCTGGGCCTGATAATTCTCCTTTTGGAGTTGGGTTGATCGCAATATTTTTTCCTGAAGTCTTCTTTTACTCCTTTCCCGTTCGACTAGAAAATAGAAAAACAGGGAAAGGATAATCGTCATAACAATGGCGGTTCGTAACCGTTCGGGTAGAATGGTCTCGGAAGAAAATATATAAATGATTGGAAGAAGTATTATAATAAAGGTCAATAGGAGAGTCGCCAGAGTGACTATTAATAACTCAATAATTATTTTGTTACGGTGACTAATTCCTTTCATAATATCAGATTCCATTAAACCTGAAATCCAATGGTGTATCCATAAAAGAAACAGGATGAATACGAATGTAAAACCCATTTCGATCAGATTGTGATAAGAGGGAAACATAATATAGCCCTGGTTCATAAAAACCCTGACTAGGTAAAAAAGGACAGTTGTTAAAGCTGCGATGCCAATATCCTTTAATATCAAAGAAGATCTGAAACGTTTCCGGGTGGAGTCAATATTTTTAGCTGAATGTTCTATCCTTTTTATTTTATTCAAAAGGTAAATGTAAAAAATTAAACGGTTTCTTCGTTTTCTCATATCCGCATATGGTTTAGAGTTCTATCTCATATGCAAGATCTCTCAATTTTAAAAAACTCCTTTCCATTTCATATTGAATATATCCCGTTTCATTCAGGTAAAATCCCGGTTCACAGAAATGCGGTTCTCCTGAGGGTTAATTCCTGTCATATTTGCTTCATAAATCAATTATTAACCAATTAAAATAAACGTGATGAAGTTGTATCGAAAATTAGCAATCGCCTTTTTTATATGTTTTATAACACAGATCAGTATTGCTCAGGAGGGTTTGCTCAGCGGGAGCCTTATGGACCAGGAAGAAGAATCCATACCTTTTGCGACTGTGGCAGTAATGAAATTACCCGATTCTACACTGGTAACGGGATCAACTACAGAGATGGACGGGACCTTTACTGTGAAATCCCCTAAAAATGGAAAGTATGTACTAAGGTTCAGCGCTATAGGTTTTAAATCTAAATTTAGCCCATTATTTGAAATAGCAAGTTCAGATTTCAGCAAGGATTTTGGGTTGGTAACCATGCGGGAAGAAATGGCCATGCTTAACGAGGTTATGATCCATAGCTGGAGGCCCCGTGTAAAAGTGGAAAATGGTAAAATGGTTATGAAAGTAGAAGGAACCGCTGTTGCTGCAGGGAGAACGGCTTTTGAAATGCTTTCCAGGGCACCCGGAGTTTCAGTTGGACAGGATGGGAACTTTATGATCAACGGAAATCGGGGAGTAAATGTTATGATCGACGGGCGTATGACTTATCTTTCAGCTAAGGAACTCCAGACTTTACTCGAGAGCATGCCTGCAGAAAACATAGAAGAAATAGAAGTAATCAATAATCCTTCAGCCAAATATGATGCGGAAGGTAGCGCCGGGATTTTAAACATAAACCTTAAGGAAAATGTTGGCACCGGACTTGCCGGTAGTATCTATGGGGGTTATAAAGTAAATAACCAGGACCTGTTCAATGGGGGTATCAATCTTAGTCATAATAATGGCAAATGGAATTCCTATGCAAACCTCGATCTTTCGGAACGGGGAAGATACAGGCCGCAAAAAGTGTCGAGAACATTTCCGGGAAATGCCAATTTCAACACCTATGAACAATCAGGACTTGACATAAAGGAGGAGTTTACGCCATCGCTTCGCATCGGAACGGATTACGACTTGAACGAAAATCATAGCATCGGGATTATGGCCAATCTTATCTATAAAGATGTGGATGGAGACTGGAACACCAACAGCACGCTTACTCATCCTGTAAATGGAACTTATGTAAATGTGGAAGCTTTAAACAACAGGGATGAAAGTTTTCAAAATGGACAATTTAACCTGCATTACACCGGAAAACTGGATACTTTAGGAACTGAAATTTCAGCCGATGTAGATTATGTTCGGCTTGAGAACGAAGAAAATTTTAGCTTCACAAACACCTATACTTATCCAGCCGATAATTCTGAGCGGTTAGAATTACTGGACAATACCAGTATATCGGACTACAGTATTTATGCTGCAAAAATAGATTTCACAACACCTCTGTCAGCCAATTCAAATCTTGAATTAGGAGTAAAAGCCAGTAAGGTAATATCTGACAGTGATCTAAAGTATTTCGTAACGGAGAATAACGATCGCCGCCTGGATCCCACCAATAGTGACAGATTTAAATATGAAGAAGAAATCTATGCCGCATATGTGAGCTATAGTAACAGGTTTAATGACACCTGGAATTTGCAGGCAGGCCTAAGGGCTGAACAGACCTATGGGGCGGGTAGATCCTTTACGATGAACGAAAGTAACGAGAGGGATTACCTTGAGTTCTTCCCGAACTTTATGCTTGAACAGAGAGTAAGTGAAAATTACCAGGTGAATTATGCATATAGCAGAAGGATTTCAAGACCGAATTATAGCAAATTCAATCCTTTTATATTTTACCTGGATCCATATACTTATGTTGAGGGAAATCCCGATCTACGAGCCCAGATAACTGATTCTTTTAAGCTAACCCAGACTTTCTTTAACAAGTTCAACCTCTTGCTGGCCTATGACAGTACTAATGATTACTTTATTGAAGTGCCTTCCCCTGATTCGCAGACCGGTAATACAGCCTTTACGACACGTAACCTGGACAATTTTACTAATTACAGTGCTACCATTGTAGCTCCTGTGGAATTAGCTTCTTTCTGGAAGGTGAATAACACTGCGGTCTTAAATCAGCAGAATTATGATCTTACCATAGATGGACAATCTGTGGAAAACGATAATCTGTTTTATATGTTCCAGTCTAACCACCAAATTAATCTTCCCTGGGATATAAATTTTGAAGTAAACGGCACTTACAGAGGGCCTATGGCTTACGGAGTATATAATATTGACAGCCAATGGTGGATCGATACCGGTCTTAAAAAGTCATTTTTCAATGATAAACTGGATGTAACTTTGAATGCGACAGATATCTTTAGAGGAATGGAAATGGATGTCAATGCTAATTTTCTTGACAACACGATCCAGATCAATCAATACTTTGACAATCGTGCTGTAAGCCTCAATCTCAGATATACTTTCAGCCAATCCAATTCAAACAAAAAGGTTCGCCAAAAAAGCTTGGAAGAACTTAACAGAGCAGGAGGTAATTAGCCTTTCGATACCCTGCATCACTGGAGAGCCCGGGCATCTGCCCGGGCTTCATTGTTAAAAGTGGAATTGTACGTTCTGGGAATTTATTTACATTCTTAATCAGTTATTTAGTCAGCTATTGGTTGAAGTGATTATGATATGTAAATATGTCCTTGTAAAACTCTTTCATTTTCATTTCAATTATATTTAGCTAAATGCACCACCACGTCCCGTATTTATATTATTTATCTTTTTTATCTAATGGGTATTTCTCATTTCTATCGAGAAAGCTTTTGATGGATTGACACTGATTAATAATCTAAGTTCATCATCTGTAAAACCTTGCGATTTAAGTTCCGGAAAGAGTTTCTTGAAAATATTTGTAAATGGTTTGATAGCTTGATCTTCTTTTTGTGGATCATACCAACCGGAATCGTGAGAAATTAAAATTCTATTTAAAATTCCATTTCTTTTTGCAAATAATATTTTTTCTATATGTTTTTCTAATTCCCAACCTATTCCATCAAGACTTATCCAGCATCCCATTTCCGCAGCTTTAAGATAATTGTCATTATTATCTTCTGCCTGGGCGTGCACCCAAATAAAAGACTCTGGTGAAACTCCATTTTCTTTAAGAATTTTCAATTGCGGCCATAAACCCTTTGAGTTTCCAGTGTGTGAGGCTATAGTTAAACCTGTCTTCAAATGAGTAAGGGCGGCAGCTTTCACCAATTTTTGATGCATTGTACTTAGGGTATCAGAATTATCAACGGAAATTTTAATAAATCCAGGTTTAATAGAAGTTTTATCAATGCCATTCTCGTATTCATTAATCCACATTTCAGCAAGATCTTCTGCTGTCATTTCATGAGCATATTGAGGAATAAACTCATTATTGCGAGCCCCATAAAGACCGGTATTTGTAATAATTCTAACTCCTGTTTTTTTAGTGATTTTTTCAAGAAGTATTACATCCCTCCCCAGGTAATTAGGTGTTGCATCAACGAAATAATTCACATTAAAGTCTTTAAGTTCCTCGAAATAAGGTATTACTTCTTTGATTATCGAATCATGATTCCAGGTATCTGGTTGTATGCTATCTGCTCCTATAAAATCGACTAATATATGTTCGTGTGATAACCATATTTTATCTGAGGTCAATTTATGCTCACCTTTTACATCTTGTATTACTGGCCGTTTTTCCAATGAAGAGCATCCACAACCTATTAGTAATAAAAAAATAATACTATTTATTTTTAAAATATTTTCCAAGGTTTTATGAATTACTTTGTTAAAACAAAATTTACATCAGGTTTGCTTACTAAAATTAATAAAATTCTGCTACTACATTTGGGTCCTTCTTTTATCAGTTATGAATTATTATAAATCACCGCTAAGGTTTTTGTATCACACTTGACAGGGTTTTCGAAGCTAGGTCCTGTCCCACTTCACCGAACGCATTAAGAGCAAATCTAAAATTTACACTTCGTCCCGGCTATGCTTTATAAATGTTGTTAATGGCATTAGCTTATTCTATCCGCAAATTTCCAATTGAATAGGTTTTTGCCTGTCCACTAATAAGAACTCTGTCGCCTTTGTCTTCACAATATAGTTTCCCTAATCGTTCTGATACTTGTAATGCATAGAGTTCCTTTTTATTAAGTCTTGTCGCCCAAAAAGGAACTAAAGAGCAGTGGGCAGAACCTGTTACAGGGTCTTCTAAAATTGATGCTTGTGGCGTAAAAAATCTTGAAACAAAATCGCAGTTATCTCCAATGGCTGTTACTATTACTCCACCTGGTTCAAGATTAATTTGGTCAAATAACTGCCTGTCAATTTTAATGTTTCTTACTTCTGTTTCGCTGTCGTAAACCAAAACATAATCTCTTGATTTCAAAACTTCTTTGGGTTTAATATTTAGTGAGTTTTGAATAATTTCTGGCAAGATATCAAATGTTGGCATTCTCGAAGGAAAGTCCATTTTGTAAAGTTCCTTATCAATAAAAACAGTTAAATCTCCACTTAGAGTTTCAAAAACAATTTTATCACTTTTGTAATTAAGTATCGTCTTTAAGCAATGTGCAGTTGCAAGTGTTGCGTGTCCGCACAAATCCATTTCAATTTCAGGGGTAAACCAACGCAAATGTATTTTGTCACCCTTATCTACGAAAAAAGCAGTTTCAGCAACAGCGTTTTCTTTCGCTATTTTCAACAATATATCGTCTGCTAGCCACTTGTCAAGTGGTATGACACATGCTGGATTTCCACAAAAGATTTTGTCGGTAAATGAATTAATTTGATATAAGTTATATTTCATTGTGTCGTTCTTAAAATTCTGGCTAAGGTTTCGATTCGATACTAAATTAAGTATTGTTTTTTATGTTGTTGTAGTGCGTTTTAATCACAATAATGGGGCAACTCAAAAGTTTCGTCAGGCTTTTTTTCATTTCACGTTTTCCAGCGTATACTTAAAATCTGACCTTCCATTTAAATGTCATAGGAGATATGCGTATTCGCAGTGGTTCTTGATTCGAAAAAAAATTTCATCTCCTGGTATGATTCCTTTTCTTAAATTAGTAAAGTGAGAACTCATTAAAATTTATGACATGCCAATTATAAAGTTACAAACCCCAATAAAAGCAAACAGGAACATTGTTTTTGATTTGTCAAGAAGTATTGATCTTCAGTCAAAGTTTGTGACTGACTCCAGTGAAAAAGCGGTTGCAGGAAGAACGAGCGGATTAATTGGCCTGGATGAAACTGTCACCTACCGGGGAAAGCACTTTGGGGTAACTCAAAATCTTACCTCCAGGGTCACAGAACTTGATCGGCCCCATTTTTTTGCAGATGAAATGGAGAAAGGTGCTTTTAAAAGTCTGAGACATGAACACCATTTCATCGCAACGGAAGAAGGCACCATGATGAAAGACATTTTTAATTTTCAGGCTCCTCTGGGCATTCTGGGGAAGCTTGCAAATACATTATTTCTCAAATCCTATATGACCAATTTCCTCAAGAACCGTAACAGTACTATCAAAGAGTTTGCAGAAAATGGGAGATGGAAGGAACTGTTGTCGGAAAACAATGAGGAGTATTATAACTAATCCCCCGCCGCGCACAATCTCCTGACGTTCAGTTTTGGAAATTCTTATTGAAGTTTTCTAGACATTCTCCCTTTAAACTTCTTCAGTATATTACTTACATATAGTTTAGGGGCATATTCAATATGCATGTGAACATGATCCAAACTAACAACTCCTTTTAATATCTCTATTCCTTCTGCTTCACATGACTAAAAGTTTACGACAACCCGCCTGAATATCGCCTTGAAGCACTTTGTATCGATATTTAGTCACCCAAACAAAGTGACAAGTCAAATAACTGACAGTGTGAGAGCCTTTTCGTTGATAACTCATAGCTCGAAAATATAGATTTTTCGCAATACTAAAGTGCTGCAATAAAATTGCAGGGTTTAAATCCCGTTTTGAGACCAATAAAATACTTTTAGCAATGATCTTTCCTCCGGTCAGATTAGTCTCGGAAGTTTGCTGAAGAGTAATATTTTTACCTTCAATTATTACTTCACAAGGTGCATTGTTCAAACGACCGTCTACTCGGCAGCATATAGTTCAAATTCCAATTTCCCTGGGGAATTGTGTCCGATTCTATAATTATGAAAACTGGAGAATTTGGGGCAGAAGTCTGAGCCGAACTATGCAACGAAAAGAGAAAAATTATAAATATTAAACTAAAACATTTCATATCTTTTTTAAGTGCTAAAAAGGTTTCAGATAACCCCAGTTGCAAAGGTAGAAAAGAGGATTTATCAACATCAACTTGGTTTGTTGATAAAGAGAATTTAATTCTTTTAATACCCGGCCTTTTATCCTAGCGCTTATGTTAACTTGATGGTTTATTGCTGGTAATTGAGTTTAAGATCAATTCTTTCATAGATGATGAACTTTCACTTTCACTTTCACTTAAATCTATCTCCAAAGAATGATAATAAAAAATTAATTATTAGGAGTATTTGTAAAAATAGTCTCGTAAGATAATTTGATAAAATCAAGTTGATCCAAATGTCGGGTACGGGTTATAAAAATACCGCTATCAATTGTTTTGGATACTGCACCGTAATTCGCAGTTGGGAGGTCGTCAATTGTGAGTAAATTTATTTCATTTCCATCTGGATCAAGAACTAATAGGTTTAAATTAAAATTTTCGTTCTCATAAGAGCAAACAAAATATTCCATATTATAATTGAAAATATTAACAGTTGACAGATCATTTAAACTTCTGTTTTCTAATTCTTTACTCCATATTTTATTTCCATCTTCATCAAATCTAGCAAAGTTTAATTCCTCACCACGACCTGTAATAGCTATAAATCCATTATCGGAAATTGCTAGAACTTTCATTCCATTAAAATGTCTGGACCAAATTTTTTGGCCCTCAGGACTTAGCTTATGGAGGTAATCACCCGGGTGAGAGAAATTATAACCTCCAATCGAAATGTAATTACCATCTGTGAGTTTAGTAATGGAGGAAGCTGAAGAAGAAGATTGTAATGATCGAGACCAAATAATTTCTCCAAATGTGGTGACTTTTTGAATATGCAAATCACCTTGATTTCTTCCGGCGATTACAAAATTATTCTCATCCCTTATTATATCAAGACCCAGCATATTATGATTATGAAATTCACCCAGAACTTCTCCGGTATTACTAAAATGTATTAAGGGAGATGAATTTTCGGTCCCAAAATAACTACCTAGGTATCCAATATATCCATTTCCGTTTTGAAATAACTTTTCTATTCCTCTTGGCGTGCTGGTATGCTCCATAATTTCCAACCATTCTCTGTTGCCGTATTTGTCTAGTTTAATTAGCACATTTTTGTCGTAATTCCCATCATATCTAACACCACCGGCTAAGGTATAACTGCTATCGTTTAATTGAACAACACTATTAATTGTAAAAATAGAGTCTTTTATTTCGTTTTGTTTTAGAAATTCAATCGTTGATTCTTGTGTTGAGCCTGCATTAGGTGGAGAGTTTAAATCTGGATCTTTTAAGGAGTCATTTTCACTACTACAGCTGAGTATAATTAAAGCGATAGCAAAAACATTGAAGAATAGTCTAAATCTAATCATATTAATAAGTTTAAGTTTTTGGGTTGAAATGTCTAATTTTATACATATGGTTTTACGTCTCGCAAAAAAACAGTGCTGGCGAGCTTGATTGTCCGCAGGTTCCGACCGCAAGGAACAGCGCAGGACATTCAGGCGTTCCATTTTTCAATCGTTAATTGCATTTCTTATTAGATTTTCATCCGGTTGCAGGGCTTTTCATATTTATAAAATTTACCTACGCCAAATTATGGATTTATAAAACGCTTGTCATTGTTATCAAAAGTTATTCAATGGATTGTTAATTAGATTTTTAAAAGAGCTTTATTAAAATCAGCAATAATATCTTCTATATTTTCTATCCCTATAGCACAGCGTATTAGGTTTTCAGGAATACCCAACTGTTTTCGTTCTTCAACTGTGGCTTCAACATGACTTGTTACTTTTGGAGGACCTATCAATGTGCTTACTGAACCTAAACTTGCTGCTAAATGAGCCAGCTCCAAATTATTCAGGAATACTTTCACATTGTTGAAACCTCCTTTAACGGAAAACGCCAATACTCCTCCAAATCCTGTCATTTGCTCAGATGCAGTTTTGTGTCCGGGATGTGATTCCAATCCTGGATAAAAAACCTGTTCAATTTTTTCATGTTTTTCCAGATATTCAGCCAACTTAAGCGCATTTTCATTTTGTCGCATAACCCTTAATTCCAGTGTTTGAATCCCCCTCAATAACATGTAGGCAGTATTTGCATGTAAGCTGGCTCCGTTGATTTCCCGGTAATGGAATATTTGTTGTATTAAATCTTTATTTCCACAAGCTACTCCTCCCATTGCATCGGAATGACCTCCTAGATATTTCGTAGCGCTATGCAACACAATATCAGCACCAAGCTCCAGTGGCTGTTGATTGATTGGAGTTGCAAATGTATTATCTACAACAACCAAAGCCCCTGCATCGTGTGCAGTTTTAATGAGCCTTTTTAAATCTAGTACTTTTAATGTTGGATTTGTAGGTGTTTCCAGGTAAAGCATTTTACAGCCTTTTTTTACTTCTGCTTCAATCTCTTCATGATTTGTGGTATCGCAAAGACTTACCTCAACTCCATTTTTAGGAAGAAATTCTAAAAAAATAATACTCGTACCACCATAGGTGTCTTTGATAGAAACAACCCTATCTCCCTGGGATAAAAAAGTTGACAAGGTGTTACTTATCGCGGCCATACCTGTTGAAAAGCTGGTAGCTGCTTCAGCATTTTCAAGAACTCTTACTTTTTCTTCGAAAACTGCTACCGTTGGATTGGTGTTTCTACTATAGATATGTCCTTCTTTTTTCCCAATGGCCACATCAAACCAGTCATCTACATTGTCATATCCAAAAGTTACACTATTTACGATAGGTACCTGGGTTGCTCCTTGATAAAACAATTCGCTTTGTCCTCCCCATACCGCTTTCGTTCCCTGCTTTTTGTTGGTCATTTGGTTTCTTTTTATTTTGTTAGTACTCATATTTTATTATCGATATGTCAATATTCTCTCAATTATTCCTTTAAACATAGTCATTCCTGTTTCTATAATTTCATCAGGGAAATCATAGTTGGTTTGATGTAGCGCAGGGGATTGCAATCCGGCGCCTATGCCAAACATAGCGGCTTTGTATTTTTCAGAATACCAGCCAAAATCTTCTCCAAATTTAAAAGGGGTGCTTTTCTCAATTATATCATAATCACAGGTTTTTGCGGTAGCTAAAATAACCTGGTTACAAAAGTCGTCATTCACTACGGCGGGAAAATAATCAAACCATTTTGCTGTGTAGGGTAATTTGTACTTTGAACAAACTTCCAATAAAATGCTATCAACGTTCTGCATTAGCCGTTTCATTTTCGCTACACTTCTGGTCCTTAAGGTATAATGTATCTCACCAAAGCCGGCAGAAATGCCATAGGATTTTACTCCCATACTGGAATAAATAGGCACACAAAGCCGGAAATCTTCTTTAGCAGAATCATTGATATTTAACGTATCAAATTTTTGTATGAGCTCAGCAATGCACAATGCCGGATTGACTCCGTGTTCGGGTTCAGCAGAATGCGACTCTTTACCTTTCAGTTGAATAGCGACACTCTGCACCGTAGAAGAAAAATTACCGCTACGGATTATAATGGAATGCAAAGGCTGCCGGGGAATATTATGCAATGCGACTATGTAATCGGGATTTAATTCCCTAAACCTATTATCGTTTAAAACATCAGGTGCACCGGTTCCTGTTTCTTCTGCAGGTTGAAAAAGCAATACTACTTTTCCGTGCTTAAAATCCTGTTCTTTTAGCCAGAAGATGAGTCCGGCGACTATGGCCATATGACCGTCATGGCCGCATTTGTGGGATATGCCCTGAATCAGCGAGCGGTGCTCAAAATCATTTACTTCTTCAATGGGAAGCGCATCCAATTCGCAGCGAATTACAATAGTGGGACCGCTATCTGAAAACTCATAAATAGCTGCTAATCCATTTCCTTCAATATTTTCAATGATTTTGGTGGTATGATGTTTTTCTATGAATTTCTTAATCCGTCCAGCCGTTTCTATCTCCTCCCCCGACAGCTCAGGATATCTATGGAGTTCTTTTCTGAGAGATTTAATTTTTTCGATAGACATCTGTTTTACTTTTTTTGCTCCCTGCCTTAATTTTATAACACTTCTAGTATAAAACAATGCGAGCGGGCGAGCGTGATTGTCCGCAGGTTCAGACCGAAAGGAAGAGCGCAGCACAATCAGGCGTTGCTAGGGAGTAAGAACTTTCAGGTCGAGACTGGTTTAGTTTGTTTTTATATTGTTATGCTTATTTTCTTTCTAATATGTCCTATAAGTCATTAATTCCCCATTCCCGACACTTGCAACTTTACCCACATTTTGCTGGTAATAATTAAAGTATACAGTCAACTTTGTTTCATCTCTATCCTCTAATTGACGAGCTCTCATAACTAATAGATCTGAATATTTTTTTCCGGTGTTTCCAATTCTCCGTCAAGCTCAATTATTTCGTATTCCCACGATTTGTCCCAATTTGTCCATCTATAACCGACTATTGGATTTTTTGGCATAATCAAATTTTCGGTTTCTGATTTCATATCATAGTAAAAAACACTAGCATTTTCAATTCTATAAAAAGTTTCTACTTTTTTACCCCAGGAATATTCAATTACACGAGTTTGATACATTCTTCCATCAAATTCCTTTGTTTTAGAAATATCTCTATGATCTACGAAGGCATTTGAATTCGCGTAGTTAAATTTTGAGTTTTCCGTACCAATTGGGTAAAATATATTTGAATCAGATTCGCTGGTTATTTTCTTCGTTGCGCAGCTGGTAATTACGCATAGGATTAATATTATTATTTTTTTCATAGTTTGGTTATATGCATCACAACGTCTCGTATAGAATAGGATGAGCTGGCGAGCTTTCCCAACGCTTCGGGAGTCCGCAGGTTCCGACCAAAGGGAACAGCGCAGCACAATCAGGCGCAGCAAGCATTGTTTTTATATGTTGTCAGGCACAGTTATTTTATCTCTTTCATTTTTTCTTTCATCTGTTTTCGAAAATAAAAGAACATTAAGAAGTAAAAAGGTATTCCAAGGAAAAAATACATCACCGCGCCTTCAGTTCCGTAATCTTGATTTATTGTTTTATAGAATTGATTTTGATTTAGAAATGATTTTATTAGGAAAACGAAATATCCGATAACAATAAAAAAATTTGCTATTAATACCACGTAAGAAAATGTATCTGAATTCTGCGATAATACAGGAATCAAAATGTTATTAATAAGGATAATCAGATATAAGGCCAATACCTGATATCATCAGTATGGACGTAAAGATCAGTATTTGACAAATTGGCTAATTTTAAAGAAAGAATATAGCTTTTAAGCAATCTATTCTTTTTAAATTTTTTCGTTTGAAACTGGCTTACATTAAGCATCGCAATATCATTTTCAAGGTCTTGAACCAATGATTTTGCATACTGCTTAACACGATTATTACCATTCGGTTTCGCTTACCGGACCTAATTTCCCTTCTGCTTGTTTAAGGACTTCTTCAGAATCAAAGACAATGCCCCCCTTAATTACTGTATGGACTGTTCTGGTGTTTTGAATATCATCCAGTGGATTTCCTTTAATTACCATGAAGTCAGCAAGCTTAGATACTTCGATGGATCCAATGCGATCTCCCCAACCAATAGCTTCTGCACTATTTAAGGTGGCTATTTTCAACACATCGGCATTACTGATTCCCGCTTCGGTCATCACCTCCATTTCCCGGTGTACAAAGAAGCCGTTCATATAGTTCCCGAGGTTTAGGTCCAGATAAAATGGACGGTCTGTTCCGAGTGTGACTCTCCCGCCTTTATCAAAGTACTTCTTGAGCAAAAGTTTCTTGTTTTCATAAACCATAGCAATAGTCGGCTGAATATTCTGCTGTAGTGTATCCGTTCTCTTGATAGAATCTGCTGTAAAAGGTGTAAGGTATTTGTATTCATCGGTCCAATATTCAAAAGCCTCGTCATCCGTTCTGGACCAGCCCCCATAGGTTCCTATTGTTGCGTTTAAGTAAACCCCATGTTCAATGAACATGTCCATTGCATCATCGATACGCTCACTGTCCCTTTCCATATCCAGATTTGCAATTTCAACGTAAGGATTTGATTCACCCAGCAGCATTTCCCCACCTAAAAAATGTTCAACACGGTCAATGCCTAACTCGATGGCATCCTTTGAATCTACTCCATATCCTAGATGCGACGTAACCGTTAAACCGTAACTATGGGCACGTTCAATTAAATATTTTAAGTGGTTGTAGCTGATACCTTTAGCCTTGAATCCCTGTGCTCCTTTTGCGACCCATTCATCAACGATATTGTAGATGTCTTCTTTGGTATAATCCTGATTCCATTCCGAATTTGCCGTTCCAAAATAAGGTCCCGAGTTCAGTATTCTCGGTCCAATAGCTTCATGTCTGTTTACTTTGTTTTTGAATTCCAGGATTAACTCCGGATTCGGATCACCGGCTGTAAAGGTGGTGGTAACACCATTGGCCAGAAATAGCTTTGGAGTAACTACGGTATCGGTTTTGGTTACACCATCATATCGAACATGATAATGGGAATGCAGGTCAATAAGCCCCGGAAGTATATAATCCTGATCTTCTAATCTGAGTACAGGGAACTCCATGCTTGGACTCCCAATCTCATAAATCTTACCGGCTACAATGGTTATTCCGGGGTTTTCAATGGCAATACCCTCTTTAACATTAACCATCCAACCTCCTTTTATAACCAGGTTCTGTGCCTGGGCTGCAGTACTAATAATAAGCATGGAGACTAACAGAACCAGATACTTGCTAAATTTATTTTCGGTCAGCATTTTTTGACGAATATTTTTAAAGAATTTTAACATTGGTTATTGGTTTCTAATAATTAAGCACATCGGTTCGTATAAAAACTGTGCGAGCGGGCGAGGTGATTGTCCGCAGGACAATCCGCTGAGCAAGCGAGTAAGGAGTTTCGATTCAAGATGAGTTGAGCATTATTTTTATATGCTGTTGGCAAGCGTTTTTATCCATCTGTATTTGATATTAAAGCCATAACAATAAAATAAAAAAGGGCAATTAGTACAGTATATGACTATTTGCCCAAATTGTAATTAAAAATACATTCTTTACTGATTTAACTCTTTTGAAATTAAAATGATATCATTGAAAAGTTGCTCGTCGTTTTAGTACATTTTCCACCATTTGCACAGGGACTACAATAACCAGGTGCTCCTGGCTTACTTAATTCGTATTTCACAACACAACCTTCTGGTTCTTGTGGGCAATCAGAAGTCGTACAAGATGTATCTCCTGCAGCAAAAAGTGAGGCAGAATCATTTCTTTTTACGTAAAATGAAGATTGAAATACAGAACCTTTAAAAATTAATTGATAACCTCCATCAGTGCCATAAATATATACATCAGTAAAATCACCTTTTATTCCTGATAATTTTAATAAATTCGAATTCCAAGATTCTAATAATGCTTTTTTGTCCCCTGTAATCACTGGTTGTCCGTCACGAATAACACCAACTTCAAGCCAGTTTCCTTCAACTTCTTTTTTCACATCGGATTTAACTTCTAATTCTTCAACTTGAGATTCCTTGCTATTCTCTGAATTATCAGAACTACATGAAGTAAACCCAAAAATGATTATCACAATCATTAATAATGACATTTTATTTAGAATCTTCATATCAGTACATTTTAAGATTTTCTTGAATGATACAATCTGGTTGAGGTCAAAATGTTCTATAACAAGATAGAACAATTTTATAATAATTTGCTTAAAATTCCGCCTAAAGTTAAATTATATTGTTGATATCATAACAATATACCCCTGATTTCTCCCTTTTGAAGATTCTTTCCCTTACCATTAGCCGAAGAAACTAATGGTGTTTTTTTATGGGGAATGTTTGCCAACGTCTCGTATAAAAACTGTGCGAGCGGGCGAGCGTGATTGTCCGCAGGACAATCTGCTAAGCCAGCGAGCACGGAAATTCGATGTGAGACTGATTTGAGCATTGTTTTTATATGTTGTTGTAGTGCGTTTTATTCTCCCAACTTTAATACGGTATTGTAAAAAACAGTTCCATCTATAAAAGAATACTTGACTTCTACTCTTCCAAGTTTATCAACAGATTTTAGATATCTGATTCGTTCGACCAATTCTCCAGTCCGTTTATTAAAAACCTCTGCTTTTCCCTGGGTCAGTAATTCGTTAAATTTTATCTCTAATTCCCAAGATTCAGTGGAGGATCTTGATATCGGAATTATGGAATCAGCTTTTATGTCTTCTAACCTTTCAATTCTGTCTTTTCTCACTTGAGTACTAAAATCGGAATTTTCTTTTTTAAATAGATTTACGAGGTCCGCTTTTTCAAATCTTATAATACTTTTCTCATTTTCAAATCCGATTGTTACAGCCTTACTTTCTATTTCTTTTAATAAAATTTGTTCCTGGTCAGTCTGCTTAACTAATGAACTTGAACAACTACAGAAAACTATACTCAATATTAAAATAAAGATGGTATTTCTCATTCGGTTTTTTTTAAATTGCCTGTAACACCCTATCGGCATAAAACTGCAAGCCTATATATTTCCGCTTCTAGATCATTAAATGCTTCAGGCTTATATACTTATTTTCCATAACCATTCTTAAATATACAGGTAAAAACACCTTGTAATATGACCACAGAGGTATATTATTCGTATATTATACGCTTAAAGCGGCTACTATGACACGTAACCAAAAATATTGCCTTGCCTGCCAACAAGAACTTAAGGGACGAAGTGACAAAAAATTCTGTGACCCTTACTGCAAAAGTGCCTGGCATTATCGAAAAATGCAGGAAGACAATTATAGTTTCTATGCACGCGTAGATAAACAATTAAAAACCAACCGTAAACTCCTTAAGGCTTATAACAAAGCTGGGAAAGCAACGGTTAGGGCTGCAATACTAAAAGAACAGGGTTTTGATTCCAACTTTTTTACGCATTACTGGAAAAATAAAAATGGAGATGTATATCTCTTCGTCTATGAATTTGGATTCCTCAGCAGAGTTGAAAACGGAAGAAAAAAATATGTCCTTGTTACCTGGCAGGCTTATATGGAAAAAAGTAAAATTCCATAAACCGGATCAACACACTTCAATTTTTTTAAAATAATTCACTAAGCCAATTTTTAAAATTTCTCTTTAGAAATAGCCAAAAAACTACATGGCTTCGCCTCCGTCAATCACATTGATGCTTTCCAATTCAGCAATGAGTTGTCTTTTTTCAAACACCCTCGTAAAACTTCTATAGGATTACTGTTGGGCTTATTTTTATTTTTCCTGATAAAATTCCCAAAAAATTAAAATCCTGACTCTTAAAAAGAGTCCGATTTACGTTTCAGGAAAAAAAGCTTTTAATTGTAATAGTGTAGGGACTCCAAATTTAAAAATTATCCGGCCTCGGGTTTATATCTCCCTTCATAGTTATTAACAATATATTAAGAAGAAACATAAGAATTAAATAATTTTTAGATTTAATTCAACAATCCACTAAACCATTCAGCATATTAGCCTTCCGTACCACCAGGATAAAGAGCTCCCTAATTCTATCTTTTGAGTTTATCAGCACCTAAAAAAGGTGTATATTTGTAATTAGGAATAACTCTTAACCTATTTTAGTTTTCGGTTAATAATAACTGTACACCCCCCATTTTTATACTTCCCAACTGCCAGGTACTGTTTACCAGAACCTCTTAACTTATTGTTTTCAATTAAAAGGCAGTGTCATGAATTCAAAATTATTATTACTCATTCTTAGTTTTATCATCACAGGCTTTAATGCCGAAGCGCAAATATTAAAAAAGCTCAAGAAAAAAGTTGAAAATACAACTGAAAAGGTCCTGCTGAAAAAAACAGAGCAGAAAACCGAACAGGTAGTTGAAACTACTTTCGATTCTGTAGCAAACCAGAAATCCAATCCGGCCAGTACGAACTCTCAAAAGCCAGATCCTGATGCTAATAAAGCTAAGCTTATAAATACCGAAGCAAAACGATCTTTCTACACTTCAGATGTTATTGTTAGAACATCTGATAGTAAGGGAAAGGGAAGTGAATACTATTTTGATAGTGAAGAAATTGCCGCCCGGAGGACCGCACCCAATTCTGAATATCCCATTTATATAGATAGCGAGGGATATCAGTATGCTTATAACGATGGTGAAGGACGCTGGGAAAAGACCGGTTTGATGAAGTCTGATGCTATGTCTTTAATGATGCCCATGATATCCATATCTATGCTAAAACTTCCCGCTGGACCTACGCTGGAGGCCACTGAAAAGTTCAAGAATAAAGGAATGAACCTTAATACATTTCAAATCGTGGAATGGGCATTTATTTATAAACCCGAACATTTCCGAACTGGAGAATATGAGGAAACAACCGGCCCATGTCCCACTGGCGGAAATTGTCCTAAATTCCTGTATATAGACCCTGAATACAAAGGTTCCTGGGTATTATTTGATAAGCAAGGTCGCCTGTCCGAGGTCTATGCAAATGTTAATACTCAGCAAGCTCAGGGAGATGGTTCTTATAAATTTGAATATTCTCCTGTCAGCGTCAATGTTCCTTCTGCGGTAGAGGTTAAAATGCCCTTTCAGGATCTTTATATAAAAGGCCTTGATGTAAATTCAGATAATTCAACTTCTGGAAATACAAATATTACGAATAACAGGCCTTCAGAAACTACAAATACCAGGTCAAATTCCGGTCCAAATGAAAAGATCGCAACTATAGACCCAAATAATCCTTTGAGCTTTCCGGGAGTAACTTCTATTCTGGAATATGATGACAAGCAAATAATCATGCAACTCAATACGGAGACCATGGCCATGAAGCTGGATCTCAACGATCCAAAAATGAAACCTATCTATTTTGATAGAGAAAATTATATGTACATGGAGAGTGACAATGGGTGCATAAAAGCAAAACTTAACCTGGAAAAAGCTTTTACGCAAATGGAAGAAGGTTTAAAAGGTAAGACCCTGCCGGGAGGGATGGATATAGAAAAAATAAAAGCAGATTACTATAAAAACAATTTTGGAATGCAGGCGGCTCCCTCCAACTTCCCTCCCATTACTGGATGGGCTTACTTATATAACCCTGAACATCTAAATTCTCAGGGGAAATTTGAAAAGAGCAGTGTGAGCTGCGACGGTGGTTCCTGTCAGAAATTCACGATGACCGAAGGAAAGGAAAAAGGAAGCTATGTGTTATTTGATAAATTTAACAGGCTTCAAAAAATTTATTCGACTGAAGGAAAGGGCGGTTCCGTGACCTATTCATACCCTTCACATAGGAATCTTAAAATTCCTGATTTTAATAATTGCCAGGAAATAGATATTAACCAGGATATTCTGGGAAATATGATGGGAGGAAAGTAATGGATGTGGATTAATGGTGGATTAAAAAATTTAAATATTAGGCAAAGAAATCTCAAAACATTGACTTACAATGTGTTGTGATTATTTATATTTTTAAAAAGTGACCTTGCCAGGATTAGCTTTGCTCTTCCTTTGAGTTCCCATCAGAAAATAGAAAGTTGCCCTGCCCTATGGGGCATTGCACTTTTTGTTTTCCTCCAAAGCTTTGAGCAATGCTCAGCTTTTGCGAAAAACAAAAAAGTCCGCACTACCGTGCGAACTTACTGCTTTAAGTGACCTTGCCAGGATTCACCGATTTCTCAAACAGCCTATAAATACTGATAACTTATTTTCGATGTTGACGATTTGTGAACCAAAATTTTGATGCCATTTGTATCGTCTTGTATAAAGGTATTAATATTCAGATATATACCTGGCAAAATAAAAGAAAGATTGCGGAATTCAGATCATAATATGTGACCTGATTTTCAACAGAATAAAAAATTAAGATCTTATCCCATTGCTTTATTAAAATATAGCTGAAGAATTTCTAGAAAACTCTAAAGCCTTTTTGAAGTAAGGGAAGGAAGGGCAGAATTATATAAGATTCAAATATATTTTGTGCTAAATGAAAAAAGATAACCGGAAGAAGAATAACTTCCCCCGGTTATAGTATTTATAAAAAAGAATATTACTGTACAATTTTAAAAACCCTTCCAGTATTTCCATGTGGCCCCATATTAAGAGAAACAGCGACATAAATTTCCCCTTGGAGATCCTGACCAAATCCTTTAAGGAAATACCCAAGAGTATCCTGACCTCCAATCTCCAGTTCATGGAAGCCCCACAAACCTGGTCCATGAGGATTGCTGAAGAAGATTTCCCCCGCAGGGTGATGGTGAGAATGTGAAAAGGAACCAAAGATATATTGTCCCTGAAGCGCTTTTATATTTCCCCGGTAGACATAACCTCCCACAATAACCAGAGTTCTTCCTCCAAGCGGATTGTGATGGTTTTTCATCTCGATAACAGGATCAATTAAAGGATTGCCATAAATGTCGACATCAGGACAGCTTGGAAGAACCGTATCGTGGTTAGAAGCATTGAAACAATGAGTTCCTTCCATAACATTCCAACCATAATTTCCTCCTTTTTCAACAACACTTATTTCTTCCCAAAGAACCTGTCCTGCGTCACCCACAAACAATCTGTGATCTTCAGCCATATCGAAGGAGAACCTGTAGGGATTACGGAAGCCATATGCGTAAATTTCATCTAAGCCGGGGTGATCTACGAAAGGATTATCTGCTGGAATGCCATATGGTTTTGCAACATCAATATCAATCCGTAGAATATTACCTAAAAGATTAGATTCAATATCCTGGCCGTTACCGCCGGCATTTACTTCATACCAATCAGGTACATGTCCTGGCCCTACATCATCGGCACCTCCTCCATCTCCGATGGAAATATACAGGTAACCATCTGGACCGAAAGCTAAAGTGCCTCCTTCATGGTTGGACTGCGGTTGCTTTATTTCAAGAATTACCTGCTCAGAACTAAAATCTGCTTGCAAAGGATTTCCTCCGGAAACCCGGAATTCGGATATACGGCTTAAATTGTCCCATTGTTCTCCCGGCTCTGGTCCTCCAGGTGGTGGCGGTGCTGTATAATAAACAAAAAAGCGACCATTAATCTCATACTGTGGATGAAAGGCAAGTCCAAGAAGTCCTCTTTCATCGTAATGGTGATTTAAGTCAATAACCTTCGAGGTTATATCAAGAAAAGGTTGCGCCAAAGTTTCTCCATTTTCGTTGATGATCCAAATCTTACCGATCTGGTCAATCACGAACAGTCTGTTAGAATCGTCTGGCGAGGGAACGACTCCCAGAGGAGATACAAATCCCTCTCCAATTAATTCCATCTCCAGATCAACAAAAAGAGCGGGAGAATCTTCCATTTGACAGGACCCTTCTCTAAAATGGTAATAATCGGCTTTGTCTTCATCTATGAAAAGAGCCCTTACATCCTCGTCAGAAATGATTCCTCTTCGAATAATTCTTTCCTGAGTATCATAAGCCTCCGAATCAAGTAAGGTGATTTCTACATAAAAATCGTCCGGACCCTCAGAGTCTGGTAAAACCAAACATAGCGGTTCTGCAAAATTATCTCCATCACTGTTAACACCTACGGTATTTTGAGAATCTTCGATTATAATCTGACCTTTTGGATTATTGGAATCCCCGCTGAACTTCCATAAATTCACACTAAATGCAGCCGGAAAGTGTCTGCCGTTAGAATCGCAGAAATTACCAAAAACACAGAATTCTATAGCCCTGTTACCATGGATGTCAAAGAAAAGATACCCGTACTCATTTACAAGGCGATCATCAAAACAAAGAACAGAGACATCAATATATTTTTTAACTCCTGCTTCAAGATTGATTGTCATTGGTAAAGGGGAGTCAACAAAATTAGCCATGGATCCAGATCTGGGAGCAATCCAGATCAGATTATCACTGTCATCGTAAACCTGGAAAACATCCAGTGAATACTCTCCCTGGTCGAGTTTTAATTCGGGTGCTTCTCGAGTGAACATCTGTCCTGGGACAAGATCAACTCTAAAGGGAACTTCTGTTGAACCAACAATAGAATTTCCATTTCGGGAAAGTACAATTTTTACATAAGCAGGAGTGCCTTCTGAACAAGCAGGAATGTCGGCCGCAGCTTGTTTACTCTGGCTCCTATTGTTTAGATCTTCAAGAATGGCAGAAAAAGCAATACTTGCTGTTTCATCAACTTTCTCGGTTCGTTCTTCATCCTTGCTGCAAGAAAACAAGAAAATTGCAATGAGTATTGCAACAATCCGTGATAGTTTTAACTGTCTCATAACATTTTTTTAACTATTTTATAATCAACAAGTTATAGTCATTGTTGAAAATTAAAAATGGGTAAAACCCTGTATTTTCCTGAATCAATTTATAAAACTTGTTATAGAGAAAGATTGGTTTTAATGAATGACAATAAATATCGATGCTGTCATCCTTAGTCCGATTGATTTCTCGGTTGGTTTGAATAATTAGGACGAAAAAATCTTTTATTGAAGGTTGTTTTACAACAGCATGATGATTTAGAGATTCTTCGCTGTCGCTCAGAACTAAAATTTAAATGAGGGTGATTCGATTTCTTAGGGGTTTTACCACTTGCTAACATGGGTTGGAATTGTCCGTAACCTGGTTTAAAATCGATCATATCATCTTTTCCGGCATCTCCAATATTCATTTTTCTAGCAATAAAAGAATTAGAAATTATAAAAAATTAGCTATATCATAAAATATTTTTAGACTCATCTAAAAATATTTTATATCTTTGATAAAAATAAATTTTAACCGAATTTAATAGTATGAAATACCCATGATTTAGCCCACGCAAACACCGATGAGTTTTTTGCTTAAATTTAAGTGATGTAAAAACTTATTGGGATGAAAGCAATTGACTACGAGCAGGTTATTTCCGTGGGATGCGGAAT
>NZ_JAIQZA010000179.1 GCF_020164485.1 Salegentibacter tibetensis
CCTGTTTTACCAGGACCTCGAAGAAGATAAACCACACATCCCGGAACACGATAACTTGCGGGGTGCTTCTGCATATAAATAATAAACCTTTTAAATCTAATGAATATGAACAACAATCAGACTATTGCATAATCCGCTGAAAGCGGACAGGCGTTCCGTTTCAAAACGGACACTTTTCTTCTAAAATTTCGGTTAAGTTAATTAAATTTTTTTTGCTCTTATTTTCTAAATTTTCTCATCGATTCTCCCT
>NZ_JAIQZA010000180.1 GCF_020164485.1 Salegentibacter tibetensis
GGACTTATTGCCCGGTTAGTTAAGCTGTATTAATGTTCTCCTTAGGTTCCTCCCATAATTATCACTTTTATCGTAAGTCTTGTGATATGAGAAAATCCTTTAATGGTCTGAGCGGATTGGTGAAAAATGAACTCAAAAGGGAGCCTACCAGCGGTGATGTGTTCGTTTTTCTTAATCGGAATCGCACCCATCTCAAGCTGCTTCACTGGGAGCGGGGCGGCTTTGTTTTATACTACAAACGCCTGGAGC
>NZ_JAIQZA010000181.1 GCF_020164485.1 Salegentibacter tibetensis
TCCGCCAGGCACGGTTTAAACAACAAGCCTCCTTTGAACAAATCAATTTTAATCAGCCCAGAGGTATAGATAAAAATATGCTGCTTCGTTTACAACAGGGAGACTGGATTAAAAAATCAAGGGACCTAATTATTACAGGACCAACCGGAGTAGGCAAATCATTTATCGCTTGTGCCTTGGGATTCCAGGCCTGTGCACAGGAACTTAAAACCATGTATTTTACGGCCAATAAACTCCTGGACCGAATG
>NZ_JAIQZA010000182.1 GCF_020164485.1 Salegentibacter tibetensis
ATTGGTGATCGATCAGCAGAGCGAGGTATTCATCAGCAGTGATATTCTCTATGCGGTTGTCCTTTATGTGCTGCTGGTGCAACTGGGCCATAGCCCCCAGGCGCATTTGTTTTAGTTTTTCAATAGTCTGATTGTTGTTCATATTCATTAGATTTAAAAGGTTTATTATTTATATGCAGAAGCACCCCGCAAGTTATCGTGTTCCGGGATGTGTGGTTTATCTTCTTCGAGGTCCTGGTAAAACAGG
>NZ_JAIQZA010000183.1 GCF_020164485.1 Salegentibacter tibetensis
TCCGTAGCGCTGCCATGCATGTCAATCACATGCAAAAAGCCCTTACGATGATGAATATACGTTTAAAAGAAGTTTTGAGCCAGGTGCACGGAGCAAGCGGTTTGAAGATCATCAGGGCTATTTTAGCTGGAGAAAGGAATCCAGATGTTTTAGTTGAAATGTGCCATCGCAGCGTTTTAAAAACAAAAAGAGAACTGATAGTTAAATCTTTAAAAGGTCATTATAATGAGGCCGGGCTTTTTGCCT
>NZ_JAIQZA010000184.1 GCF_020164485.1 Salegentibacter tibetensis
CAGTATTATATCCAGCGTGTTCCCCACCAAAAGGATAATAATTTTTCTCATCGAGGATTTCAGAGCTTGCCTCTATAGTGCCATTATTGTTCAGGTCTGCATAGGTGAGTCGTACGTTCCCTAAGTGTACTCTGTTTAAGCCCAAAATAAAATTTTCGGTCGCATTTTTTCGGTGGATGACCTCCAAAAAAGTAAAATTCCGGTATGTGATTTTCTTACAACCCATTTGAGTTCATAAATAT
>NZ_JAIQZA010000185.1 GCF_020164485.1 Salegentibacter tibetensis
TCCTTTGAGGTAATTTTATGAAGGCGATCAAGCAAAAATATATTTTTTGACTTGGTCGCTTTTTTTATTGGTGATTTTTAAGGTGTAGATATTTTTATTATTCTATGCTTCAAAATGGTCTAATAACCCTTCTGATCGCTTTTTAAGCTTACTTCCCTCAAGATCTCGGACTTATATAGTTAATTTAAGAATTCTCTTGAGGTTTACGGCGAAAATAGCAAGTGCCCCCTGCATTT
>NZ_JAIQZA010000186.1 GCF_020164485.1 Salegentibacter tibetensis
TTAACCGCGACTTATATATGTTATTGCAGCAACAAAAAATTCAGTTAAGTGCGTATTCCGATCTATATGATTTAATCGTACCCAAGGGCAATCTTCTTAGAAGAATCAATGAATTGATTGATTTTTCCTTTATCCACGATGAACTGGTAGATAAATATTGTGCAACTAATGGGAGAAATGCAGAAAGTCCTATCCGCATGTTTAAATACTTGTTATTGAAAAC
>NZ_JAIQZA010000187.1 GCF_020164485.1 Salegentibacter tibetensis
TGAAAAGCCCGTCCCTTATTCCACGGATGTTTAGATCTACTTCTAAACACAATGTAAACGGGGCACGGACCTTAAAAGAAGTATTTTTATTGTTGCGCTTCAATCAACAGTCCCTGTTAACCTGATCGTAGCCGATAAGATAAACAGCAGACAACACCATCTAACTGCAATAGCCGCGAAAATGCGACTACAACAGTTAGATCTACGTTG